>NZ_JBBPAA010000002.1:0-22500 GCF_038008865.1 Aeribacillus sp. FSL K6-8394
AAACTTTGTCGAAAAATATTTTTTTGACACCCCTGAATCGGCTACAACCGTTGATATATCAACATTTATAGAGGGAGGGGGATTCATTTGCGGATTCATGTCAAAAAATTGAAGCCGGGATTTGTCTTAGCAGAAGATGTTTATTCTTTGTCACCAAAACCAATTGCGAAAAAAGGCACTGTTATTAATGAGGAACATATTGAATTTTTTCGTGCATTTTTAATTAAAGAAGTTCAAGTCCGGACTTCTACTACTACAGGAGTAAAAGAAGCGAAAGAAGATATTTCCACTGATCAACCTCAAAAAAATGAGGCTGACGTTCAAAAAACGGAAAGTTCATCCAAAACTGCTTTTGAAGAAATTTTTGTACATTCAGTAGAACAGCTCCAAAAGTATTTTTTATCTTGGCAGTCGGGTGCTTCAGTAGATATTTATAAAATTAGAACATTACTCCTCCCAGTATTAAAAGCTGGGTTTGATCAACCAAGCAAAATAATGGAGACTTATACAACATGTGATGCAAAAAATTATATTTGCCATCATTCTGTTTCTGTCTCTTTATTAAGCGCTTTAATTGCAAAAAAAATGGGATTTTTAACTGGTGAAGTAAATCAAATTGCTCTTGCAGGTCTGTTAAGTGATTGTGGGATGGCAAAAATTACGCCGGCAATTTTAACAAAAAAAGAAGCGCTGACAGAAAAAGAGTTCCTCGAGGTTAGAGAACATCCTATTCACAGCTATAAATTATTAAAAGATTTACCAGCTTTAACAGAAGGTGCGAAAGTTGCAGTCTTGCAGCATCATGAAAGATTTGATGGATCAGGTTATCCTTTAGGAATTAAAGGCGTTCAAATTCATCCTTTTGCCAAAATCATTTCGTTTGCAGACGCATATCAAGCAATGTTTTCTCCTCGTCCATATCGCAATGGACAATCGCCTTTTCACGTATTGGATCAAATAGAAAAAGACCAATTTGGAAAATTTGATTTATCGGTTGTTCAAGCTTTCAAAAAAATATTTATAAAAGATATGGTAGGACGAACAGTAAAGCTTTCTAATGGAGCTTATGGGAAAATCGTTTTTATAAATGAAAAATTGGTTACAAAGCCGATGGTACAAGCAGAAGATTCCGATCAAATTATATCTTTGGAAAAGAGCAAGGATTTGTCGATTATAAAGGTTTTTTAGTTTTTTCGAAGATATAAAATAATGCTTGTCAAAAACGATTGAAACTGCTATAATCACTGAAGTCAGCAATTAAAATAAAAAAAGTGTTGACAACCATAAAGTATGATTTTATAATGTAAAAGTCGCTGTTTTTGATATATGATCTTTGAAAACTGAACAAAATGAAAAGCGTGCCTGTTGATTCTGACAAGAGCATTTGGTGACAAACTTTTTTTGGAGAGTTTGATCCTGGCTCAGGACGAACGCTGGCGGCGTGCCTAATACATGCAAGTCGAGCGGACCGAAGGGAGCTTGCTCCTTTAGGTTAGCGGCGGACGGGTGAGTAACACGTGGGCAACCTGCCCTGCAGACTGGGATAACTTCGGGAAACCGGAGCTAATACCGGATAACACCGAAAACCGCATGGTTTTCGGTTGAAAGGCGGCTTTTAGCTGTCACTGCAGGATGGGCCCGCGGCGCATTAGCTAGTTGGTGAGGTAACGGCTCACCAAGGCGACGATGCGTAGCCGACCTGAGAGGGTGACCGGCCACACTGGGACTGAGACACGGCCCAGACTCCTACGGGAGGCAGCAGTAGGGAATCTTCCGCAATGGACGAAAGTCTGACGGAGCAACGCCGCGTGAGCGAAGAAGGTCTTCGGATCGTAAAGCTCTGTTGTCAGGGAAGAACAAGTGCCGTTCGAACAGGGCGGTACCTTGACGGTACCTGACGAGGAAGCCACGGCTAACTACGTGCCAGCAGCCGCGGTAATACGTAGGTGGCAAGCGTTGTCCGGAATTATTGGGCGTAAAGCGCGCGCAGGCGGTTCCTTAAGTCTGATGTGAAATCTCGCGGCTCAACCGCGAGCGGCCATTGGAAACTGGGGAACTTGAGTGCAGGAGAGGGGAGCGGAATTCCACGTGTAGCGGTGAAATGCGTAGAGATGTGGAGGAACACCAGTGGCGAAGGCGGCTCTCTGGCCTGTAACTGACGCTGAGGCGCGAAAGCGTGGGGAGCGAACAGGATTAGATACCCTGGTAGTCCACGCCGTAAACGATGAGTGCTAAGTGTTAGAGGGTATCCACCCTTTAGTGCTGCAGCAAACGCATTAAGCACTCCGCCTGGGGAGTACGGCCGCAAGGCTGAAACTCAAAGGAATTGACGGGGACCCGCACAAGCGGTGGAGCATGTGGTTTAATTCGAAGCAACGCGAAGAACCTTACCAGGTCTTGACATCCCCTGACAACCCTAGAGATAGGGCGTTCCCCTTTCGGGGACAGGGTGACAGGTGGTGCATGGTTGTCGTCAGCTCGTGTCGTGAGATGTTGGGTTAAGTCCCGCAACGAGCGCAACCCTTGACCTTAGTTGCCAGCATTCAGTTGGGCACTCTAAGGTGACTGCCGGCTAAAAGTCGGAGGAAGGTGGGGATGACGTCAAATCATCATGCCCCTTATGACCTGGGCTACACACGTGCTACAATGGGTGGTACAAAGGGCAGCGAAACCGCGAGGTGGAGCGAATCCCAAAAAACCACTCTCAGTTCGGATTGCAGGCTGCAACTCGCCTGCATGAAGCCGGAATCGCTAGTAATCGCGGATCAGCATGCCGCGGTGAATACGTTCCCGGGTCTTGTACACACCGCCCGTCACACCACGAGAGTTTGTAACACCCGAAGTCGGTGGGGTAACCCTTACGGGAGCCAGCCGCCGAAGGTGGGACAAATGATTGGGGTGAAGTCGTAACAAGGTAGCCGTATCGGAAGGTGCGGCTGGATCACCTCCTTTCTAAGGATATATACATTGAAATAGGGTACGCTTTTCCGTTTTGTTTAGTTTTGAAGGATCACATCCTTCCCCGTTTGCTGGTGAATTCGCAAAGTCGATTTCCCAGCGAATAGAAGTTGAATAAAAAAATACAGGATGGGCCTGTAGCTCAGCCGGTTAGAGCGCACGCCTGATAAGCGTGAGGTCGGTGGTTCAAGTCCACTCAGGCCCACCATAAATAAGACCATCCTGGGGCCTTAGCTCAGCTGGGAGAGCGCCTGCTTTGCACGCAGGAGGTCAGCGGTTCGATCCCGCTAGGCTCCACCATAAGTTTAATGAATATTGGAAGCATTGCTCCTATGCGAGAGCCCATTCGAAGGATCGGATGTTCGGCTAAAAGCAATTCAACCAGCAAGGGAGCTCATTGAAAGAAAAAGCATTGTTCTTTGAAAACTGGATAACGGAAAGACATTCACGAATAGATCGCTCATGTTAGGAAGAAACGGTTAAGTTAGAAAGGGCGCACGGTGGATGCCTTGGCACTAGGAGCCGATGAAGGACGGGACAAACACCGAAATGCTTCGGGGAGCTGTAAGTAAGCGTCGATCCGGAGATGTCCGAATGGGGGAACCCACTGTCCGTAATGGGGCAGTATCCATACCTGAATCCATAGGGTATGGAGGGCAACCCGGGGAACTGAAAC
Organism: Aeribacillus sp. FSL K6-8394; assembly: GCF_038008865.1. NCBI lineage: Bacteria > Bacillati > Bacillota > Bacilli > Caryophanales > Bacillaceae > Aeribacillus > Aeribacillus sp. FSL K6-8394. Next base: position 3,635 of record NZ_JBBPAA010000002.1, read on the forward strand.
ATCTAAGTACCCGGAGGAAGAGAAAGCAACAGCGATTCCCTGAGTAGCGGCGAGCGAAACGGGAACAGCCCAAACCAAGAGGCGTGCCTCTTGGGGTTGTAGGACACTCGATTAAGGAGTGACAAAGGAACGGGGTAGACGAAGAGGTCTGGAAAGGCCCGTCAGAGAAGGTAACAACCCTGTAGTCGAAACTCCGTTCCCTCCCGAGTGGATCCTGAGTACGGCGGGACACGTGAAATCCCGTCGGAAGCAGGGAGGACCATCTCCCAAGGCTAAATACTCCCTAGTGACCGATAGTGAACCAGTACCGTGAGGGAAAGGTGAAAAGCACCCCGGGAGGGGAGTGAAAGAGAACCTGAAACCGTGTGCTTACAAGTAGTCAGAGCCCTATTCCCACCCACAAAAGCAGGCTTTTGCGGGGACCCGGGATGGGTGATGGCGTGCCTTTTGTAGAATGAACCGGCGAGTTGCGATTTCGTGCAAGGTTAAGCCGAAAGGCGGAGCCGCAGCGAAAGCGAGTCTGAAGAGGGCGAAATAGTACGAGGTCGCAGACCCGAAACCAGGTGATCTACCCATGTCCAGGGTGAAGGCAAGGTAACACTTGCTGGAGGCCCGAACCCACGCACGTTGAAAAGTGCGGGGATGAGGTGTGGGTAGGGGTGAAATGCCAATCGAACTTGGAGATAGCTGGTTCTCTCCGAAATAGCTTTAGGGCTAGCCTCAAGGGAAGAGTCTTGGAGGTAGAGCACTGATTGGACGAGGGGCCCCCATCGGGTTACCGAATTCAGTCAAACTCCGAATGCCAATGACTTATCCTTGGGAGTCAGACTGCGAGTGATAAGATCCGTGGTCAAAAGGGAAACAGCCCAGACCGCCAGCTAAGGTCCCAAAGTATACGTTAAGTGGAAAAGGATGTGGAGCTGCTTAGACAACCAGGATGTTGGCTTAGAAGCAGCCACCATTTAAAGAGTGCGTAATAGCTCACTGGTCGAGTGGCTCTGCGCCGAAAATGTACCGGGGCTAAACGTATCACCGAAGCTGCGGGTTGACACCGTTGGTGTCAGCGGTAGGAGAGCGTTCTAAGGGCATCGAAGCCGGACCGGAAGGACCGGTGGAGCGCTTAGAAGTGAGAATGCCGGTATGAGTAGCGAAAGAGGGGTGAGAATCCCCTCCGCCGAAAGCCTAAGGTTTCCTGAGGAAGGCTCGTCCGCTCAGGGTTAGTCGGGACCTAAGCCGAGGCCGAAAGGCGTAGGTGATGGACAACAGGTTGATATTCCTGTACCACCTCCTCACCGTTTGAGCAATGGGGGGACGCAGGAGGATAGGGCAAGCGCGCGGTTGGATGTGCGCGTCCAAGCAGTTAGGGCTGGCAAGCAGGCAAATCCGCTTGCCGTGTGCTTGAGCTGTGATGGCGAGGGAAAGGAAGTACCGAAGTTCCCGATTCCACACTGCCAAGAAAAGCCTCTAGCGAGGTGAGAGGTGCCCGTACCGCAAACCGACACAGGTAGGCGAGGAGAGAATCCTAAGGTGAGCGAGAGAACTCTCGTTAAGGAACTCGGCAAAATGACCCCGTAACTTCGGGAGAAGGGGTGCTCATCAAGGTGATAAGCCATGATGAGCCGCAGTGAAAAGGCCCAGGCGACTGTTTAGCAAAAACACAGGTCTCTGCGAAACCGTAAGGTGAAGTATAGGGGCTGACGCCTGCCCGGTGCTGGAAGGTTAAGGGGAGCGCTTAAGCTGTAGCTGAAGGTGCGAACCGAAGCCCCAGTAAACGGCGGCCGTAACTATAACGGTCCTAAGGTAGCGAAATTCCTTGTCGGGTAAGTTCCGACCCGCACGAAAGGCGTAACGATCTGGGCACTGTCTCAACGAGAGACTCGGTGAAATTATAGTACCTGTGAAGATGCAGGTTACCCGCGACAGGACGGAAAGACCCCGTGGAGCTTTACTGCAGCCTGATATTGAATGTGGGTACAGCTTGTACAGGATAGGTAGGAGCCAGAGACGCGTGAGCGCCAGCTTGCGCTGAGGCGACGGTGGGATACTACCCTGGCTGTACTGACATTCTAACCCGCGCCCCTGATCGGGGCGGGAGACAGTGTCAGGTGGGCAGTTTGACTGGGGCGGTCGCCTCCTAAAAGGTAACGGAGGCGCCCAAAGGTTCCCTCAGAATGGTTGGAAATCATTCGGAGAGTGCAAAGGCAGAAGGGAGCTTGACTGCGAGACCTACAAGTCGAGCAGGGACGAAAGTCGGGCTTAGTGATCCGGTGGTTCCGCATGGAAGGGCCATCGCTCAACGGATAAAAGCTACCCCGGGGATAACAGGCTGATCTCCCCCAAGAGTCCACATCGACGGGGAGGTTTGGCACCTCGATGTCGGCTCATCGCATCCTGGGGCTGTAGTCGGTCCCAAGGGTTGGGCTGTTCGCCCATTAAAGCGGTACGCGAGCTGGGTTCAGAACGTCGTGAGACAGTTCGGTCCCTATCCGTCGCGGGCGCAGGAAATTTGAGAGGAGCTGTCCTTAGTACGAGAGGACCGGGATGGACGCACCGCTGGTGTACCAGTTGTCCCGCCAGGGGCACCGCTGGGTAGCTATGTGCGGAAGGGATAAGCGCTGAAAGCATCTAAGCGTGAAGCCCCCCTCAAGATGAGATTTCCCATCGCTAAACGCGAGTAAGATCCCTTGAAGATGACGAGGTAGATAGGTCCGAGGTGGAAGCGTGGTGACACGTGGAGCTGACGGATACTAATCGATCGAGGACTTAACCAAGTAAGAGCATCTATTCGTGAAGGAACCGTTATCTAGTTTTGAAAGAATGATATTCAAAAAAGTGTTGACAACTGAGATCAAAAAGTTATAATATTAGTTGTCCATCGAACTGAATGGAACAATGAATAGAAAAAAATTGCTTGGTGGCAATGGCGAAGAGGTCACACCCGTTCCCATCCCGAACACGGAAGTTAAGCTCTTCAGCGCCGATGGTAGTGAGGGTTTGTCCCTTGTGAGAGTAGGACGCTGCCAGGCAAAAACAAAAAGCAGCAAAACAGCTGCTTTTTTTTTGTATATAATCATATTTTTGTTAAAGAAGCAGCACAACTACCGTTGGCTGCTTTTATCCATGTGCGCCCGGCATGGGTGTAATCTATAGGGTGAAAGTCCCGAGCTGCGAAGGCAGAAGTAGCAGTTAGCTTAACGCAAGGGTGTCCGTGGTGACGCGGAATCTGAAGGAAGCGAGCGGCAAACTTCCGGTCTGAGGAACACGAACTTCATATGAGGCTAGGTATCACTGGGTGAGTTTGCATGACAAAACAAAGCCCTTTCTGCCGAAGGTGATACAGAGTAAATGAAGCAGATGGATGGAAGGAAAGATTACACTCTTACCCGGGGAGGTCTGGCTGGCACGCCAAGTAACCTTGGTAACCTATCTAGTGATAGATAGCTGAACAGTCAGAAGTCAGCAGAGGTCATAGTATTAGTTGGTCTAGAACAACTAAGAAGGACCGAACAATTAAGAGAGAATAGCCCTTGGCATTCAGTGTGTCATGATGAACACAGAAAACGTAGTACCTCACTTGAGGGAGGAAGCGGTGAATCCCGTGGGAGATCTCTTGGAGGGTGGAGTGACCACTGGCATAAAGAGAACAGCTATTCACGGAAGTTATAAAGACTTGCGTCAATTATCTTAATTGAACCGCCGTATACGGAACCGTACGTACGGTGGTGTGAGAGGACGGGAGTTAATCGCTCCCTCCTACTCGATTGAAAATATGGTTTAAATACATTAAGGTTAACCAAGGAATTTTTTTTAATGTGATTTCCATAAATTGATGAATAAAAACGTAATCATCACTATGATGGTTATACATAAGATCATACAGCCATTCGGTTTCATATCGGGAAATCATGCTTAAGTTATAAAGCACAAGGTAGTGGATTAATATTTCTGGCATTAATTTTATATCTTCTTTCGCAGCCGGCAGATAATATTGTTTATTATAAAAGTTGAATAAATAGGAGGATTTCCATAAATAGTGAAATTCGGCTGAATGGGAAAAATAAAGTGAATCTACATCTTCGTTTGAAAGCATCCAATGAAGCTGGCTTTGTAAAATCTCAGCAAGACGCTTAGAGGTAATACAGTAACGATTTGCTATTTCTTTATGTACAATGATGAATGTGTCATTTGTCTCAATTGGGATGGTCGTTGGGATTTGTAAATGAAACTGATATAGATCGCTTAATTCGGGGATTCTTTTCAAAAGGGAATCCATGGAAAATTTTTCTCCAGGCGTGTGATTTAATTGAAAAAGATTGAGGGCAGCATGGCGATATAAACCATTTTTTTGCACCTTAACTTCATCTTTTAAAAAGTTATAATTATGTTTTTTTCGTTTCCTTGTTGATACCCCATGGGATAAAACAGCTGAAGAGGAAGGATAATGAGCATCGACTGTCAGAAGCAGTGCCTTTATCAGCTGGCTGATGCCGTAAAAAGCTAAAACCGGTTTGATCATGATCGGGGCTGTATCAGCCATTTTGTAATAATTTTCTCCATGTTTTAAAAAATAAATAAATGTATAGCAGTTTTGATAAGATGTTTGTTCAGGCTCATGCACGTTAAGTTTTTGATAATGTTTGGTAAGCAGCCGTTGGACTGTTTGAGCAGAGTGAAATGATGAATAAAAATTCCAAATCGACAATGAGACCCCTCCATAACAACTATTCTAAAAATTTAAATTCTTTGTGGATTTCTTGACAGCATCTTTAGCAATTGTTAATCTACATATAATATTTTGCCGTGATTAGGGGGTTTTAATAATGTGGGAATCAAAATTTTTAAAGGAAGGCTTAACGTTCGATGATGTTTTGTTAATTCCTGCCAAGTCAGAGGTTTTGCCGCGTGATGTGGACTTAAGTGTTGAGCTAACGAAGACGTTAAAATTGAATATTCCAATTATCAGCGCAGGAATGGATACTGTTACCGAATCAGAAATGGCGATTGCTATGGCGCGCCAAGGAGGATTGGGCATTATCCATAAAAATATGTCGATTGAACAGCAAGCTGAGCAAGTAGATAAAGTAAAACGTTCTGAGCGCGGTGTTATTACAGATCCGTTTTTCCTTACTCCGGACCATCAAGTATATGATGCGGAACATTTAATGAGCAAATATCGGATTTCTGGTGTTCCGATTGTGAACAATGCAGAGGAACAAAAGCTTGTAGGTATTATTACAAACAGAGATTTACGTTTTATACAAGATTATTCTACAAAAATTTCTGAAGTGATGACGAAAGAAAATCTAGTTACAGCTCCTGTAGGCACAACATTGGAAGAAGCTGAAAAAGTTTTGCAAAAATATAAAATTGAAAAGCTCCCGATTGTAGATGATAAAGGCATATTAAAAGGCCTTATTACGATTAAAGATATTGAAAAAGTAATTGAGTTTCCAAATTCAGCTAAAGATGCCCATGGAAGATTGATCGTCGGCGCTGCAGTAGGTGTAACATCTGATACGATGCTGCGCGTTAAAAAACTAGTGGAAGCAAATGTGGATGTTATTGTCGTGGATACGGCGCATGGACATTCAAAAGGAGTTTTAGAAACAGTAAGGAAAATTCGTGATGCTTATCCAGATTTAAATATTATTGCAGGAAATGTTGCAACAGCTGAAGGAACGAGAGCTCTCATAGAAGCTGGAGCAGACATTGTGAAGGTTGGAATTGGCCCTGGTTCCATTTGTACTACTCGTGTGGTAGCAGGTGTTGGGGTGCCGCAAATTACAGCCATATATGATTGTGCGACAGAAGCAAGAAAGCACGGAGTAGCTATCATTGCTGATGGCGGAATAAAATATTCAGGAGATATTGTAAAAGCATTGGCTGCAGGTGGACATGCCGTCATGTTAGGAAGTTTGCTTGCAGGTACATCTGAAAGCCCGGGAGAAACAGAAATTTACCAAGGGCGTCGATTTAAAGTATATCGCGGCATGGGTTCAGTTGCAGCGATGGAAAAAGGTAGCAAAGACCGTTATTTCCAAGAAGACAACAAAAAATTTGTTCCAGAAGGAATTGAAGGCCGCATCCCATATAAAGGACCGTTGGCAGAGACAATTTACCAACTTGTCGGCGGTGTGAGATCAGGTATGGGATATTGCGGAGCAAAAAATTTATATGAGCTCCGTGAGCATTCACAATTTATCCGGATGACTGGTGCAGGATTAAGAGAAAGCCATCCGCATGATGTTCAAATTACAAAAGAGGCTCCTAATTATTCCATTTCTTAACAACTGACAGTTCAATAGTCTTATTTAAAAAATTACGACTTTTAGACAGAGTAGAGACTCTGTCTATTTTTTTTATAAGATGTATGTTAAAATCAATTTTGTTGTGTTAACTATTAATTATTTTTTAAAATAGATATTTTCAAATAAATGGAGGTAATCATGGTGCACTTCACGAAAAAATTCATCTCGGCTCTCGTCATCACGTTTTTATTGATGACGGCATTTTCCCCTTTGTCTCCCAAAATAAATGCTGAAGAAAATGACCCATTGGGCATCAATGCCTCTGCAGCCATTGCCGTTGAAGCCTCTACAGGGAAAATTGTGTACGGAAAAAATATTGATAAAACTCTTGGAGTTGCAAGTATGACAAAAATGATGACTGAATACTTGCTGCTGGAAGCGATCCATGAAAAGAAAGTTTCTTGGGATCAAACATATCGTCCAAGTGATTATGTTTACAAAATTTCCCAAAATCGCAGTTTATCCAATGTCCCTTTAAGAAAAGATGGAAGTTATACAATAAAAGAGTTATATGAAGCAATGGCCATTTATTCTGCAAATGGTGCGGCGATTGCAGTGGCAGAAGTGATCGGTGGATCGGAAACAAATTTTGTGAAAATGATGAATGAAAAAGCGAAAGAACTAGGCTTGAAGCATACGAAGTTTGTAAATGCGACAGGTTTAAACAATAGAGACTTAATGGGGATGCATCCGGAAGGAACAGGTGAGGAAGAAGAAAATGTAATGTCTGCGAGAGACGTTGCCAGCCTTGCGTACCATCTTTTAAAGGAGTATCCTGAGATTTTAGAAACGGCCAAAATTACGAGAAAAGCTTTTCGAGAAGGTACGGATGATGAGATTAAAATGGAAAACTGGAACTGGATGCTGCCTGGATTAGTTTATGGTACAGAAGGTGTAGACGGGTTAAAAACAGGATATACCGATTTTGCGGGCTCCTGCTTTACGGGAACAGCCGAACGGAACGGAATGCGAATCATCACAGTTGTTATGAATGCGAAAGGTAAAGGGAGCAACAATTACGTACATCGTTTTAGTGAAACTAGAAAACTAATGGACTATGTTTTCAGCAATTTTTCCATTGAGGAATTATTTCCTGCGCAATATCAAATAAAAAATAAATCAACTGTATCTGTTGTAAAAGGAAAAGAGAAAAAAGTAGAAATAGAAACAAAAGATTCTTTAAAGCTCCCTATTAAACGTGGGGAAAAAGACCAGTATGAGCCGAAATATGTTTTAGATAAAAAGCTTTTAACTGCGAACGGAGAGCTGACTGCACCAATTAAAAAGGGCGCCAAGGTCGGGTATATGTCCGTAGAATATAAAGGGAACAGCCAGGATTACGGATTTGTAACAGGTGAATCCGAAGCGAAAGTTGATGTAGTGACAAAAACAAAAGTCGAAAAAGCTAACTGGTTTGTATTATCAATGAGAGGCATTGGTAGTTTTTTTGGTGATGTATGGAACGGAGCAGCAAACATGGTAAAAAGCTGGTTTTAATGCATAACTCCTAACATTTTGTTGGGGGTTTTTACTATATTTAAAATAAAAGAAATCCTTGAAATTTGATAGGAATTTTATAAAAATTAGGATAAAATAGATGTATGCATTTGAATGTATCATTAAGGAGGAACTATAGAAATGGCAATTACTGGTACTGATCGAGTAAAAAGGGGAATGGCCGAAATGCAAAAAGGCGGCGTCATCATGGATGTGGTCAATGCAGAACAGGCCAAAATTGCTGAAGAAGCAGGTGCGGTTGCCGTCATGGCGCTGGAAAGAGTTCCTGCTGACATTCGTGCGGCAGGCGGGGTTGCCCGCATGGCTGATCCGACGATTATTGAAGAGGTCATGAACGCGGTTACGATTCCAGTAATGGCAAAATGCCGTATTGGACATATTGTAGAAGCTCGAGTATTAGAAGCGCTCGGTGTTGATTATATTGATGAAAGTGAAGTGTTGACACCGGCTGATGAAGAGTTTCATATAAATAAGCGGGAATTTACGGTTCCATTTGTTTGTGGCTGCCGTGATTTAGGAGAAGCAGCTCGCCGAATTGGAGAAGGTGCTTCCATGCTCAGAACGAAGGGCGAACCGGGAACTGGCAACATTGTAGAAGCAGTTCGTCACATGCGGAAAGTGAATGCACAGGTTCGGAAAATTGTCGGCATGAGCGAAGATGAGCTAATGACGGAAGCAAAAAATTTAGGAGCCCCGTATGAAGTGCTACTACAAATTAAAAAGGAAGGACGACTCCCTGTCGTGAATTTTGCTGCTGGCGGCGTTGCAACACCTGCTGACGCAGCGTTGATGATGCAGCTTGGTGCAGATGGTGTGTTTGTCGGCTCAGGTATTTTTAAATCTGAAAATCCAGGAAAGTATGCTCGGGCAATTGTGGAAGCGACCACACACTATGAGGATTATGAATTAATCGCTCATTTATCGAAAGATCTTGGAACTGCGATGAAAGGGATCGATATTTCTTCATTGCTTCCGGAACATCGTATGCAAGAACGTGGTTGGTAAAGGAGAATACAAAATGAAAGTAGGAGTTTTGGCACTCCAAGGTGCTGTGAGGGAGCATATTCAGTCAATCGAAGCTTGTGGTGCAGAAGGCGTAAAAATTAAAAAATCCGAACAATTGCAAAATATCGATGGACTTATTTTACCAGGCGGCGAAAGCACGACAATGAGAAGATTGATTGAAAAGTATGGGTTGATGGACCCTTTGAAAGAATTTATAAAGGGAGGAAAACCTGTTTTCGGTACATGTGCTGGTCTTATTTTGCTGGCGAAGCAAATTGTTGGACAAGATGAGCCGCACCTTGGTGTATTGGATGTGGTCGTTGAACGGAATTCTTTCGGCCGTCAGCGTGAAAGTTTTGAAGCGGAATTAACCATTGCAGGAGTTGGGGACGATTTTATAGGTGTGTTTATTCGCGCTCCGCATATTGTAGAAGCAGGAGAAAATGTTGAAATTTTAGCAAAACATGAGGATCGAATTGTTGCTGTTCGACAAGGCCACATACTTGGATGTTCATTCCATCCGGAATTGACGGATGATCATCGATTTGTGCAATATTTTTTAAATATGGTGAAGGAATCAAACGAGAAAGTTCATGCATAAAAAAGTTGAACAAACCCTAAACTTATAGTAAATTTATGAATATAAATAGATCTAAAGCAATGAGAGGAACTAGTAGCAAGTTGTTTTTCTTAAGAGAGCTGGTGGTTGGTGGAAACCAGTGAAAAACGCTTGTGAATCCGTCCTTGAGTGAAATGCTGAATGCAAGTTTTTGTTAGTAAGCATTTACGGAAAAAACCGTTACCTTTGTAAGTGGAAGGCTGATGCCTTCAAGCAGGGTGGCAACGCGGGTATACTCTCGTCCCTTTTTGGACGGGAGTTTTTATTTTGAATATAAAAACGAAAGGAGTGTCCATGATGCTTGATATGAAATTTTTACGGTCAAATTTTGAAGAAATAAAAAAGAAGCTTGAACACCGTGGAGAGGATTTAACTGATTTTGATCAATTTGTTGACTTGGATAAAAAGCGTCGTGAACTAATTGTTACGACGGAAGAATTAAAAAGCAAAAGAAATGAAGTATCTTCTAAAATCGCCGAATTGAAAAGAGAAAAGAAAGACACAGATCATTTAATTCAAGAAATGCGTCAAGTAGGAGAACGCATCAAAACACTTGATGAGGAATTAAAAGAGATTGAAGAAAAGTTAGAAACCTTGATTTTGTCGATTCCAAACATTCCGCATGAGAGCGTTCCAGTCGGCGATTCAGAGGAAGATAATGTAGAAGTCCGCAAATGGGGAGAAATCCCGACCTTTCGTTTTGAACCAAAACCTCATTGGGAAATTGCCGACCAATTAGGAATTCTCGATTTTGAAAGAGCCGGCAAGGTGACCGGCAGCCGCTTTGTATTTTATAAAGGTTTGGGCGCAAGATTAGAAAGGGCGCTTATCAGTTTTATGATAGATTTGCACGTTGAAGAACATGGCTATGAGGAAGTTTTGCCTCCGTATATAGTGAACCGTACAAGCATGATCGGAACAGGACAGCTTCCGAAGTTTGAGGAAGACGCTTTTAAAATTCAAGGTGAGGATTATTTCTTAATACCAACAGCGGAAGTTCCTGTCACAAATTTGCACCGTGATGAAATTTTACAGGAGAAGCAGCTTCCAATCAATTATGTAGCGTACAGCGCTTGCTTCCGTTCTGAGGCAGGGGCGGCCGGAAGAGATACGCGCGGCCTTATTCGCCAGCATCAATTTAACAAAGTGGAGCTTGTGAAAATTGTAAAGCCTGAAGATTCTTATGAGGAATTAGAAAAATTAACAAGTCATGCTGAAAACGTATTGAAGCTGTTAGGACTTCCATATCGAGTTATGAGCATGTGTACAGCTGATTTAGGCTTTACGGCAGCAAAAAAATATGATCTTGAAGTATGGCTTCCAAGCTATCAAACATATCGTGAAATTTCTTCTTGCAGCAACTTTGAAGCGTTTCAGGCTCGCCGGGCGAATATACGGTTCCGACGGGATCCGAAAGCAAAGCCTGAGCATGTGCATACGTTAAATGGTTCTGGGCTTGCAATAGGTCGTACAGTAGCAGCCATTTTGGAAAATTACCAGCAAGAAGACGGATCTGTCGTCATTCCGGAAGTGCTGCGTCCATATATGGGAAATAAAACAGTAATTAGTAAAAAGTAATTCATACTGAATAGAAAAAATGAAAGGGGATAGGAGGGGTTCCTTCCATATCCCTCTTTTATGTACAAATGTATTTTATATAGGCTGCCGTTGTATCATTTGTTTGGCAATTGTTCTTCCTATTTCAATGGATGCTGTCGCTGCAGGAGATGGAGCGTTCAGCACATGAATGGACCGTTTCGTTGGCACAATATAAAAATCATCGATTAAAGCCCCGTCTTTACTTAAAGCTTGAGCTCGGACACCAGATGGTCCAGGCAGCAAATCTTCTTCTGTAATATCGGGCATGAGTTTTTGAACATTTTCGACAAACTTTTTCTTTGACATCGATCGAATCATTTCTTCGAGTCCTTCTTTCATATATTGACCTGCTAATTTCCAAAAACCGGGGAACGTTAATACTTCAAACAAATCTTTCATATTTGCGTCGCTTTTTTTATACCCTTCTCTTTTCAAGCTTAAAACAGCATTTGGACCTATATCTATAGATCCGTCAATCATTCTAGTAAAGTGAACGCCTAAAAATGGAAAATTAGGATTTGGTACAGGATAGATTAAGTTTTTAACTAAATATGATTTTTGCGGATTTAACATATAATATTCTCCACGGAATGGAACAATTTTCACATCCGTATACAGATTTGCTATTTTAGCAATACGATCGCTGTTAAGTCCTGCACAATTTATAAAAAATCGGCTTTGAAAGGTTTTGTTTGCTGTTTCAACGATAACTTCTTGTTTTTTTTCATGAATCACTTCTACTTTTTCGTTTAAAAAGATCTCCCCGCCCTTTTCGAGGATTAAATCTGCCATCCGTTCACTAACAAGACGGAAATTTACAATACCTGTTGATGGAACATGAATGGCTTCTATTCCATTCACATAAGGTTCAAATTCATGAAGCTCCTCCTTTGAAATTTTCCGGATATTGAGGCCGTTTTTTAATCCGCGTTGGAACAGCTTCTCAAGCTCCTCCCGCTCATGTTCATCGCTGGCAACGATTACTTTGCCGCAGACTTCATAAGGGATATCGTATTTTTGGCAAAACATGATCATTGCCTGATTACCTTTTTTCGCAAGCTGCGCCTTATAGCTCCCGGGCTTGTAATATATACCGGAATGGATCACCCCGCTGTTATGACCCGTTTGATGGGAGGCAACTTTATTTTCTTTTTCGATTATTGCCACTTTTGCGTTTGGGTGTTGTTCATATATTGCCAATGCAGTGGATAAGCCGACTATTCCTCCGCCGACAATTACATAATCATACATATTTTTCTCCGTCCTCCTCTAGTCATCCGCAAGCTTCTCACTCTGATTTTTTAAGGGATTTACGTTTTGCACTAGGCTTCAGTTGTTTTTATACATGCTGTTTTAAAAGCGCGGCAAATCAATGCAAAGATAGCAGCCGATTGCGGGGAAAAGATGCCTTTGTTCATGTCCCGAAAAAACTAGTGTCCATTTGTGAGCGCTTTAAATTAACTTGCAATTCAAGTTTATAACATGATGAATGAAATACAATCGATTTTTTTCGAATTTTTTAATTTTTTCTATTTAAAAAAATAAGCTTCTTTGTAAAGAAGCGTTTAAGGAAAAAAATTATTTGATAACTTTTATGAGTTTATTGACATACATTTTATACTGTGCTATATTAGTCCATGTCATATGGAGGAGTACCCAAGTCTGGCTGAAGGGGTCGGTCTTGAAAACCGAGAGGCGGGTCAAACCGCGCGGGGGTTCGAATCCCTCCTCCTCCGCCATTATTTACCGAGTGCGCATAAATTGGAGATTGGCTAAATTCGTTACGGGCTGTAACGAATTTTTTATTTTTTAACGGATTTCCGAAAGAAGTCTCCCATCCTCAAGGAATGTGCAGGGCGTAGCCCAATGAGTAGGTGGGAGATGAATTTCGGTTGGCGTTAGCCAACGAATAGGATAGAATATGGGTAGAACGGACACCTTCGGAACGAAGGGAAGCGTAAAGGGTTCTTGTGTGTGGCTTACCGTTCAGCGAACACACACAAGTCGCTTGAAGCCCCAACCCCTAAGCGAAGCGTAGGTGGTGGGTAGTTCACAACAAAATGGCTAATCCTCATGGAAAACAAAAATCATCGATATAAACGTTAAAGGGGCGTCTATAAGCTGAAAAGCAACTTATTAGGCGCCTCTTTTATTTTTTTGAAAAACAAAACAGAAATTCCTCATATTTAAGATCATTTGATCAATAGTTGTTTATAAAGAAGTATTTATTTTTTTACGACTTGAAAATTATCGATAATCAACAGCCAATTTTGCGGAAACGAAATTCCTAGTTTCCAATAGCTAACACCTCGCAAATGCAGCTCTTTTACAAGATCGAATTTGGCTTGTATGGAACGGGCATCTTCAAACCAAATTTCATGAACCTTTTGGTTTTCATCCGTATATCGAAAAGTAGGGGCTTGGGCTTCTTCATCAAATTTGATTTCTGCATTGTATTTTGATGCAAGCTGAATTGCCTGCTGCGGACTTATCGCTTTTGCGTAAGGCCCGCCTTGCACAAAGGGAAGAGTCCAGTCATAACCGTATAAATTTTGTCCCATCATAATTTTCTGTGGAGGAATCTCCGTAACGGCATATTCGAGTACATCACGGACTGGGCCGATAGGAGAAACAGCCATTGGCGGTCCGCCGCTGTACCCCCATTCATATGTCATAATGACGACCCAATCCACAATTTCTCCATGTGCTTTATAGTCGTGGGCCTCGTACCATTGTCCTTTTTGCTCTGCGCTTGTTTTGGGGGCTAATGCAGAGGAAATGAACCACCCTTCACTGTGCATCCTGTCTCTCGCCCTTCGCAAAAATTGATTATAGGCTTCCCGGTCGGCAGGAAACAAATATTCAAAATCAAAGTGAATATCTCGAAACTGATATTTTTTTGCTGTGGCAACAATATTATTTAAAAATTTAGTTTGTACATCATCGTCTGTCAGCAATATATGCCCTAACTCTGCACTAAATTGATTGTTCTCCAAATTTGTGACAGCCATTGAAAACACTAAATTTTGTTCATTAGCAATAGTTGGCAAGTTCCCAATCGGTGGCTCTTTTAAAGAACCGTCACGTTGTGCTTGAAAGCTAAAATGGGTAAGGTAGGTTAAATAAGGGGCAGTCTCTCTTGCGCTGTCTTCGAGATTTTGGCTGACTTGAGCACCAAGCGGTTCTAAATATACATTAAATTCTGCTTGCCGTTTAGGCCGTTCTGGGATATATAATCGAAGGCCAATAGGCAATAATTGATTTATATTCAGTCCATTTACTGCTGCAAGCTCAAATACAGATGTACCAAATTTTCTTGAAATGCTCCAAAGGCTGTCTCCCCGTTGAACGGTGTAAAATTGTCCGATGATTGGAATAACAATTGCTTGACCTACAACAAGCTGATCAGGATTAGGAATTTCATTTGCTTCAACGATGGCTGTTATAGATGTTCCATATGTTTGTGCAATGGAATAAAGCGTTTGCCCAGATTGAACAACATGAATTAGCAAAATCATGACCTCCTGTAAAAACTGTTTGTAAATTTTATGTTTTCATCGCAGAAAACATGCTTTTGGAAAAGGTTGAAAGGAACCCGCACTTTTTTTAAGATGAAATTATATCGATAGGATGAGGAGCAAAAAATGACTAAAGACGAATATTATATGACTTTAGCAATTAAAGAGGCGAAGAAGGCGGAAAAGATTGGCGAGGTTCCGATTGGTGCTGTGCTTGTTGTAGATGATGTAGTGGTTGCAAAAGCTCATAATTTGAGGGAAACCGAGCAGAGGTCAATCGCTCATGCGGAAATATTGGCAATTGATGAGGCGTGCAGGAAGCTTCGAACGTGGAGACTCGAGAACTCGACGCTATATGTGACGCTTGAGCCATGTCCAATGTGTGCAGGAGCGATTGTAATGTCAAGACTTGAACGTGTAGTTTTCGGCGCTTTCGATCCGAAGGCTGGTTGTGCAGGAACGTTAATGAATTTATTAAATGAACCTCGTTTCAATCATCAAACAGAAGTAATTTCAGGCGTGAAGCAGGAGCAATGCAGTGAAATGTTAACCTGTTTTTTTCAAAAGTTGCGGGAAGAGAAAAAACGGTTGAAAATGAAAAATAAAAACAATTGAATTTTTTAACATATTGGGAAGCGTTGCATTTTCTCGAAAAAACATATATACTAAATTTGCGTCCTTAAACGGCGCAAAGTGAAAATCGGTTTAAACTTTGCCGTGCTAAGCGGGGAGGTAGCGGTGCCCTGTACTCGCAATCCGCTCTAGCGAGGCCGAATTCCTTCTCGAGGTTAGTATATTTTAGGGTCTGCCTCAAGTAAGTGGTGTTGACGTTTGGGTCCTGTGCAATGAGAATCCATGAACCATGTCAGGTCCGGAAGGAAGCAGCATTAAGTGGAAGCTCTCATGTGCCGCAGGGTTGCCTGAACTGAGCTAACTGCTTGAGTAACGCCTAGGGTTGCTAATCGACAGAAGGTGCACGGCAGTTATCATATCAAACAATAAGATCCCCTTATAGTAGGCAGAAAAAGAAAAGTCTGTCAACTATAAGGGGATTTTTTCGATGAGAGAAATATGAACAGCGTATGATGTAAAGCTTAAAAAATGTAATGAGGACATTGGTTTAAAATATGGATTGATGCATGATGGGGAAAACACTTTAAGCAGAAAGAAATGAAGAAAATATTAGGAAGACTTTAAAACTCCCCAAGAAGATCTTGAAACAAAAGTGTCCTTAGCGGCTAAAACCATACAGAATACGCCGTCCCATTTCAAGTCTCATCCATACTTTTTCCGCACGTCCGAATAGATGAAGGATGCATTATGCAATATAACTATCAACGGCTTCAAAAGAGAAACAGCTTAAAGTCCTAATGAATATCGGTCTCAGGCTGTCTACATGTGCTGTCTATTTAACTGGAGACGCTTTTACAGAGATCGGTTTTATTTTTTTCATAAGTTTTTTATCCTTCTTATGGAAAACTTACATTCGTTTAAACAATCAGGTATAATAAATGAAAGATTACTGTATAAAGGGGAGGGCGTTACTTGAGTTATCAGGCTTTATACCGAGCATGGAGGCCACAGCAGTTTCGTGATGTCGTGGGACAAGAACACGTCACGAAAACATTGCAAAATGCCCTTTTACAAAATAAATTTTCGCATGCTTATCTTTTCACAGGTCCTAGAGGAACAGGTAAAACAAGCGCTGCAAAAATATTTGCGAAAGCTGTCAACTGCCAACAAGCACCAATTGCAGAGCCTTGTAATGAGTGTCCTGCATGTAAAGGAATCACGGAAGGATCGATTTCGGACGTTATTGAAATTGATGCAGCTTCTAATAATGGAGTAGATGAAATTCGCGATATTCGCGATAAAGTCAAATTTGCACCTGCGGCGGTCAAATATAAAGTATATATTATTGATGAAGTTCATATGCTTTCAATCGGAGCATTTAATGCTTTATTAAAAACGCTTGAAGAACCTCCAAAACATGTGATTTTTATTTTGGCTACAACTGAACCTCATAAAATTCCGCTTACCATTATTTCGAGATGTCAACGCTTTGATTTCCGGCGTATTTCTGTTCAATCCATCGTACGTCGCATGAAGGAAATTGTGGAAAATCAATCGATCAAGGTTGAAGAGGAAGCGTTAAAGGTTATTGCGAGCTCGGCTGATGGTGGGATGCGAGATGCACTGAGTCTGTTGGACCAAGCCATCTCTTTTAGCGATGATAAAGTCACATTGGAGGATGTATTATTTATAACTGGATCGGTTTCTCATAAGATGCTCGCAAATTTGGTCCGATTTATTTTTGAGAACAATGTTACGGAAGCTTTAAAAACTATCCACGAATGGTTGGATCAAGGGAAAGATCCTTTAAAATTAATTGAAGATCTCATTTATTACTATCGCGACATGTTATTATATAAATCGGCTCCAAACTTAGAGGAAGTAATGGAACGAGTCGCAATAGACGATGCGTTCGTTTCATTGTGCGAACAAATTCCTATTGAGCAAATTTATGAGACGATTGAAGTTTTGAATCAAAGCCAGCAGGAGATGAAATGGACGAATCATCCCCGTATTTTTGTAGAAGTAGCGATTGTGAAATTATGTCAAACTGAGCGTGTGCAGCCGCCTTCAGTTCATTATGAAGAACTTCTTAATCGAATACAGGAACTTGAACGCACAATATCTTCATTAGTTCAGCATGGAGTTCAAGAACAGTCGCCTGTTAAACAAGAAGCAAAAGTACAAAAAACAATTCAAAGCGGTTATAAAACGCCTGTTGACCGCATTTATGATATTTTGAGAAATGCTACTCGAAAAGATTTGGATTTAGTGAAAAGCCGATGGGGAGATCTGTTAACAACGCTAAAGCAGCAAAATAAAGTGTCGCATGCAGCCCTTTTAAATGAAAGTGAACCAGTTGCTGCTTGCGAATATGCTTTTGTGCTAAAATTTAAATATGAAATCCATTGTAAAATGGTGGCGGAAAATCAAAATCATGTATTAACAAACCTCCAAACGATTTTACAAGGACTCATTGGACGTCAAATGGAGATGATTGGCGTTCCGGAGAAAGAATGGGGTAAAATAAGGGAGGATTATTTGCGCAATCAACGATCAGACGATGCACATCAACAGGAGCATGAAGACGAAGATCCGCTTATTGCCGAAGCAAAAAAATTAGTTGGCACGGATCTGATTGAAATAAAAGAGTAAATAAATGCTTATGGAGGAGATAATATGATGATGCGTGGCGGTATGGGAAACATGCAAAAAATGATGAAGCAAATGCAAAAAATGCAAAAGGAGATGCAAAAGGCTCAGGAGGAGCTTGCTGAAAAAAAAGTGGAGGGAACTGCTGGCGGCGGTATGGTCACGGTTGTTGCAAACGGACATAAGGAAATTTTAGAAGTGAAAATCAATGAAGATGTTGTAGATCCTGAAGATATTGAAATGCTTCAAGATTTGGTATTGGCAGCAACAAACGATGCTCTTCGCAAAGTGGATGAGTTAACAAGCGAAACGATGGGAAGATTTACTAAAGGTATGAATTTGCCTGGGTTGTTCTAGGAGGATCTATTCGATGCAATATCCAGAACCGATATCAAAACTTATTGATAGCTTTATGAAGCTGCCAGGAATTGGTCCGAAAACGGCCGTTCGTCTGGCCTTTTTTGTTTTAAATATGAAGGAAGAAACAGTATTGGATTTCGCGAAAGCGCTTGTCAATGCAAAACGAAATTTATCATATTGCTCGATTTGCGGTCATATTACAGATGAAGATCCATGTTATCTTTGCAAAGATGAGCGCCGTGACAGAAGCATAATATGTGTGGTTCAAGACCCGAAAGACGTCATTGCAATGGAAAAAATGAAAGAATATAACGGTCTATATCATGTTCTGCATGGCGCCATTTCGCCAATGGACGGGATTGGTCCTGAAGATATTAATATCCCTGATTTGCTAAAACGTCTGCAAAATGATGAAATTCAAGAAGTAATTTTAGCAACAAATCCGAACATTGAGGGAGAAGCGACAGCAATGTATATCTCTCGCCTTTTAAAGCCTACAGGCATAAAAATCACAAGAATTGCTCATGGGCTGCCTGTTGGCGGTGATTTAGAATACGCGGACGAAGTCACACTTTCAAAAGCGCTGGAGGGAAGACGAGAGATTTGAAGAGAAAAGGAGTTTGCCAGACATGTTTATTCGGCGAAAGCAATGGTTGAGAAGAGAATTCGATCAGCTGCTTCTTCAAGATTTAATTGAGCTGAAGGAACATTGGG
>NZ_JBBPAA010000002.1:27500-90000 GCF_038008865.1 Aeribacillus sp. FSL K6-8394
GGCTCATCGCATCCTGGGGCTGTAGTCGGTCCCAAGGGTTGGGCTGTTCGCCCATTAAAGCGGTACGCGAGCTGGGTTCAGAACGTCGTGAGACAGTTCGGTCCCTATCCGTCGCGGGCGCAGGAAATTTGAGAGGAGCTGTCCTTAGTACGAGAGGACCGGGATGGACGCACCGCTGGTGTACCAGTTGTCCCGCCAGGGGCACCGCTGGGTAGCTATGTGCGGAAGGGATAAGCGCTGAAAGCATCTAAGCGTGAAGCCCCCCTCAAGATGAGATTTCCCATCGCTAAACGCGAGTAAGATCCCTTGAAGATGACGAGGTAGATAGGTCCGAGGTGGAAGCGTGGTGACACGTGGAGCTGACGGATACTAATCGATCGAGGACTTAACCAAGTAAGAGCATCTATTCGTGAAGGAACCGTTATCTAGTTTTGAAAGAATGATATTCAAAAAAGTGTTGACAACTGAGATCAAAAAGTTATAATAGTAGTTGTCCATCGAACTGAATGGAACAATGAATAGAAAAAAATTGCTTGGTGGCAATGGCGAAGAGGTCACACCCGTTCCCATCCCGAACACGGAAGTTAAGCTCTTCAGCGCCGATGGTAGTGAGGGTTTGTCCCTTGTGAGAGTAGGACGCTGCCAGGCAAAAACAAAAAGAGCGGCGATCGATGCTGCTCTTTTTTTATATGAAAATAAATAAAAAATTCCAAAAATTGCATAGATTATATTTACCTGAATCCGTGACAAAACATCTTTACAATGGTCGCAAACCGTTGATACGATAAAGGAAAACGACGTTGACGATTCTTCATCAAGTAGGTGATGTGATGAAAGATTTCCCGATTCGGTTTGTATTGACAGATGAAGCGATTACCCCAAGTGCTGGGCTTGCTCTCGTTGGCTACTTACTCCATCGAACGAAACTGGATAAACGGGTAAACGCACTTCGGCTTCCAACGGTTCGTCGAGAAGTGCACATTTCCCATAGCGATGTCATTCGCTCGATGATTGGCTTGCTTGCCACAGGAAAAACGGATTTCGATCATATCGAAGCGTATCGTCAGGACGATATCTTTTCGGCATCGATGGGGATTCAGCACGTGCCTTCCTCTCCAACCTTGCGACAACGACTCGATCAGCTCGCTTGTCTTCCGATGACCGAAACGATTCTTTGGGAGGAGTCCATACGTCTGTTGATTCAACGACATGCCACTTTGTCCCCTTGTTGGACCAAAGGAAAGACGACATGGCTTCCCCTTGATATAGATGGTTCCCCATTTGACAACTCCGATACGAAAAAAGAAGGAGTTAGTCGAACGTATAAAGGATTTGACGGTTTTACACCGTTGTTTGCGTATGCAGGGAAGGAAGGGTATCTCGTTCATGCCGAGTTGCGTCCAGGGAAACAACATGTGCAAGACAACATGCCCTCGTTTTTAGTCACCGCTATCCGTCGAGCTCGTCAACTGACTTCATCTCGTCTGCTTGTTCGCATGGATGCAGGAAACGATGCAGAAGCGAATGTGCACGTATGCCTAAAGGAAGACGTGGACTTTGTCATCAAGCGAAACTTACGCCGAGAATCGAAAGCGCTTTGGTTCCAGATCGCTTCGCAAAAGGGCAAACGTGTCGATGATGGACAAAGCGAAGGAGTACAAACCTATGAGCTATGCCTTCCACAGAAGGCAGCGATCGATGGAAACACGTATACGTACGTTCAAGTCACCCAAGTGACGGAACGGACGATGGAACGCAATGGACAGCTGATGCTCGTTCCTGATTATGAAGTGGAAAGCTATTGGGTGCGGCTCAAAGGATACGAGCATGTTCGAATGAGCGATGTGCTCGCGTTGTATCATGACCATGCGACATGCGAACAGTTTCATAGCGAACTGAAGAGCGACTTAGATTTAGAGCGGCTTCCATCTGGGAAGATGAAAACGAATGCGCTCGTGTTGGTCATGGGAGCCTTCGTTTACAATCTTCTTCGTCTGATTGGACAAGATCTATTAAGCGATCCGAGACATCCGTTGCACCACAAAGTGAAACGCCGCCGCATCAAGACGATTATTCAGACGGTGATCACGATGGCAGGGCGACTCGTCCGTCGATCACGACAGATCTGGATGAAACTGACGCGAAGGAGTGGCTATAGCGAGCCCCTACTGAACGTCTATCAGAAATGGAGAGAGGCAAGATAACGAACGAATGTTCGGGCACTGATGTCCAACGTCACTCCCTGTGCTTTTTTGTCTATTTTTTTGGTTCGTATACCTAAAAAAGAGATTTGTTCCATTTTCGGAAATAGAGATGACATAGGTCATAAGCATAAAAGGGGTTTTATGGATTATCAATCCATCAAAATTACAACAAAATCAAAGTCGATTTCAATTCATCACGGATTCAGGATTTATTTTGGACATAATGAAGGTGGAGGTGGAGAAGGAATGACTTACAGTCAACAGAGTGAAATTATTGGGGAAACGTGTGTGATCTGTGATAAGCAAAAAGAGAAAGGCATTCATTTATATTCAAGTTTTATTTGCACGGATTGTGAAAAGGACATGGTGCAGACTGATACGAGTGACCGGAAATATCAATATTTTGTTGAACAATTAAAAAAAGCGGCAGCTTCCAAAATTTATTCTTAACTTGGCTATAAATAGATGGTCAAGTTTTTCTTTTTGTTATAATGAAATTATGCAGCAAATAGAAAAGGGCGATGAAAGCAGATGGGAAAAATTCGTACTCCGTTGTATAATGCTTTAATTCAACATTGTCAGTTAAATCCTCTTTCGTTTCATGTACCTGGTCATAAAAACGGGATTCTTTATGATCCAAATCAGTTTCCGCATTTTCGCCAAACGCTTCAGCTGGATTTGACTGAGATTGCTAATTTAGATGATTTATATGCGCCAGAAGGGATCATTAAAGAGGCGCAGCAGCTTGCAGCAGAATTATATGGAGTATCGTCAACATATTTTTTAGTGAATGGTTCAACGGTCGGAAACTTGGCAATGATTCTTGCTAATTGCCAAAAGGGGGATGTCGTATTCGTTCAAAGAAATAGTCATAAATCAGTGATGCATGGATTAGAGCTGGCCGGTGCAAAGCCTGTTTTTTTATCTCCCAAGTTCGATGAAGGTTTTCAAGTGCCTTCTTATGTACCAGTTGAAACGGTAAAGAAAGCTTTTCAAAAATATCCTCAAGTAAAAGCGATCATTTTGACAAGCCCTACCTATTACGGTTTAACATATACAAAATTAAATGAACTTATTCAATTTGCTCATTCCCGCCGTGTTCCGGTATTAGTCGATGAAGCTCATGGGGCTCATTTGATCGCAAGTTCTTCGTTTCCGAAATCAGCTGTTTCGGTTGGTGCAGATGTTGTCGTACAATCTGCCCATAAAACATTGCCTGCTATGACAATGGGAGCATTTTTGCATGTAAACAGCAAATTGGTGAATGAGGAAAAAATTAGCCATTATATACATATGCTGCAAACAAGCAGTCCGTCTTATTTGATTATGGCCTCACTTGATTTAGCAAGAGCGTATGTCGAGGATATGTTAACGAAGGAAGAGGAATTGAATCAAACTTTGCATAAATATGTGGAGATCTTTCAACAGCTTGACTATATCGATATAGTGTCTTCGAAGGATCCTTTTGTGGCTGTTGATCCTTTAAAGCTGACAATTCGTTCACAAAATGCCATGTCAGGTTATGATTTAATGGAGCTTTTTGAAAAAGCACGTATTTATCCTGAGCTTGCCGATCCTCTAAATGTTTTGTTTGTGCTTCCGTTTGCTAAAGAGTTTCAAGATACTGGACACTTTTCGAAAGTCAATGACATATTAAAAAATACCCAAACAAGCAAGATGGAATGGGGTCTTCAGAAGGAAGTACAAATAGACGAAATCAGCCAGCTATCTATTTCTTACGAGGCAATGGAAAACAGTACAAAAACATTTGTATCATTAGAAGAAGCGATAGGAGAGATCTCTGCTGAAATGATTATTCCTTATCCGCCGGGAATACCGCTTTTGATGAGAGGAGAAAAAATTACAAAAAATCAAATTGAAGCGTTGAAAAGGTTAATGGAGCTGCGTGCTAATTTTCAAGGAGGAAAGAAATTAGCAGAAGGCCTTATTTCTATTTTCAGGAAAAGGTGATCTTAATGAAAGGAATTTTTATTACGTTTGAAGGACCTGAAGGAGCGGGGAAAACGACAATTATTAAAAAGCTTGAAAAAAAGTTAGAAAAAGAAGGAAAAGACGTTGTCGTGACGCGCGAGCCAGGCGGTATTGTCATCAGTGAGAAAATTCGGGAAATTATTCTTCATAAAGAACATACAGAGATGGATGCAAGGACCGAGGCGCTTCTTTATGCTGCCGCGAGAAGACAGCATTTAGTCGAAAAAGTAATTCCCGCTCTTCATAAAGGAAAAATTGTACTTTGCGATCGATTCGTTGACAGTTCTTTAGCCTATCAAGGGTATGCAAGAGGTCTCGGGATTCAAGAGGTGCTTGAAATAAATCAATTTGCAATAACCGGCATGATGCCCAATCTTACGCTGTTTTTTGATATTTTGCCGGAAAAAGGATTAGCAAGAATAACTAGCAATCAAAATCGAGAAATCAATCGACTTGACTTGGAAAAATTGGATTTCCATCAAAAGGTTTATGAAGGATACAAGAAAATCATTGAAATGTTTCCGAATAGAATAAAAGTGATCAATGCAGATCAGCCTTTAGAAAAAGTTTTTTTTGAAGCGGAGAGTGCATTGGACTTATTTTGGAAGGAAACATTGTAGTCATATCGTTCTCAAGCTTGATATAATGAAGAAAAATTGATATTCGCTGCAAAATGTCCTGGCAAGATGTCCTGCTTTTCCGTTTTTATTAATAAGGAGGCTTTTCCGTATGAAATTGATTATGGCTGTTGTCCAGGATCAAGATAGCAACCGCTTATTAAAAGCCCTGACGGAACATAACTTTCGTGTGACAAAGCTTGCAAGCACCGGGGGATTTTTAAAGTCCGGCAACACTACTTTTATTATTGGAACAGAAGACATTCGTGTGCAAAAAGCGCTCGATATCATTAAAACGAACTGCCAATCTCGCCAACAGCTTGTTGCTCCAGTTTCACCGATAGGCGGGAATACCGACTCTTACGTTCCCTATCCGCTTGAAATTGAGGTTGGCGGTGCAACTGTTTTTGTCCTTCCAGTTGAACAATTTCATCAATTTTAAAGGTGAGAGCAAATGAAAGTAAATGAAGATTTAAGAACAATACTGCCTAAACAAACAATTGAACAGAACGGAACACAAAACAGATCTAAAATATTTTCTCAAATGGTTGAAAAGCATGAATCCAAGCTCCATGAAGAACAATGGAAACAGCTTTTAAATGAACTGGAGGAAGCCGGAGAACGTCTAAGTAAATCGAGAAATATGCATGATTTGTCTAAGTTTAAAAGATTAGTAAAGCGGCTTATTCGTGAAACGATTGAATTCGGAATGGGTGTCAAAGAATCAAAGAGCTGGGATTTTTATGGGAACAGACGGAATTTAAAAATCGTTTCCCAAATTGACCAAAAGCTGGTGGAATTGACCGAAGAAATTTTAAATAAAGAAAAAGATGCCGTAAACATTTTAGGGAAAATAGGGGAAATAAAAGGGCTGATCGTGAATTTATATACGTAAGTGAGTGGTACAATAAATGAAAACATGGGAAGAACTCGAAAAACTTCAGCCAAAAGTATTGAAAATAATACAAAATTCTTTTAAGAAAAATAGATTGGCCCACGCCTATTTATTTCAAGGGAAAAAGGGCACAGGAAAAAAGGATGCTGCTTTTTTAACTGCAAAAAGTTATTTTTGCGAGCATTTGGAGAAAAATTATAAACCGTGCGGACAATGTTCAAACTGCAAGAGAGTTGAGAGCGGAAATCATCCTGATCTTCACTTTATAGAGCCTGATGGCTTATCAATCAAAAAAGAACAAATAGAAGCATTGCAGAAGGAATTTGCAAAAACGGGCGTTGAATCGAACCGGAAGCTTTATATCATATCTGGATGCGACCAGATGACTGTCAATGCGGCCAACAGTTTATTGAAATTTTTGGAGGAACCGACGGAAGGAACAATGGCAATATTATTAACAAATCAAGTTCATCGAGTGTTGCCGACAATTCTTTCTAGATGCCAAATATTAACCTTCCAACCCATTCCCCCAAAAATGATTCAGCAGGAACTTGAGAAAAAAGGAACTCCAAGTCATATAGCTGCCCTCGTCAGTCAAGTTACCAATAATATTGAAGAAGCATTTTCACTTAGCCGTGACGATTGGTTTGCGGAAGCAAGAACCAAAGTGATAAAATTATATGAAGTATTGGACTCCCGTCCCGACCATGCATTGCTTTTTATTCATAATCATTGGGTGCCTTTTTTTGCAGATAAAGAGCAAATGGAAATGGGACTGGATTTTCTCCTATTTTTATATAAAGATTTATTATCAATTCAAATCGGAAATGAAGATGACGTTGTTTATTTAGATATATTGCCAATGTTAAAACAGCAAGGGCTAAAGCTTGGCCAACGAACTGTTTTACACCAAATCGTCTCCATTTTGAATGCAAAAAAACGGTTAAATTTCAATGTTAATCCGCAGCTTCTTATGGAAGATTTGGTTTTAACATTGCAGGAGGGATAAGCTTGTATGATGTTGTAGGAGTTCGCTTTAAAAAGGCGGGAAAAATTTATTATTTTGATCCAAATGGTTTTGATATACAGCTTGATGATTATGTCATTGTTGAAACAATCAGAGGGATTGAATATGGAAAAGTAGTAGTCAGCAAAAAACAAGTGGAAGAGCATGATATTGTGCTTCCATTAAAGAAAGTCATTCGGAAAGCTGATGAAAAGGATCGGATGATTGTCCAAGAAAACAACAGGGCAGCAAAAGAAGCGATGGATATTTGTTTAAAAAAAGTAGAAGAACACGGTTTAGAGATGAAGCTTGTCGATGTAGAGTATACATTTGACCGCAACAAAGTCATTTTTTACTTTACTGCTGACGGGCGTATTGATTTTCGCGAGCTTGTAAAAGATTTGGCCTCTATTTTTAAAACGAGAATTGAACTTCGACAAATCGGGGTGCGAGACGAAGCGAAAATGCTTGGCGGAATCGGCCCCTGTGGAAGAATGCTATGCTGCTCCACATTTTTAGGGGATTTTGAGCCTGTTTCGATTAAGATGGCGAAAGATCAAAATTTGTCTTTGAATCCTACAAAGATTTCGGGGTTATGCGGAAGATTAATGTGCTGCTTAAAATATGAGAATGATGAATATGAAACAGCAAAAGAGCAACTTCCGGATATTGGAGATACTATAGAAACTCCGAATGGAACAGGAAAGGTTGTCGGACTAAATATTTTAGAACGTGTGCTGCAAGTCGAACTGATCAATCGCGATCGCGTCGTTGAATACACATGGGAAGAATTAATACAAGACGATGCTGTTTCTATGGAGTTCACAGATTAGAGGTGGAAAACCAGTGAACAAAAAAGAAATTTTTGATGCTGTGACATTGCTGGAGGAACAAATTGGTTATTTGTACCGCCAATTAGGAGAATTAAAGCAGCATATAGGAGAATTAATTGAAGAAAACCAACATTTAAAATTGGAAAACGACCACTTGCGCAAACGAATGTCTTCTTTCGATCAAATGAATTTGAAACAAGAAGAATTGAAAAGCGCTAAGAAGAAGGAAAAAAAGCTTGGACATATAGATATTGGCGAAGGGTATGATAACCTGGCAAGACTTTATCAGGAAGGATTTCATATTTGTAATCTGCATTATGGCAGTGTAAGGAAAGATGGAGATTGCCTGTTCTGCCTCTCATTTTTAAATAAAAAGTAAGTGCAGCTTCCTTTTCAGGAGGCTTTTCTTATGACTAGGACGAGTAAGTAATCTCAAGAAAGGGAAATTTACATGGTATATTTGCACGATGATGAAAGGCTGGATTATTTGTTAGCGGAAGATTTGCGCATCATTCAAAGTCCTTCAGTTTTTGCATTTTCTCTCGATGCAGTTCTTCTCGCAAAATTTGTGTATGTCCCGATCCAAAAAGGGAATTTGATTGACCTTTGTACAGGAAACGGGGTGATTCCACTTTTATTAAGCACAAGAACAAAAGGAACGATCACAGGAGTGGAAATACAAAAGCGGCTGTTTGACATGGCTGTCAGATCTGTCCAATATAATCACCTTGAACATCAAATAAAGATCATTCACGGCGACATTTTGGACATGCCGAAACAGCTTGGGTATGGGAAGTTCGATGTTGTAACATGCAATCCCCCTTATTTCAAAACGCCGGGACAAGAAGAGTTAAATAAAAACGAATATTTTGCGATTGCAAGGCATGAAATATTATGCACTCTTGAAGATGCTATACGTGTAAGCAGCCAATTGGTAAGGCCGGGGGGAAAAGTTGCCTTTGTCCATCGTCCAGGACGATTTTTAGAAATGATCGAACTCATGAAAAAATATCGAGTGGAACCGAAAAGAATTCGCTTTGTATATCCAAAGCTTGGAAAGGAAGCAAATACTTTATTAGTAGAAGGAATAAAAGATGGGAATCCTGATTTAAAAATTCTACCCCCATTGATCGTTTACGATGATCAAAACAATTATACGGATGAAGTTCAAAAAATATTGTACGGGTAAATAAAATGTGACCAAAGCGGAATGTATACATTATGGTGGTGAATAGGGATGTGGCAGCAAAAAAGCTATGCGGAAGATGTAGAGAAGGGCGCACTATATTTAGTGCCGACGCCGATCGGAAATTTAGAAGATATGACGTTCCGTTCAATCCGTGTGTTAAAAGAGTGTGACGTCATTGCAGCGGAGGACACGAGACAAACGAAAAAATTATGTCATTATTATCATATTGATACAAACATCATCAGCTATCATGAACATAATAAAAATTCGAGTGGAAGACAGATCATGAAAATGATTGAAGAAGGGAAAAAAGTTGCACTTGTCAGCGATGCCGGCATGCCAACCATTTCTGATCCAGGAAGTGAGCTTGTTCAGCTAGTTTTAGACCATCGTTATCCGGTTATACCGCTTCCGGGGGCTAATGCTGCATTAACGGCATTGATCGCTTCAGGAATTGCGCCTCAGCCTTTTTATTTTTTTGGATTTTTACATCACAAGAAAAAAGAAAAGAAAAAACAATTGGAGCAATTAAAAAATAAGAAAGAAACCATTATCCTTTATGAATCTCCTCATCGACTCGTTGAAACGTTAAAGGATATTCATGAATTTTTTGGCAATAGGAAAATAGCTGTTGCTCGAGAGTTAACAAAAATGTATGAGGAGTTTGTGAGGGGGACAGTTGATGAACTATTAGATTGGGCGGAAAATCATGAAATCAAAGGGGAGTTTTGTTTAATCATTGAAGGCAGTCAAGAAAATACTCCCGATGATAACAAAGAAACATGGTGGAGTAAATGGACGATTAAAGAACATGTTGAACATTATATAGAAAAAGGCTATCCATCAAAAGAAGCGATCAAATTGGCTGCATTGGATCGAAATTTGCCAAAACGGGAAGTGTATCAGGAGTATCATTTGAAATAAAAGTCCCTGAATAGTAGGGACTTTTAACTTTTTATTTAGAAGATTCCAAAATGGTTTGGATTTCTTTTAAAATTTGCTCTGCACCTTCGCGGCTAAGAACAATTTTTCCTCCTGCAAGCTGGAAGTTATCATCAGAAACTTCTCCAGTTACTTGACAAGTCATGCTAGGCTTATATTTTTTCAAAATGATACGGTCGTCATCCACATAAATTTCTAAAGCATCTTTTTCAGCAATTCCTAATGTTCTGCGCAATTCAATCGGAATAACTACGCGTCCCAACTCATCAACTTTACGAACAATTCCAGTAGATTTCATAAAATTTGTCTCCTCCCATTTGTAAAATAAAGATTTATCGCCTATATACTCCCTTTTTCGCCATTATTCGACATTTGCGATTGTCAATTAATAGAATAACAGTTTTTCCAATAAACGTCAATCCTTTTGATTCGAAATACTGTTCAATTTAAATAACTGTGTAAATCTTATAAGATGATGAAAGATTATGTATATTTTCTTGATAAAACAGGCTATGATGGTATCATAGAATATGTAATCAATGCTTGGTTTTGTCGCTCTCGTCCAACTGACGAGAGCTTTTCTGTAATGTAGTGGCAAAGGAGGATTAATATTGTGGAAAACAGAAAAAAAACATTTTATTTAACGACGCCCATTTACTATCCGAGTGATAAATTACATATCGGTCATGCGTATACAACGGTAGCCGGCGATGCCATGTCAAGATATAAACGCCTTCGCGGTTACGATGTCATGTATTTAACGGGAACTGACGAGCATGGGCAAAAAATCCAGCGAAAAGCGGAGGAAAAAGGAGTATCTCCTAAAAAGTATGTTGATGATATTGTTTCAGGGATTAAAGAATTATGGAAAAAATTAGATATTTCCTATGATGATTTTATAAGAACGACTGAAGAGCGACATAAGAAGGTAGTAGAAAAAATTTTCGACCGTCTAGTAAAGCAGGGAGATATTTATTTAGATGAGTATGAAGGATGGTACTGTACGCCTTGTGAATCGTTTTTTACAGAAAGACAGCTAGTGGACGGAAATTGCCCTGATTGCGGCCGCCCTGTTGAGAAGGTAAAAGAAGAGTCTTATTTCTTTAAAATGAGCAAATATGTCGACAGGCTTCTGCAATTTTATGAAGAAAATCCAGAGTTTATTCAGCCGGAATCAAGAAAAAACGAAATGATCAATAACTTTATAAAGCCTGGGCTGGAAGATTTGGCGGTATCCCGGACGACTTTTGACTGGGGCATTAAAGTTCCTGGTAATCCAAAACATGTTATTTATGTTTGGATTGACGCATTGACAAACTATATTACGGCGCTCGGCTACGGAACCGAGAATGAAGAAAAATTTAAAAAATATTGGCCTGCAGATGTTCATTTAGTAGGGAAAGAGATTGTCCGCTTTCACACGATATACTGGCCGATTATGCTCATGGCGCTTGATCTGCCTCTTCCTAAAAAAGTGTTTGGACATGGATGGCTGTTAATGAAGGACGGAAAAATGTCTAAATCAAAAGGAAATGTTGTGGATCCAGTTACATTGATTGACCGTTATGGGCTTGATGCTTTGCGCTATTATTTGCTGCGTGAAGTTCCGTTTGGAGCGGACGGAGTATTTACTCCTGAAGGCTTTGTGGAGCGCATTAACTATGATTTAGCTAATGACTTAGGAAACTTACTAAACCGAACGGTGGCCATGATCGATAAATATTTTGACGGCATTGTAAAAAAAGAACAAGCGGATGAAACCCCTTACGATGAGGCTCTTCGCTCATTCAGAACCGAAACAGTTAAAAAGTACGAAGAAGCCATGGATAAAATGGAGTTTTCCGTTGCGCTGACAGCCCTATGGCAATTTATTGGCCGGACAAATAAATACATTGATGAGACGGAGCCTTGGGTACTGGCAAAAGACGAGTCAAAAAGAAATCAGCTTGCATCCGTCATGTATCATTTGGCTGAGTCGCTTCGACATATAGCCGTTTTATTAAAACCATTTTTAACAAAAACACCGGATAAAATTTTTGCGCAAATAGGTGTAGAGGACGATCATTTGAAAAATTGGGAATCCATTCATAAGTTTGGACAGCTGGAAAAGGTTCGGGTGCAAAAAGGAGAGCCGCTGTTTCCGCGTTTAGATATCGAACAGGAAGTGAACTATATAAAAGAGCAGATGAAAGGATCGGCACCTGAGGCTAAAAAAGAAACAGCAGATGATGAGAATGAAATTACAATTGATGATTTTATGAAAGTGGATTTACGCGTGGCGGAGGTTATTCAAGCGGAGAGAGTAGAAAAAGCAGACAAGCTGTTAAAACTTCAGTTGGATTTAGGATCTGAAAAACGCCAAGTTGTTTCTGGAATTGCTAAATATTATCAGCCTGAACAATTAATCGGCAAAAAAGTTATTTGTGCAATAAATTTAAAACCGGTAAAATTGCGTGGAGAATTGTCGCAAGGAATGATTTTGGCAGGGGAAGAAAACGGAACCTTGTCGCTTGCTACCGTCGATTCAGATTTACCGAATGGAACGAAAATCAAATAAATTTGTCGAAGAATGTTTTTTTGGGGTGTTTCACGTGGAACACCTCTTTCCCTTTTATCGAAAAAGGGAAAAAATGATTGGAAAGGATGTCAAAATATGCTGTTTGATACTCATGCACATTTAAATGCGGTGCAATTTGAGGAGGATTTAAACGAAGTAATTGACCGGGCACTTCAAGAAAAAGTGGAAACTATCGTTGTTGTCGGCTTTGACCGCGAAACAATTCCAAAGGCTATAGAGCTTTCTGAAAGGTATGACTTTATATATGCAGCTGTCGGCTGGCATCCGGTTGATGCCATTGATATGACGGATCACGATTTAGATTGGTTAAGAGAGCTTTCCAGCCATCCGAAAGTTGTCGCACTAGGTGAAATGGGCCTGGATTATCATTGGGATAAATCACCTAAGGATGTGCAAAAAGAAGTGTTTCGCAAGCAAATTGCATTAGCAAAGGAAGTACAGCTGCCGATCATTATTCATAACAGAGAAGCAACTGCAGACATTGTTCAAATATTAAAAGAGGAAAATGCGAAGGAAGTAGGCGGAGTCATGCATTGCTTTTCCGGAAGCTTAGAGGTTGCCAAGCAATGTATGGACATGAATTTCTATATTTCGTTCGGCGGTCCTGTTACATTTAAAAATGCAAAAAAACCAAAAGAAGTAGCTGCGGAAATTCCATTGGACCGATTATTAATTGAAACCGATTGTCCTTATTTAACCCCTCATCCATTCCGTGGCAAACGGAATGAACCAAGCTATGTCAAATATATCGCAAAAAAAATTGCAGAGCTGAAAGGACTCACCTTTGAAGAAATAGCAAAAATGACAACCAGAAATGGAAAAAAATTATTCGGCATTTCATGATAAACATTTCTGTCGAAGCTTGTACAAGCTTGTCTGAAAAAAGAATGATTCAAAAAAGTTCTACACGTCTTCTTTTCCTCATAGGATAAACGTGTCGAGAAGTCTTTCTTCACTTTTTGTTCAAACTTCAAGATAATAGTTACAAAAAACGAGAAAAGTGCAGGAGGGTTGACAGGTTTAAAAATACTCTATATAATCTCACGGAGGAGAAGGAGGCGTTTTCGTGATTGAAAACATGAAAAATATGGTATCCAACCTTTCCAAGAGAAAAAAGTATGTCCTTTCTGCAGTCGGTGTATGTTTAATTGGCACAGGAGCAACGTATGGGGGCTATGAAGGAACAAAAGATACTGTTAGAGTCACTATTGATGGGAAAACAGAGGAAGTAAGGACCCATGCAGACCAAGTCAGTGATCTTTTGAAAGAATTAGATATAAAATTACAAGCTAATGATTATATTTCTCATGCGAAACATCGGGACATTCAAGACAACATGAATATAGTGATAAAATATGCCAAACCTGTCCAGCTGATTGTAGACAATGAGCGAAGGAAGATTTTCACAACTGCTGATACGGTAGAAGATGTTTTAAGGCAGCAAAAAATTTCCATTACCGAAAAAGATGAAGTTCTACCGGCATTAGATGCAAAAATTGAAAAAAACATGGAACTAAAGGTGAATAAAGCGCATCTTATCACTTTAAATATTGGTGGAAAAAACCAACAGATTTGGTCTACTTCGACTACTGTCGCTGACTTTTTAAAGGAACATAACGTAAAATTGAATCCAATGGATAAAGTAAAGCCTGGGCTAACAACAGTGTTAAATAAAAACACAAATGTAGAAATTACCAGAGTAGAAAAAGTCACCGATGTAGTGGAAGAACCAATTGTATTTAAAATCGTTCAACGTACAGATAAAAATTTAGCTGAAGGAACGAAAAAAGTGATTCAAGAAGGCGAAAAAGGAACACGCCAAAAACAATTTGAAGTCATTTTGGAAAATGGAAAAGAAGTTTCCCGTAAGCTTATAAAAACTGTAACAACGAAGGAAAGCAAAGATAAAATTGTTGTTGTCGGGACAAAAGCTTCTTCGCAGCCTGCACTAGCTTCAAGAGGAACTGGCAGCAAGTCTAAAGAATTTTATGTGACGGCTACTGCATATACAGCATCCTGCAATGGCTGTTCAGGCACAACAGCAACGGGGTACAATTTGCGCTCAAATCCAAATGCAAAGGTAATCGCAGTTGATCCGTCTGTCATTCCGCTCGGATCAAAGGTGTATGTTGAAGGATACGGATATGCAGTTGCCGCCGATACTGGTTCAGCAATTTCCGGGAATAAAATTGACGTATTTTTCCCAAATAAGTCTCAAGCATATCAATGGGGTCGAAAAAAGGTCAAAATAAGGGTTTTACGTTAATTTTATCGAGTGCTGTTTTGACAGAGGGTTTCGACCCTCTGTTTTTTTACGTTATAATTGGAAATCAGTAGCCTTTTATACAATTTGACGACAAATATTACAAAAAGGTTTCAAGTTTTGGAGGAAAAAATGAAAAAAAAAATAAAAGAAATTATTATCGTTGAAGGTAAAGATGATACGCTGGCAATAAAAAGAGCAGTGGACGCCGATACGATTGAAACGAACGGCTCTGCCATTAATCAATCGATTATTGAACAAATACGCCTTGCCCAAAACACGCGGGGAGTTATTATTTTTACGGATCCTGACGCTCCGGGAGAAAAAATTCGCAAAACAATAGCTGAACATGTTCCTGGATGCAAACATGCCTTTTTGCCACGCAATGAGGCCAGAGCAAAAAACGGGAGAGGAATTGGCGTTGAGCATGCCAGCGCAGAATCTATTCGGAAAGCGCTGCGTTCGGTGAGAGAGGAAATGAACGAATGGAAAAGCAGCATTTCCATGTTAGATTTGATTTTTTATGGTTTAATTGGCGGTCCAACGGCAAAAAAGCGGAGGGAAAAGCTTGGAGAGCGGCTAAAAATCGGCTATGCTAACGGAAAACAGCTAATGAAACGCTTGGCAATGTTTCATATTACGAAAGAAGCGTTTTTGGAGGCAATTGAGGCGATCTTAAAGGAGGAAGAGGCAGATGGAAAAAGAAATAGCAACGTTAAGCCGAACGAAACAAATTCTTGAAAAATACAGCTTTTCTTTTAAAAAAAGCTTAGGGCAAAACTTTATTGTGGAACCGAACATATTGCATCGAATGATTGAGCGTGCAGGTGTAACAGAAGAAACAGGAGTCATCGAAATAGGTCCAGGGATCGGCGCATTAACAGAACAATTAGCAAAAAATGCTAAGAAAGTTATTGCCTTTGAAATCGATGG
The DNA here is from genome assembly GCF_038008865.1 of Aeribacillus sp. FSL K6-8394. Classification (NCBI taxonomy): domain Bacteria; kingdom Bacillati; phylum Bacillota; class Bacilli; order Caryophanales; family Bacillaceae; genus Aeribacillus; species Aeribacillus sp. FSL K6-8394. Next base: position 42,953 of record NZ_JBBPAA010000002.1, read on the forward strand.
CAGACTGCTTCCGATTCTTGAAGAAAATTTAGCTCCATATTCAAATATCGAAATCATTTATCAAGATGTATTAAAGGCAAACCTCCACGAAATCATTGAAAAAAAATTGAACAATTGCCGTGAAGTCATGGTAGTCGCCAATTTGCCATACTATATCACCACGCCGATCATTATGAAGCTTTTGGAAAACCGTTTGCCACTAAAAGCGATCGTCGTCATGCTTCAAAAAGAGGTGGCAGAACGAATGACAGCCAAACCTTCAACAAAAGATTACGGCTCATTATCCATTGCCGTCCAATATTACACTGAAGCGAAAACGGTTATGTCGGTGCCGAAGACAGTATTCATTCCGCAGCCAAACGTGGATTCGTCTGTCATTCGCCTCGATTTGCGTCCAGAACCGCTTATTCATGTCAAAAATGAAGCATTTTTCTTTCAAGTAGTAAAAGCAAGTTTTGCTCAAAGAAGAAAAACGTTATTGAACAATTTACTCAACAACTTACCCAATGGGAAGGTGAATAAAAACATAATTGAAGAATGTTTGACATCAGCAGGAATCGATGGAAAGCGCAGGGGGGAATCATTGACCATTGAAGAATTTGCTTTATTGAGTGACAGACTTTACGAAATATTTAAATAGACCCCCATGCCGCAAAAGCGGCACCAGCAGATGATGAAAATAGTTCGTCCATGTATACTTAATCTTAGGCTGGCCAGCGAGGTCGTCTTACCTTGGTGCCATGAGCCCGTTAATTAGACAGACCCCGACGACCTGGTGCACCACAGACTGTTGCTCCCTGGGGAAGCACGCGGGATAGAATGACGTGTATGGTCGTTGCACCGCCAGCCTGTGTTTATTACATGTTAGGCATGGGGGAACGAACATGGACATTATCCATACTCATGTTTGTGGATTAGACGTTCATAAGAAGAACGTCGTCGCTTGTATTATTACTCCGGATCATCAAGAGATCCGCACGTTTTCTACCATGACTGAAGACTTGCTTATGCTTGTAGACTGGATCAAGGCGCATGGCGTCACTCACGTGGCCATGGAAAGTACAGGTTCCTACTGGAAGCCAATTTATAACCTGTTGGAGATGGAAGACATCAAGATTTTAGTGGTCAATGCCAAACATATCAAAAATGTGCCTGGTCGCAAAACAGATGTAAAGGATGCCGAGTGGATCGCTGGACTCTTACGCCATGGATTGCTACAAGGTAGTTACATCCCTGACCGCCAGCAACGGGAGTTGAGGGAACTCATCCGTTATCGTCGCAGCCTGATTGAAGAGCGGGCTCGCGAAATCAACCGCATCCAGAAGGTACTGGAAGGGGCTAACATCAAACTCTCCTCGGTGGCGACCAATGTGCTGGGCAAATCGGGTCGAGCCATGATCGAGGCTTTAATTAATGGTGAAACTGACCCCGATGTGCTATCCGAACTGGCTCAGCGCCGTCTCAAACGGAAGAAAGAGGAGTTGAAAAAGGCCCTGAAGGGCCTCATCGGCCCTCATCAACGCCTGATGCTTAAAACCCAGCTTGAGCATATTGATCACTTAGATGCCTTGATTGAAGAACTGGATGCTGAAATCAAGGAGCGGATGCGCCCTTTTGAAGATGACCTGGAGCGGTTAGATACGATCCCCGGCGTTGGTCGGCGCACAGCGGAGCATATTTTGGCTGAGATTGGCCCTGACATGACACAGTTTCCTTCGGCAGCTCACTTGTGTTCATGGGCAGGAGTCGCCCCAGGGAATAACGAAAGTGCCGGAAAACGAAAGTCAGGGAAAACCCGCAAGGGAAACCAGAAGCTTCGTAGCACCCTGGTGGAAGCCGCCCGTGCCGCTGCTAGGTCCAAACACACCTATCTATCCAGCCAGTACCACCGTATTGCTGCACGCCGGGGGGCCAATCGTGCAGCGGTTGCGGTCGCTCATAGCATCCTGACTATTGTCTACCATCTCCTCAAAAAGAAGCAGACTTACATCGAACTTGGTCCACATTACTACGAAGAACGCAAGCGCCATCAAGTCGCCAGACAAGCGATTCGGAAGTTGGAAACACTAGGGTTTAAGGTCATGGTAGAGCCGTCAAATCAAACAGCGTAGTTAACCGAAACAGTAACCATCAGGTGCATAAACATGACTTATTCCAGCAAATACCAATCTGCTGGTGTTAACACCCCCTGGATTTTTTGTGCTTTTTTCATGGACTTAAATTTTCGGGATAGGGTAAATCACCATTTTGAAAAGCAAGGCATACGTTAAAGAAGAAAAGAAAACTATTCCCGTTCGGAGTGAACATTATGCTAATAAAGCCGGGGATGATAGTGGCCAGAAAGTCTTATCAGTGTGATTTGCTTTTTCGGATTTTAGAAATAAAAAAGGATCATACTGGCCGTCTGATTGCCCTTATTTCAGGACAGGACGTCCGTTTAATTGCTGATGCCCCTTATGACGACTTAGTCATCATGAATAAAGAAGAACAAAAAATACGTGAAAAACAAGAAAGGGAAAAAATAGAAAATACGCTTTATCTCCTGAAGCAAGATTATGATCTATCTCGTGAAAAACAAGAATTTTACGCTTCGTCCGAATTTGAATATCAAAATGAATGTTTTCATATTCCAGGCAGAGTATTACATGTAGATGGCGACCCCAATTATTTGGAAAAATGCTTAAATTTATACGAAAAAATTGGTGTTCCTGTTCACGGCATACATTTAAAAGAAAACGAAATGGCTGATCATATTGATGAGCTTTTAGAAAAATATCGGCCGGATATACTTGTCATTACTGGACATGATTCTTATTCGAAGCATAAAGGGACAATATTGGATTTGAATGCTTACCGACACTCGAAGGATTTTATTAAAACGGTCAGGAAGGCGCGGAAAAAAATTCCCGGGCTTGATCAGCTGATTATTTTTGCCGGTGCATGCCAATCTCATTTTGAGTCATTAATAAGAGCTGGGGCCAATTTTGCTAGTTCACCGTCAAGAGTGAACATTCATGCTTTAGATCCTGTGTATATTGTTTCTAAAATCAGCTTTACTCCTTTTGTTGAACGAATTAATGTTTGGGATGTACTTCGAAACACCTTGTCGCGGGAAAAAGGATTAGGAGGCATTGAAACAAAGGGCGTCATGCGGTCAGGTTTACCATTTAACCGATATATTGAGGAAGCAGGTCAAAACGAATAAACGTTTGGACTGCTTTTTTTTTGGATAAATCCATATAATTTTTGCAAAAACGGGAAAACTATGACAAGTATTAGAGAAATTTGTTGAAAAGAAAACGTTGACACAGATGTTTAAAGGCTGTTATAATAAAAAATTTGTTTGACTTATTAGTCGATTCTGTGTATAATGAACTTTGTGAGGTGGTTCCAATGGCAAAAACGTTATCCGATATTAAACAAGCTCTTGATTCTAATCTAGGCCGTCGATTAACATTAAAAGCGAATGGCGGACGTAGAAAAACAATTGAACGTTCAGGCGTTTTAGCCGAGACGTATCCATCGGTTTTTGTGATTGAACTTGACCAGGAAGAAAATGCTTTTGAACGCGTTTCATACAGCTATGCAGATGTGTTAACGGAAACAGTCCAAATTACTTTTATAGATGAAAACAACAATGTTGCAATGGGCGGGCAGTAAACGAAATTTGTTTGCTGCTTTTATTTTTTTCTCTGGCATTTTTTTAAAAGCATAAATCAAGCTTTTCGCTTGAAACTAACAGTAAGCGGATAAAATCCGCGGGAATGTCTGTTTTTATTTAAGGGGGAGTCAAAGAATGGCTAGACGCCGAGGCATTATGTCAGAAAGCTTTAAGTATGAATTGGCTAAGGAATTGGGCTTTTATGAAACGGTCAAAAATGAAGGATGGGGAGCCATTCGGGCTCGTGATGCCGGAAACATGGTAAAACGGGCGATCGAGATTGCAGAAGAGCAATTGGCTAAGCAAAACGGCAAAACTTTTTAAAAGCAGACATTCGGGTGGCCGGCTCATAGTTTGGGCCGGCATTTTTTTATGTTTTCAATGGACGGATTTTGTCGAATTATGCTATTATATCCCTATTTATGGTACAATGTGAATACATTTTGTCAGAACGAAAAAGTAGGTGAATGTATTTGCGAGTATTGGAAAAAGCTCCGGCAAAAATTAATTTATCTTTAGATGTTTTACATAAAAGATCTGACGGATACCATGAAGTGAATATGGTCATGACGACCATAGATCTAGCTGATCGAATCGAGCTGAAGCTTCTTGATGAAAATAAAATACGTATCATATCGCATAATCGATTTGTGCCAGATGATGATCGGAATTTAGCTTACCAAGCGGCACAGCTTTTAAAGGACCGTTTCGGGATTCAAAAGGGTGTGGCAATCACGATTTCAAAGTGCATCCCTGTTGCTGCGGGCCTTGCAGGAGGGAGCAGTGATGCAGCAGCAACGTTAAGGGGATTAAATAAACTATGGAATTTGGATCTTTCCCTTGATGATCTTGCGAAACTTGGAGCAGAAATTGGTTCAGATGTTTCTTTTTGTGTTTACGGAGGCACAGCTGTGGCGACCGGAAGAGGCGAAAAAATTGAGCTGATTGATCCTCCTCCGCATTGCTGGGTCGTATTGGCGAAGCCTGATATCGGTGTGTCCACTGCTGAAATTTACCGACATTTGAAGATAAATGACATTGAGCATCCTGATGTTAGTGGAATGGTCAAAGCGATAAAGGATCAAAATTATCAAGAAATCTGTGCGAAGCTTGGAAATGTCCTTGAGTCGGTCACAATGAAGATGTATCCGGAAGTTGCTTTGATTAAAGAACAAATGAAACGTTTTGGAGCTGATGCTGTTTTAATGAGCGGAAGCGGACCGACAGTATATGGACTTGTTCAACACGAGTCGAGGCTTCATCGTGTTTATAACGGCTTGAGGGGATTTTGCGATCAAGTGTATGCAGTCAGAATGCTTGGGGATCGGATAGCCCTTGATTAAATGCGAATATTAAGTTATATTTACTTTAAAAACATTCGGGATTTGGAGGTTCGTCTATGAAATTTAGACGCAGTGGGAGACTTGTCGATATGACACACTATTTGCTTCATCATCCACATGCGCTCATCCCATTAACTTTTTTCTCTGAACGGTACGAATCAGCTAAATCCTCCATTAGCGAGGATTTAGTGATCATAAAGCAAACCTTTGAGCAACAAGGGATCGGAACTTTAATCACAACCCCAGGCGCAGCTGGCGGTGTCAAATTTATTCCGAAGGTGACGAGGGACGAAGCAAATGGAATTATTCAAAGACTGTGCGAGAAAGTCTCAGACCCCAGCCGGCTTTTACCTGGAGGTTATTTATATTTAACAGATTTACTGGGAAATCCAAAAATGATGAATCAAATCGGGCGTTTATTTGCTTCGGTTTTTGCGAATCGTACAATTGATGTCGTCATGACTGTAGCTACGAAAGGGATCCCAATTGCTTATGCAGTTGCCAGCTATTTGGATGTTCCCTTTGTCATCGTTCGCCGTGACAATAAAGTGACAGAAGGGCCGATGGTAAGCATTAATTATGTTTCAGGCTCTTCGAAAAGAATCCAAACTATGACGCTTGCAAAGAGGAGCTTAAAAGAAGGATCGAATGTGTTAATTGTTGACGACTTTATGAAGGCCGGAGGAACGATCAACGGCATGATCAGCATGCTGTCTGAATTTGGCGCAAACGTTTCAGGAATTGGGGTTCTTGTGGAATCAGAAAGCGTGGATGAACGGCTTGTAAATGAATATATTTCCATTTTAAAACTTTCCGATATGAATGAAAAGGAACGATCCATACAAGTTAGTAAAGGAAATTATTTCGATTTCCTCTAGCATAAAAATAATGAATCGTAAGGGAGTGTTTCAAAATGAAAGTCGTTTCAACAAAAAAGGCTCCGGCTGCAATCGGACCATACTCTCAAGGAATTATTGTGAATAACATGTTTTATAGCTCTGGACAAATTCCTTTAACCCCTGAAGGAAACTTGGTACAAGGAGATATTAAAGAACAGACTCACCAAGTTTTCGCAAATTTAAAGGGTGTATTGGAAGAAGCAGGAGCTTCGTTGGAAACTGTTGTCAAAGTAACCGCATTTTTAAAAGATATGAACGATTTCGCTGCTTTTAATGAAGTATATGGGGAATATTTTCAAACGCATAAGCCTGCTCGGTCATGTGTGGAAGTTGCAAGACTTCCGAAAGATGTCCTCGTTGAAATTGAAGTGATTGCTTTAGTTAAATAAAAGGTTAATTGTTCAGGATCCGTTTTGCGAATCGGATCCTTTTTTATGTGCGCCCGGCATGTACATGAACTATAGGGTGTAAGTCCCGAACCCCGAAGACAGAAGTAGAGGTTAGCCAAGCGCAAGGGTGTCCGTGGTGACGCGGAATCTGAAGGAAGCTGGAGGCAAAACACCGGTCCGAGGAACACGAACCTCATATAAGGCTAGGTATGATTGAGTGAGTTTGCGAAACAAAACAAAGCTCTTTCTGTCGAAGGTCATATCGAGTAAATGAGGCGGATAGATGGTGTGAAAGTGCATGTACTTACCCGGGGAGGTCTGGCGGATATGTGAAGTACTCTTCATAACCTACTTAGTGATAAGTAGCTGAACCGTCAGAAGTCAGCAGAGGTCATAGTATTAGTTGATCTAGAACAACTGAGAAGGACCGAACAATTAAGAGAGAATAGCCCTTGGCATTCAGTGAGTCATGATGAACACAGAAAACGTAGTACCTCACTTGAGGGAGGAAGCGGTGAATCCCGTGGGAGACCTCTTGGAGGGTGGAGTGACCACTGGCATAAAGAGAACAGCTATTCACGGAAGTTATAAAGACTTGCGTCAATTATCTTAATTGAACCGCCGTATACGGAACCGTACGTACGGTGGTGTGAGAGGACGGGAGTTAATCGCTCCCTCCTACTCGATTTTTTATTTTTCCCAAAAATTTTTTGTGTGAAAAGAAGGAAAATTTAAAAATCCGTTGAATTGTTGAATTATGGTTACTAAAGTTTTTGCGAAGAAAAAGGTGGTGAACAGGATGGAAGTGACAGATGTAAGATTGCGCCGCGTCAATACAGAAGGTCGGATGAGAGCGATTGCGTCCATAACATTGGATAATGAATTTGTCGTCCACGATATACGTGTAATTGACGGAAATAACGGCCTTTTTGTAGCAATGCCTAGTAAACGTACACCGGATGGAGAGTTTCGAGACATTGCACATCCTATTAATTCAAATACTCGCGGTAAAATTCAAGACGCTGTTCTAGCTGAATATCACCGTTTAGGTGAGACGGAAGATTTTGAATATGAAGAAGCAGGGGCTTCATAAAAATATGATGTAAAAGAAGGGGCTTAAAGCATTCAGCTTAAGACCCTTTCTTTTTTAAAGGATCTGTTCACTAATACGATTTAGTAAACGTTTGCAAAAGAATAGATGGCCTCCTTTGTTTTTCTTACATACTCAATTGTTATGCAGCTATTGATCATCAAGTCTGATGCTTGTATAAGAAATGATATTTGTTTCAAAAATTAATGTTCATACATCGGCATTTGAAAAAACGAAGAAATGCAGAGCTGTAAATCGTAAATCAACTTCGTTGAACAACAATGCATCCAAGTATAACCTTCTACGTTCAGCCACCGTCAGAAAATCTGGTTCATCGAAAGGAAGCAATCGAATGAATCAAAAAAACTTTAGGCAATGTTGTTCTGCTGAAATGAATTTTTTTTGTGTTAAGGCCTCCAATCAGGCGTTCTTTTCCTTCTTGTTTTTTCGTCAAAGTATTAAAACCGGCCTTTAGAGAAGAGGGAAGAAGCATAAAATTTAGGGCTTCCTCGTAGATTTTTAATAAAATTCCTATCCTATTTCTGTACCTTTTTCGAGAAAAATAGAGTGAAACGGAAATTTACGGAATCACACAAGATTTCTTGAAATAGAACATTATTTAAGATAAGATTTTTATGGATAAAAAGGGTATTGGAGGCCTATAAATGGAGAAATGTTTTGCAGTCATCTTAGCAGCCGGGCAAGGAACAAGAATGAAATCAAAGCTCTATAAAGTGCTGCATCCTGTTTGCGGTAAACCTATGGTTCAGCATGTGATAGACAATGTTTCCAAGCTTCAAGTTGACGAAATCATTACCGTCGTCGGTCATGGTGCGGAAAAAGTAAAATCAGAGCTCGGCGAACAGACATTGTATGTTTTGCAGGAGCAGCAGCTTGGAACTGCTCACGCTGTTTTGCAGGCGGCTCAATATCTTGAGGGGAAAGAAGGAACGACAATTGTTGTTTGTGGCGATACGCCGCTGATCACCAGCGAGACGTTTGAAAAATTGTTAAAGCATCATCTGGAAACGAAAGCAAAAGCCACCATTCTGACAGCAGAAGCGGATGATCCGACTGGATATGGACGAGTGATCCGCAATGAAGAAGGGCTGGTTGAAAAAATAGTTGAGCATAAAGATGCTACAGAAAGTGAACGTCTTGTGACAGAAATTAATACGGGAACTTATTGCTTTGATAACGCTTCCTTATTTGAAGCTTTAAAGCATGTCAATAATGACAATGCGCAAGGCGAATATTATTTGCCGGATGTAATTGAGATTTTGAAGGAAAAAGGCGAAATCATTTCAGCGTTTCAAACAGATTCTTTTGAAGAAACGTTAGGGGTAAACGACCGCATAGCGCTTTCGCAAGCGGAGCTTATTATGAAAAGGCGAATCAATCAAAAGCATATGAAAAACGGAGTTACAATTGTCGATCCTGATAATACATATATATCAGCAGATGCAGAGATCGGACAAGATACTGTCATTTATCCGGGTACAGTCATTATCGGTAAAACGGTCATCGGAGAGGAATGTGAAATCGGTCCCAACTCCGAAATTAAAGATTGCCAAATTGGCCATAATACGAACATCCGTCATTCTGTTGTTCATGACAGTCAGATCGGAAATCAGGTTAACATCGGTCCGTTCGCACACATTCGCCCAGCCTCCGTTATTGACGATGGAGTAAAAATTGGGAATTTTGTCGAAGTCAAAAAATCTAAAATTGGAAAAGAATCGAAAGCATCCCATTTAAGCTATATTGGAGATGCAGAAGTTGGGAATGGGGTGAATCTTGGCTGCGGTTCGATAACAGTTAACTATGACGGGAAAAATAAATATTTAACGAAAATCGAAGACGGAGCCTTTATTGGATGTAATTCAAACCTTATTGCGCCGGTTACGATTGGCGAAGGAGCATATGTAGCAGCCGGATCAACTATTACAGATGACGTCCCTGGCAGCGCATTATCGATCGCAAGGGCTCGTCAAGTGAATAAAGAGAGATACGTCATCGAAAAAATGAATGGTAAAAAATCGTAATTTGGAGGGTCCCTTTACAATGACAAAAAATCGTTATAAAGACGAAAATTTAAAAATCTTTTCTTTAAACTCAAACGCAGCCCTTGCCAGGGAGATCGCGGATATAGTAGGAGTCGATTTGGGAAAAAGTTCGGTTACGAGATTTAGTGACGGGGAGATTCAAATTAATATTGAAGAAAGCATTCGCGGCTGCGATGTATACGTGATCCAATCGACAAGTGATCCAGTCAATGAGCATTTAATGGAATTGCTCATTATGATTGATGCGCTTAAACGTGCATCTGCCAAAACCATTAATATTGTTATGCCATACTATGGTTATGCGCGGCAGGATCGGAAAGCACGTGCAAGAGAACCTATTACTGCTAAGCTTGTTGCGAATTTATTGGAAACTGCAGGCGCGACAAGGATGATTACTCTTGATTTGCATGCGCCGCAAATCCAAGGTTTCTTTGACATTCCTATCGATCACTTAATGGGAGTGCCGATTTTAGCAGATTATTTCTTGGAAAAACGCTTTGATGATATTGTCATTGTTTCTCCTGATCATGGCGGTGTGACGAGAACACGAAAAATGGCAGATCGGCTGAAGGCGCCAATTGCCATAATCGATAAGCGCCGTCCTAAGCCAAATATGGTTGAAGTTATGAACATTGTTGGGAATGTCGAAGGCAAAACAGCCATTTTAATTGATGATATCATCGATACAGCAGGAACGATTACGCTTGCGGCAAATGCTCTAGTAGAGCATGGGGCAAGGGAAGTTTATGCCTGCTGTACACACCCGGTGTTGTCTGGACCTGCGATAGAACGAATTCAAAACTCGAAGATTAAAGAGTTAGTCGTAACGAATTCAATCGCTTTGCCGGAAGAGAAAAAAATTGAAAAGCTGATTCAGCTTTCTGTCGCTCCATTGCTAAGTGAAGCGATCATCCGTGTTCATGAAAAACAATCGGTCAGCGTGCTTTTTGACTAATATTTTGTCTTTGACTTTTAAACGATTTTAGCAGATTATAATATTATAGGGATCTTCTTTGCGAGTTGTGAGTTGATTATTTCTTTCATTAGCATGTTTAGACTTTGTGATGATGGGAAAAACCAATAGTAGTAAGAAGGCTTTTTTCGAATTGAGTTATTAGAAAAAAAGTCTGAAAGAAAGGGGATTACCATGACAGCAGTCATACATGCAAAAGAAAGAAAATCATTTACCAATTCGTCAAGAAGAAAAGCTAGAAAGCAAGGACAAATTCCTGCCGTAATTTACGGAAAAAAACAAGAGAACAAAGCGATTTTAGTGAGCGAATCGGAATTGTTAAAAATTTTGCGCGAACAAGGGCGCAATACGATGTTGAACATTCAGCTTGACGGCGAAAACCATCAAGCCCTCCTGTACGAACTGCAGCATGACCCAATGAAAAACACGATTATACATGCGGATTTTTATGTTGTCGATATGGATGATGAAGTAGATATCGAAGTACCAATTGTCTTAATTGGAGAAGCAAAAGGAGTAAGAGAGGGCGGTGTGCTGCAGCAGACAACACATGAGGTGGAAGTGAGAGCGAAACCTGCTCATATTCCTTCGGCGATTGAAGTCGATGTAACAAACTTAGAAATAGATGATACAATCCATGTACAAGATATTCAAACAGATGGACAGTTTAAAATTTTAGATGAGCCTGAAACGGTTGTGGCAACCATCCTGCCGCCGGAAAATGAAGACTTGGATACGGCTGATGAGCAAAAAAGTGAAGAGAAGGAAGACGGAGCTGTAGAAGAATAAATTAGGCGTAACCTATTTTGGTTACGTCTTTTATGCTATTAATTGTCATCTCACTATCATAAAAAATTGGGGGACATTTCATGAAAGTAATAGCAGGGCTTGGCAATCCTGGAAAAAAATATGAACAAACTAGACATAACGTTGGGTTTATGGTAATTGATGAATTATCAAAGCGTTTAAACATATCTTTAAATGAAAGCAAATTTAACGGGATATACGGTATCGGTCATTTTTCAAATGAAAAGATATTATTGATAAAACCGCTTACATTTATGAATTTATCGGGTGAATGCATTCGTCCTTTACTGAATTATTACAATGTCCCAACTGAACAGTTGGTTGTAATATATGACGATTTAGATTTGCCTGTAGGCAAGATTCGCCTTAGAATGAAAGGGAGTGCTGGTGGTCACAACGGAATGAAATCTATCATTCAGCATTTAGGTTCGGAAGATTTTAAACGGATTCGAATTGGGATTGGCCGTCCGAAACACGCGATGGATATCGTCGACTATGTATTAGGAAAATTTACAGAAGAAGAAATGCACCATATTCAACATTCCGTTGATCGATCGGCTAGTGCATGTGAAAAATGGATACACACGCCATTCTTAGAAGTCATGAACGAATACAATTAACAAACGTATAAAAATGGCTCCTGCCGTTCATAATAATCATAAAACCTTTCATTCCACAAGTGCAGGAGGTTGGAGGATGCCGCTTCATTATTATTGCCGCCATTGCGGCGTCAAAATTGGTAGCATTGAAAAATCTGTTTTTAGCGTCGATTTAGGTTTTCATCATTTAACGAACGAAGAGCGGAAAGAAATGATCGAGTATCTTCCAAACGGTGATATTCATGTCAAAAGTATTTGTGAAGATTGTCAGGAGGCGCTAGAGCGAAATCCCGATTTTCATCAATATGAAAATTTTATACAGTAAAAGCTTTGGAAACTTGATTTCAAAATTTCCAAAGCATTTTTATATTTGTCGAGAGGAGGCTGGAGATTGGAAAGCCTGTATCAATTTTTTTATGCGCAAAACGACTTTCAAGCAGTTGTAGACGGTATAAAAGAAGGTTTGAAAGAGCAAATGGTAGCCGGACTTTCTGGCTCAGCAAGGTCTGTATTTATTTCCGCTTTTTACAAAGATATCAAACAACCGATGCTGGTTGTGACTCATAACCTTTATCAAGCTCAGATCATTTATGAAGATTTAAATAATTTACTAGGCGATTCCGTCTATTTGTATCCTGTAAATGAATTGATCGCATCTGAGATCGCAGTCGCAAGTCCAGAGCTAAAAGCACAAAGGATGGAAGTGTTGAATCGTTTATGTAAAGGTGAAAAAAGCATCGTTGTAGCCCCTGTTGCTGCATTAAGACGAATGCTCCCACCGAAAGAGTTATGGAAAAGCCATCAGCTTTCTATTTCTGTTGGAGGAACATTTGAATTAAACGAGAAGCTTCCGCATCTTCACTCAATGGGATATGAACGTGTTTCCATGGTGTCTGCTCCTGGGGAATTCAGCGTGCGCGGTGGAATTATTGATATTTATCCTTTAACGGAGGAACATCCTATTCGCATCGAACTATTTGATACGGAAGTAGATTCAATCCGAACGTTCAGTCTTGAAGACCAAAGATCGATTGAAATGATTCAAGAAGTGACAATCGGACCGGCAGAGGAAATCATTTTAACGGACAGCCATTATGAAAAAGGAATGAAGCAGTTAGAAGCGGCTTTATCAAACAGCTTAAAGAAATTGAAAAAAGATGAGCACAAAAATTTATTTATAGAAAATATCCGCTATGATCTGGAAAAATTGCAAAATAAGCAGAAGGATCAGGAGTTCTTTAAATATTTTTCATTCTTTTATGACAAACCTGCTAGTTTGCTAGATTATTTCCCTGCGGATACGGTTATTGTCATTGATGAAGTAAGCCGTGTGCATGAAATGGTTGATCATCTTGAGAATGAAGAAGGAGAATGGTTTACTTCTTTACTGGAACAAGGGAAAATTGTCCATGATGCGAAAGTGTCCCATAAATACTACCAGCTTATACGTGACACATCTTATCCAATTGTTTATTTATCACTGTTTTTGCGGCATGTCCCCTATACAAACCCGCAAAATTTGATGAACGTGTCTTGCAAGCAGATGCAAAATTTCCATGGACAAATGCACTTGTTGAAATCAGAAGTTGATCGCTGGATCAAGGCAAATTACACCGTAGTTTTTCTCGGTGCAAATGATGAACGGACCAAAAGACTTGAACGGGTGCTTGGAGACTATGAGATTGAAGCGGTCATTTCTGATTCAAACCACATTCTGTCAAAGGGGCTGCACATTTTAAAAGGAGATTTACAGACAGGCTTTGAACTTCCTTTAGGACGACTTGCGGTCATAACGGAAGAAGAACTTTTCAAAAAGAGGGTTAAACGAAGACAGCAAAGGCAGAAACTTTCAAATGCAGAAAGAATTAAAAGCTATTCTGAGCTTGAAGTGGGAGATTATGTCGTACATGTTAATCATGGGATTGGAAAATATCTTGGAATTGAAACTTTAGAAATTAACGGTATACACAAAGACTACCTGCACATTCGTTACCAAGGAAATGACAAACTGTATGTTCCAGTTGAACAAATTGAACAAGTTCAAAAATATGTGGGCACAGAAGGAAAAGAGCCGAAAATTTACAAATTAGGCGGAAACGAATGGAAAAGAGTTAAGAAAAAAGTGGAATCGTCTGTTCAAGATATTGCTGACGATTTAATTAAACTGTATGCTGAGCGGGAAGCAAGCAAAGGCTATGCGTTCAGCCCTGATTCGGAAATGCAAAGGGAGTTTGAAGCAACATTCCCTTATAAAGAAACAGAAGATCAGCTTCGTTCCATTCAAGAGGTGAAAAAGGATATGGAACGGGAGCGGCCGATGGATCGACTTCTTTGCGGAGATGTCGGATATGGGAAAACCGAGGTGGCGATTCGGGCTGCCTTCAAAGCGATTATGGATCAAAAACAAGTTGCCTTTCTTGTTCCGACAACCATTTTAGCGCAGCAGCATTACGAAACGATCAGGGATCGTTTTCAAGATTACCCAATTAACATTGGTGTATTAAGCCGCTTCCGGACGAGAAAAGAGCAGAATGAAACGATTAAAGGCTTGAAAAATGGAACGATCGATTTAGTCATTGGAACACATCGTTTGCTTTCCAAAGATGTTCAATTTAAAGATTTAGGCTTGTTGATTATTGATGAGGAGCAGCGATTTGGAGTTACACATAAAGAAAAAATAAAACAAATGAAAGCAAACATTGATGTGTTAACTTTGACGGCAACTCCGATTCCAAGAACACTCCACATGTCCATGATCGGCGTGCGTGATCTATCAATTATTGAAACTCCTCCAGAAAATCGCTTTCCTGTTCAAACATATGTAGCGGAATATAACCCAATGCTTGTGAAAGAAGCGATCGAACGTGAATTAGCGCGAGGAGGTCAAGTATACTTTTTATATAACCGGGTTGAGGATATCGACCGGAAAGCCAATGAAATCTCTATGCTCGTTCCAGATGCAAGAGTAACCTTTGCACATGGAAAAATGTCTGAAAATGAGCTTGAATCGGTAATATTAAACTTTTTGGATGGCCAATATGACGTGCTTGTCAGCACAACTATTATTGAAACAGGAGTGGACATTCCGAATGTAAATACATTGATTGTTTATGACGCCGATAAAATGGGGCTTTCTCAGCTCTATCAATTGCGCGGGCGTGTCGGTCGTTCCAATCGTGTCGCTTACGCATATTTTACTTACCGGAAGGACAAAGTTTTATCAGAAGTTGCTGAAAAACGATTGCAGGCCATTAAAGAATTTACTGAATTAGGTTCAGGTTTTAAAATTGCGATGCGTGATTTGGCCATTAGGGGAGCCGGTAATTTGTTAGGTCCCCAACAGCATGGCTTCATTGATTCGGTAGGTTTTGATTTATATTCCCAAATGCTGAAGGAAGCGATCGAACAACGGAAAGGTGAACGGCCAAAAGAGACAAAAAGGGAAGTTGAAATTGAGCTTGAATTAGATGCCTACATTCCGCAGTCTTACATTGATGATGGAAAACAAAAGATTGACATGTACAAAAGGTTTAGAGGCATCGAAACGTTTGATGATTTACAGGAACTGCATGAAGAATTATTGGACAGATTTGGCGAGTATCCAAAGGAAGTAGACTTTTTGTTTAAAGTAGCGAAGCTAAAGTTATATGCACGGCAAGAAAAAGTCGAAGCCATTAAACAAACGAAAGATCTTATCACGATTCTTATTTCAGAGGAAGCAAGCAGCTCCTTTGACGGACAAAAATTGTTCGAGCTAACGGATGAATTCGGTCGCATAGTCGGGTTTGGCATGGAAGGAAAAAGGCTGAAATTAACATTGCAAATTCATAATTTAGAAACTGAAAAATGGCTGTCTATTTTAATGAAGCTGTTGGCAGGCTTAAAAGATGCAAAGAAAGAAGAAGTTTCTGCCGGCTAATATTGAAAGCAGGGTTAAAATGGAAATGCTGGCAATGGGTTTTTAAGCAGTGTTTGGAAAAAATTCGCTTTCATCATGTATATTACGTGGTTAGTGAAGGATACTAATTTCAACGATGGTGATTGTTCCAAAAATGGAAAAAGGGCAATCGCTACTTTACTAATCTTTAGATGAAAGTGAGGCAGCATAAGATGAAAGCAACTGGTATCGTTCGACGGATTGATGATTTAGGCCGTGTAGTCATTCCTAAAGAAATTCGAAGAACATTGCGTATCCGTGAAGGCGACCCATTAGAAATTTTCGTTGACCGAGATGGTGAAGTAATACTGAAAAAATACTCCCCAATCAGTGAATTGAGTGATTTTGCGAAAGAATATGCTGAAGCGTTATTCGATAGCTTAAACAGCCCCGTTCTCATATGTGATCGTGATGCTATTATTGCTGTTTCCGGAGTTTCGAAAAAAGAGTATTTGAATAAAAATATAAGCGAGCTGCTGGAACGGGTGATGGATGAACGGCAATCGGTTTTCATTTCAGAAGAAGAAGAAATTGAAATCGCTGATGGTGTAACTGAACGAGTAAAATCTTATTGCATTGGACCGATCATTGCAAACGGTGATCCTATCGGGGCTGTTGTCATATTTTCGAATGAGCAGCCTTTAACAGAAGTAGAAAGTAAGGCAGTTGAGACAGCCGCTAGTTTTTTGGCAAGACAAATGGAACAATAAAGGGAATAATACTTTTTTACTTCTTCCACAAGCAGACTGTCTCCAACACCATGTTAATAAAAGAGACCACAGAATTCACAACAATTTCTGTGGTCTCTTCTTTATTTCCACTCTTCACGTATTTAACGAACGACGGCGCTACCTGTTTAAAACATCTTTCGGATGGAAAGCTACAACGTAAAACATGATTGTGTTGGATGGTTTTATTTCCATGATTTTCAAAGTTCATCTATATGATATTTCGACACGGTTTGTTGAAGTTCTGCTTTTCCTCTTTAGGAACAGACTAAAACCTTTTGTTCCTCTAATTCACCTTCTTATTTTGGGGAATTTTTCTAAAATCCTGCCGGTGAATTTGCCAAGAAAGCTCATCACTTCGAAGGGCGGACAGTCAATTCCCTTCACAATAGTCAACAGGATAGCAGGCATTTCATCGCTGTTAAATTTTATTGAGCGTGGCAAGGAGCAGAAAATAAACCTTTCAGGTAAGGTGTCTCTAGTATTGCGATACCACGAAGGTTAAATGGGGTATGTGTTAGGATTTTTTTATTTACGGAACTTATGCCGGAATTTGGACTTAAAAGCCGTGAAGTTTAGCCGAGCGCTCTAAAGATTCTCTTTCGGCCGAATGTGGACGAGATTATGTTATAATATGCTGGAAAAAGATGAAGCATGAATTTTGGAAGGAGTAAACGTGTGATTCAAAATGTGCCTCAAGCAAGAACGAACAAATTTTTGCAAGGTGCGGTTTTATTGACGGCTGCTGGAATCATTACGAAAGGATTAAGTGCTATCTACCGAGTTCCTTATCAAAATATTGTAGGGGATATCGGTTTTTATATTTATCAGCAAATATATCCGTTTTTAGCAATTGTCATGGTTTTATCGACAACGGGATTTCCGGTTATTCTGTCAAAGCTGCTGAATGAGTATGGCGATGGCAGCAATTTTAAAAATTTCCGGAAAATATTGGTCGTCTGTTTTTCTTTTTTTGCTTTGATCAGTCTGTTTTCGTTCACGAGCTTGTTTTTAGGAGCTGACAAGCTTGCCCGTTGGATGGGTGATCCGAAACTGGCGCTTTTATTAAAAGCGGCTGCATGTTCGTTTCTGTTTTTTCCATTTATTTCAATGCTAAGAGGCGTTTTTCAAAGCTGCCATGAAATGCTGCCGGTATCTTTGTCGCAAATCGTTGAACAAGCTATACGGGTCGGTGCTTTTTTATCGATCACTTGCTATTTCGTTTATAAAGGATTCGATCTTTATGAAACAGCTGCCGGCGCCATTTTTAGCTCCCTCATTGGGTATATCGGGGCGTTTATGCTTTTGCTTGTATATTGGAAAAAAAGAGTGCCGTTACCGCTTTCCCGATCATCGAAAGAAGCGGCTGTATCTGTGAAAAAGATCTTAACCAAATTGCTGATTTATACTGTGACCTTTTGTTTGACGAGCATGCTGATGATTTTTATGCAATTGGCAGATTCATTTCAGCTGTATAAACTGATGGTCAACAGCGGTGCAGATCCTGAAGCAGCGAAAATAGCAAAAGGCATATATGATCGGGGACAACCGCTATTGCAGGTAGGAACGGTTGCAGCTACATCTCTTGCATTGTCTCTTGTTCCGCTTATTTCATCGTTTCGGCATAAAGCATTTCAATATATTCAGCAGCATGTCGCCTTATCTTTTAAAATTTGTTTGATTGTCGCCATCGGGGCTACGGCAGGTTTAATTTCCATCATCGAGCAAGTTGATTTCATGCTGTTTGCCGATACAAAAGGGGCGGGCGTATTATCGGTGTTCAGCATTTCGATTTTATTTAGCTCGGTTGCGATAACGTCTGCCGGCATTTTGCAAGGAGTCAATGAAACCGTCTGGCCGGCTTTATCTGTTTTAGCCGGAGTAGCCGTGAAAATCTTACTCAATGAATGCTTCATTCCGTTTTTCCATACATACGGGGCGGCATTGGCGACTGTTTGCGGATATGGAGTCGTGTGCTTGTTGAATCTAGCGGTTTTAAATCGGAAAAAATATAAGTTAGCTTCTTTCAAGGCTGTATGGAAAATGATTGGCTCTGCTGTTGTCATGTTTTTATCGATCAAGCTTTACTTTTTTCTATTTGATTTTTTTATATCAGACGAAACGCGTATGAGCGCTTCCATTCAATCATTGACAGCTGTCGTTTTCGGAGCGGCTGTGTATATGTTTTTCATCATCCAATCAGCCATTTTTACAGGGAAGGAAATAGAGAGCTTGCCTTTTAAAAATAAGATCAGTGCATGGAAAGAGAGGAAGGAAAATGGATAAGCAAATTACGATTGTTGGCCTGGGTGCGGGGGATGTCGATCAGCTGCCGCTAGGGGTTTTTAAAATTTTGACCTCCAGTCTGCCGCTATTTGTAAGAACAGAGGATCATCCTGTTTTAAGTGAAATTAAAGACGAAATTGGCTCGTTTCAGTCTTTCGATTCCGTTTATGAAATGTTTGATCAATTTGAAGATGTTTATGCGGAAATTGCAAAAAAACTATTGGAGGAAGCAGAAAAATATCAGCATATCGTATATGCGGTACCTGGACATCCGCTTGTTGCAGAAAAAACCGTTCAGCTTTTGCTGAAGGAAATGGAGCAAGGAAAAGTAAATGTGTCGATACAGGGCGGACAATCGTTTTTGGATGCAATGTTTCAAGCTCTGCGCATCGATCCTGTCGAAGGCTTGCAATTCATTGATGCGCAGGATATGAAGCGGGAAGAGCTTTCCTTTCGGCAGCATTTGATTATTTGCCAAGTTTATGACAAGATGATTGCATCGGATGTGAAATTGACGTTAATGGAAGACTTGCCGTTCGATTATGAAGTTTACCTCGTAACGGCTGCAGGGAGCAAATACGAGGACATTAAAAAAGTTCGATTATATGAAATGGATAGATGTGTAGAACTGAGCAATTTAACATCGTTATACATCCCGCCGGTCAAGGATGAACAATTGCTGTATCATCGCTTTTCAGCGTTGCGAAACGTCATTCGAACACTTCGCGGGCCAAACGGCTGTCCGTGGGATCGAAAGCAAACCCATCAATCATTAAAGCGGTACTTAATTGAAGAATGCTACGAGCTGATTGAAGCTATTGATGAAAATGATATTGATCATATGATTGAAGAGCTCGGAGACGTTTTGCTTCAGGTGGTGCTTCATGCCCAAATTGGAGATGACGAAGGATTTTTTACCATTGATGATGTGATTCGCATGTTAACAGATAAAATGATCCGCCGCCATCCCCATGTTTTTGGCAATGTCGAGGCACAAAATGCAGAAGAAGCTGTAAAGAGCTGGGAGGAAGCAAAAAAATCTGAAAACAGGAATGAGAGCGAATCACTGTTAGATTCTGTTTCAAAGGCGCTCCCAGCTCTGTCAAAAGCTTATCAATATCAAAGAAAGGCGGCGAAAATCGGTTTCGATTGGCCGGATGTACTGGATGCTTGGGAGAAGGTGTCAGAAGAACTGCAGGAGTTTAAAAAGGAAATCGATAATGGAGATGGCGGAACGGAAAAAGCAAAAGAAGAGTTCGGCGATATTCTGTTTGCTCTTATTAATGTTGGAAGATTTTACGAAATTGAGCCTGAAGAAGCATTAGTCATGACAAACGAAAAGTTTTCGCGGAGATTTCGGTTTATAGAACAAAAGGCCCGTGATGCTGGGAAAAATTTAAAAAGTATGTCTTTGGCAGAAATGGATCAATATTGGGAAGAGGCTAAAATGAAAGAGAGGGATCGGACATGAGATTAGATAAATTTTTAAAAGTATCGAGGCTGGTGAAAAGACGCACGCTTGCCAAGGAAGTGGCAGATCAAGGAAGAGTGACAATCAACGGGCATCCAGCAAAAGCGAGCTCCAATGTGAAGGTTGGCGACGAGCTGTCCATTCAATTTGGACATAAGGTAGTGACAATAAAAATCGAATCTATAAATGAAACAGTAAAGAAGGAAGAGGCAAAAAATCTTTATACCATTTTGAAGGAAGAACAAAGGACAGATTTATAAAACGCTCCCTGTATTGTACAAGGAAACAACAAGGCTTGTTCTAAACCCTGCACATCTTACATAAAAATGTAAAAGGAAAGCATCCATTAATTAGAGTGCGGGGGGATGATAATGAGCCAGTATTATGGCGGTAACCATTCACATAAAGAAACCGTGCAGGAGCATAATGTAGTCATGAAGGACCGGAAGCTGTTAGATATTTCTGGCGTGAAGCAGGTGGAAAGCTTTGATAATGAGGAATTTTTGCTTGAGACGGTAATGGGTCCGCTCGCGGTTCGGGGAGAACATTTACAAATGAAAAACTTGGATGTCGATAAAGGCGTCGTATCCATAAAAGGAAAAATTTATGAAGTTTCTTATTTAGATGATTTCAGCTCGGAGAAGGCTAAAGGCATTTTTAGCAAGTTGTTTAAATGACCCTTACCACTCAATTTTACACCATGATTGCGATGATCGGCATGGGCAGTTTTCTAGGCGCCGCACTTGATACTTACAATTTTTTTTTAAAAAGATGGGATCGAAAAAGGTGGGTTGTTTTTTTAAACGATTTAGTATTTTGGGCGGTTCAAGGACTTTTAACTTTTTATGTTCTATTGTATGTAAATCAAGGGGAATTAAGATTTTATGTATTTTTAGCACTTTTATGCGGTTTTGCCGCCTATCAAAGCCTCCTACGGAACGGATACATGGCATGTTTGCGGATTATGATAAAAATCGCTGTTTCTATATACCAATTTTTTGTAAAAATCGTTTTACTGCTTCTTATCAATCCTATTAAATGGATAGTTCATATGGCGATAGCATGTTCTATGTCTCTTTTACTATTTTTATGGAAGGTTATCAAATGGTCTTCACAACTCTTATTCAAGTTATGTAAAATATTATTAGCGCCATTACTATGGGGATTGAACATACTTTTGGGAAAAGCTCCTCAACCAATAAAGCAAAAGATGCTGCATTCGAAACAAATCATAGAAGGAATATTCATAAATATAAAGAATATGTTACGTAAGCTGTATCGTCGGTTCCGCTAAATTTAGGAGGGATTGCAGGAATGAGAGAGAAACGAGAGTTGAATGTAGCTATGCTGCAGCAAACAAATGAACCTGGACAAGAAGTTAAAGCTGAGATGAGACAAAGAAGAAAACGAGGGCTAATTCGACGGTTAGCTGCATTTGGTATAATGGCTGTTACTTGTATTGCGATTATGGCGTCAACGCTCGTTTCTCAATCAATTGCTATCAATAAGAAGCTTGAAGAAAAAAAACAGCTTGAAACAAAACTGGAGAATTTAAAAGAAGAGGAAAAAGATTTGAAGGCGGAAATCATCAAGCTGAAGGATGAAGAATATATCACAAAGCTTGCAAGAAAAGATTATTTTTTATCTGATGAAGGAGAAGTCATTTTTAATATTCCGGGGAATGAACAGTAATATTGACCCCGTTTTTTTATTTTTGTATAATTAAATAAATTATTTTTAATTTTTTTATGATTTAAGGAGGAGCATTTTTTTTATGTCAATTGAAGTTGGCAGCAAGTTACAAGGTAAAGTAACTGGCATTACGAATTTTGGAGCATTTGTGGAGCTGCCAGGAGGCTCAACAGGACTTGTTCATATTAGTGAAGTTGCTGACAATTACGTGAAAGACATTCATGATCATTTAAAAGTCGGCGATGAGGTTGAAGTCAAGGTTATTAATGTAGAAGAAGACGGAAAAATCGGATTGTCCATCAAAAAGGCAAAAGATCGTCCAAAAAAACATGATCATCGTTCCAAAGAAAGTTTTGAGCAAAAAATGAGCCGCTTTTTAAAAGAGAGCGAGGACCGTCTTGCTTCACTTCGGCGTCACACTGAATCAAGACGAGGAGGGAGAGGAGCAAGAAGGGGGTAACTTGCTGCTGTTAATGTTATAGATGATCGCAGACCGCCACCTGAAGATTCAGGTGGTGTATTTAAATTGTCCGAAAATTATTTTTTTATTTTATTGTTGACGGCTCTCATGTTCATATGTATTATAGAACATGTGCGTATTTTACATGAACATAAAGATGCAGTTGATTTGGCGGCGTAGCTCAGCTGGCTAGAGCGTACGGTTCATACCCGTGAGGTCGGGGGTTCGATTCCCTCCGCCGCTACCAATTGAATATTGGCCCGTTGGTCAAGTGGTTAAGACACCGCCCTTTCACGGCGGTAACACGGGTTCGAATCCCGTACGGGTCATGAGAAGAGGCTCTTTCTTTAAAAGAAAGAGTCTTTTTTTATGGAAAAGTTTAAAATTTTGTATTTATATAGGATAGATAAATTTAATTTTTCACCGATTTCAACAAGTTCCGACTCATGTTTTTCGGCTTTCGCTTTTAAAACGGACTAACACGCTGTTACAATCATCTCTTTGAAATGACGCGACTCAATGTCTCAATGGGCTGCTCTGTTCCTTTTAAAAGATTTGTCGTCTATAACAGAAATCGTCGAAATATTCTTATAAACAATTTCCTCCTTTTGACAAATTCCTTTATGAAAAGCTTGTATAATGACTATCAATTACGGTAGTAGGAGGAGTGTCGCTATAATGGAAAAAGTTGAGAGAAGATTTCTGATACCTTTTGCCAATGTCCAATTGGAAAGAACACAATCACTTCTATGGAGATCTTGGAAAAGAGCGGGGCTGCATTTGCATTCTTTTCTGTTTCACAAAGGGTTTGTTTATGTATTGGTCGGCTTTTTGCTGGGGAGAGCTTTTATTTTATCTGAAATTATTCCGTTCGCCCTTCCTTTTTTTGGAGCTGTATGGCTTTTAAAAAGGGACAAGGCATTGCTTGCTGCACTATCACTAATTGCAGGGGCATTCACCATCTCATTGGAATTATGTTTGTTAGTGCTTTCTTCTATATGTATATTTCTTTTGCTTCATAAAATGACTAGTTTTTTCATTAAAACAGATGAAATAAAAATATTGCCTTTTACGATTTTTTCGGGACTTGCTGCCAGCCGCCTTTTATATTCAAAGTTAACTGCAGGATTTATCAGCACGTACGATCTTTTAATGACAGGGGTTGAGGCAGGTCTGTCGATCATCCTGACGTTGATTTTTTTGCAGAGCATCCCGCTTCTTTCAGTGCGGAAATATAAACAAACTTTACGAGTCGAAGAGATTATCTGCTTGATGATTTTGCTTGCGTCCGTCATGACGGGCTTAGTTGGAATCAGTTACCAAAATATACAGGCGGAACACGTTCTTTCACGATATATTGTCCTATTGCTCGCTTTTACCGGAGGTGCAGGCATCGGATGTACAGTTGGTGCTGTAACAGGTTTGGTGCTTAGCCTGGCGAATGTTTCCAATTTGTATCATATGAGCCTACTTGCATTTTCAGGTTTATTGGGAGGTCTGCTAAAGGAAGGACAAAAAGCAGGAGCGTCAGTTGGCCTGATCATTGGCTCACTTTTAATCACGCTATATGGAGAAGGATCGGCTGATGTTTGGACAACCTTATGGGAATCGGGCGCCGCGGTTTTGCTGTTTTTACTGACCCCGAAAAGCTTTACAGAACAGCTGGCAAAGCATATTCCTGGAACAAACGAGCATGTTTTGGAGCAGCAAAAGTATGTTCGAAATATACGTGATATAACTGCTCGGCGGGTTGATCAATTTTCTAACGTTTTTCGGGCATTATCTGAGAGCTTTTCGACTTTTTACCCGGAGGATGGAGAGGATATAGAAAGAGAAACGGATTTATTTTTAAGCAAGATCACCGGACAGACATGCCAAACTTGTTTTAAGAAGGAGAAATGTTGGGTCAACAATTTTGACCAGACATATCAATTAATGAAGCAAGTGATGAATGAAACGAAAGAAAAGACGTATGCAAATAATCGCAGATTGCAGAAAAAGCTTCACAGGCATTGTTCGAAAGCTAATCTAGTGGTCGGGACGATTGAGCAGGAAATGCACTTTTTAGAAGCGAATCGGAAATTAAAAAAGCAAGTGCAAGAAAGCAGAAGATTGGTAGCTGAACAGCTGCTAGGAGTTGCTCAAGTAATGTCCGACTTTTCTCGGGAAATGAAAAAGGAACGGGAACATCATTTTCTGCAGGAAGAGCAAATTTTCTATGCTCTTCAAAACTTCGGTTTAGAAATTGGCCATATTGATATATACAGCCTTGAAAAAGGGAACGTCGATATAGAAATGAGCATTCCGTATTGCGGCGGCCATGGAGAATGTGAAAAAATTATTGCTCCGATGCTTTCCGATATATTAAACGAAATGATCATCGTGAAAAATGAAGAATGTGCAGGTTATCCAAATGGATTTTGCCACGTTGTGTTCGGTTCTGCAAAAGCATACAAAGTGGAAACGGGTGTTGCTCATGCTGCAAAAGGAGGAGGTCTTGTTTCAGGCGACAGCCATTCCATGATTGAATTGGGCGTCGGAAAATTTGCCATAGCCATTAGCGATGGAATGGGGAACGGGGAAAGGGCTCATTTTGAAAGCAATGAAACGATTAAATTGTTGGAAAAAATTCTTCAATCAGGCATTGATGAAAAAATTGCTATCAAAACCATCAACTCTATATTGTCGCTGAGAACGACAGATGAAATTTATGCAACATTAGATTTGTCTATCATTGATTTACAAAGCGCCAATTGCAAATTTATGAAAATCGGATCTACTCCGAGTTTTATTAAACGAGGAAATAAAATTGTCAAAATCGAGTCTAGTAATTTGCCGATCGGCATTATCGATGATTTTGAGGTGGACATTGTAGACGAACAGCTAAAAGCAGGAGATTTATTAATTATGATGAGTGACGGAATATTTGAGGGACCAAGGCATGTAGAAAATTATGATTTATGGATGAAAAGAAAAATAAAAGAAATAGAGACTGATGATCCACAAGAAATAGCCGATTTAATTATGGAGGAGGTGATCCGCTCCAGATCGGGGGCAATCGATGACGATATGACAGTTGTGGTGGCTCGAATTAATCATAATACACCGAAATGGGCGGCGATCCCTGTTTCAAATTTTTATAAATCGAAAAAGATAAGCTGATTTTCTGCCATGCTTAGTATAAAACGTTTTCCTTCTGGTGAGGATGGTAATAAATCATTGACCAGGAGGAGGAAAAATGAGAAAAGGGACATTAAAACAAATTTTGTTGTTAACTGACGGATGCTCAAATCATGGTGAAGATCCAATTGCTATGGCGGCTTTAGCTAAGGAGCATGGGATTACTGTCAACGTAATTGGGATTTTAGAAGAGAAAGTGATAGATCAAGATGCAATGCAGGAAATAGAAGGAATTGCTGAGGCAGGGGGAGGAGTGAGCCAGGTAGTTTATGCCCATCAGCTTTCACAAACAGTACAGATGGTCACTAGAAAAGCGATGACACAAACATTGCAGGGAGTTGTTAATCGTGAATTAAAGCATATTTTAGGAAAATCAACTTCTATTGAAGAGCTGCCGCCTGAACAGCGTGGTGAAGTTATGGAGGTTGTGGAAGAGCTTGGTGAAACGGTCAATTTAGAAATTTTAATTCTCGTAGATACGAGCGCAAGCATGGGGCCAAAGCTTCCAACGGTAAAAGAAGCGCTTTTTGATTTATCCATTAGCCTAAATTCAAGAATAGGCAATAATCAATATTCGCTGTTTATATTTCCTGGGAAAAGATCAGAAACAGAAATTTTATTGGATTGGACTCCGAAACTGGATTCTTTATCAACCATTTTTCCGAAATTAACGACAGAAGGATTGACACCAACTGGTCCGGCGATAAAAGGAGCTATACAACATTTTAAACAAAAACGCTCATTGAGGGGAATGCTCGATGATGAATACCTCGATGAACAAAGCATGTAAAGTTCTTCCCGGTACCATTATTAAAGGAAAATGGCATGGAAACACGTATCGGATATTAAAAATGCTGGGGTGCGGAGCAACAGGGTCGGTTTACCTGATTGAATCCAGTAAAGGGTATGCAGCATTAAAAATAAGTGAAAATAGCATGGGAATCACTTCAGAAGTAAACGTGTTAAAGAGACTGGCCAAGGTCCAAGGTTCGTGCCTTGGGCCTTCTTTGATCGATGTGGACGATTGGTTTAACACAGCTAGCGGAAAGATGCTTCCGTTTTATGTTATGGAGTATGTTAAAGGTGAACATTTTATCCAGTTTATTAAAAATAATGGTGCGATTTGGATTGACGTGCTAATCTTGCAGCTTTTGTCCAATTTGGAGGAGCTTCATCAGTCAGGCTGGGTTTTTGGTGATTTAAAGCCTGACAATCTAATTGTTACAGGACCTCCTCCTAAAATTCGCTGTATTGATGTAGGTGGCACAACGATAAACGGAAGATCCATTAAAGAATTTACAGAGTTTTTTGACAGGGGATACTGGGAATTGGGGACGAGAAAAGCTGAACCGAAATATGATCTTTTTGCAGTCGGTATGATTATTATCAATGCTGTTTTTCAAAAACGCTTTTCAAAAAAAGGAAACAGTAAGGAGCAATTGATGCAAATCATTAACTCCCATCCTTTTTTAAACGAAAGAAAACAAGTGTTGACGAAAGCTTTATTTGGCTCCTATTCATCCGCTTTGGAAATGAAGCAGGATCTTTTGCATCATGTTTCAAACGCTAATTTGCAAAGAAAGAGAAATGTACAAGCACAATCTAAACCGAAAAGGACAGCTAACAATCGAAAAAGAAAGAAAAAGAAAAGCAAAGGGGTGATCGAAACATTGGTGATCATGGTTTGCCTGGCATTTCTATATTCTTTATATATTTTTGCGACACTTCTGTAAATGGCTGCTGCTTGTTTAAAGCGGCAGTGCTTTTCCCCCTTCTCATGCTTCCGCGAGTGCCCCGACTATTTCAAAAAATGTCCGATCTGAACTGCTTCCCTTTTAGGAAAATAACAGTAAAATGCAAAAGGCTTTGTCTTTGCAGAAGGCAGGCAAATAATGATAGGATAAAGATAACTAGAGAAATATTGGATGTGACGGTCTTTGATTCAAAATGTATGTGCGTTTATTGAAAAACATCAATTGCTCCAAAAAAATAGTACGGTCATAGTAGGTGTGTCCGGCGGCCCGGATTCACTAGCACTTCTACATTTTTTAAATACATTTAAAGATCAATTTGGCATCACTGTTATAGCAGCACATGTTGATCATATGTTCCGAGGCATAGAATCACAAAAAGAGATGGAATTTGTCATCAATTTTTGCCGGGAATTAAACATACCTTGTTACGCTAAGCAAATCAATGCGGCCCGTTATGCTGAGAAACACCGGTTGAATGCCCAGCAGGCTGCTAGAGAATGCCGCTACCAATTTTTCTTAGAATTGATGGATCAGCTTCAGGCGGATGCTTTGGCTCTAGCTCATCATGGAGATGACCAAATTGAAACGATTTTAATGAATCTTGTTCGCGGAACAATAGGGAAGGGACTAGCGGGA
Organism: Aeribacillus sp. FSL K6-8394; assembly: GCF_038008865.1. Taxonomy (NCBI): domain Bacteria; kingdom Bacillati; phylum Bacillota; class Bacilli; order Caryophanales; family Bacillaceae; genus Aeribacillus; species Aeribacillus sp. FSL K6-8394. The sequence continues at coordinate 70,924 of NZ_JBBPAA010000002.1, forward strand.
ATTCCTGTCATACGGCCTTTCGGCAGAGGGAGAATCATACGCCCCTTTTTAGCCGCAACAAAGGATGAAATTTTAAAGTATTGTGAAGAATTTCAGCTGGCGCCCCGATTTGATCCAAGCAATGAAAAAGATACGTATACACGGAACAGGTTTCGCAAATATGTTTTGCCGTTTTTGAAAAAGGAGAACAAAAGGCTGCATGAACATTTTCAATATTTCAGTGAGGTCTTTTTGGATGATGAGCGATTTTTGGAGGAATTAACGAAGGAAAAATTAAATAAAGTAGTGATAAGAAAAACGAATTCTTCCGTTACTATTCATAAACAAGAATATAAAAAGCTTCCTGATCCGATCAAAAGGAGAGCGGTTTATCAAATATTGAATGATCTGATAAAAAGCGGCTCCTTCTCGGCTGTTCATATTGAAAATGTAAACGAATTTTTGATGAAAGCGCACCCTTCGGGGATGCTTCATTTGCCTATGGGGCTCAAAGTCATAAAATCTTATGATGAATGCACCTTTACGTTTCAATCGCCAAATAGTGAATCTTTCTGCTACACGGTACCGGTACCGGGAAAAATACATTTGCCGAACGGAAAAATATTTTTTACTGAAACCTTTTTTGGGATTCCTTCGTATAAAGGTGATGACGTTTTCTATCTTCCAAAAAAATGGTACGTTCCGCCTTTAATTATTCGGAGCAGAAAAAAAGGAGACAAAATGACAATTAAAGGCATGAACGGCACGAAAAAGGTAAAAGATATTTTTATTGATAAAAAAATACCGAGGGAAGAGCGCAACCTTCTCCCAATCGTTGAAAATGGCAACGGCCAAATCATATGGATTCCGCTTGTAAAAAAATCAAATTTAGAGGAAATTAGCATTACCAATGAATCTTATATTGTATTACAATATAAAGAGCAGTGATCTCATCAGGAGGAAAGGAAATGATCGAAGATATTGAAAAAGTCTTAATTTCTGAAGAAGAAATCAAAGAAAAAGTAAAAGAATTAGGAGCGATATTAACGGAGGAATATAAAAATAAGTTTCCCCTCGCTATCGGGGTTTTAAAAGGTGCTATGCCGTTTATGGCGGATTTAATAAAGCATATCAATACATATTTGGAAATTGATTTTATGGACGTTTCCAGTTATGGAAACAAAACCGTTTCATCGGGTGAGGTGAAAATAATTAAGGATTTAGACACTTCCGTCGAAGGCCGGGATCTTTTAATCATTGAAGATATAATCGATAGCGGATTGACATTAAGCTATTTAGTCGATCTTTTCCGGTATCGGAAAGCAGCATCCGTTAAAATTGTAACCCTTTTGGACAAACCGAGCGGGCGAAAGGCAAATATTGAGGCAGATTATGTATGTTTTGAAGTTCCGGATGCGTTCGTTGTCGGTTATGGTCTGGACTATGCGGAAAAATACCGCAATCTTCCGTTTATAGGGATATTAAAGCCTGAAGTTTATCAAAATAAATAATGATCGTTGAAAGGATAGCGTATCAGTTGTGCTGGGATGATTTTCTATGATACTATTGAATATAGTTTGTTTCATTGTGGGAGGAGGTAAGGAATGAATCGGATTTTCCGAAACACCATATTTTATTTGCTGATTTTTTTAGTGGTTATCGGCGTTGTGAATTTTTTTCAGGGCGGTAACCAAAAAACTGAACAAATGACATATAGTACCTTCATCTCCAATTTGGAAAACGGAGATGTTGAAAATATAACGTTAAAACCAGTAAGAGGAGTATATGAAGTCAGAGGACAGCTGAAGGGATATGAAGAAAATCAATACTTTATCACCTATTTATCAGGCGATGACGCATTAAACCTCATCAATACTGCTGCTTCAAAAAATCAAACGGAAGTTAAATGGTCCCCAGCAGATGATACAAACGGATGGGTGCAATTTTTCACATCCCTCATCCCATTTATTATAATCTTTATTTTGTTCTTCTTTGTGCTCAATCAGGCTCAAGGCGGCGGAAGCCGAGTTATGAACTTCGGGAAGAGCAAGGCAAAGCTGTATAACGACGACAAGAAAAAAGTAAAATTTAAAGATGTTGCAGGAGCCGATGAGGAAAAGGCTGAACTAGTGGAAGTAGTGGAATTTTTAAAGGATCCCCGCAAGTTTTCTGAACTTGGAGCGCGCATACCGAAAGGAGTTCTTTTAGTTGGACCTCCGGGTACTGGTAAAACATTGCTGGCCCGCGCGGTGGCTGGAGAAGCAGGTGTGCCGTTTTTCTCCATAAGCGGTTCTGATTTTGTCGAGATGTTTGTCGGTGTAGGTGCTTCTCGTGTTCGGGATTTGTTTGAAACGGCTAAGAAAAATGCCCCGTGTATCATTTTTATTGATGAAATTGATGCTGTTGGACGCCAAAGAGGAGCAGGTTTAGGCGGCGGTCACGATGAACGTGAACAAACGTTAAATCAGCTTCTCGTTGAGATGGATGGATTTAGTTCCAACGAAGGAATCATTATTATTGCGGCGACAAACCGTCCGGATATTTTAGACCCAGCCCTTCTCCGCCCTGGTCGATTTGACCGTCAAATTACGGTTGATCGTCCGGATGTGAACGGGCGCGAAGCAGTGCTCAAAGTGCATGCACGCAATAAACCGTTGGATGAATCGGTGAATTTGCGGAACATTGCGATGAGAACGCCGGGCTTTTCTGGAGCTGACTTGGAAAACCTATTGAATGAGGCTGCTCTCGTTGCTGCTCGCCAAAATAAAAAGAAAATCGATATGGCGGATATAGACGAGGCAACCGATCGTGTAATTGCAGGACCTGCGAAAAAAAGCAGGGTTATTTCGGAAAAGGAGCGCCGTATTGTTGCCTATCATGAAGGAGGACATACCGTTATCGGTCTCGTTTTAGATGAGGCGGAAATGGTGCATAAAGTAACGATTGTTCCTCGGGGTCAAGCTGGAGGATATGCTGTCATGCTGCCGAAAGAAGACCGCTATTTCATGACAAAACCTGAGCTCCTTGACAAAATAACTGGATTGCTTGGCGGTCGGGTTGCAGAGGAAATTGTATTCGGTGAGGTTAGCACCGGTGCCCATAACGACTTCCAGCGTGCGACGAATATTGCGCGCAGAATGGTTACAGAATTTGGAATGTCAGAAAAATTGGGTCCATTGCAATTTGGAAGCTCTCAAGGCCAAGTCTTTTTAGGGCGTGACATCCAAAGTGAGCAAAATTATAGTGATGCGATTGCTTATGAAATCGACTTAGAAATTCAGCGCATCATTAAAGAATGTTATGAAAAAGCAAAACGAATTTTGACAGAAAATCGCGATAAACTTGAACTAATTGCAAAAACGTTATTAGAAGTGGAAACACTTGATGCAGAACAAATTAAGCATCTGGTGGAACACGGTTCATTGCCTGATAAGTCTGAACAAAAAGCAGCTTCAGAAAATGTGAAAAAAGATGAAAGCAATCAAAAAGATGAAGCTGTAAAAGTCAATATTCAGACAAAGAAAGATGAGTCTCCCTCTATCAAGCCGGAGCTTAAAGAAGAATAAGTAATAAAGCCGTCAACTGTTTAAAGTTGACGGTTTTCTATTGCTCACGTACTCCATAACAGCCTGCTGCGATCAATATGTGATATGATGATGAGGGAATGCTTGAACGAAGGGAAAAGGTGATGGACATGATTTTAGCTTTAGATGTTGGGAACACAAATACGGTGATTGGAGTATACGAAAAAGAACAATTGCTTTACCATTGGCGAATTGAAACCAATCGACATAAAACCGAAGATGAATACGGAATGATGTTTAAATCATTGTTTGAATACGTAGGATTAAAATTTTCGGACATAACGGGAATCATTATTTCTTCTGTCGTTCCACCGATTATGTATGCCATGGAAAAAATGTGCGAGAAATATTTTCATGTAGATCCGCTTATTGTCGGCCCAGGAATTAAAACAGGTCTTAATATAAAGTATGATAATCCGCGTGAAGTTGGGGCGGACAGGATCGTCAATGCAGTTGCCGGTGTTCATTTATATGGCTGTCCGCTTATTATTGTTGATTTCGGCACAGCAACAACTTATTGCTACATTAATGAAAAAGGACAATATGAAGGCGGTGCCATTGCACCAGGGATTAACATTTCCACCGAAGCTTTATACTCAAAAGCCGCGAAGCTTCCTAGAATCGAAATCGCCAAACCTGACCATATTATTGGGAAAAATACAGTAGCCGCCATGCAATCAGGAATTTTATTCGGCTATGTTGGTCAAGTAGAAGGAATTGTCAGAAGGATGAAAGCGCAAGCTAAAAAGGAACCGAGAGTTATTGCTACAGGCGGTCTAGCCGGGCTAATCGCCAATGAGTCTGACATGATCGAAATCGTTGATCCATTGTTAACATTAACAGGCTTGCGGTTAATTTACGAACGAAATCTCGGAAGGGAGTAGGAAACAAATGAACGATTATTTAGTCAAATCTTTAGCCTATGGCGGAGGAGTGCGAGCATATGCAGTGAAGACGACTGATACAGTGAGTGAAGCTCAACGCCGCCACCAAACATGGCCGACAGCCACCGCTGCTCTTGGAAGAGCAATGACAGCCGGCGTGATGATGAGTTCAATGCTAAAGGGTGATGAGAAGCTAACGATAAAAATAGAAGGCGGAGGTCCAATAGGAGCCATTGTCATTGACAGTAATTCAAAAGGTCAAGTGAGAGGTTATGTATCTAATCCTAAGACCCATTTTGAATTAAATAAACACGGCAAACTGGATGTAGCCCGTGCAGTCGGGAGAAACGGTACATTGTCGATTGTAAAGGATTTAGGTTTAAGGGAGCATTTTTCGGGGAAAGTTCCTATTATTTCCGGCGAGCTGGGAGAAGATTTTGCCTATTATTTAGTGACGTCAGAGCAAGTCCCGTCTTCAGTAGGAGTGGGAGTTTTAGTCAACCCTGATAACTCTGTTCTGGCTGCTGGCGGATTTATTATTCAGCTCATGCCGGGAACTGAAGAATCAATCATTGCGGAAATTGAGACGCGATTACAAACAATAGAGCCGATCTCTAAGCAAATTCAAAAAGGGCTGACTCCTGAAGAAATATTGGAAGGCGTCCTGGGCGAAGGGAATGTGAAAGTGATCGATCGCATGCCTGTCAGCTTCCACTGCAGCTGTTCTAAAGATAGGTTTGCCAGTGCCATTATCAGCCTAGGAGAAGAGGAAATTCAACAAATCATCGATGAGGATGAAAAAGCTGAAGCTCAATGCCATTTTTGTAATGAGATATATGTGTTTTCAAAAGAAGAATTGCAGGAATTAAAAGAAGCGGCTTCTAGAAAATAGATTATGGCAGGGAGCTGGAGGAATGAGTAGAAAAGCGCTTTTGGTCATAATTTTTAGTCTTGTATTGACAAACTGCGTGACGATTGCCTTTTTGGTAAGTGCTTATACAAGAGAAGTGCAAAAAGAGGAAAATGATGAAATTGTTGCTCAAATCGGTGATAGCCGCATTACAAGGCAGGAATGGTTAAATGAACTGGAAAAACGATTTGGGAAAACAACACTTGAAGAAATGATCAATGTGAAAGTTGTGGAGGAGCTAGCAAAAAAGAATCATATTGATGTAGATGAAAAAACAGTTGAACGGGAAATGCAAATGTATAAAATATCGTCTCAATCATACGGCGATAGCGTGCTTAATGACAAAGAACTAAGAAAACAAATTCGCTATAGTATTTTATTAGAAGAGCTTTTAACGAAAGATGCCAACATTAGTGAGAATGAATTGAAGAAATTTTATGAAGAAAATAAACATCAATATATTATGAATGACATGTACCATCTTTCCCATATCGTGGTTGATTCAAAAAAGGAAGTCCAACAAATTATAAATGAATTAAAAGGCGGATCAAGCTTTGAAGGGATTGCCGCTGAACGGTCCAAGGATCAGTTGACGGCGAAAGAAGGCGGAGATCTTGGTTATGTTTCCGAAAGTTCCAGCGATGTACCGCCGGAATATATTGAACAAGCTAAAACAATGAAAGTCAATGAGTGGTCGGACCCAATACCGCTGGAAAGAGGATATGCGATTATATTTTTGCATGAGAAAATAAAAGGAATACAGCTGGAGTTTGACGAAGTAAAGGATCAGATTCGCAGGCAAATCGCTTTGGAACAGATGGAAGGAAATGTATCAGCAAAGCAGCTGTGGGATGACATCGGCGTAACATGGTTTTATGAAAAATGAAGAAAAAGATTGACAATTCATAAATTTATTGGTATATTATTTTCAATAAAACCAATATAATTACTCGGAAATAGAGGTGTATAAGATGGCAGTTGTTGCAAACTCTATATTAGATCTAATTGGAAAGACCCCCGTTGTAAAATTAGGAAAAATTGTAGAAGAGGACAGCGCAGACGTTTATTTAAAGCTTGAATTTTTCAACCCCGGATCAAGTGTAAAAGACCGTATTGCATTAGCAATGATTGAAGCGGCAGAAAAAGAAGGCAAACTAAAACCTGGAGACACAATTATCGAACCGACAAGCGGAAACACAGGGATCGGTTTAGCTATGGTGGCAGCTGCAAAAGGTTTACATGCTATTTTAGTTATGCCTGAAACAATGAGTTTAGAGCGCCGTAATTTATTGCGTGCATATGGAGCAGAGCTTGTTTTAACTCCTGGTCCAGAAGGCATGAAAGGGGCTATTAAAAAAGCAGAAGAGCTTGCGGAAAAACACGGCTATTTCATGCCGCAGCAATTTAAAAACCGTGCAAATGTAGAAATTCACCGTTTAACAACTGGCCCGGAAATCGTTGAGCAAATGGGCGATCAATTGGATGCATTTGTCGCCGGAATCGGTACTGGAGGTACGATTACTGGTGCTGGTCAAGTATTAAGAGAAAAATATCCGAACATAAAAATTTATGCTGTTGAGCCGGCTGATTCACCTGTATTATCGGGCGGAAAACCAGGTCCGCATAAAATTCAAGGTATTGGAGCAGGATTTGTTCCGGATATTTTAAATACAGAGATTTATGATGAAGTCATTACTGTTACAACTGAGCAAGCTTTTGAAACCGCTAGAAAAGCTGCGAGAGAAGAAGGAGTATTAGGCGGAATTTCTTCAGGTGCTGCCATTTTCTCTGCATTGAAAGTGGCGAAAGAGCTAGGAAAAGGCAAAAAGGTACTAGCAGTCATCCCAAGTAATGGAGAAAGATATTTAAGTACTCCATTATATAAGTTTGACGAAGAATAATAGAATGAATAATAGTTTAAAGGCTGTCGACGAAATTTGTCGGCAGCCTTTTGGATTTTATGTGAAGGGGAAAAATAATACTGTTGATGCCAAGCTCTCCTTCTTGTTGTAAAATAAGTTTATGGGTGAAGGAGAGTGAACGATGGAATCTGTGAGAAAACTGCTGGCAGTCCAAATACCTTTTGAAAAAGAACGATTTTTCAATCGCTTTGAAACGCTGGCAAAACAACAACAACATTACGCTCTTCTCGAAAGCGGAAGAGGCGGCCGCTACAGCATAGCTGGTTTAAACCCTTTTGCCGTCATACAAGGAAAAAACGGGGCAATTACGATCTATAGCGAAAACAAAAAAGAAGTAAAGGAAGGAAATCCGCTCTTGCTCTTTGAAGGATGGATGAAACAGTTTAAATGTGAAAGCGATCCTTCCCTTCCCGACTTTCAAGGAGGCGCTATCGGCTTTATTAGCTATGATGCAGTTCGTTATTTCGAAAAATTACCCAATATAGCTGTGGACGATTTACACGTGCCCGACATTTATTTTATCGTTTTTCAAGATATCGCCGTTTTTGATCATACTGAAAAAACACTTTGGCTGATAACGTATCATAAACATGGGGAAAAAGATGCTGCACAAAAGCGGCTGGAAGAAATGAAAGCTTTATGGTGTAAGCAAAGTGAGGAAACGATTTTCAGCTATACGAATTCAGCTGATCTCAGCTATGAGCCGATAATGTTTATGGAACAGCCGTTTAAAAAAGCTGTTGAAAGAGTAAAGGATTATATTGCAAGCGGTGATGTATTTCAAGTCAACTTATCCGTCAGACAAGCAAAACCGCTTTCGACGCATCCGTTTGAAATTTATAAAGCATTACGGAAAATTAACCCATCCCCATATATGGCCTATATTCATACTCCTGAGTTTCAAATTGCCAGTGGATCTCCAGAGCTGCTCATAAAAAAGAGGGGAAATGTACTGAATACCCGTCCGATTGCTGGAACGAGATCAAGAGGAAGAAGCGATGAAGAAGACCGCCAGCTTTCTGAGGAATTAATCACCAATGAAAAAGAACGTGCAGAACATATCATGCTTGTAGATTTAGAACGAAATGATCTAGGGCGGGTATGTAAATATGGCAGTGTTGAAGTTAACGAACTGATGGCTATTGAGAAATATTCACATGTCATTCATATCGTGTCAAATGTTCGTGGCGAGCTGCAAGAAGGAAAAGGATTTTACGACATTATGCGTGCTGTATTTCCGGGCGGCACAATCACGGGAGCGCCGAAGGTTCGAACAATGGAAATAATTGAAGAGCTGGAGCCGACTAGAAGAGGGTTATATACTGGTTCGATCGGCTGGCTCGGCTTTAATGGAGATTTAGAATTTAATATTGTAATACGGACGCTACTGGCTAAAAACGGTTGGGGTTATGTGCAAGCAGGTGCTGGAATCGTCATTGATTCTGTTGCAGAATATGAATATAAAGAGTGTTTGAAAAAAGCAAAAGCGTTATGGAAAGCAAAAGATTTGAGCGAAGATGAGAATAAGTTAGTTAGAGGTGAGAAGAGATGATTTTAATGATTGATAACTATGATTCTTTTACGTACAATTTAGTCCAATACCTTGGTGAGCTCGGCGAAGAGCTTGTTGTCAGACGAAATGATGAAATTACGATTGAGGAAATTGAACAGCTCAATCCAGCCTATTTGATGATTTCTCCCGGTCCGTGTACGCCGAATGAGGCGGGGATCAGCATGGAGGCAATTAAGTATTTCGCAGGGAAAATTCCGATTTTTGGCGTATGCTTAGGTCATCAATCAATAGCTCAAGTGTTCGGTGGGGATGTTGTTCGCGCAGACAAATTAATGCACGGGAAAACATCGCAAATTTATCATGACGGAAAAACTATTTTCGACGGCTTAGACAACCCGTTCACCGCTACAAGGTACCACTCTTTAATTGTCAAAAAAGAAACGCTTCCGGATTGCTTTGAAATTTCAGCATGGACGAATGACGGAGAGATTATGGGAATCCGCCATAAATCTTTGCAGGTTGAAGGCGTGCAGTTTCATCCGGAATCAATTATGACTGAACATGGAAAACTGATGTTAAAGCATTTCCTTTCCTATTATCGTACGGAAGAAAAGAGTGTATAAAAGTGTACTTATATGTAAATGGTGAATATAAAAAGCAGGATGAGCTGCATATTTCTCCGTTCGATCATGGATTTTTATACGGAATCGGCGCTTTTGAAACATTAAGGACTTATAACGGTCATCCATTTTTACTGTATGATCATATCGATCGCTTAAATGCAGCGGTTCGCGAGCTTGGCATAGATTTTTCTCTTTCTTACTCGGAAGCAGAACAAATTATTAAAAGACTGCTTGAATTAAATCATTTAAATAATGCATATATCCGGATAAATGTTTCAGCAGGTGCAGAGGAGCTGGGGTTGTCGGCGGCTCCTTATAAAAATCCGGTGTTAATCTTTTTTATAAAAGAGTTAAATTTGCCGGAAAGATTGACAAAACAGGGGGTCATTCTTTCGGTTCGGCGAAACACGCCGGAAGGATCATTTCGCATAAAATCGCACCATTTTTTAAATAATGTGCTGGCAAAAAGAGAAATTGGAGATCATCCGAAAACGGAAGGTATATTTTTAACACATTCAGGATATGTCGCAGAAGGGATTGTTTCCAACATTTTTTGGGTAAAAAACAACACCGTCTATACACCGGCTGTCAGCACAGGAATATTAAACGGAATTACTAGACAGTTCGTGTTAACCATCCTTGAAAAACATCGCATCCCTTATGAAGAAGGATTGTATCCATTGGATCATCTGTTATCTGCACAAGAAGCTTTTATCACAAATTCCTTGCAGGAGATTGTCCCAATTACACATATTGGTCAGACTGCATTTGCAGGTGAACAGGGAATTTTGACCAATCGATTAATCACCATTTATAAGAAGGTGCGGCAGCATATTTTGACAAGATCTGAATTCGAAGTGGGTGATGAACAATGGGTGTAATAGAGAAAGAAAAAATATTACAGTGCGGACCATATCAATTACACTACGAAGATAAAACCCAAGTAATGGGAATATTAAACGTTACGCCTGATTCTTTTTCGGACGGCGGAAAATTTAACGATATCGAGAAAGCTTTAAAGCATGCAAAAGAAATGGTGGAAAATGGCGCCGATATCATTGATGTCGGGGGTGAATCAACCCGTCCGGGCCATGAACCCGTTTCAGAAGAGGAGGAGCTGGCCAGAGTCCTTCCAGTCATTGAAAAATTATCAAAAGAAATTCATGTTCCTATTTCCATTGATACGTACAAAGCGAATGTGGCAAAAAAAGCGGTGGAAGCTGGAGCAACCATCATCAATGATGTTTGGGGGGCGAAAAAAGAGCCGGACATCGCTCGCGTGGCAGCAGAATATAACGTACCAATCATTCTAATGCACAATCGAGAAAAAGAAGGGTATAATGATCTGATTAAAGACATGATTTCCGATTTAATGGAAAGTGTCGAGATCGCCAAAAAAGCAGGCGTTCGGGACGAACAAATCATCCTTGATCCAGGAATCGGTTTTGCCAAAACTTTTGAAGATAATCTCCACGTCATGCGTCATCTGGAGGAATTTACAAACCTTGGTTTCCCTGTTTTGCTGGGTACGTCGAGAAAAAGATTTATCGGACGAGTTCTCGATCTACCGGTAGAGGAGCGTATGGAAGGCACAGCGGCTACCGTATGCTTAGGAGTGCAAAAGGGCTGCCAATTCGTTCGGGTTCATGACGTTAAACCGATTGCGCGGATGGTGAAAATGATGGATGCGATGCTCGGAAAGGGGCGCGATCACGATTGATAAGATCTATGTAACGGGAATGGAGTTTTGGGGCTATCATGGCGTTTATCCTGAAGAGAATAAACTTGGACAACGATTTCGAGTTGATGTTATTTTAGAGACGGATCTAAAGCAAGCAGGAAAAACGGATGAACTAGATGATACAGTGAATTATGCGAAAGTGTACACGATTTGTAAGGAAATTGTGGAAGGCAAGCCCTATAAGCTTATTGAAGCCGTTGCAGAAAATTTAGCATCTGAACTGTTAAAAGAGTTTTCGACTGTTTTGTATTGCACAGTAAAAGTGGTAAAGCCGGATCCGCCAATCCCGGGTCATTACAAGTCTGTAGCAGTAGAAATCAAAAGGGGAAGAACATGAAAAACTATGCATATATTTCTTTAGGATCGAATATCGGCGATCGGGAATATTATTTGGAAGAAAGCATCAATCAATTGAACAGGCATCCAGATGTTGAGGTTATCAAAATGTCTTCTATTTATGAAACCGATCCGGTTGGTTATATTGACCAAGAATTGTTTTTGAACATGGTCATTAAAATCGCGACGAATTTCACGCCGTATGAGCTGCTGGCATTTACGCAAAAAATCGAATATGATTTAGGAAGATCAAGGGAAGTTAAATGGGGGCCTAGAACGATAGACCTTGACATTTTATTATATAATAACGAAAATATTGAAACAGAACAGCTTACCATACCTCATCCGAGAATGTTTGAAAGATCTTTCGTATTGATTCCTTTGTTTGAAATTGATCAAGATGTACAATGGCCTAATCAGCATCGTTCTTTACTGGTTTTAATAGATCAATTAAAAGATAAAAAAGGAGTGCGAATATGGAAGCAGAAAAATGGGGAAGAAGGATTCGCGCTTTTAGAAAGCTAAAAGGCTATACACAAGAAAGCCTTGCAAAAGACTTAGGCGTTTCTGTATCGGTTCTTGGTGAAGTTGAAAGGGGCAACAGACTTCCCAGCAAGGAATTAGTAGAAATTATTGCTGCTAAGCTGAATGTAAGCGTGAACGAGCTGATGCCTGAGGATACTGAAAAATAAAGGAGGCAGGTGAAATTGTTTAAAATAGGAGATATTCAATTGAAAAACCGTGTTGTGCTTGCTCCGATGGCCGGCGTATGCAATTCGGCTTTTCGGCTGACGGTCAAAGAATTTGGAGCGGGTTTAGTTTGTGCTGAAATGGTCAGCGATAAAGCCATTTTATATAAAAATGCGAAAACAATGGACATGCTCTATATTGATGAACGGGAAAAACCATTAAGCTTGCAAATTTTTGGCGGTGAAAAAGAAACATTAGTGGAAGCGGCAAAATTTGTCGATAACAATACAACAGCAGATATCATCGATATTAACATGGGCTGTCCTGTACCGAAAATTACGAAATGTGATGCCGGAGCAAAATGGCTTCTTGATCCCAATAAAATTTATGACATGGTTGCCGCTGTTGTGGATGCAGTGAAAAAACCGGTAACTGTCAAAATGCGCATGGGTTGGGATGAAGAACATATTTATGCGGTGGAAAATGCCCAAGCCGTTGAGCGGGCAGGGGGCAAGGCTGTTGCATTGCATGGACGAACCCGTGTTCAAATGTATGAGGGAGAAGCCAACTGGGACATTATTAGAGAAGTTAAGCAGGCTGTGAATATTCCGGTGATTGGCAACGGGGATGTCAAAACCCCTCAAGATGCAAAGAGAATGCTGGACGAGACGGGTGCAGACGGGGTTATGATCGGCCGTGCTGCATTAGGCAACCCATGGATGATCTATCGCACTGTTAAATATTTAGAAACGGGAGAATTAATTGAAGAGCCGACAGTTCGAGAAAAGATTGATGTATGCAAACTGCATTTAGAACGTTTAATCAATTTAAAAGGTGAGCACATCGCTGTTAGAGAGATGCGTAAACATGCCGCTTGGTATTTAAAAGGTATTCGAGGCAATGCAAAAGTGAGAAATGCTATTAATAACTGTGAAACAAAAGAAGAACTGGTCTCCCTTCTTGAACGTTTTGCAAGTGAAGTGGAAGAGAAAGAGCGTCAATCCGCATAAAGACAATCTGCTTTCTCTTATACTTTGACGGCTGCCAGTAATCTGGCAGTTTTCTATGTTAAATTTTAAGATTATTGGAGTGGATACGTATGAGCAAAGAAGGTTTGCATAACCAAGAAGAGTTGAATGATCAATTGCAGGTTCGCAGGGAAAAGCTTCATGCATTAAAAGATAAAGGAATCGACCCTTTCGGAAAAAAATTTGAACGCTCGCATCAGGCGATTGAACTAAAAGAGCAGTACGGCGAGTTTACAAAGGAAGAACTTGAAGAAAAAAACATTTTCGTTTCTATAGCTGGCAGAATTATGACAAAACGCGGAAAAGGGAAAGCAGGTTTCGCCCATATCCAAGATTTGTCGGGCCAAATTCAAATTTATGTTCGGAAGGACAGCGTCGGCGAGGATCAATATGAAATTTTTAACATGGCTGACTTAGGTGATCTTGTTGGCGTGAAGGGAACGGTTTTTAAAACAAAAGTAGGCGAGCTCTCGGTCAAAGCAACGGAATTTGTGCTGCTCACGAAAGCTTTGCGCCCTCTTCCTGATAAATACCATGGCCTTAAAGATATTGAACAGCGCTACCGCCAGCGCTATTTAGATCTTATTATGAACCCTGACAGCAAAAACACATTTATAACAAGAAGCAAAATTATCCAATCCATGCGCCGTTATTTAGACAGTCACGGGTATTTGGAAGTAGAAACACCAATGATGCACTCCATTGCTGGAGGAGCGGCAGCACGCCCGTTTATCACTCATCATAATGCTTTGGATATGCCTTTGTACATGAGAATTGCGATTGAGCTTCACTTGAAAAGGCTGATTGTCGGCGGTTTAGAAAAAGTTTATGAAATCGGCCGCGTTTTCCGCAACGAAGGCGTTTCAACAAGACATAATCCTGAATTCACCATGCTTGAACTGTACGAGGCGTATGCAGATTTCCATGATATTATGGAATTGACAGAAAACATGATTGCTCATATTGCACAAGAAGTATTAGGTACAACGACAATCCAATACGATGAATATGAAGTGGACTTGAAACCAAAATGGAAGAGACTTCACATGGTAGATGCGATTAAAGAATATACAAATGTTGATTTTTGGAATGTCACATCTGCCGAAGAAGCTCGGGCATTAGCTGAAGAACACGGAGTAGAAATTAACGAAAATATGCAATACGGCCATATTGTCAATGAGTTCTTCGAGCAAAAGGTGGAGGATAAACTAATTCAGCCGACATTTATTTACGGTCACCCTGTTGAAATTTCTCCGCTCGCCAAAAAGAATGAAGCGGATCCAAGATTCACAGATCGCTTTGAATTGTTTATTGTCGGCCGCGAGCATGCAAATGCCTTTACGGAATTAAACGATCCTATTGATCAACGTGAACGCTTTGAAGCTCAATTAAAAGAAAGAGAGCAGGGAAATGACGAGGCGCATATGATGGACGAAGATTTCATTGAAGCTCTTGAATATGGCATGCCTCCAACAGGTGGGCTTGGCATTGGCATTGACAGATTAGTTATGCTTTTAACCAATTCTCCGTCTATTCGCGATGTTCTTTTATTCCCGCAGATGAGAAACAAATGATGATTTTCAAAAGGGAGACGGCTGTCTCCCTTTTGTCTTCCTGCTGGAAATGGAATAATTTTTTTCACTACCGTCGCATAAATGATGTCTGAATTTTCAGTTTTATTTTTTTCTGGACTTTAGAGAAAAAACGAAAACACCTAAGCGAGGGTAGTAAACATCCATTTTTTTACTATAACCTATGACTTGTGCAACAACGACTGGCAAACCTTTATGGGACGCCGTTTCCTTCGATTTTTCGTAACCAAATGTGAGCGGATTTCCACAAAGAAGCCTTCAAATAGCGACTAATTTGTAAGTAACTGCGTTCGCTATTTGTGTTCAACTGAGCTAAAACATTCAGACAGTACACTATCATGGCTACGTACACTTGATTGTGTACAGCTTGTTCACTGTGACCAAAAAACTTTTTAATGTTCAGATGTTGTTTCATCCATTTGAAAAAAAGTTCGATTGCCCAACGTGATTGGTAGGTTTCTGCAATTTCATCTGCGTCCATGTCAAACCGATTTGTCAGTAAATGAAGCTCATTTCCTTTTGTATCATGCAATTTGAGTAAGCGAAACACGTTTTCAGAACGATTTTGTGGTGTTCCAATGACAACCATTTCATCAGAGAATACGGGTGAATCTTCTGGTAACGAAAAGGATTCTAACACTCGGACAACAGCGTTTTTACGCAAACGGGTCACAAAGAAATAGCCATCTTCCGTCATTTGATCAAAGCGCCCATAATCCAAGTAACCACGATCAAACACGTACATGCATTCTTTGTCATCCACGAATACTTCTAGTTGACCACGATCATGTTCGTTGGCATTCGTGAGTACGGCTTGATCTGGATAGGAGAGTCCTTTTTCCATAAAAACAAGTCGTAAGTGAAGCTTTACTCCTGATTTTGTTTTTCGAAACTCTGCCCACTTATGATTGGTCAAATTAAGCGGTAATGTACTCGAATCAATGATTTTTAGTGGCGTTGTCAGCTTTCTTCGCTTTTGAAAATGTGTTTTCTCATGAATTTGAGCCACTAAATTAAGAAAAATCGATTGAAAGAAAACCGTTGGAATGGCGTTGATTCGTCTCCCTAACTGTGAAAAACTAATCGATTCCAATCCCGTTGCTCGTTGTAATTCTTCTAAAAAGACAGCGTCACTCAGCGCCCGTAAACTCTCGGTTTCATGGAGCCCTGCATACAAAAGCAGTTTCATAAATGAAGCCATATAAAGCTTCTTGGTATAGTGATTTAATTGATGTGTTTTCACTAGGTCGTCAAATAATGGACGATTAATCGGTGAAAACCATTGTTCAAATGATGTTTTTCGTGTAAACTTATCCATGCTTTTGTCCTTTGTATTGGATTTGGATGGTTTACTACCACCCAACCATTATAAAGGATTTTTTTGTGTTTAGATTATGTTTCAGAAAATTCGGTTTATTTGAAGGTGTTAAATTATTTTAATGCGACGCTAGTGAATTTTTTTATATAAAATAAATTTTTTTATGCAAAACTATTGATTTGTTATGAAAATGGTGTTATATTAATACCCGTCCTTATTGATGACCAATGATACAATGATAAAAAAATCTGTTGACAAAATAAAAATTTAAGGTTATTATAAAAAAGTCGTCTTTTTTTTCAACATGATCTTTGAAAACTGAACAAAACGAAAAGCGTGCCTGTTGATTCTGACAAGAGCATTTGGTGACAAACTTTTTTTGGAGAGTTTGATCCTGGCTCAGGACGAACGCTGGCGGCGTGCCTAATACATGCAAGTCGAGCGGACCGAAGGGAGCTTGCTCCTTTAGGTTAGCGGCGGACGGGTGAGTAACACGTGGGCAACCTGCCCTGCAGACTGGGATAACTTCGGGAAACCGGAGCTAATACCGGATAACACCGAAAACCGCATGGTTTTCGGTTGAAAGGCGGCTTTTAGCTGTCACTGCAGGATGGGCCCGCGGCGCATTAGCTAGTTGGTGAGGTAACGGCTCACCAAGGCGACGATGCGTAGCCGACCTGAGAGGGTGACCGGCCACACTGGGACTGAGACACGGCCCAGACTCCTACGGGAGGCAGCAGTAGGGAATCTTCCGCAATGGACGAAAGTCTGACGGAGCAACGCCGCGTGAGCGAAGAAGGTCTTCGGATCGTAAAGCTCTGTTGTCAGGGAAGAACAAGTACCGTTCGAACAGGGCGGTACCTTGACGGTACCTGACGAGGAAGCCACGGCTAACTACGTGCCAGCAGCCGCGGTAATACGTAGGTGGCAAGCGTTGTCCGGAATTATTGGGCGTAAAGCGCGCGCAGGCGGTTCCTTAAGTCTGATGTGAAATCTCGCGGCTCAACCGCGAGCGGCCATTGGAAACTGGGGAACTTGAGTGCAGGAGAGGGGAGCGGAATTCCACGTGTAGCGGTGAAATGCGTAGAGATGTGGAGGAACACCAGTGGCGAAGGCGGCTCTCTGGCCTGTAACTGACGCTGAGGCGCGAAAGCGTGGGGAGCGAACAGGATTAGATACCCTGGTAGTCCACGCCGTAAACGATGAGTGCTAAGTGTTAGAGGGTATCCACCCTTTAGTGCTGCAGCAAACGCATTAAGCACTCCGCCTGGGGAGTACGGCCGCAAGGCTGAAACTCAAAGGAATTGACGGGGACCCGCACAAGCGGTGGAGCATGTGGTTTAATTCGAAGCAACGCGAAGAACCTTACCAGGTCTTGACATCCCCTGACAACCCTAGAGATAGGGCGTTCCCCTTTCGGGGACAGGGTGACAGGTGGTGCATGGTTGTCGTCAGCTCGTGTCGTGAGATGTTGGGTTAAGTCCCGCAACGAGCGCAACCCTTGACCTTAGTTGCCAGCATTCAGTTGGGCACTCTAAGGTGACTGCCGGCTAAAAGTCGGAGGAAGGTGGGGATGACGTCAAATCATCATGCCCCTTATGACCTGGGCTACACACGTGCTACAATGGGTGGTACAAAGGGCAGCGAAACCGCGAGGTGGAGCGAATCCCAAAAAACCACTCTCAGTTCGGATTGCAGGCTGCAACTCGCCTGCATGAAGCCGGAATCGCTAGTAATCGCGGATCAGCATGCCGCGGTGAATACGTTCCCGGGTCTTGTACACACCGCCCGTCACACCACGAGAGTTTGTAACACCCGAAGTCGGTGGGGTAACCCTTACGGGAGCCAGCCGCCGAAGGTGGGACAAATGATTGGGGTGAAGTCGTAACAAGGTAGCCGTATCGGAAGGTGCGGCTGGATCACCTCCTTTCTAAGGATATATACATTGAAAAAGGTACGCTTTTCCGTTTTGTTTAGTTTTGAAGGATCATATCCTTCTTGATTGTTCTTTGAAAACTGGATAACGGAAAGACATTCACGAATAGATCGCTCATGTTAGGAAGAAACGGTTAAGTTAGAAAGGGCGCACGGTGGATGCCTTGGCACTAGGAGCCGATGAAGGACGGGACAAACACCGAAATGCTTCGGGGAGCTGTAAGTAAGCGTCGATCCGGAGATGTCCGAATGGGGGAACCCACTGTCCGTAATGGGGCAGTATCCATACCTGAATCCATAGGGTATGGAGGGCAACCCGGGGAACTGAAACATCTAAGTACCCGGAGGAAGAGAAAGCAACAGCGATTCCCTGAGTAGCGGCGAGCGAAACGGGAACAGCCCAAACCAAGAGGCGTGCCTCTTGGGGTTGTAGGACACTCGATTAAGGAGTGACAAAGGAACGGGGTAGACGAAGAGGTCTGGAAAGGCCCGTCAGAGAAGGTAACAACCCTGTAGTCGAAACTCCGTTCCCTCCCGAGTGGATCCTGAGTACGGCGGGACACGTGAAATCCCGTCGGAAGCAGGGAGGACCATCTCCCAAGGCTAAATACTCCCTAGTGACCGATAGTGAACCAGTACCGTGAGGGAAAGGTGAAAAGCACCCCGGGAGGGGAGTGAAAGAGAACCTGAAACCGTGTGCCTACAAGTAGTCAGAGCCCATTAACGGGTGATGGCGTGCCTTTTGTAGAATGAACCGGCGAGTTGCGATTTCGTGCAAGGTTAAGCCGAAAGGCGGAGCCGCAGCGAAAGCGAGTCTGAAGAGGGCGAAATAGTACGAGGTCGCAGACCCGAAACCAGGTGATCTACCCATGTCCAGGGTGAAGGCAAGGTAACACTTGCTGGAGGCCCGAACCCACGCACGTTGAAAAGTGCGGGGATGAGGTGTGGGTAGGGGTGAAATGCCAATCGAACTTGGAGATAGCTGGTTCTCTCCGAAATAGCTTTAGGGCTAGCCTCAAGGG
>NZ_JBBPAA010000002.1:92500-327500 GCF_038008865.1 Aeribacillus sp. FSL K6-8394
TTATTATGCCGGTGTAGCTCAATTGGCAGAGCAACTGACTTGTAATCAGTAGGTTGGGGGTTCGATTCCTCTCGCCGGCATCATTTTAGTTGTTTTATTATGAATATGTCTTTCAATCAGTTGTCAGACAAGCAATGCTTCATCAAATTTGTGGCAGGTTGTTTTGCCCTGATGTCATTGATCGTTTTCCCAATAGTTAAGACAGAAGAGACAGCTGAAAAAATATTTTTGATCATGAGCCATTGCTCAGCAGGTAGTGCAACGAGCAAAGCCTCGTCGAATAAGCGGCGAGTTGTCCCGACGCATCTATCTTCCTCCAGAAGCTGGCAGAGGAAGGGACATCTGACAAATGAAAAATGGATTAGGAGAAAAAAATTTTTTATGAGCCATTAGCTCAGTCGGTAGAGCAACGAGCAAGGCTTCATCGAATAGGCGACGAGTTGTCCCGACGCATCCAGCATCCTCGAAAAGACTGGAAGAGGAAGGGACATCTGACAAATTTAAAATGAATTAGAAGAATAAGTTTTTTATGAGCCATTAGCTCAGTCGGTAGAGCAACGAGCAAGGCTTCATCGAATAAGCGACGAGTTGTCCCGACGCATCCAGCATCCTCGAAAAGACTGGCAGAGGAAGGGACATCTGACAAATGAAAAATGGATTAGGAGAAAAAAATTTTTTATGAGCCATTAGCTCAGTCGGTAGAGCAACGAGCAAGGCTTCATCGAATAAGCGACGAGTTGTCCCGACGCATCCAGCATCCTCGAAAAGACTGGCAGAGGAAGGGACATCTGACAAATGAAAAATGGATTAGGAGAAAAAAATTTTTTATGAGCCATTAGCTCAGTCGGTAGAGCAACGAGCAAGGCTTCATCGAATAAGCGACGAGTTGTCCCGACGCATCCAACATCCTCGAAAAGACTGGCAGAGGAAGGGACATCTGACAAATGAAAAATGGATTAGGAGAAAAAAATTTTTTATGAGCCATTAGCTCAGTCGGTAGAGCAACGAGCAAGGCTTCATCGAATAAGCGACGAGTTGTCCCGACGCATCCAACATCCTCGAAAAGACTGGCAGAGGAAGGGACATCTGACAAATGAAAAATGGATTAGGAGAAAAAAATTTTTTATGAGCCATTAGCTCAGTCGGTAGAGCATCTGACTTTTAATCAGAGGGTCGGAGGTTCGAATCCTCCATGGCTCACCATTTTGACGCGGGTGTGGCGGAATTGGCAGACGCACTAGAATCAGGATCTAGCGCCTTTATGGCGTGGGGGTTCAAGTCCCTCCACCCGCATCATATGCGGAAGTAGTTCAGTGGTAGAACACCACCTTGCCAAGGTGGGGGTCGCGGGTTCGAATCCCGTCTTCCGCTTTTCTCTGCCGGGGTGGCGGAATTGGCAGACGCACAGGACTTAAAATCCTGCGGTAGGTGACTACCGTACCGGTTCAAGTCCGGTCCTCGGCACCATATTGGCGCCCGTAGCTCAATTGGATAGAGCGTTTGACTACGGATCAAAAGGTTAGGGGTTCGACTCCTCTCGGGCGCGCCATATACGGGAAGTAGCTCAGCTTGGTAGAGCACATGGTTTGGGACCATGGGGTCGCAGGTTCGAATCCTGTCTTCCCGACCAGGAATTTAAAGGGGCCTTAGCTCAGCTGGGAGAGCGCCTGCTTTGCACGCAGGAGGTCAGCGGTTCGATCCCGCTAGGCTCCATCTAAATATTTATTCATACAACCAATTCCAATAATCCGCTGAACCTTAGGGAGATTCCTAAGGTTTTTTTTATTGCCCATGAAAAATGGACATGGACGTATGGATGCGAAAAAATTATCAATAGCTGCTAACATATTCGAAACAGTTGTCAAGCAATTATTTGTGTTGCTTAACATAGTGCTTTGAAGCCGTTAGTATGATCCGAAAAGTGTATAGCGATGGGGGCAAACAAAACTATCGATATCGATCGAAACATAAAAAATGGGAGAATTTCTAATAAATCGCTAAATATGGTTGATTAATGGTATATTTGGTAATATTATTTAATTGATCAGATGAAGAGAAAGTGAGAGTTTAAATATGAGTTCAGCTACACAATGGCTCAGCAGCTTCATTATTTTTTAGTAAAAATTTAAGAAAATAGATAAACATCGCGTAATGAACATTGTTTCTAAATTTCGTTTTATGGTTTTATTGATGAGGTGCAGACTATGTCAAATGTAAGAATTTTTTTTCTTATTGCAATCAATGCTTTAAGAGCATATCAAAGCAATTTGTATGAAAAATTCGAAAAAATTTTACCTGAATTTAAGTATCTGGCGAAATATTATATATACTTTTATGCAGCGTCAAATATTTTATTATTAGGGATTATTCTTTTACTAGACCCTTCTCAAAATGTACATATTCATCGTATATTACATGGCTATAAATGGGAAATTTTAATCGCAAAATATTTAATGGAATTATTTATCATTATAAATTTGTTAAGATTTGAAGTTCCAAAAGGATTTAAAAAAGTTTATGGATTAATGCCGTCTATTTTTTATGTAATCACTGCTAATTTTAAAAACGTTTATACATGGATACTGATACAGTTTATATATCATACATTTTTAGATAAACAACTTTTTTTGATCTTATTTATTTTAAGCTGTATAATCATTTATCTTTCTTTGTTTGCCAAAATATCAGAATTTCAATACATATTAAATATTTTAAAAATGGCTCGTCTCATGTTTGTAATATTGTTAAGTTATCAAATCATTCAAGAAGTATCGCAAAAAGCAGGTTTTAGCTTCGCGAGTGCAACCAATAAAATCGAGGTTTTATTATTTTTATGGGTGGCTTTTCTATTAATTCTGTTAATATCTAACTATTTTTTATTAAGATATATTAAAGCTACTACACGAGTTTTCCAGGAAAAACAATTGATCCATTATTTCAAACTATTTTTTATACCCTTCATATTTTTGACTTTGATACAGATCGCGTCCAGCTTGTTTGTTTTCATCAGCAATATCGAAGAATCACTGATAATCATGTCCTATTTAATTTCATCTCTTTTTGTTAAAATCAAATTTATTGATTTTTTAACTATGGAAACTTATGGTTATTATTTATTTTATTTAAAGTCTTTAGACAAAAAAATTCAATCTGAGTTTATGATGAATATTAACTTAAATAATTTCTTCTTATTATTGCCCGTTTTACTATTTCACCTCTGTTATCTCATTTTAAATCAGCAATATATTTATGCTTTCCTGCTGATGCTTGTATACATATTAGACATTAAGGCAGATGAACTAATCATTTTAATCACGAGAAAAATATTGAAGAAAAGTGAATTGCCTAATTTGTTTATACACACAAAAAAAGGTTTATCCAACGTATTATTAATAGCGTTTGTTCCCAGTGCCATTATTAGCATTCTTGTAAACAGTAGCAGCATAAAGAGCTCCAGCTTAGCTACAACGATGTTGCTGCTCGTTTCCGTCATACTATTTTGTGTGTCAATATTGGCGCATTATTGGAGGAAGAGCTTTTTTGACGAATTACATAAGTGAGGTAAAAAATAAATGTTAGAAATTAAAAATTTAACGTATAGCATAGGGGAGAAAAAAATTTTAGATCATATATCTTTTTCAATACCTGAAAATGAAGTGACAGCCATTGTCGGGCCAAATGGCGTGGGCAAAACTACAACCGTGCAAATATTGTCGAATATAATCAAAACGGAAAATGCTTCTGTTAAGAGCTTAAATCGTAATAAGAAAATCGTTTACTTGGATATTGAATATTTAGTTTTTGATGAATTGACAGCACAAGAGTTTCTCGAGTTACATTCACGAATTCATAATAAAAATAAAGAAGAGCTTGAAGAGCTATTAAACGAATTTGAAGTATTGAATATTAAAGAATTTTTACCGAACAAGTTAAAGGGTCTTTCTTTAGGGCAAAAGCAAAAATTGATTATATTAATGGGATTTATGTCCAATGCAGATATTTTAATATTTGATGAGCCATTTAACGGTTTAGATTATAAATCTGAAATGAATTTTAAAGAGCTGCTCAGAAAAAATAAGTTTAACTTCACAATTATCATCACTACCCATAATTTTCATGATATCGAAAGGTACACTAAGCAGTGCATTGTGATGGAAGATAGCAAAACGATTAAGCAGATTACAAACGTAAATACTCAAAGTTATAAAAAAAATATATTTCAGTATTTAGGTTTAGAACAGGAGCAGTATAGATGAATCGTCAGTTCGTCATAAAAAGGGAAGAGTTCATGAAAATTCCTCTGCTTATATTTGGTTTTTTATTGGCAGGATTCTTCTTTGGCGCATTATTAGAAGTCGATTTAAAAAGGGAAGCTCTCGATCTAAATTTTATTGATATTTTTTTCAATAACGCCTCAATCGGCATTATGTTAGTTCTGCTAACAAGTTTCATATCTTATCCGATTATTTTATATAATTCATTTTTTTAGGGTTAAACATATATTTTGGCATAGAGCTCTTTGGCGTATATAAAACTTTCATGACTTTAATTTTCCATACGCCGATAGAAATAGTAGGATGGATCATATGTATCATCGCTTCGAAAAGAATGAAAGATTTTTATAAAACTGTGTTAAAAAAAGAAATAAACAAAGAAAATATAAAGGCTGTTTGTATGTTATTGCTGACAATGATAGCTGTTTACTTTGTTGCAGCCATAGTGGAATATTATGCTTTTGAATTTCTGGGGGGACATAAATGGTTAAATTAAAAGCAAATGAAAAAATATTATTAATACTGTTTACGCTTTGGTATTTATTATCCATACAATTTATCAGTCAATACATGATCATGAATCAAGGCAGTGTAATCTATGAAATGAACATTTTTAAAACGAAAGAAATCATGTTTGTATTCCTAAATTTTGTCATAATGATCTTTTCGATTGTTTTTCTTTTCTTTCAAGCTTTTATCTATCGATTTATCATACTATTATTTAAACCGCAGAAATATCCATCCATATTTTCAAGCTTTTTTTATTTAATGATTGGATATTTGCCATTTTCCATTACGATCATTATCACAAACTTTATTCATCAAGAGTATGTTTACAATATTTCAACGAATATATACGCAAAAATTTTCATAACGATTATTGTAAACGTAATATATATATTCATCATTGTTAAAAAAAATATCATCGATTCCAAAAAGGCGCTATTATTGTGTATGTTTTTAATCGTAATAAATGCTCTAGTTTTATTCATTAATTTCAATTCACTATAAAAAACGATCGCATGATCATTGACTGTTTTCCAGAGGAACTTTGCAAAATATATGAGAGGATATGAAAATGGTTAATGAAATAAAAATGTATTTTTCTCGTCACAAACCAATTTATGTTATACTTGCTGCAATCATGATAGGATGCGGACTGCAATATTTCATACTTAGCAATGAGAATATGAAGTCTGTACAGGATGCTTTATCGGAAGAATCGGAGTCATTGATTTTCCAAAGCTTCTCTGTCGATATCATTGCCCTAATTGCCTTGCTATATTATATTTTTTGCTCTGCTGCTTCAATCATGAAAGATGGAGTTTTTGAAAAAAATAAAAGCACCCGTAAAATGATTTTACATAAAATATACGCTTCTTATTTGTTCGTATTTATTTGCAACGGAATCATTGTATTATTGACTAGCATAATCGTTATCATACTTTATGGATTTCATCATGATATTTTTTATCATGCATTGTTATTACTTATTGCGAAGTCCTATACCGCAATTTTTTATGTAACATGATCTATGTTTTTGGCTGTTCTATTCAAAAAGTATATGTTTATTTTTTCCATGCTTTTTGTTGTGGAGATTGCAAAAATTGCGGTTTTTGCATTTCTGCGTAAATTTGCTGTTTTTGATTACGTTATATTCAATCATTTAGATATTTCTTCTTATTTCCATTTGCCGTCTTCAGGAATTGATAAGGGATATAACATATTATTTTCCATTGCCATATATTTAGCGTATATATTCCTTCTGCAAGCTTTGAGTGTTTATATATTCAACAAGAAAAGAGAGCGTGTAACCGATTAATTAACATTTATCGTTGTTATGGATGGCATTATCACCATTGTAAAGATTTTGAAAAGGCCGTTTAGCTCGCTAGATTAGCTGTTAAAAATACTTTGGCTTCATATCGAAAGAAAAGAAAAGTCAGACCTGTTCTCTTTTGTCCATTATATGATTAACTGAATATACCAATGGAAAATTTCCGTTTCATAAAAATATGAAAGCACGGCTCCAATGCTGATGAAAGGTCCGAATGGTATCGCCGATTTACGGCTTAATTGTTTCGTGATGATGCCAAATAGACCGAATAATGCACCAATTAAGGTAGACAGGAAAAAAGCTAATAAAACTCCTTTAAGACCTAAAGCATATCCTAAAACAGCAAATAGTTTAATATCTCCGCCTCCCATTCCGCCATTGCTTACAATGGCAATGATATAAAGAAGGACAAAACCGACAGTCATTCCAATTATCGAATCATACCAAGGATGAAGCGGAATCCAGGTCCGCAGGAGAACAAATAGAACGAAGAAAAATATTAAAATTCGATTCGGAATCAATTTGTACGATAAATCACTCACCGTAATAATGATAAGAAGTGAAACAAAGGGTAGTGCTACTAAAAGCTCCTCGTTAAATCCAATTTTGTAAAAACTAAAAACAAATAGTAAACCTGTGATCAGCTCCATCACTGGGTAAATAGCCGAAATCGGAACACGGCAGCTGCGGCATTTTCCTTTCTGAAGCACATATGAAAAGATGGGTATTAATTCATACCAGGATAAGAAATGGCCACAATGCGGGCAGTGCGACCTCGGCTGAACGATTGAGTGTTTTTTCGGGATGCGAAGACCGACAACATTAAAAAAAGACCCGAAAATGATTCCGATAGCAAAGAAAAAAAGGTAAACGAAAACCATTGCCAAACTCCTCGTACATTAGTATTTAGGGCTGTTTTTACCATTTTGCGATTCCTTATTTGTTTCTGATGAATGACTTTTATCTGCTGAATCAAAATAAAAGGTAGTTACTGTAGATGAGCAAATTCGCTAACATAAATTTACAACCAAACAAAAAAAGAGACATGAACCCGATTCCTTGATTAGAATAGATGTGTCACCAAAACTATTCACAAGGAGGTTCATGTCTCATGAATAGATTAGCACATCATCAAGGAATCCACAAGTTTTTCACGATGTTGGGGTTGGCACTTTATTTTTCAAAACCTGTCATGAAGCATCTCGTTCATATCGTGGATGCGCTGACCACCAAAGGATTTGCGGGAACATTGACCGATCTTCATCATTGGAGCTTTCATCCGAACCACCGCACGACACTCAGCCATTTTTTCACGAAAAGCCCTTGGGATGAAGAGACGCTGCTTCGCAAACTTCAACAGTGGATGCTTCGTCGTGTCGAACGCATCGCCAAACAGGAGAATCAACCCCTTTTTGTTTCGATCGATGATACGATTTGCCAAAAAACCAAGCCTTCGTCACAGGCAACGCACGCCATTCAAGGGTGTGATTGGCACTATTCTCACACAGAGAAAAAGTCGATCTGGGGACATTCTCTCGTTTGGCTCATGGTTCATACGATGACCCAGGCTTTTCCCTTTGCGTTCCGCCTCTACGACAAGGCGGCTGGGAAAAGCAAGGGGGAACTCGCGATCGAGATGCTTTCTTCTTTGGATGTACACCGTCCTGTTTATGTGCTGATGGACTCTTGGTATCCATCGCAAGCGCTCGTGGAAGCCTGTCTGAAAAAAGGATTTCACGTCATCGCAATGCTCAAAACGAACCGGATTCTCTATCCGAAAGGCATCGCCATCCAAGCCAAACAGTTTGCCCGCTATATCGAACCGAAAGACACTCACCTCGTCACGGTGGGAGAAGAGCGTTATCGGGTTTATCGCTACGAAGGCTCTCTCAAAGGTCTCGATGATGCCGTGGTGCTGCTCGCTTGGAAAGCCGATCAGCCGATGACACCCGAACATCTTCACTGCGTCTTGAGCACCGACCGGGATCTAAGCGATGAAGAGATCTTGCGCTACTATGCCCAGCGTTGGTCGATCGAATGTTTTTTCCGTCAAGCGAAAGACCAGCTGAAACTCGATGGATACCGCGTTCGCGGACGTCGGGCGGTGAAACGCTACTGGATCTTGGTGCAGCTTGCTTACGTGTACAGCATGTTCGAGTCGAACAGCGATTTTTCTGATGGGCTCGATCTTCTGCGCAAGAGAAAAGGACATAGCCTCGTGGAGTTCATTTACCGTGCAGCGAAACAAAATATTCCCATTGATACCGTGAAAAAACAGCTCCACGTGGCATAAGGGGTACCCTGTTTGTCTCTTTTACATGGTAATTATTGTAATTAAAATTGCTCAACTACAGGTAGTTAATTGAATTTCCATCGTAATGGTTTGATTCGTTTCGTCCTCTAAAAGCTCCTTTTCCCCCGGTTTCGTGAATGAAAGGACATCCACTCGGGTGATTCGCTCCAATTTTTCTATTTAAAGTAATAAATAATGCATTTTTGTATAATCATAGCAAATTTTGGAGAGAAAAATTTTTACGGATTTAGTAAAAATGTTCCATATACTTACATTCTATTATTATGATTCGTTTAAGACAATGGTTTTTAGTCAAAAAGTCCAATTTCAGAGGATATAGTTCCAATTCACTACAGCCATTGCGACTATTACTTAATATCTCAACTTTCGCACACAGAAATATTTAAGCATTGCTTGATATAATTAGGTATAGTGGCCAACCATTTATTCATTTGATTTTTAAAGATGTCCATGTTCAAAGAAACCTCAGCTTCCGCCAAAGTTTGGAAAAGGTCAATAAGTGATTGAAGGGCAGTAATAAAATCTATGTCTTTTACATCTTCGCAAAGGATGTAAAAAAGGTTGCCAATCGTCTTAGGATCCTCCTCTTTTCGCATTTGCCAAGCAATGAGAATATATCGTGTAAAAACAATGGTTGTATGGCTAATTAACATGTCGTAGGAACGTCCCTGGAATTCTTTCTCTAAATTTAAAAGGGATTTATTGCATTTGAAGAAGACTTCAATGTCCCAACGCATGCCGTAAATACGAATGATCTCTTCATTTTCTAATGTTGTATCTGTGCTGAGAATGGCAAGCCATTCGCTCCGTTTATTACGGTTTCGTACAAATAGAATTTTTACTGGAATTCCATTGTCTAAAGTAGCATAAACGGATCCGAGAATGTCTTTTTTACCCATGTGAGGTTTTGCCAATTTGTAAAGTTGATTCAGTGTGAAACGTTCACCATTGTAAACGTATCGCTGCTTTAATTGCTTCACCAAGCCAATGACAAATAACCCTTTGTTCGTAATCTTCTCAATTAAAGGCGCTTGTGTAAACCAGGAATCCATGAGAACATAGTCAGCTACAATCCCTTTTTCAAGCGCGTGATCAAGTAAAGCTGAAGCCACGTCCGGTTTTGATTTCAGAGCTTCCTGGCGACGCTTATAGCCAGATGTTCGTTTATCAATATTGGTATTGATTTCTTGCAGGCGATTTTCCTTTTTCGGTGAACTTAGAAGAGCAAAATCAACGGGAATAAAAGTAAAACTATCGGTCCAGCCAAGGGTAAGCATTTGAAACCCTTTCAAGTACTGATGGGTAGAGTGATCAAAAACCTTAGCCAACAGTTCAACCGACTTACTACGGTTTCTTGAAAAGACAGAATCATCAATCACAAAAGCTGTGACACGATCTTTTGAAGTTAATGGTTGAAGCAGACGGATCATTTCACTGCTTAATGAAAGCAGAAACTTTCTCCAATGATAGGTTGGTGTATTTAAAAAGCGATAGACTGTATCCTTTCCGGGCAGATCCTGAGATCGTTTACTCATAAAAGCACGAAACCAGTTCTTATATTGGAAGACTAAAAGAAAAATCAGTTTGAAAACAGTAAGACAAGAATACCCGGAAAGTTTCGTAATATTCGCTTTTCTTAAATGATATCCAATATTTAATTCGGAAAATCCTTGTTTAATTTCTTTTGGTAATTGCGCAAAGTAGTCTTTATTCGTTATCATAGTGGTGACACCTTTCTTTTGGATTTGGTTTCGTCACCAATAGTTTACCAAAAGAATAGGTGTCTTTCTTTATGTTTTAAAAAATGTCAAATGATAATTTTGTACTTCCCAAACCATTTACATCAAGCATTTAAACAAGATTTTGGACTGCGAAAGCTGAGTTAATATTTAAAAAAATGGGTGAATATTCTATGAAAATGAAGATTGTGAAGAAAATGGACGGGTTTACACTTGTGGAGATACTAATTTCTCTCGTCATTCTTTCCATCATTATTTTGGCATTTCTTAATCTTTTTGTTTTTACAAATAAAACAACTGTAGTAAACAATGATCAATTAGTGGCAATTCATCTGGCGAAATCAACAATGGAAAGAATTAAGATGAATCCTTTTTCTTATATTGATGAACCAGATAATGATCGCTTTAATCAGCCGCAAGTTTATACTTCTGACAGCTGCTCGAACCGTCCAGATCCCGATGAATGTGAACTTTTGTTTTCTCCACTTATAAATAATAAAACGTATGCAGTTCAAGTAACGGTCAGTCAAACTGCTAATGAAAAAGAGATTCGATTAATGAATGTACTTGTTGAAGTGAATTTACAAAATTCAAAAACACCCATTACTTCAAAGGTTGAAGGGTATGTGAGCTATGAGTAAAAAAATCATATCCTCTAGTAAAGGAATTACGTTAGTAGAAGTTCTTTCAGTGGTTTTATTGGGTTCTGTTATCGGACTGATCGCTTACTCTGTTCTTTTTAGCGGATTAAAAACATATGACCGTGCGATGGAAGAAGCAGCATTGCGCGATGAAGCAGATTATATACTCGCCCATTTAATTGATGAGCTGTTTGTGTTAAAGGTTAGTGAGATTAAGGAGCGGAAATTGCCGGATCCAAGCGGGAATTACTTTTTGATCAAACATGACGGCAGCAAAATTGGTTTTGATCATGAACATTCACGTGTAGTGATTAATAACAAAGAATTGTCGTTAACAAACGGAAATATCGTGCTTTCTCGCGAATCAAAATTGATAGAAACGGAACGAGAAGATGTGTTTGAAATTTTGTTAGTTTTACAATCTACTAAAACACAGCAAACAATGAAACTGAAAAGTATTGTGAACATTATTGATGATCGAAAAGGAGTGCAAAATAATAATGAAAATCATAATGAATGAAAAAGGATACTCCTTAATCTTAACCATGTTGATCTTTTTACTATTTACAGTCTTGTCTGTTTCCGTTTTGACAGTTGCTTTATCTGGAGTGAAAAGAAATCAAACAAGCGAGGATTATGTTCAAGCTCGTGAATTAGCCAATAAAGGAATTGAACATATTACGAATCAGATTCAAAGCGATTTGAAAAATGAACTCGGTGAAGAAGGAATCACCCGCAGCGAGTTTATAACGAAATTAAATACGATTTTAAATCGCTATAAAGACGTGATAAATAGTGTTCACAATACTGGCGCAACTGGTGAATATCGAGTATATATACGAAATATAGAAAATGTAATAGAAAATGGTGAAGAAAACCCGCTAAAGAAGAAGATAACCTTTTTAAGCAGAGGATTTGTTGATGGCAAGGAAAAAACGGTTATTTCAGAAGTTGAAATTGGTGCACAATCTGTTTTGGAGACGTTACATTATGCGCTCGGTGCCAACAAATTATGTAAAACTCCAAATACCTGTATACCTGGTGAAGGAAATTTGTTTTTGCACGGCGGGGTTTCAATCACAGGGGATATGAAGGTAGACGGGAATTTAATCATAACAAACCGCGGATATGCATATTTAAGTGGTGAGAAATGGATTGCGTCCGTTTACCCGAGCATTTTACCAACACAAGGAAAAGCAAACGCAAACTTACTACTTGGTGGAAATATTTTTACCTTTAATCATACCCCTCCATATGAACAACATATCACAACTTCTAATTTTGGAAGTTCTTATACAAAGCTAACAGATCGTATTGATGATGCTTTTTACAATCGGCAAGCCCCGGTTATTGTAAAAAGGCAGCCGATCCGTGATGACATTCAAATTCCTGCACAAAAATCGGTTTTTTATTATAAACATAATTCTCCCGGTGTAACGATCATAAAAGCTAATAATAGAATAATCTCAAACCAAAATCGGCCTAATGACAAAGTTTATGCGAGTCATGAATGTTTTTTTATATGGTGTAATGAGAAATACGATGGAGATTACACATTTACTGGGAATAATCTTTTTAAAAGCTTTGCCACTGCAGGTTCATTAACAATTCGCAATTTAGATAATCAATTCAAACAGACCACCTTTAAGGAGGGAGCCTATATAGAGAAAGATTTAACAATTGGCGACGAGTGGTCTGATTCGTACAACCCAAATAATTATGACAAAATTCGGGTGGACGGCCCCATATTTGTGAACGGTGATCTGACGATTAGAGGGGCTGATGCGGAATTTAATTCAATTATGTATGTAATGGGGGATGTGACGATTGAATATTCGCGCATCAATGGATTAGGTCAAAACGGTTCATTAATTATTTTTGCAAAAGGAAATATAAACATTAGAAATAATAGCGTTAACCAGGATGAACCTAGTAATATTAAAGGGTTTTTCTATTCAGAACAAGCATTAGAAATGTTTGGAGTTGGTTCAAATATTCGTATAGAAGGAGGAATATCAGCGAGGCGCATTGTTTTAAATGCGATAAGAGGGCGTGCTAGTAATCGATATTTTGAGGGAGCACAAAGGATTACGAATAACGATTATTTTGAAGGTGCACAAAACCAAATAGGCAAGCTTTCTAGGCTGCAAATTATTTATGATCCGGAAATTATCAATACGTATGCAGATATAAAGTCTAGAGAGCCCGTTATTAAAAACTTAGATCCGCCTAAAATTATTAATCGTGACATAGAATAAATACCTTTCATCTTATTTTTTTGCCGATATGACCGCCGTCTCTCGTGTATAGCGAAGGCGGTGGAGGAATCGGCTTCTTTTTTTGTTTTTTGTGATGTTTTTCCGTTGCAATACTTTCCGTTATGATCATAAAATGAAAAATTAAGAAAAAAAGCCAATTTTTCGAGAAAATTGTCGAAAGCCGAAATGGATATTTTTGCTGTTACAAAAACATCTTTAATTGATTTGAATGATGCAAACCGTTTTAATTAATCTGATAAAAGCGATGGAGGCGAGATTTGCTTATCCATGTAAAAAAGTATGGACGAAACAATTATTCGCTGCAATGCGGTTTGAGAAGCTCAAGCCTCTTTTATCCTCTTGTAAATGGAAATATACAACAAACAGAAGAAACAGCTTAAAACAGAACGAACAAAAACGACAAATTTACGAACAACTAAGAGCTCGCTTCTTCTGAAGATCCTCCACAGCTATTGCAATCAAGCTCGCTTTCTTTAAAACCTTCAATCGGAGTATAATTAATTGATCGCTACTTTAGAAACATAAACTGTTCCATTCTTGAAGCATATGAGCAGTGAAAGCTTCGTTTGATTTAAAAGCCAGCTCTAAATGTGCTTTTTTGTTTCATATCGCTCTTAGGCTCATACTCAAGAACGATTGAATATTGAGCACTGTTCATCGCATATAATGGGAAAGTATAATACTGTATCATTTCAAAATTCATATATGGCCAAAACAGAAAAAGTCATTTGGATGGTAAGGAGGAATGATAATGCCTGAGGAATGGCAAATTATGTTGATTCGCATTGTTTTAGCAGTCATTTTAAGTGGATTTATCGGCCTTGAACGAGAATTTAAACGGCATCCAGCAGGCTTTCGCACGCATTTGTTAGTTGGTGTCGGCTCCTGCATGATGATGCTGCTGTCTCTTTATGGCTTTGAAGAATATATGGATCGTTATGAAAATATTCGTTTTGACCCAGCAAGAATTCCTTCTTATGTCATTAGCGGCATTGGTTTTTTAGGTGCTGGAACGATATTAGTGAGAGGGGTTACGGTAAGAGGATTAACGACGGCAGCCTCGATTTGGGTTGTTGCAGGACTTGGCCTTGTTGTTGGGGCAGGAATGTATCCGTTGGCGATTTTTTCTACCTTGATTGTATTGTTGAGTTTGATCTTTCTCAATAAGGTGGAGGCTTTTTTTGCTGAGAAGTCAAGCAAAAAATGGATACAAGTTAATCTTCCAGAAGATGATTTGGTGGAATTTACTCGGAAACTTGAACAATTAAATATTTCTGTTTATAAAATTCATTTTACATTGTCAAAGCCAAAAGAAACTAAACATGCGAAGCGTTCATATTTACTTGAAATTGGCCTTCCAAAAGATGAAATGCCTGAAATCATAAACGAATTATTGAAATTTCAAGAAGTTAAAAAAGTTTTTTAAAGAGCGGGTTTTTTCCATATTGTAAAGGGCAATATTATTAGTGAGCTTTTTTGTTGAAATGACACAAAAAAAAATTTATATTATAATTAAGGTCAAATATAGTCAAAGTCAAGTGACTAGTTGTTATCGTTTAGGAAATAAGCATTACGTAAACATCTTGCCTCCTATCCCTCAAGGATATTGCACATTTCTTGAGCGTTTTGCAATTCCAATCAAAAAGTTGAAGGAGGTGTTTTTCGAGGTGCGGAATATATCTGATATTATCGAGCAATATTTAAAGCATGTATTAGATTCAAGCGGAAAAGAAATTGTTGAAATTAAAAGAAGTGAAATTGCGGATAAATTTCAATGTGTTCCATCGCAAATCAATTACGTGATCAACACTCGTTTTACAATTGAACGGGGTTACATTGTCGAAAGCAAAAGGGGTGGAGGCGGTTATATCCGAATTATGAAAATTCGAATCAATGACCGTATCCAGCTGATCAATCAAATTTTAAATGCCATTGGTAAAAGGCTGTCACAATCGTCGGCGGAGGATATTATTTTGAGATTGGCTGATGAAGAGGTTATTTCAGAAAGAGAAGCGAAAATTATGTTGAGCGTAATTGATCGGTCTGTTTTATATATTGATTTGCCTGATCGAGACGAATTGAGGGCAAGGATGATGAAGGCGATGCTCACCTCGTTAAAATACAAGTGAGGATGTGATGGACGATGATTTGTCAAGAATGTCATGAAAGGCCCGCTACTTTCCACTTTACAAAAATCATCAACGGCGAAAAGACTGAAGTGCATATATGTGAAAAATGTGCACAGGAAAAAAGTGATGTATTCATATTCAATATGAATCCAGGCTTTTCTATAAACAACTTATTGTCCGGATTATTAAATATGGACAGCGCCATTAGCAGCCAAGGGCAAAATGTTTTCAAGAAAAATCAGGTCATTCAATGTGAGAAATGTAATATGACGTTTGATCAATTTACGAAAATTGGTAAATTCGGGTGCTCCCATTGTTACAAAACGTTTTATCACCAAATTACCCCGATTTTAAAACGTGTTCATGGCGGGAATACAACTCACGGCGGTAAAGTACCGAAACGGACCGGTGGAAGTATTCATTTGAAAAAGCGCCTGAAAATGCTTAAACAGGAACTGCAAGAATTAATTGCGAAAGAGGAATTCGAAAGAGCAGCTCAAGTTCGGGATGAAATTCGGTCCATTGAAGCGAAGATAAATGGACGGAACGAAAGGGGAGTATGACATGTCCTTTCAAAAATTTATTCGTTCAGCCATGAGCCCTTGGATGAATCAAGAAGGACCTGATTCCGATATTGTGCTGAGCAGCCGAGTCAGATTGGCGCGAAATATAGAAAATATCAGCTTCCCTACCATTATGTCGAATGAAGAAGCCTTGGCTGTTTTAAATACATTTGAAGAATCATTTTCACAAAGAGTGTTTGACGGTTTAGGGACATTCGTGCTGCTGAAAATGAATGAACTTCAGCCTATTCAAAAACGCGTACTTGTAGAGAAGCATTTGATTAGTCCTTATTTAATGGAAGAATCAGCACTTGGAGGGTGCCTTTTATCTGAAAACGAAGAAGTGAGCATCATGATAAACGAGGAGGATCATATTAGAATTCAATGTTTGTTCCCGGGCCTTCAGCTAAAAGAAGCGTTGAAAATGGCAATGAATCTTGACGATTGGATTGAGGAAAAAGTAGATTATGCATTTGATGAACATAGGGGCTACTTAACTAGCTGTCCAACAAATGTCGGTACCGGCTTGCGGGCTTCCGTGATGATGCACCTTCCAGGACTTGTCTTAACACAGCAGATTAACCAAATTATACCTGCTATCAATCAATTAGGATTGGTTGTGAGAGGTCGGTACGGAGAAGGAAGTGAAGCGATAGGTAATATATTCCAAATTTCGAACCAAATTACGCTAGGTAAATCAGAAGACGATATTGTCGATGATTTAATAGGTGTTGTCGGGCAATTAATTGCTCAAGAACGGGCTGCAAGAGATGCTTTATATAAAACGAATCCGCATCATCTAGAAGACCGTGTATATCGTTCCTACGGCACTCTCAAATACAGCAGGATTATTCCATCGAAAGAAGCAATTCAATGTTTATCAGATGTGCGCTTAGGAATTGACCTGGGAATTATTCAAAATGTTCCACGCAGTGTTTTAAATGAGCTTATGATTTTAATTCAGCCCGGATTTCTGCAACAATATTCAGGAGGAGTTCTACGGCCGAATGAACGGGATATTCGCAGGGCAACATTAATTCGTGAAAGGCTTCAATTAGAAAGGAAGCAAAGGGAGGATGATGAACAATGATGTTTGGGAGATTTACGGAACGGGCGCAAAAAGTGCTTGCTTTAGCGCAGGAAGAAGCTGTACGCCTCGGACATAACAATATCGGCACAGAGCACATATTGCTTGGGCTCGTGCGCGAAGGAGAAGGAATTGCCGCTAAAGCGCTTCACGCTCTAGGATTAAGTCCAGAAAAAATCCAAAATGAAGTGGAAAGCCTGATAGGACGGGGACAAGAAATTTCGCAAACGATCCATTACACACCGAGAGCAAAGAAAGTCATTGAACTGTCAATGGATGAAGCAAGAAAATTAGGACATTCTTATGTCGGAACAGAACATATCCTATTGGGATTAATTCGAGAAGGCGAGGGAGTTGCTGCGCGTGTTTTAAACAATCTCGGAGTAAGCTTGAACAAAGCGCGTCAGCAAGTTTTACAGTTGTTAGGCAGCAACGAAGTATCCTCAAGCCATCAAGGAAGTTCGATGACAAACGCAAATACTCCGACGCTTGATAGTCTTGCGCGGGACTTAACGGCTGTTGCACGAGAGGGCGGACTTGATCCAGTCATCGGCCGAAGCAAAGAAATTCAGCGTGTCATCGAGGTTTTGAGCCGAAGAACAAAAAATAATCCTGTTTTAATAGGTGAACCTGGTGTTGGGAAAACTGCCATAGCAGAGGGACTTGCTCAGCAAATTGTGAATAATGAGGTTCCTGAAATTTTGAGAGATAAGCGCGTTATGACCCTTGATATGGGAACAGTTGTAGCTGGCACAAAATATAGAGGGGAATTTGAGGACCGCCTTAAAAAGGTAATGGATGAAATTCGCCAAGCAGGAAACATCATTTTATTTATTGACGAGCTTCATACACTGATCGGCGCAGGCGGGGCGGAAGGTGCAATTGATGCTTCCAACATTTTAAAACCTGCTTTGGCTCGGGGAGAATTGCAATGTATTGGGGCAACAACTTTGGATGAATACCGTAAATATATTGAAAAGGATGCTGCACTTGAACGGCGCTTCCAGCCAATCCAAGTCGACGAACCGTCCATTGAAGAGAGCATTCAAATTTTAAGAGGCTTAAGAGACCGATATGAAGCACACCACCGGGTATCCATTTCCGATGAGGCGATTGAAGCGGCTGTTAAACTTTCAGATCGGTATATTTCCGATCGGTTCCTGCCTGATAAAGCAATTGACTTGATTGATGAAGCAGGCTCCAAAGTCCGTCTTCGTTCATTTGCAACACCTCCGAATTTAAAGGAATTGGAGCAAAAATTAGAAGAAGTGCGAAAAGAAAAAGAAGCTGCAGTCCAAAGCCAAGAATTTGAAAAAGCAGCTTCATTAAGAGATACAGAGCAGCGGCTCAGAGAGGAATTAGAGGAAACGAAAAAATCATGGAAGGAAAAACAAGGTCAAGAAAATTCTGAAGTGACCGTAGAGGATATTGCAATGGTTGTTTCAAGCTGGACGGGAATTCCGGTTGTTAAACTTGCCCAAACAGAATCAGAGCGGCTTTTGAATCTCGAAGAAATTTTACACTCGCGCGTTATTGGTCAAGAAGAAGCTGTCACTGCAGTCGCAAAAGCTGTCAGACGGGCACGTGCAGGCTTAAAAGATCCGAAGCGTCCGATCGGTTCATTTATCTTCTTAGGACCGACAGGTGTAGGGAAAACGGAATTAGCCCGTGCATTAGCTGAAGCAATGTTTGGTGACGAAGATGCTATGATTCGAATCGATATGTCAGAATATATGGAGAAGCATTCTACGTCAAGGCTCGTTGGTTCGCCTCCTGGATATGTAGGCTATGAAGAGGGAGGACAATTGACGGAAAAAGTGCGCCGCAAGCCATACTCAGTCGTATTATTGGATGAAATTGAAAAAGCTCATCCAGATGTGTTTAACATTTTGCTGCAGGTGCTTGAAGACGGAAGACTCACAGACTCAAAAGGGCGCACAGTTGATTTTCGAAATACGATTTTAATCATGACTTCAAATGTAGGGGCAAGCGAATTAAAACGGAATAAATATGTCGGCTTTAATGTTCAAGACGAAAATGAAAATTATAAAGATATGAAAAACAAAGTGATGGATGAACTGAAAAAAGCATTTCGTCCTGAATTTTTGAACCGGATTGACGAAATTATTGTGTTCCACTCTTTAGAGAAAAAACATTTGAAAGAAATTGTTTCGCTGATGGTGGATCAGCTGACAAAACGATTAAAAGAACAGGATATAGAACTCGAATTAACGGATCGTGCAAAAGAAAAGCTGGCTGAAGAAGGCTTTGACTTAGAATATGGAGCGCGTCCGTTGCGGAGAGCGATTCAAAAATATGTCGAAGATCGCTTATCAGAGGAATTATTGAAAGGCACGATCTCGCAAGGTCAAAAAGTTGTATTGGATGTGCAAAATAATGAATTTGTCGTAAAAACTGCAGAAAAGGTTCAATAATCCAATGGGCATACAGCTTCACGTATGCCCCTCTCTTTCATTATATTGTCGTTTATCGATTGAACGAAGTGGGGAATAACCGAATGTCAAAGATCAAATCAAAATATATTTGTCAATCATGCGGATATGAATCGCCGAAATGGATGGGAAAATGTCCAGGGTGCGGCGCATGGAATTCAATGGTTGAAGAAGTTATCAAGCCAAAGGGAAAACACCGCATTGCTTTTAGTCATTCCGAATCATCCACTGTCAGCAAACCTTCTCCAATTCATCAAATCCAAGCTGCGCAAGAACCTAGAATGCTTACAGGACTTCATGAGTTTAACCGCGTATTGGGAGGCGGAATTGTAAAAGGGTCTCTCGTTTTAATTGGAGGGGATCCTGGAATTGGAAAATCCACTCTCTTATTGCAAGTCTCCTCACAGCTGGCAGAGAGAGGGAACGATGTTTTATACATTTCGGGAGAAGAATCTTTAAAACAGACAAAACTTCGCTCCGACCGACTCGGGGTAAAAGGCGAAAGACTTTTCGTGCTTTCTGAAACGGACTTAGAAATCATCATTCAATCCATAATGGAAACTGAACCGGCTTTTGTCATCATTGATTCCATTCAAACGATTTATAACAGTGAAATTGCTTCTGCTCCTGGAAGCGTATCTCAGGTTCGAGAATGTACGGCTGAATTAATGAGATTGGCAAAGACAAAAGGAATTCCGATTTTTATTGTCGGTCATGTAACAAAAGATGGCACAATTGCAGGGCCGCGCATTTTAGAACATATGGTTGATACTGTATTGTATTTTGAAGGTGATCGACACCATACGTACCGAATTTTACGGGCAGTTAAAAACAGGTTCGGATCCACTAACGAAATAGGAATTTTTGAAATGAAGGAAGCAGGTCTTAAAGAAGTGCTCAACCCGTCAGAAGTGTTTTTAGAAGAGCGTGCAAAAGGGGCATCTGGTTCAACAGTAGTCGCTTCCATGGAAGGGACAAGACCTGTTCTAGTCGAAATACAAGCTTTAATCACCCCGACAAGCTTTGGAAACCCAAGAAGGATGGCAAATGGGATTGATCATAATCGTGTTTCTTTGTTGATGGCGGTATTGGAAAAACGTGTTGGTTTATTGCTCCAAAACCAAGATGCCTATTTAAAAGTTGCCGGCGGGGTGAAATTAGACGAGCCTTCAATTGACTTGGCAATTTGCATCAGTATAGCTTCAAGCTTTAAAGATGTTCCGACGAACATTTATGATGTTTTTGTAGGTGAGGTTGGTTTAACAGGAGAAATTAGAAGGGTTTCACGAATTGAACAGCGTGTACAAGAAGCTGCCAAACTGGGATTTAAGCGGATTTTTTTACCGAAAGCCAATCTGGGCGGTTGGAAATGGCCGGAAGATATAGAAATTGTCGGTGTGCAAAACATTTCAGAAGCGCTCGAACTTGCAATAGGGGGATAAGCTATGAAACAAGAAAAATCGCTTAAGGAAATCTTGCAATTTGTAGCCCCAGGCACACCAATCCGGGAAGGAATTGAAAACGTGCTGCGCGCAAAGACCGGGGGGCTAATTGTGGTAGGATATAACGAAAAAATCAAACAAATTGTAGACGGGGGATTTTATATCAATTGCCCTTTTTCCCCCGCCTATTTATATGAACTAGCTAAAATGGATGGAGCCATTATTTTAAGCGACTCAGGGCAAAAAATTTTATACGCAAACGCACAGCTCGTTCCGGATACGAGCATAGAGGTAAGAGAAACAGGCATGAGGCATAGAACAGCTGAACGAGTAGCAAAGCAAACAGGAAATCTCGTAATTGCTATTTCTGAAAGAAGAAATGTCGTCACATTATATTTTGGCAATTCCCGCTATGCTTTGAGGGATATCGGCGTCATTTTGACGAAGGCCAATCAAGCTTTGCGGACGTTGGAAAAGTATAAATCTGCCACTGACCAATCCATTAATAATTTAGGATCTTTAGAGTTTGAAGATTTAGTCACGATCGATGAAGTGATCCTAGTTTTACATAGAATAGAAATGGTGCTACGAATTAAGAGTGAAATTATTAATTATATTTACGAACTCGGTACAGAAGGGCAGCTGATTCAGCTTCAGATGACCGAGCTTTTAGCAGATATTGAAAAAGAAGCGGCTCTGCTTATCAAAGATTACAGCATGGAGCGGCTGAATGATCCTATTCCTGTATTAAAGCAGCTGCAAGAATTGTCCAGCTCAGCATTATTAGATGATGCGGTTTTATTGAAGCTGCTCGGATATCCCCATTTTACCAATATGAATGAACCTGTTGTTCCTCGAGGATACCGGTTTTTGCATAAAATACCAAAGCTTCCTTCCGTTATTATTGAAAATTTAGTGACAACCTTTGAAAATTTGAAACAAATTGCAAATGCTACCGTAGAAAAGCTTGATGAAGTGGAAGGAATAGGTGAAGTTAGGGCGAGGAAAATTAAGGAAGGATTAAGGCGCCTCCAAGATCAGTATAACATTGCAAGGGAGCTCTAACACATCCTTTACAGTAATTTATCAATATTTTTACAATCCTTGTTTTTAGATGTTTGAAAGGTTTGAAAGTGTATATAATGAAATAAAGGAGGTGGAGGTATGTTAAAACGAATTGTTCAAATATTTTTCTTTTTTGTTGGCGGAACGTTAGGTGTTTTGTTTATACCGGAATTATTATTTCTCTTAAATCTTGATGATGTTCCATTTCTGATGACACCATATACATTGGCGATATTAGGTGCAATTTTATTTTATATAACCTCCTTCTGGCTAGTGGATTATGTGGTGAATTGGATAAAATTTATAGAAGAGAAATTAGTGAAAGCTCCGGTTACGGATGTATTATTTGGCAGTTTAGGATTAATTTTTGGTCTGATTATTGCTTATTTGATTGGAATTTCATTATCTGAACTTCCATACCCAATTATCAATAACATTGTTCCGATCTTTTTAACCATAATTTTAGGATATTTAGGTTTTCAAATCGGATATAAAAAGCGCGACGAACTGTTGAACTTGTTTTCGATTACAGCAAGAATCAGCAAGAAGAAAGCCTCTCAAGAAGAAGAGGAAAATGTTGAAAAGAAAAGCTTAAAAATATTAGATACAAGTGTTATTATAGATGGCAGGATTGCAGATATTTGTCAAACAGGTTTTTTAGAAGGGACCATTATTATTCCTCAATTTGTGTTGGAGGAACTTCAGCATATAGCGGATTCTTCAGATGTGCTAAAAAGAAATCGAGGAAGAAGAGGTCTGGATATTTTAAATAAAATCCAAAAAGAGCTGAACATTCAAGTGGAAATATGGGAAGGCGACTTCGAAGATATACAAGAAGTCGACAGCAAGCTTGTAAAACTGGCAAAAATCATTCAAGGCGTTGTGGTCACAAACGATTTCAATTTAAATAAAGTATGTGAGCTCCAAAACGTCTCTGTTTTGAACATCAACGATTTAGCCAATGCGGTAAAACCGATTGTACTACCAGGGGAAGAGTTAAATGTCCAAGTAATTAAGGATGGAAAAGAGCATAACCAAGGTGTTGCTTATCTTGATGATGGCACGATGATTGTTGTCGAGGACGGAAGGGACTATATCGGGAAAAATATTGATATTCTCGTTACAAGCGTTCTTCAAACATCTGCCGGACGAATGATTTTTGCAAAGCCAAAGCTGCTGGAAAAAGCATTGTAATAAGGGAGAAAGAAGATGGAATATCGGGTTGTTATACCAGCTGCAGGGCAAGGGAAAAGAATGAGGGCAGGAAAAAATAAACAGTTTATCAAACTTAATTCTTTACCTGTGATTGTTCATACTTTAATGGTGTTTGAAAAAGATCCTCAATGCACCGAAATTGTTCTAGTCATAAACGAGAAAGAGCGTGAAGAATTTCTTTCTTTACTGAAAAAATATAAAATAAAAAAAGTGCAAAAACTAGTTCCCGGAGGACAGGAACGACAATATAGTGTTTACAACGGGTTAAAAGCCGTTGAAGAAGATGGTATAATATTAATTCACGATGGTGCAAGGCCTTTCATTCGCAGGGAAACCATACATCAGCTTGTTGAAAAGGCTCATTTAGAGGGCGCAGCGGTCGTAGCCGTTCCTGTAAAGGATACTGTGAAAAGGGTTCGTAATATGGAAGTCATTGATACTGTTGAACGTTCTAGCTTGTGGGCAGTTCAAACGCCACAAGCTTTTCGTCTTTCCATCGTATTAAAAGCTCATGAAGCGGCCAATAGGGATCAATTTGTAGGAACAGACGATGCAAGTCTTGTAGAAAGAATTGGCGAAAAAGTTTGTATTGTACATGGGGATTATTCAAATATAAAGCTTACAACCCCTGAAGATTTGATTTTTGCCCGTGCGATTTTAGAGAGTGAAAGAGGGGAAAGGGAATGATTCGGATTGGACAAGGTTTTGATGTTCATCAGCTTGTAGAAGGAAAACCGCTTGTGATCGGTGGAGTCAACATTCCTTATGAAAAAGGATTGCTTGGACATTCTGATGCTGATGTTCTTCTTCATGCATTGACAGATGCCTGCTTGGGAGCGATTGGAGAAGGAGATATCGGCAAGCATTTTCCTGATACGGATCCTGCATATAAAGATATTGACTCGGCGAAATTGCTTCAAGAGGTATGGAACTTGGTAAAGGAGAAAGGCTATATATTAGGCAATGCGGATTGTACAATTATTGCTCAAAAACCAAAAATGGCGCCTTACATCCATCAAATGCGTACTAGAATTGCGGAGCTCTTGGAGGCTGAACTTGACCAAGTGAATGTTAAAGCAACGACGACGGAGGAGCTTGGGTTTACAGGACGCGGGGAAGGAATCGCTGCACAGTCAATCGTTTTATTGCAAAAGAAAAAGTAATCTTTGAACATTAATGGTTTGGTGGTACAATATTTTAAAGAATTACGGTTTGATTATTGGAGGGACAAAATATGACTGACAACGGAATACGGGTTCGCTATGCACCGAGTCCGACAGGGCATTTACATATTGGAAACGCACGCACTGCATTATTTAATTATTTGTTCGCTAGAAGCCAAAATGGGAAATTTATTATCCGAATTGAAGATACCGATCAAAAGCGGAATATCGAAGGAGGAGAACAAAGCCAGCTTTTTTATTTAAAATGGCTTGGAATTGATTGGGACGAAAGCATAGACAAGGGCGGAGATTACGGTCCTTATCGACAATCGGAGCGGACAAGCATTTATAAAAAATATTATGAAGAGCTCTTGGAAAGAGACTTGGCGTATAAATGTTATTGTACGGAAGAGGAGCTTGAAAACGAGCGTCAAGCGCAAATCGATCGCGGTGAAATGCCAAGATATTCAGGGAGATGCGCGCACCTTTCTAAAGAACAGCAAGAGGCACTCGAAAAAGAAGGACGGAAACCAAGCATTCGTTTCCGGGTTCCAAAAGGAAAAATATATAAATGGAACGATATCGTAAAAGGAGATATTTCTTTTGAGTCCGATGATTTTGGGGATTTTGTCATCGTGAAAAAAGACGGAACACCGACTTATAATTTTGCCGTCGCCGTCGACGATCATTTAATGGAAATCAGTCATGTGTTGCGCGGAGAAGACCATATCTCCAATACACCGAAGCAAATGATGATTTATGAAGCTTTTGGATGGGAACCGCCTGTTTTTGGTCATATGACGTTAATCGTCAATGAAAACAGAAAAAAATTAAGCAAGCGTGATGAGAGCATCATTCAATTTATTGAACAATATGCTGAATTAGGGTATTTGCCTGAAGCGCTCTTTAATTTTATCGGTTTGTTAGGATGGTCTCCTGTTGGGGAAGAAGAGATTTTCAGCAAAGAAGAGTTTATTAAAATTTTTGATCCAAACCGATTATCAAAATCACCTGCTGTTTTCGATACACTGAAATTAAAATGGATGAACAATCAGTACATGAAAAAGCTTGATCTCGAAAAAGTAGTCGACCTTTCGCTGCCCCACCTTGTAAAAGCCGGGCGCATCAGTGAAAATATGTCAGAAGATGAAAGAGATTGGGTGCAACGTCTCATTTCCCTGTATCAAGAGCAAATGAGCTACGGTGCAGAAATTGTCGAATTAAGCGAAATGTTTTTTAAGGAAGAGATAGAGATCGATGAAGAAGGAAAGCTTGTGCTTCAAGAAGAACAAGTTCCTTCCGTGTTAAGCGCATTT
Organism: Aeribacillus sp. FSL K6-8394; assembly: GCF_038008865.1. Lineage (NCBI taxonomy): Bacteria > Bacillati > Bacillota > Bacilli > Caryophanales > Bacillaceae > Aeribacillus > Aeribacillus sp. FSL K6-8394. The sequence goes on from NZ_JBBPAA010000002.1 coordinate 118,018, forward strand.
TTGGAAGAAGTGAAAGCAATTCAAGATTTCAAAGCAGATGAAATCAAAAAAGCGATTAAGTCAGTTCAAAAGGCGACAGGTCAAAAGGGGAAAAAATTGTTCATGCCGATTCGCGTTGCGACGACCGGGCAGACACACGGTCCTGAGCTGCCGCTTGCCCTTGAGCTCTTAGGAAAAGAAAAGATTATCACAAGGCTGGAAAAAGCACTAGATTAACTTTTTAAAAAAATTGTAATATAGTATTGATGAACAGATGACGGAAAAACGTTGAGAAGGAGAAGTAAGAAAGCAAACGGCTTTTCAGAGAGAACCTCCTTTGGCTGAAAGAGGTTTAAGCACGCGCTTTCTGAAATGCCCCTTCGAGTCTTTTGTCGAAACCAGCGGGAGTAGACAAAAGCGGAGACTCACCGTTATAAGAGTTAAAGTTGAGGGAAAAGAAAAGCTATACTTTTCCCTAAACAGAGTGGAACCGCGCTTATTTGCGTCTCTGTATCTATACAGAGGCGCATTTCTTTTTCAGTGGGGTATTATGATTACTTTTTATGGGAGGGAGAAAAATATGTGGAAAATATTAAAAGAAGATGTGGAAGTCGTTTTTGACCAAGACCCTGCTGCGAGATCTTATTTAGAAGTGATCTTAACTTATTCAGGCCTTCACGCCATATGGGCTCATCGGTTGGCGCATGCGTTTTACAAACGGAAATTATACTTTATCGCCAGGGTCATTTCGCAAATAAGCCGTTTTTTCACGGGAATTGAAATCCACCCTGGTGCCAAAATCGGTCGTCGTTTTTTCATCGATCATGGCATGGGTGTCGTTATTGGCGAGACTTGTGAAATTGGCGATAATGTTACTGTATATCAAGGAGTTACATTAGGCGGAACAGGTAAAGAAAAGGGGAAACGGCATCCTACCATCAAAAATAATGTTCTCATTGCAGCTGGCGCGAAGGTATTAGGATCTATTACGATTGGAGAAAACTCGAAAATTGGCGCAGGTTCCGTCGTTTTGCGCGATGTTCCGGATAATTCGACTGTTGTAGGCATTCCGGGGAGAGTTGTTGTGCAAAACGGGAAAAAGGTGAGAAAAGATTTAAATCATAGAGATTTGCCGGATCCTATTTCAGATAAATTAAAAGAGCTTGAAAAAGAAATAGGAAAATTAAAGGCAGAATTAGATAATCTGAAAAAAAAGGAGGGCGTTCAATGAGTATCAAAATTTATAATACATTATCCAGGAAAAAGGAAGAATTTATTCCTTTAGAGGACAACAAGGTAAAGATGTATGTTTGCGGTCCTACCGTTTACAACTATATTCACATCGGAAATGCTAGACCAGCCATTGTATATGATACAGTTCGTCGATATTTGGAGTACAGAGGGTACGATGTGAAATATGTGTCGAATTTTACCGATGTGGATGATAAATTGATTAAAGCTGCAAATGATTTGGGCGAAACGGTTCCGGAGATTGCAGAACGATTTATTAAGGCCTATTTTTCTGATATTGATGCACTGGGATGCAAAAGAGCGGATGTTCATCCTCGTGTGACGGAAAATATGGAGACAATCATTGAATTCATCCAAGCTCTCATTGACAAAAATTATGCCTATGAAGTCGACGGAGATGTGTATTATAAAACACGGTATTTTAAGGAATACGGAAAGCTTTCGCATCAATCAATAGATGAGCTTCATGCCGGTGCCAGAATACAAATTGGCGAAAAAAAGAGAGATCCGCTTGATTTTGCACTTTGGAAAGCAGCAAAAGAAGGGGAAATTTCATGGGATAGCCCTTGGGGAAAAGGACGTCCTGGCTGGCATATTGAATGCTCCGCAATGGCAAGAAAATATTTAGGGGATACAATTGATATTCATGCAGGCGGCCAAGATTTAACTTTTCCGCATCATGAAAATGAGATCGCACAATCCGAAGCGCTTACCGGCAAACCTTTTGCGAAATATTGGATGCATAACGGTTATATTAATATCAACAATGAGAAGATGTCTAAATCACTCGGAAATTTTATTCTTGTTCAAGACGTTTTAAAGCAGTATGACCCACAAGTATTTCGATTTTTTATGCTGTCTGTACACTACCGACATCCTATCAATTATTCGAAAGAACTTTTGGATAGTACAAAAAACGGATTGGAAAGAATCCGCACCTCATATATCAATTTAAAGCATCGGCTGGAAAGTAGTGCGAATCTCACTGATGATGATGAAAAATGGCTGGAAGAAATCAGCCGGCTAAAGAAGGAATTTATTCATGAAATGGACGACGATTTCAATACGGCGAATGCTATATCTGTCATTTTCGATTTAGTGAAAAATGCAAACTATTATTTGGAAAGAAAAAACACCTCCGAAAAAGTAATTAAGGCATTTTTGCAGCTATTTAATGAATTTGGCGATGTATTAGGTTTGACATTTGATGTTCAAGAGCTGCTGGACGAAGACATTGAAAGGCTGATAAACGAGCGAAATCAAGCTAGAAAAGAAAGAAATTTTGCTTTAGCCGACAAAATTCGAGATCAGCTCAAGGAAATGAACATTATATTGGAAGATACGCCTCAAGGAACAAGGTGGAAAAGAGGATAAATATGATTGAGCTTGAAAAAATAAAAGAAGCACGGCAGCTTAACGGTCTTGTTTTAGCATATATGGGCGATGCTGTATATGAAGTATTTGTCAGGCATCATCTGTTATCAAAAGGAACTGTCAAACCGGGCCAGCTTCATAAATTGGCGAAGTCGTTTGTTTCAGCCAAAGCGCAGGCAGCGATTTTAAAAACATTAACTGACAACGGCTTTTTCAATGAAGAAGAGCTGGAAATAATGAAAAGAGGGCGAAATGCCAAATCAAACACGGTGCCGAAAAATACCGATGTACAAACATACCGATACAGCACGGCTTTCGAATCTTTAATCGGCTATCTTTTTTTAACAGGTGATCAAGATCGGCTAAACAACGTCATAGATGCTGCAATCGCTGCAACATACGAGAAAGGGGGAGTTGAACGTGGCGGATGAATATATATACGGGAAGAATTCGGTTATCGAAGCATTGAAATCGAACAGGGATATTAACAAAGTGTTTATTGCGGAAAATTCATATACTAAACAAGCGCAGCAAATTATAATGCTGGCGAAAAATAAAGGGGTAGCAGTTCAATTCGTTCCAAAGAAAAAGCTCGATCAGATCGTTTCGGGCAGCCACCAAGGAGTCATTGCGCAAGTTGCTGCATATAAGTATACGGATTTTGAAGATTTGTTCAAATTGTCTGACGAACGCGGGGAAGCGCCCTTTTTTCTGATTCTAGATGAAATTGAAAATCCGGCAAATCTCGGCTCGATTATGAGAACAGCTGATGCTGCTGGAGTACACGGCATTATTATTCCAAAGAACCGGGCGGTCGGTTTAACCAATGTAGTGGCAAAAACGTCAACGGGAGCAATTGAATATGTTCCCGTAGTCCGCGTGACAAACTTGGCACGCACGATTGACGAGCTGAAAAACAGGGGTATATGGATTTACGGCACTGATGCAAAAGGGGAAGACGATTATCGGACAATTGATGGGAAACTGCCCGTTGCATTAGTAATCGGCAGTGAAGGGAAAGGAATCAGCCGCTTAGTAAAAGAAAAGTGCGACTTCCTTGTGAAAATCCCGATGGTTGGTCATGTTACTTCTTTGAACGCCTCCGTTGCTGCCAGTCTATTAATGTATGAAGTTTTTCGTAAACGGCGGCCATCAGGAGAGTAGCCAATGGATATTTTATTAGTCGATGGATACAACATTATTGGTGCTTGGCCTGATCTGCAAAAATTAAAAGATGAAAACAATTTGGAGGATGCAAGGAAGATCCTGATCAACAAGATGGCCGAATATCAAGCATACACGGGGATGAAGGTGATTGTCGTTTTTGATGCTCATTTAGTGAAAGGAATTGAAAAAAAATATTTGGATAATCGCGTGGAAATTATTTTCACGAGAGAAAATGAAACCGCTGATGAACGGATTGAAAAGCTGGCCAAAACATTAAAAAATATTAAGACGAAAATTTATGTAGCAACGTCCGACTATATAGAACAATGGACGATTTTTTCCCAGGGAGCTTTGAGAAAATCGGCGCGCGAGCTATATAACGAAGTGGTGTCTATTGAAGAAAGCATTCGAAAAAAAATTCAGCAAATTCAGGGCGAGCGCCCCGCTTCGAAGATTCGCCTTTCTTATGAAGTTGCCGAAAGGTTCGAAAAATGGAGAAGAGGAGATTTATCGTAATTTTGACATAAGTTGACGTTTATGGAAATCTTGCAGTATAATATTTCTAATAATTGTATGCGCGGTCGGGGTGATTTGCATGAGTGTTCAAGACAACAAGGGGGAAAAAATAAAAAAATTGCAGAAGCTTGAAGATGAACAAATTGTAGAGCTCGTCCACAAAGGCGACAGCGCTGCATTGGATTTCTTGATCACAAAATACCGGAACTTTGTGCGGGCCAAGGCAAGATCCTACTTCCTCATCGGGGCGGATCGTGAGGATATAATTCAAGAGGGGATGATTGGATTATATAAAGCGATTCGTGACTTTAAAGAGGACAAGCTTACCTCCTTTAAGGCTTTTGCCGAGTTGTGCATTACCCGCCAAATGATTACTGCCATTAAAACTGCTACCCGTCAAAAACATATTCCTCTAAACTCGTATGTTTCATTGGATAAACCCATTTATGATGAAGAGTCAGATCGCACACTGATGGATGTAATATCTGGAGCAAAAGTAATGGACCCAGAAGAACTCATCATTAACCAGGAAAAGTTTGATGATATAGAATTGAAAATGGGGGAAATATTATCTGACCTTGAACGGAAAGTGTTGTCCCTTTATTTGGAAGGTCGTTCCTATTTAGAAATTTCAGAAGAATTAAACAGGCATGTAAAATCTATTGACAATGCCTTGCAGCGGGTGAAAAGAAAGCTAGAAAGATACTTAGAGCTGAGGGAATTTACTTCATAACTCATTGACATAAAAATTGCCATTATGTTACTGTTTAATAGAGTAAGTATCGGTAGGTGTAATATGAGGAAAAAAATAGTTCTAGCTTGTTCTCAATGCGGCAGCCGAAATTATTCAACGATGAAAAAGGCGACCGAAGAACGGTTGGAAATCAAAAAGTTTTGTAAAACGTGCCAAGCTCATACCACTCATCGGGAAACAAAGTAAATTGCACGATTCTTGGATTTCTGGAGGTAAACAAATGCAGCGCTTGACTGGATTTTTTCGAGATGTCGTAAAAGAAATGAAAAAGGTCAGCTGGCCGAAAAGAAAGGAATTGGTTCGCTATACGATTACGGTCATTACAACGGTAGCCTTTTTTGCTATATTTTTTGCTATTGTCGACTTAGGAATTTCTGAGTTATTAAGGCTTATTCTTGAATAAAAGCCTTTTATCCATGATATAATAGATATTATTCATAAGTCCGTCAGTAAACCCGGTAAACGGGTTTTTTCATTGCCTAAAAATGAAATGGGGAGGGAAGGACAAGGTCCTCTGATATGGAAAAGAACTGGTATGTTGTGCATACATATTCCGGCTATGAAAATAAAGTAAAAGCGAATTTAGAAAAACGCGTAGAGTCAATGGGCATGCAGGACAAAATTTTTCGTGTGATCGTCCCTGAAGAAGAAGAAATGGATATGAAAAGCGGAAAGAAAAAAGTGACGAAAAAAAAGGTTTTCCCTGGGTATGTTTTAGTAGAGCTCATCATGACGGATGATTCATGGTATGTGGTTCGCAACACTCCCGGAGTTACCGGATTCGTCGGCTCTGCAGGGTCTGGATCTAAACCAACTCCGCTTTTGCCGGAAGAAGTACAGGCAATTTTCAAACGCATGGGAATAGAAGAGGCTCGTGTGGAAGTTGATTTTGAATTAAAAGAAACGGTAAAAGTAAATGACGGCCCGTTTGCTAATTTCACGGGCGTTATCGAAGAAATCGATACAGATAGAAAAAAAGTCAAAGTTCTCGTCAATATGTTTGGGCGTGAAACACCAGTTGAACTAGATTTTTCCCAAGTTTCCAAATTGTAAAATGTAGAAAAACAAACTTGAAATCATTAATTAAAAATGGTAATATTTCTTAAGTCGATATGTCTCTGAAAGAGACTGAATGATGCATTAATCTTTCTCTCATTCATATAAAGAAGGATGTTGCATGAGTGGGAGGGTTTTACCCTATTACCACATCACGGACTTAAGGAGGTGTGTCTCGTGGCTAAAAAAGTGATTAAAATCGTGAAATTGCAGATTCCTGCAGGTAAAGCTAATCCTGCGCCGCCAGTAGGACCTGCTCTCGGTCAAGCTGGGGTTAATATCATGGGATTCTGTAAAGAGTTCAACGCTCGCACGGCTGATCAAGCTGGCTTAATTATTCCTGTTGAAATTACGGTATTTGAAGACCGTTCATTTACATTTATTACGAAAACTCCGCCTGCTGCCGTTCTTTTGAAAAAAGCAGCTGGAATTGAATCAGGTTCTGGTGAACCGAATCGTAATAAAGTGGCAACAATTAAACGCGATAAAGTTCGCGAAATTGCCGAAACGAAAATGCCTGACTTAAATGCAGCTAGCGTTGAAGCAGCAATGCGTATGGTTGAAGGCACAGCCCGAAGCATGGGCATTGTGATCGAAGACTAATCAATATGCATTGGTGTAGTAGGTTGCGAGTTTGTTTATTCAAGTTCGCAACCTTTATTCGTGGGAGGTTATTCCGCTAAAACCACATAAGGAGGAAAATGATATGGCAAAAAGAGGTAAAAAATATTTAGAAGCTGCAAAGCTTGTTGATCGTTCAAAAGCTTATGACGTAAAAGAAGCAATTGAATTAGTAAAGAAAACGAATATCGCAAACTTTGATGCGACAGTTGAAGTTGCATTCCGCCTTGGCGTTGATCCTCGTAAAAACGATCAGCAAATCCGCGGGGCTGTTGTGCTGCCGAACGGTACAGGTAAAACACAACGTGTATTAGTGTTCGCTAAAGGGGAAAAAGCAAAAGAAGCGGAAGCTGCTGGTGCGGATTATGTTGGCGACAGCGACTACATCAATAAAATTCAACAAGGCTGGTTTGACTTCGATGTTGTTGTGGCTACCCCTGATATGATGGGTGAAGTCGGTAAACTTGGACGTATTTTAGGTCCTAAAGGTTTAATGCCGAACCCTAAAACAGGAACGGTAACATTTGAAGTTGAAAAAGCTGTCAAAGAAATTAAAGCTGGTAAAGTTGAATACCGTGTAGATAAAGCTGGGAACGTTCATGTTCCAATCGGAAAAACTTCTTTTGACAGTGAAAAATTAGTTGAAAACTTTACAACAATCTACGACGCGCTATTAAAAGCAAAACCGGCAGCGGCAAAAGGCACTTACATGAAAAACGTTTCTGTAACGTCTACAATGGGCCCTGGAATTAAAGTAGATCCTTCCAGCCTTGTCGTAAAATAATAAACCGGTTTGACAAGCAGGGTGTATTTTAGTAAAATAAAAATGTTGTGTAATTAAATAGAATTCATTTATACCGTAGACAGTAGGTGCCGAAAGGCTTAATATCCTACCGAGGTGTATGATATAGATTAAGCGGAACGTTTGCTTATTTGTACGATACCTCCATGTCTGCGGGCATGGAGGTATTTCATTTCACCGGCGGTATAAGTGTTCATTTTCAATTTGCAGGAGGTGTAAACAAATGAGCAGCGCAATTGAAAAGAAGAAACAGATCGTTGAAGAAATTGCGGCCAAATTCCGTGAAAGCGTCTCTACTGTTATCGTAGATTACCGCGGTCTTAATGTAGCGGAAGTAACGGAATTGCGCAAAAAACTTCGTGAAGCAAATATAGAGTTCAAGGTTTACAAAAATACGTTAACTCGCCGTGCTGTTGAACAAGCGGAAATTTCTGGATTAGAAGAAGTGCTGACTGGTCCAAACGCTATCGCATTTAGCACTGAAGATGTCGTGGCGCCTGCTAAAATTTTGAATGATTTTGCAAAAGAGCATGAAGCGCTTGAGATTAAAGCTGGCGTCATCGAAGGCAATGTTGCAACAGTTGATGAAATTAAAGCGATTGCTGACCTTCCATCTCGCGAAGGCTTGCTTTCTATGTTGCTTTCTGTACTGCAAGCTCCTATTCGCAACTTTGCACTTGCAACAAAAGCAGTTGCAGATCAAAAAGAAGAGCAAGGCGCTTAAAGCAAATTTTCGTATGAAACTATTAGCAATTTAAAACATAAGGAGGAAAAACAAATGACAAAAGAACAAATTATTGAAGCGATAAAAGAAATGACTGTTCTTGAACTTAACGACTTAGTAAAAGCAATCGAAGAAGAATTTGGTGTAACTGCTGCTGCTCCTGTTGCTGTGGTTGGTGGCGCTGGCGGCGGTGAAGCTGCTGCAGAAAAAACTGAATTCGATGTTATTCTTGCTAATGCAGGTGCACAAAAAATTAAAGTTATCAAAGTTGTTCGTGAAATCACTGGCCTTGGCTTAAAAGAAGCAAAAGAATTAGTTGACAACACTCCAAAACCATTAAAAGAAGGCGTATCTAAAGAAGAAGCTGAAGAACTTAAAGCAAAACTTGAAGAAGTTGGAGCAGAAGTTGAAGTTAAGTAAAAGCTGTTAAATAAATAGAAAAGCTCGCTGATTCATTGGCGGGCTTTTCTTTTATGTATGAATTTCTGCTCGTAGAAAATACTCCTAAAAAAGGGGTGCAGAAAATGAGCGAACATTATTTTTCAGAAAAACCGGAAGTGGAAAGCAATAGGAGAAAAATTGAGTGCACGTTGAGAAATCATCCATTTGCGTTCATGACCGACCGCGGAGTTTTTTCAAAACGGGAGGTTGATTTTGGAACGCAGCTATTAATTGAAACTTTCGCTGCTCCCGAAATTCCAGGTGATATTTTGGATGTAGGCTGCGGATACGGACCGATCGGATTGTCAATTGCAAAATCGGAACCCGATAGAATGATTGATATGATCGATATAAATGAAAGAGCAGTCGAACTTGCAGAACTGAATGCTCGAATAAACAACATTCAAAATGTCCGTGTGTTTCAAAGCAATTTGTTTGAAAAGCTGGAAGGGAAATGGTATGCTGCTATTTTAGCAAACCCTCCCATTCGGGCTGGAAAACAAGTCGTCCATCATATATTTGAAAAAAGTTTTGATCATTTAAAAGACCATGGAGAGCTTTGGATCGTTATCCAAAAAAAGCAGGGGGCTCCTTCCGCTAAACAAAAGCTGGAGACTCTGTTTCGTTCGGTAGAAGTGGCAGAGAGAAAAAAAGGCTATTATATTTTTAAAGCAAAAAAAGATTGACCTGCAATCCAGGATATGTTAACATTATAAAATGCCAATATATTAATTTCCATTTGTAGCTAAATTTTTTCTTGGATGTATAGAACCAACCCATTAAGGAAAAAATAATAAAATCAACTATTTCTGCGCAGTGGTTTTCTTTTTTCATAAAGAAAATCCTTTTTCTTTTTACTTGTAATAGTATTTATTTTATTATATAAAACATGGAATGCTATTTACAAGATATTATTATGCTGATTTGAGGGGTGACTCAGTTGACAAGTCAACTAGTTCAGTACGGACGACACCGCCAACGCAGAAGTTATGCGCGTATTAAAGAAGTGTTGGAATTACCTAATCTTATTGAAATCCAAACCTCTTCGTATCAGTGGTTTCTTGATGAGGGTCTTCGTGAAATGTTTCAAGACATATCTCCTATCGAAGATTTCACTGGTAACCTCTCGCTTGAGTTTATTGACTACAGCTTAGGTGAACCGAAATACTCCGTTGAAGAAGCAAAAGAACGCGATGTTACTTATTCTGCCCCGCTGCGGGTAAAAGTGCGCCTAATTAATAAAGAAACAGGCGAAGTGAAAGATCAAGATGTATTTATGGGCGATTTTCCGCTTATGACGGAAACCGGCACATTTGTGATCAATGGCGCAGAACGAGTAATTGTTTCCCAATTAGTCCGTTCACCTAGTGTTTACTACAGCGACAAAATTGATAAAAACGGTAAGAAGGGCTTTACAGCTACCGTCATTCCAAACCGTGGCGCTTGGTTAGAGTACGAAACAGATGCAAAAGATGTTATATATGTCCGCATTGATCGCACTCGCAAATTACCAGTTACGGTTCTTTTACGTGCCCTTGGGTTTGGCTCTGATCAAGAAATCATCGATGTGTTCGGAGAAAATGAATATTTAAGAAATACGTTGGATAAAGACAATACCGAAAGCCCAGAAAAGGCGCTTCTTGAAATTTACGAACGCCTGCGTCCTGGTGAACCGCCAACAGTTGAAAACGCAAAAAGCTTATTGATCTCCCGTTTCTTTGATCCAAAAAGATATGATTTAGCAAGTGTCGGCAGATATAAAATTAACAAGAAACTTCATATCAAAAACCGACTCTTTAATCAACGATTAGCAGAAACTCTAGTCGACCCTGAAACTGGAGAAATCATTGCTGAAAAAGGAACTATTATTGATAGAAGAACGCTGGATAAAATTTTGCCTTACCTTGAAAAAGGAATAGGTTTTAAAAAATTTACTCCTGATGGTGGAGTAGTTGATGAAGACATCACGTACCAATCTATTAAAATTTATGCTCCAAACGATCCGGATGGAGAAAAAATTCTCAACGTTGTTGGCAACGCAAACATTGATGAAAGTGTAAAAAACATTACGCCAGCAGACATTATTGCGTCCATCAGCTACTTCTTTAATTTGCTATATGGAGTAGGAAATACAGATGATATTGACCATCTAGGAAACCGCCGTCTTCGTTCGGTAGGGGAGCTTTTGCAAAACCAGTTCCGAATCGGACTTTCACGGATGGAGCGTGTTGTGAGGGAAAGAATGTCCATTCAGGATGCCAATACGATTACTCCGCAGCAATTAATCAACATCCGTCCAGTAATTGCGGCCATTAAAGAATTTTTTGGCAGCTCCCAATTGTCCCAATTCATGGATCAAACAAATCCTCTTGCAGAACTGACGCATAAGCGCCGTTTATCTGCATTGGGACCTGGCGGACTCACACGTGAACGAGCAGGCTTTGAAGTTCGCGACGTCCATTATTCCCATTATGGACGCATGTGTCCAATTGAAACGCCTGAAGGTCCAAATATCGGATTGATTAACTCATTATCAACATATGCAAAAGTAAACCGTTTCGGTTTTATTGAAACGCCGTATAGAAGAGTTGACCCTGAAACAGGGAAGGTAACAGACCGAATTGACTATTTGACAGCTGACGAAGAAGATAACTATGTTGTTGCTCAGGCTAACGTGCCAGTAGCAGAGGATGGAACGTTTTTAGAAGATAATATTGTTGCCCGTTTCCGCGGGGAAAACATAGTGGTGAAAAAAGACCGTGTCGACTACATGGACGTTTCGCCTAAGCAAGTTGTATCAGCAGCAACAGCTTGTATCCCGTTCTTGGAAAACGATGACTCCAACCGTGCATTAATGGGTGCGAACATGCAGCGCCAAGCTGTTCCTTTGCTTCAACCAGAAGCGCCTATTGTTGGTACCGGAATGGAGTATGTATCGGCTAGAGACTCTGGAGCAGCTGTCATCTGCAAGCACGCAGGCGTTGTCGAACGAGTTGAAGCCAACAGAATTTTAGTTCGCCGTTATGAAGAAGTGGACGGCCAAAAGGTTAAAGGTGATCTCGACGAGTACAAATTGTTGAAATTCGTCCGTTCCAACCAAGGAATGTGCTACAATCAGCGCCCAATTGTATCTGTTGGAGACGAAGTCGAGAAAGGCGAAATTTTAGCTGACGGTCCTTCCATGGAAAAGGGAGAGCTTGCTTTAGGCCGAAATGTACTTGTCGCCTTTATGACATGGGATGGATATAACTATGAAGATGCCATCATCATGAGCGAGCGTCTTGTAAAAGAAGACGTCTATACTTCCATCCATATTGAAGAATATGAGTCCGAATCCCGTGATACAAAATTGGGTCCGGAAGAAATAACTCGTGATATTCCAAATGTCGGAGAAGACGCTCTTCGCAACTTGGATGAACGAGGCATTGTCCGCATTGGAGCAGAAGTTAAAGACGGCGACTTGCTTGTTGGGAAAGTAACGCCAAAAGGAGTTACAGAACTGACTGCTGAAGAACGATTATTGCACGCTATTTTTGGAGAAAAAGCACGTGAGGTTCGTGATACATCACTTCGTGTTCCGCATGGGGGCGGAGGTATTGTTCTTGATGTAAAAGTGTTTAACCGTGAAGACGGAGATGAACTGCCTCCAGGTGTCAACCAGCTGGTGCGTGTATACATTGTACAGAAGCGTAAAATCTCTGAAGGGGATAAAATGGCAGGCCGCCATGGAAACAAAGGGGTTATTTCCCGAATTCTCCCTGAGGAGGACATGCCGTTTTTGCCGGATGGAACACCAGTTGACATCATGTTAAATCCATTAGGAGTACCTTCCCGGATGAACATCGGGCAAGTATTGGAATTGCACTTAGGAATGGCGGCTAAGAAGCTGGGCATTCATGTTGCAACTCCGGTATTCGATGGTGCGACAGAAGAAGATGTATGGTCAACAATTGAAGAAGCTGGGATGGCTCGTGATGCGAAAACGGTCCTTTACGACGGCCGCACTGGGGAACCTTTCGATAATCGCGTGTCTGTCGGAATCATGTATATGATCAAACTGGCGCACATGGTTGACGATAAACTGCATGCTCGTTCCACAGGTCCATACTCGCTTGTTACACAGCAACCGCTCGGCGGTAAAGCACAGTTCGGTGGACAGCGGTTCGGAGAAATGGAGGTTTGGGCTTTAGAAGCCTATGGAGCAGCATATACATTGCAAGAAATCCTTACTGTAAAATCAGACGATGTTGTCGGTCGTGTAAAAACATACGAGGCAATCGTAAAAGGCGAAAATGTGCCTGAACCTGGAGTTCCTGAATCTTTCAAAGTATTAATTAAGGAGCTTCAAAGCTTAGGACTGGATGTTAAAATTCTCTCAAGCGATGAACAAGAAATCGAAATGAGAGAATTGGAAGATGAGGTAAATTCCGCCCAGTCAGATGGCCTCTCTTTAACGACTGAAACAATCGAAGAGGAAATTGTTGATAAAGAAGAAAAAGATGCAGTTGCCAAAGAGTAAAGGAATTTTTTGCTACGGAAGATAAAAAGGGAGGTAGGCCCCTTGCTGGATGTAAATAATTTTGAGTATATGCACATCGGTCTTGCTTCACCTGATAAAATTCGTTCATGGTCATATGGTGAAGTGAAAAAACCAGAAACGATCAACTATCGTACTTTAAAGCCTGAAAAAGACGGTTTGTTTTGTGAACGTATATTCGGTCCGACAAAAGATTGGGAATGCCACTGCGGAAAATATAAACGGGTTCGCTATAAAGGCGTAGTATGCGATCGATGCGGTGTTGAGGTTACGCGAGCAAAAGTGCGTCGGGAGAGAATGGGGCACATCGAACTTGCTGCCCCTGTCTCTCATATTTGGTATTTCAAAGGGATTCCAAGCCGTATGGGACTAGTTCTTGACATGTCACCTCGAGCATTGGAAGAAGTTATTTATTTTGCCTCTTACGTCGTGACAGATCCTGGGGACACACCACTTGAAAAGAAACAGCTTTTATCTGAAAAAGAGTATCGCACATACCGCGAGAAATACGGAAATGCCTTCCAAGCATCAATGGGTGCGGAAGCAATTAAAAAATTATTGCAAGATATCAATCTTGATAAAGAAGTAGAAGCGTTAAAAGAAGAGCTTAAATCTTCTCAAGGCCAGCGGCGCACAAGAGCGATTAAACGCCTTGAAGTGATGGAGGCATTCAGAAATTCCGGAAATGACCCTTCATGGATGGTGTTGGACGTACTTCCTGTCATTCCGCCTGAATTGCGGCCGATGGTTCAATTGGATGGCGGACGCTTTGCAACTTCCGATTTGAACGATTTGTATCGCCGTGTTATTAACCGAAACAATCGTTTAAAAAGACTGTTGGATCTTGGAGCGCCAAGTATCATCGTGCAAAATGAGAAACGGATGCTTCAAGAGGCTGTTGACGCACTTATTGACAATGGACGCCGTGGTCGTCCAGTTACTGGACCGGGAAATCGTCCACTGAAGTCACTCTCTCATATGCTGAAAGGAAAGCAAGGACGCTTCCGTCAAAACCTGTTAGGGAAACGGGTTGACTACTCTGGACGATCCGTTATCGTTGTCGGCCCAAATCTGAAAATGTATCAATGCGGTTTGCCAAAGGAAATGGCGCTTGAGCTCTTTAAGCCTTTTGTCATGAAGGAGCTTGTTGAAAAAGGGCTGGCACATAACATTAAAAGCGCCAAACGGAAAATTGAACGCGTCCATCCTGAAGTTTGGGATGTGTTGGAGGAAGTCATTAAAGAACATCCGGTTCTGCTTAACCGGGCACCGACTTTGCACAGATTAGGAATCCAAGCGTTCGAACCGACGTTAGTCGAAGGGCGTGCCATTCGTCTACATCCGTTGGTATGTACAGCCTATAATGCTGACTTCGACGGTGACCAAATGGCTGTTCACGTTCCGTTATCGGCAGAAGCACAAGCAGAAGCAAGGCTGTTAATGCTTGCGGCTCAAAACATTTTAAATCCGAAAGACGGAAAACCGGTTGTTACGCCTTCACAAGATATGGTGTTGGGGAACTATTACTTAACAATGGAACGTGAAGGAGCGATCGGAGAAGGGAAAATTTTCAAAGATCCTGATGAGGCGCTCATTGCCTATCAAAACGGCCATGTACATTTGCATACACGAATTGCAGTACATGCCGGTTCCTTAAAGAACGAAACATTTACAGAAGAACAAAATAAAAAGCTTCTGATCACAACGGTAGGAAAATTAATATTCAACGAAATACTGCCGAATTCGTTCCCGTATATTAATGAGCCGTCAACTAAGAACATTCAAGAATGCACGCCTGATAAATATTTTGTTGATCCGGCACAGGTAGATGTGCGGGAGCACATTAAAAACCAAGAAATCATTCCGCCATTTAAAAAAGGAATTTTAGGAAAAATTATTGCCGAAGTCTTTAAGAGATTCCATATTACTGAAACATCGAAAATGCTTGACCGCTTAAAAGATTTAGGCTTTAAATATTCGACTAAGGCCGGAATTACAATCGGTGTTTCTGATATTGTTGTGTTGGCGGAAAAAGAAGCAATTTTAAAAGAGGCGCAAGCTAAAGTTGACAATGTCTTGAAGCAATTCAGACGCGGATTAATCACTGAAGATGAGCGGTACGATCGTGTTATCTCTATTTGGAGTGCTGCTAAAGACACCATTCAAAGCAAGCTGATGAATTCATTAGATAAGCGGAATCCGATTTTCATGATGAGCGATTCAGGAGCTCGCGGAAATGCATCTAACTTCACACAGCTTGCGGGAATGCGCGGACTGATGGCTAACCCTGCTGGACGAATTATTGAGCTTCCGATTAAATCGAGTTTTAGAGAAGGTTTGACAGTGTTAGAATACTTCATCTCGACCCATGGTGCCAGAAAAGGTCTGGCAGATACAGCATTAAAAACTGCTGACTCCGGTTATTTAACACGCCGCCTTGTAGATGTTGCGCAAGATGTGATTATTCGTGAGGAAGACTGCGGAACAGACAGAGGAATTTTAGCGAGAGCGCTGAAAGACGGTTCAGAAGTTATCGAAAAACTCGAGGAACGGATTATCGGACGATATGCAAGAAGATCGGTTATTCATCCTGAAACGGGCGAAGTGCTTGTCAGGGAAAATGAAATGATTACCGAAGACATAGCAGCTCAAATTGTCAATGCAGGGATAGAAGAAGTTTGGATTCGCTCTGCATTCACATGTAATACAAGACATGGTGTATGTAAAAAATGTTATGGACGGAACTTGGCTACCGGCACTGATGTCGAAGTAGGCGAAGCGGTAGGAATTATCGCTGCTCAATCGATCGGAGAGCCGGGTACACAGCTGACGATGCGTACTTTCCACACCGGTGGGGTTGCCGGCGACGACATTACCCAAGGTTTGCCGCGTGTTCAAGAATTGTTTGAAGCCCGTAATCCAAAAGGGCAAGCGGTTATTTCAGAAATTGACGGGGTAGTTGCTGAAATTAATGAAGTGAGAGATAAGCAGCAAGAAATTGTCGTCCGCGGTGAAGTGGAAACACGCACATACACGGCGCCATTTAACGCCCGCTTAAAAGTAGCTGTGGGGGACCGTGTAGAACGCGGCCAAGAAATTACGGAAGGTTCAATAGATCCAAAAGAATTGTTGAAAGTAAAAGACATTTTAGCCGTTCAAGAATATTTGCTTCGTGAAGTGCAAAAAGTGTACAGAATGCAAGGTGTGGAAATCGGCGATAAACATATTGAAGTAATGGTGCGGCAAATGCTGCGGAAAGTCCGTGTCATCGATTCCGGCGATACGGATGTTCTGCCGGGAACACTCCTTGACGTTCATCAATTTACAGAAGCAAATAAAAAGGTGCTTTTGGAAGGAAAACGCCCTGCAACAGGACGGCCGGTATTGCTCGGTATTACAAAGGCATCGCTTGAAACGGAGTCCTTCTTGTCTGCCGCATCATTCCAAGAGACAACACGCGTATTAACGGATGCGGCCATTAAAGGAAAACGGGATGAACTGTTAGGCTTGAAGGAAAATGTTATTATCGGTAAGCTTGTTCCGGCTGGAACAGGAATGCAGCTCTATAGAAAAATAAAACCGGTCATGAATAAAAAATCCGTTGACGAAACGATTTCGGTTGAATAATTGTCGGGGAAAAGATGGATGCCGTAAAATGCACAGTTGACATCCATCTTTTCCAATGTTAATATTATCAAGGTGTGTAAATATCACCTGTCACTTTGGAGGATATGAAATATGTCTTATGAAAAAGTAGCACAGGCTGAAAAGGTTATTATTGGTACAAAGCAAACAGTGAAAGCTCTGAAAAATGACACTGTAAAGGAAGTTATCATTGCAGTGGATGCTGACCCGAAAGTAACAAACAAAGTGGTTCAGCTGGCTGAAGAGAAAGAAGTTCCTTTAATTAAGGTCGATTCTATGAAGAAGCTCGGAAAAGCTTGCGGAATAGAAGTTGGAGCGGCAGCTGTTGCAATTATAAAATAAACATTGTTTTTGTAGATTTCTGCAAAAACAATTGTTTTTACCAAATTATGAACCGCCTGGATGTGTGGGTTTGAAAAAACGTTTGAAGGGAGGAAATGTATATGCCTACAATTAACCAATTAGTGCGAAAAGGCCGCACGCGCAAAGTAGTAAAATCAAAATCTCCTGCGTTAAACAAAGGATACAACAGCTTCAAAAAAGAACAGACAAATTTATCTTCGCCGCAAAAACGCGGGGTATGTACACGTGTTGGAACAATGACACCTAAAAAACCAAACTCAGCTCTTCGTAAATATGCACGTGTCCGCTTGTCAAACGGAATTGAAGTAACAGCTTATATTCCGGGGATCGGACATAACCTGCAAGAGCACAGCGTTGTGCTAATCCGCGGCGGACGTGTAAAAGACTTGCCTGGTGTCCGCTATCATATCGTACGCGGAGCCCTTGACACAGCTGGAGTTGAAAACCGTAAGCAAGGCCGTTCCAAATATGGAACGAAACGTCCTAAAAACTAAAAGATAATATAATAAATACAGAATGAAGGGAGGAATTTAGTGATGCCACGTAAAGGACCTGTACCAAAACGTGACGTACTACCAGATCCAATTTACAATTCAAAATTAGTTACTCGTCTGATTAATAAAATCATGATTGACGGTAAAAAAAGCAAAGCGCAAAAAATTCTTTACAATGCATTTGATATCGTGAGAGAACGAACTGGCAAAGATCCAATGGAAGTGTTTGAACAAGCGTTGAAAAATATTATGCCAGTATTAGAAGTTCGTGCACGCCGTGTAGGGGGTGCAAACTACCAAGTACCTGTAGAGGTTCGTCCTGAACGCCGCACAACTTTGGGTCTTCGCTGGTTAGTAAACTATGCCCGCCTTCGTGGTGAAAGAACGATGGAAGAACGTCTTGCGGCTGAAATCATTGACGCAGCAAACAACACAGGTGCGGCAGTGAAAAAGCGTGAAGATACACATAAAATGGCTGAAGCGAATAGAGCATTTGCACATTACCGCTGGTAATAAACATAATATTTATCAATACCCATGAAGGAAGGAGAAATTACCCGATGCCAAGAGAGTTCTCCTTAGAAAAAACTCGCAATATCGGTATTATGGCGCACATTGATGCTGGTAAGACGACAACGACTGAGAGAATTTTGTTCTATACAGGCCGCATTCACAAAATCGGGGAGACTCACGAAGGAGCTTCCCAAATGGACTGGATGGAGCAAGAACAAGAACGCGGTATTACCATTACATCTGCCGCTACAACAGCTCAATGGAAGGGACATCGGATCAATATTATTGATACGCCAGGGCACGTAGACTTCACGGTTGAAGTTGAACGTTCTTTGAGAGTCCTAGACGGAGCAGTTGCAGTTCTTGATGCTCAGTCTGGCGTTGAGCCGCAAACGGAAACAGTTTGGCGCCAAGCAACAACATACGGAGTGCCGCGCATTGTATTTGTTAACAAAATGGATAAAATCGGCGCAGACTTTTTATACTCTGTCAAAACACTTCACGATCGCTTAGAGGCTAACGCACACCCTATTCAGCTCCCGATTGGAGCAGAAGATCAATTTGAAGGTATCATTGACCTTGTGGAAATGAAAGCATATTACTATCTGGATGATCTAGGTACGCGTTCGGAAGCTCGTGAAATTCCAGACGAGTATAAAGAACAAGCAGAAGAGCTGCACACTCGATTGATTGAAGCAGTTGCAGAGCTTGATGAAGAATTGATGATGAAGTACCTTGAAGGAGAGGAAATTTCCGTTGACGAGCTGAAAGCAGCTATCCGTAAAGGTACTTGTAACGTTGAGTTTTATCCTGTTTTATGCGGCTCAGCTTTTAAAAATAAAGGCGTGCAGCTAATGCTGGATGCGGTAATTGATTACTTGCCATCGCCAATCGATGTGCCACCGATAAAAGGCGTCATCCCTGATACAGAGGAAGAAACAGTTCGCAAATCAAGCGACGATGAACCATTTGCTGCATTGGCGTTTAAAGTAATGACAGACCCATATGTAGGAAAATTAACTTTCTTCCGCGTATATTCAGGAACATTAAGTTCCGGTTCATACGTATCCAATTCCACAAAAGGTAAACGTGAACGGATTGGACGTATTCTACAAATGCACGCGAATCACCGCGAAGAAATTCCAATGGTATATGCAGGTGATATTGCTGCTGCAGTTGGTTTAAAAGATACAACAACTGGAGATACTCTATGTGATGAAAACCATCCGGTTATTTTAGAATCGATGGAGTTTCCAGAGCCTGTTATCAGAGTTGCGATTGAACCTAAATCAAAAGCAGACCAAGACAAAATGTCAACAGCATTGCAAAAACTATCTGAAGAAGACCCAACATTCAAATCGCATACGGATCCGGAAACTGGCCAAACAATTATTGCCGGTATGGGCGAACTTCACCTAGACATTATCGTTGACCGTATGAAACGTGAATTTAAAGTTGAATGTAATGTAGGTGCGCCGCAAGTTGCGTATCGCGAAACATTCCGCTCATCCGCACAAGTTGAAGGTAAATTCGTACGTCAATCAGGCGGACGCGGACAATACGGTCACGTTTGGATCGAATTCAGTCCAAATGAAGAAGGAAAAGGATTTGAATTCGAAAACGCAATTGTCGGTGGTGTCGTTCCACGCGAGTACATCCCAGCGGTTCAGGCTGGTTTGGAAGATGCAATGCAAAACGGTGTGCTTGCAGGCTATCCGTTAATTGACATTAAAGCTAAACTTTTTGATGGGTCTTACCACGATGTTGACTCAAGTGAGATGGCGTTTAAAATTGCCGCTTCACTTGCCCTTAAAAATGCTGCTCAAAAATGTAACCCGGTACTCCTTGAGCCAATTATGAAAGTTGAAGTAATTGTACCTGAAGAGTACATGGGAGACATCATGGGTGATATCACTTCACGCCGTGGACGTGTGGAAGGAATGGAAGCACGTGGAAATGCACAAGTTGTAAAAGCAATGGTTCCACTTGCTGAAATGTTTGGTTATGCAACCGCACTTCGTTCCAATACACAAGGACGCGGTACATTTACGATGCACTTCGATCATTACGAAGAGGTGCCTAAAAACATTGCAGAAGAAATTATCAAAAAAAATAAAGGCGAATAATTGATTTTCAACCATTGTTCAAGTATAAATACTTATGTAGCCCTTGGATGCGGATGCACTTGCGCCGCCTCCAAGTATTCTATATATTTATTTAAAATGAAACATATTTTTTTAAGGAGGAAAAATTACTTATGGCTAAAGCGAAATATGAACGCTCTAAACCACATGTTAACATTGGTACAATCGGCCACGTTGACCATGGTAAAACTACTTTGACTGCAGCTATTACTACTGTTCTTGCAAAACAAGGTAAAGCTGAAGCTCGTGCATATGATCAAATTGACGGTGCTCCAGAAGAGCGTGAACGCGGAATCACGATTTCAACTGCACACGTAGAATACGAAACTGACAACCGCCACTATGCACACGTTGACTGCCCTGGACACGCAGACTATGTTAAAAACATGATCACTGGTGCTGCTCAAATGGACGGCGCTATCCTAGTTGTTTCTGCTGCTGACGGTCCTATGCCGCAAACTCGTGAGCACATTCTTTTATCTCGCCAAGTAGGTGTGCCTTACATCGTTGTATTCTTAAACAAATGCGATATGGTAGACGACGAAGAATTATTAGAACTAGTTGAAATGGAAGTTCGTGACCTTCTTTCTGAATATGACTTCCCTGGCGACGATGTACCTGTTATCAAAGGTTCTGCGCTTAAAGCACTTGAAGGAGATGCTGAATGGGAAGAAAAAATCATTGAATTAATGAACGCAGTTGACGAATACATCCCAACTCCAGAACGCGATACAGAAAAACCTTTCATGATGCCTGTTGAAGACGTATTCTCTATCACTGGTCGCGGTACAGTTGCAACTGGTCGTGTAGAACGCGGCGTTGTAAAAGTTGGTGACGAAGTAGAAATCGTTGGTTTAGCTGAAGAATCTAAGAAAACAACTGTTACTGGTGTTGAAATGTTCCGTAAGCTTCTTGATCAAGCTGAAGCTGGAGACAACATCGGTGCTTTACTTCGCGGTATCGCACGTGACGAAGTAGAACGCGGTCAAGTTTTAGCAAAACCTGGTTCTATCACACCGCACAAAAAATTCAAAGCACAAGTTTACGTTCTTTCTAAAGAAGAAGGTGGACGTCATACCCCATTCTTCTCTAACTACCGTCCACAATTCTATTTCCGTACTACAGACGTAACTGGAATTATCACTCTTCCAGAAGGTGTAGAAATGGTAATGCCTGGAGATAACGTTGAAATGACTGTTGAACTCATTTCTCCAGTTGCGATTGAAGACGGTACGAAATTCTCTATCCGCGAAGGCGGTCGTACTGTAGGTGCAGGATCTGTTTCAGCTATCCTTGACTAATTGAAAAAAGCGAGTCGAATAGGCTCGCTTTTTTTATTATAAATATGAAGTCTGCAAAGCATTAACTTTTAAAGAAACAACACTAAATTTTATAGGAAATCCTGAATTTTTCTTGCATTAGACACCTGTTTTTTATATAATGTATAACGTTGGTCTTTGACTGCGATGAAGCGGGAGGTTGCTGATACACCCGGCCGCTTTGCCATGGCGGGCGTACAGGAAATTCTCGTGGAGAATTGTCTATGGAAAGTAGGCGAAAAGGAGGGAAAATAATGGCAAAACAAAAAATTCGAATTCGATTAAAAGCGTATGATCACAGAATCCTTGATCAATCTGCCGAAAAAATTGTAGAAACTGCAAAACGTTCGGGAGCAAATGTTTCTGGTCCAATTCCGCTACCGACTGAAAAAACAGTTTATACAATTCTTCGAGCAGTGCACAAATATAAAGATTCTCGTGAACAATTTGAAATGCGTACACATAAACGTTTAATCGATATTGTCAACCCTACACCGCAAACGGTTGATGCGTTAATGCGTTTAGATTTGCCTTCTGGTGTAGACATTGAAATTAAACTGTAACGATAGATTAAAACATTTGAAATTTAGGAGGTGTGACTCATGACCAAAGGAATCTTAGGAAGAAAAATTGGAATGACGCAAGTATTTGCAGAAAACGGTGAATTAATTCCTGTTACTGTAGTTGAAGCATCCCCAAACGTCGTTCTTCAAAAGAAGACTGTTGAAACAGACGGCTACGATGCTATTCAACTAGGTTTTGAAGACAAGCGTGAAAAGCTTGCAAACAAGCCGGAAAAAGGTCACGCTGCAAAAGCAAATACTGCTCCTAAGCGCTTCATTCGTGAAGTTAGAGGTGCTAATGTAGACGAGTATGAAATTGGTCAAGAGGTTAAAGTAGACATTTTTTCTGCTGGGGAACTTGTTGATGTGACAGGTATTTCTAAAGGGAAAGGATTTCAAGGTGCGATTAAACGTCACGGACAATCACGTGGCCCAATGTCTCACGGTTCACGGTACCACCGTCGTCCTGGTTCAATGGGAGCCATTGCACCAAACCGTGTTTTTAAATCAAAAGAACTTCCTGGAAGAATGGGCGGTGAACGCGTAACCGTTCAAAATCTTGAAGTTGTAAAAGTAGATGCTGAACGCAATCTTCTTTTAATCAAAGGGAATGTTCCGGGACCGAAAAAATCATTAGTTATTATTAAATCTGCAGTAAAAGCGAAGTAATTTCAACAGGAAAGGAGGAAACGGAAAAATGCCGAAAGTTACGTTATATAACCAAAACGGATCAGCAGTTGGCGAAATCGAATTAAATGATTCTGTTTTTGGTATTGAGCCGAATAAACACGTATTATTTGAAGCTGTCATTATGCAAAGAACTTCTCAAAGACAAGGCACTCATAAAGTAAAAAACCGTTCTGAAGTTAGTGGCGGTGGCCGTAAGCCATGGCGTCAAAAAGGTACAGGACGCGCACGTCAGGGATCCATCCGTTCACCTCAATGGCGCGGAGGTGGGACAGTATTTGGACCAACACCTCGCACATATGCATACAAATTACCGAAAAAAGTCCGCCGCTTAGCAATCAAATCAGCTTTATCTTCTAAAGTTCAAGAGAACAATATTGTTGTATTAGAAGATTTAGTGTTGGAAGCTCCAAAAACGAAAGAAATGGCTGGAATTCTCAAAGGGCTTTCCGTTGACAGAAAAGCGCTGATTGTAACAGGAGACGAAAACGAAAATGTAATCCTGTCTGCACGCAATATTCCAGGTGTAACAGTTGTTACGGCTAATGGAATCAACGTGTTGGATGTGTTGAGCCATGATAAACTTGTTATTACAAAAGCAGCGGTGGAAAAAGTAGAGGAGGTGCTTGGATAATGAAGGATCCTCGAGATATTATTAAGCGCCCCATCATCACTGAACGTTCAATGGATCTAGTAGCTGACAAAAAATATACATTCGAAGTAGATGTGAAAGCAAACAAAACAGAAGTGAAGGACGCTATTGAAAAAATTTTCGATGTCAAAGTTGAAAAAGTCAACATTATGAATTACAAAGGAAAACTTAAACGTGTTGGCCGGTTCAGCGGTTTGACAAATCGCCGTAAAAAAGCAATCGTGAAATTAACGGCAGACAGCAAAGAAATCAAATTGTTCGAAGCATAATTTTGAAAGTGAAGGAGGGAAACTGAGATGGCGATTAAAAAATATAAACCAACCTCTAACGGTCGCCGCGGCATGACAGTATCTGATTTTGCTGAAATCACTACTGACAAGCCGGAAAAGTCGTTGCTTGCTCCGCTTCATAAAAAAGCAGGACGCAACAACCAAGGTAAGCTAACTGTTCGTCATCAAGGCGGAGGCCATAAACGTCAATATCGTATTATTGATTTTAAGCGCGATAAAGATGGAATACCAGGACGCGTTGCTACTATTGAGTACGATCCAAACCGCTCCGCAAACATTGCATTAATTAACTATGTTGACGGAGAAAAACGCTATATTCTGGCTCCTAAAAACTTAAAAGTAGGAATGGAAGTAATGTCAGGACCTACAGCTGATATTAAAGTTGGAAACGCACTTCCTCTTCAAAATATCCCAGTAGGTACTGTCATTCATAACATCGAATTAAAACCAGGAAAAGGCGGACAATTGGTTCGTTCTGCAGGTACTTCAGCTCAAGTGCTTGGTAAAGAAGGAAAATATGTATTAGTTCGTTTAGCTTCTGGTGAGGTCCGCATGATTTTGGCAACTTGCCGTGCCACTGTCGGCCAAGTAGGGAATGAGCAGCATGAATTAATTAATATTGGTAAAGCAGGTCGTTCCCGCTGGTTAGGCAAACGTCCAACAGTTCGCGGATCTGTTATGAACCCTAGCGATCACCCGCACGGTGGGGGAGAAGGAAAAGCACCTATTGGTCGTAAATCTCCTATGACGCCTTGGGGTAAACCGACTCTTGGGTTTAAAACTCGCAAAAAGAAAAACAAATCCGATAAATTTATCGTTCGCCGTCGTAAAAAATAACGGGGTTGTTCTACGGTTCATCAGAACCGTAGCGCAATCACGAAGGGAGGTAACATTATGGGTCGTAGCTTAAAAAAAGGACCATTCTGCGATGATCATTTAATGAAAAAAATCGAAAAATTAAATGAAACTGGAAGCAAACAAGTCATCAAAACTTGGTCTCGCCGTTCAACTATTTTCCCATCTTTCATCGGTCATACCATTGCGGTCTATGATGGAAGAAAACATGTTCCGGTATACATTACTGAAGACATGGTAGGACATAAGCTTGGAGAGTTTGCTCCAACTCGTACTTACAGAGGCCATGCCGGCGATGACAAGAAGACAAAACGCTAATATGAGAGGAGGATTTTAGGATGCAGGCTAAAGCTGTTGCGAGAACAGTACGAATTGCTCCTCGTAAAGCTCGTTTAGTTATTGACTTGATCCGAGGAAAGCAAGTTGGTGAGGCAATTGCCATTCTTCGCCATACACCTAAAGCTGCTTCACCAATTATTGAAAAAGTGTTAAAATCGGCTGTTGCAAATGCAGAGCATAACTATGACATGGACGGAAACAATTTATATATTGAAAAGGCTTATGTTGATGAAGGACCAACTTTGAAACGCTTTAGACCACGTGCACAAGGTAGAGCGAGCCAAATCAACAAACGCACAAGCCATATTACGATCATTGTTTCGGAAAAAAAGGAGGGATAATTAGTGGGTCAAAAGGTAAATCCAGTCGGTCTTCGAATTGGCATCATTCGTGATTGGGAATCGAAATGGTATGCAGAAAAAGATTATGCAGACCTGTTACATGAAGACCTCAAAATTCGTGAATACATTAATAAACGTTTAAGCGATGCATCCGTTTCCCGCATTGAAATTGAACGTGCGGCAAACCGTTTAAATATCACTATCCACACAGCTAAGCCAGGAATGGTTATCGGTAAAGGTGGTACAGAGGTCGAAGCTTTAAGAAAGGCTTTGAACCAACTAACTGGCAAACGTGTGCACATTAATATTTTAGAAATTAAAAAAGCTGATTTAGATGCAAAACTTGTTGCGGAAAATATTGCACGTCAGCTAGAAAACCGCGCTTCGTTCCGTCGTGTTCAAAAACAAGCGATCCAACGTGCAATGCGCGCAGGTGCATTAGGTATTAAAACAATGGTATCCGGCCGTCTTGGTGGTGCAGATATCGCACGTTCTGAACATTACAGTGAAGGAACGGTACCGCTTCATACTCTTCGCGCAGACATCGATTACGGAACTGCAGAAGCGGATACAACGTACGGAAAATTGGGCGTAAAAGTTTGGATTTATCGTGGAGAAGTTCTTCCAGCTAAAAAGAACAATGAGGAAGGAGGCAAATAATTATGTTAATGCCTAAACGCGTAAAATATCGTAGAGAACATCGAGGGAAAATGCGCGGACGTGCAAAAGGCGGCACTGAAGTTCATTTCGGTGAATATGGCATTCAAGCTCTTGAGCCTGCTTGGATCACCAACAGACAAATTGAAGCAGCACGTATCGCGATGACGCGTTATATGAGACGTGGCGGAAAAGTTTGGATTAAAATTTTCCCGTCTAAACCATACACGGCTAAACCTTTAGAAGTACGGATGGGTTCCGGTAAAGGGGCACCTGAAGGCTGGGTTGCCGTAGTGAAGCCGGGCAAAGTATTGTTCGAGGTTGCGGGTGTTTCTGAAGAAGTTGCACGTGAAGCACTGCGTCTTGCATCTCATAAATTACCAATCAAAACAAAATTTGTAAAACGTGAAGAAATTGGTGGTGAATCAAATGAAAGCTAAAGAAATTCGTGATCTAACCACTGCCGAAATTGAACAAAAAGTGAAATCTTTAAAAGAAGAATTGTTTAACTTGCGCTTCCAGCTTGCGACTGGTCAGCTTGAAAATACTGCCCGCATCCGTGAAGTACGCAAAACGATTGCTAGAATGAAAACTATTATTCGCGAAAGAGAAATTGCTGCAAACAAATAATCGTGAGAGGAGGTTTGCCAAATGAGTGAACGCAACAAGCGCAAAGTTTATACTGGACGCGTCGTGTCGGATAAAATGGATAAGACCATCACTGTTCTTGTTGAAACTTATAAAAAACACCCGCTTTATGGAAAACGCGTGAAATATTCTAAAAAGTTCAAAGCTCATGATGAGCAAAACAAAGCGAAAGTCGGCGATATCGTTCGCATTATGGAAACTCGCCCGCTATCTGCAACAAAACGTTTCCGTTTAGTTGAAATTGTAGAAGAAGCAGTTATTATTTAATTTGGTTCGGATGAAAAAAATTCCGAAGGGAGGTCACGAACATGATTCAACAAGAATCTCGTTTAAAAGTTGCTGATAACTCTGGTGCACGTGAATTGTTAACAATTAAAGTTCTTGGCGGATCTGGTCGTAAAACAGCAAATATCGGTGATATTATTGTCGGTACGGTTAAACAAGCAACACCAGGAGGCGTTGTTAAAAAAGGTGATGTAGTAAAAGCTGTTGTTGTGCGTACAAAACGTGGTGTGCGCCGTCCTGACGGTTCGTACATTCGTTTTGACGAAAACGCATGCGTCATCATCCGCGAAGACAAAAGCCCAAGAGGTACTCGTATTTTTGGACCGGTTGCGCGTGAACTTCGCGATAAAAACTTTATGAAAATCGTTTCTCTTGCTCCAGAAGTACTTTAATTATGAGTTTGGCTTACCAAGGAGGTGTGTAATCGATGCATGTTAAGAAGGGTGACAAAGTAATGGTGATCGCCGGAAAAGATAAAGGAAAACAAGGCGTGATCCTTGCAGCATATCCGAAAAAGAACCGCGTGCTTGTGGAAGGCGTGAACATCGTGAAAAAACATGCGAAGCCTTCTCAAGATAATCCACAAGGCGGAATTATCAGTAAAGAAGCGCCTATTCATGTATCAAATGTAATGCCATTAGATCCAAAAACAGGTGAACCGACTCGTGTCGGTTATAAAATTGTGGACGGCAAAAAGGTGCGTGTAGCAAAAAAATCAGGTGAAATTTTAGATAAATAATTTGGAAGGGAGGTCTATTTATGAACCGCCTTAAAGAAAAATACGTAAAAGAAATCATACCTGCACTAATGAACAAGTTTAACTATAAATCTGTTATGCAAGTTCCTAAAATCGAAAAAATTGTCATCAATATGGGCGTCGGTGATGCAGTCCAAAATGCGAAAGCGCTGGACAGTGCTGTTGAAGAATTAACTCTCATTTCTGGTCAAAAACCTGTAGTGACTCGTGCGAAAAAATCCATTGCCGGCTTCCGGCTTCGTGAAGGAATGCCAATCGGCTGCAAAGTTACGCTTCGTGGAGAGCGTATGTACGATTTCTTTGACAAATTGATTTCCGTTTCTTTACCACGTGTGCGCGACTTCCGTGGTGTATCTAAAAAATCATTTGATGGCCGCGGCAATTATACGCTTGGTATTAGAGAACAACTTATTTTCCCAGAAATTGATTACGATAAAGTAAATAAAGTAAGAGGTATGGATATCGTAATCGTTACAACAGCAAAAACCGATGAAGAGGCTCGCGAGCTATTAACTCTGTTCGGCATGCCGTTCCAAAATAATCGCTAATTTAGATTGGAGGCGAAAATGTGGCTAAAAAGTCAATGATTGCGAAACAAAAACGCAAGCAAAAATTTAAAGTGCGTGAATACACACGCTGTGAACGCTGCGGCCGTCCGCATGCAGTCATCCGCAAATTTAAGCTTTGCCGTATTTGTTTCCGTGAACTTGCTTACAAAGGTCAGATCCCTGGCGTGAAAAAAGCTAGTTGGTAGTATCGATAAATGGGAAGGAGGTTATTTATAATGGTGATGACAGATCCTATTGCAGATATGCTTACTCGCATTCGCAATGCGAACATGGTTCGTCATGAAAAACTGGAAGTTCCTGCTTCCAAAATTAAACGGGAAATTGCTGAAATTTTAAAGCGTGAAGGGTTTATTCGCGATTATGAATATATTGAAGATAATAAACAAGGTATTTTGCGCATTTTCTTAAAGTACGGGCCTAACAACGAACGTGTTATAACTGGCCTTAAACGAATCAGCAAACCAGGCTTGCGCGTTTATGCAAAAGCTAATGAAGTGCCACGTGTGTTGAATGGATTAGGAATAGCAATCGTTTCGACTTCTCAAGGCGTTTTAACTGATAAAGAAGCACGCGCGAAGCAAACAGGCGGAGAAGTGCTCGCATACGTTTGGTAATTTTTTAACACGAAATGGAGGTGTCATTCATGTCACGTGTAGGGAAAAAACCGCTTGAAATTCCTTCAGGTGTCACTGTTACGATTAATGGAAATACAGTAACAGTAAAAGGACCAAAAGGAGAATTAACCCGTACATTTCATCCAGATATGGATATAAAAGTTGAAGATCAAGTATTAACTGTTACTCGTCCATCTGACAATAAAGAGCACCGTGCTCTTCACGGGACGACTCGCAGCCTTCTTGCCAATATGGTTGAAGGTGTTTCCAAAGGCTTTGAAAAAAGTTTAGAACTGATCGGGGTCGGATACCGTGCATCAAAATCAGGAAAAAAACTAGTATTGAATGTCGGATACTCTCATCCAGTCGAATATGAACCTGAACAAGGCATTGAAATCGACGTTCCTTCTCAAACAAAAATCGTCGTTAAAGGTACAGATAAAGAGCGTGTTGGCGCAGTCGCTGCAAATATTCGTGCGGTTCGTCCGCCTGAACCATATAAAGGAAAAGGCATCCGCTATGAAGGAGAATATGTGCGCCGCAAAGAAGGTAAGACTGCTAAGTAATGCCGCATAAAGAAAGAAAGGAGTGACGTAGATGATTACAAAACCTAGTAAAAATGCGGTTCGCAAAACTAGACATGCACGCGTGCGTTCAAAGGTTTCCGGTACAGCCGCTCGCCCGCGTTTAAACGTATACCGCTCCAACAAGCACATTTATGCTCAAGTGATTGATGATACAAATCACCAAACGCTTGTGAGTGCTTCTACTTTGGATAAAGAGCTTAACTTGGAATCAACTGGGAATGTAGAAGCTGCTCAAAAGGTCGGCGAACTTGTTGCAAAACGTGCGCTTGAAAAAGGTATTAAATCTGTTGTGTTTGACCGTGGTGGATATTTATATCATGGACGTGTGAAGGCTTTAGCTGATGCAGCTCGCGAAGTTGGCCTTGAATTTTAATTGACAAAGGAGGGAAAAGTGATGCGTCGTATTGATCCAAGCAAACTTGAACTTGAAGAACGTGTTGTTACCGTAAACCGTGTTGCAAAAGTAGTAAAAGGTGGCCGTCGTTTCCGTTTTGCTGCTCTTGTTGTTGTCGGAGACAAAAACGGTCATGTAGGTTTCGGAACTGGTAAAGCGCAAGAAGTTCCTGATGCTATCCGCAAAGCAATTGAAGATGCAAAGAAAAACTTAATTGAAGTACCAATTGTAGGTACGTCCATTCCACACGAAGTAATCGGTAAATTCGGTGCAGGAAAGATTCTCTTGAAACCTGCTGTTGAAGGTACGGGGGTTATCGCTGGAGGACCTGTCCGTGCAGTACTTGAATTAGCAGGTGTTCACGATATCTTATCTAAATCTTTAGGCTCCAATACACCGATTAATATGGTTCGGGCAACAGTTGACGGGTTAAAGCAGCTGAAGCGTGTAGAAGATGTTGCTAAACTTCGTGGAAAAACGGTTGAAGAACTGTTAGGATAAGGAGGGAAAGACAATGGCAAAAAAATTGGCGATTACCCTCAAAAAGAGTGTAATTGGTCGTCCTGAAGACCAAAGAATAACCGTTAAAACATTAGGCTTGCGGAAATTGCATCAAACAGTTGTTCATAATGACAATCCGGCAATTCGCGGAATGATCAATAAAGTGTCACATCTCGTGAAAGTGGAAGAACAATAATCAAATAAGGAGGTGCCAAGGTTATGAAGCTTCATGAATTAAAACCGGCAGAAGGTTCTCGTAAAGAGCGGAATCGTGTTGGTCGCGGTATTGGTTCAGGTAATGGAAAAACTGCTGGACGTGGTCAAAAAGGACAAAATGCCCGATCTGGCGGTGGAGTTCGCCCTGGATTTGAAGGCGGTCAAACTCCTCTATTCCGTCGTTTGCCAAAACGTGGGTTTACAAACATTAACCGCAAAGAATATCAAGTTGTGAACTTGGACAAATTGAATCGTTTTGAAGACGGTACGGAAATTACTCCAGAGCTTCTTTTGGAAACAGGTGTTGTAAGCAAACTGAAAGCAGGTATTAAAGTGCTTGGAGACGGTAAATTAGAGAAAAAATTAACGGTTAAAGCACACAAATTTTCTGCTTCAGCAAAAGAGGCAATTGAAGCCGCCGGCGGTTCTGCTGAGGTGATTTAATGTTCAAGGCAATCTCCAATTTTATGCGCGTGGGTGACATTCGCAATCGAATCTTGTTCACCCTTCTTATGCTGGTAATTTTCCGGATCGGCACTTTTATCCCTGTCCCGGGTGTGAACGCAGACGTACTAAAAGCACAAGACCAATTGAACGTATTTGGCGTTTTGAACATTTTTGGAGGCGGGGCATTGCAAAACTTCTCCATTTTAGCAATGGGGATTATGCCTTACATTACTGCTTCAATCATTGTTCAGCTTCTGCAAATGGACGTTGTACCGAAATTTACAGAGTGGTCGAAGCAGGGTGAAGTAGGCCGCAGAAAGCTTGCCCAATTCACGCGTTATTTAACAATTATTTTAGGATTTATTCAAGCGCTGGCAATGTCATATGGCTTTAATAATATGGCCGGCGGTCTGTTAATCATAAACCCTGGCATTGGAAACTATTTGTTGATCGCACTTGTTTTAACTGCGGGAACAGCCTTTTTAATGTGGCTTGGTGAGCAAATTACCGCAAAAGGCGTTGGGAACGGTATTTCTATTATTATCTTTGCTGGGATTGCTGCCGGCATTCCAACGGCAGTAAACCAAATTTATGCTCAACAATTTGCGGATGTTGGCGATCAGCTATTTTTAAGAATTGTAACTGTCGTTTTGCTTGTTCTTGCCGTTTTATTAGTAGTTGTAGCTGTTATTTTCGTTCAACAAGCATTCCGAAAAATTCCGATTCAGTATGCAAAGCGGCTTGCAGGTAGAAGTCCGGTTGGGGGACATTCAACGCATCTCCCATTGAAGGTTAACTCTGCTGGAGTCATTCCAGTCATTTTTGCAGTATCGTTTATTGTTACCCCCACTACGATTGCATCGTTCTTTGGACCAAATGATGTAACAAGATGGATTCAAAAAACATTTGATTACACGCAACCTATCGGGATGATCATCTACGTTGCATTAATTATCGCTTTCGCTTATTTCTATACATTTGTTCAAGTGAACCCGGAGCAAATGGCTGAAAATTTGCAGAAGCAAGGCGGCTATATACCGGGTATAAGACCAGGAAAAAGTACACAAGAGTACGTAACGAAAATTTTATACCGTTTAACATTTGTCGGTTCTATTTTTCTAGCAGTTGTCTCAATACTTCCTGTCTTTTTTATAAAATTTGCTGACTTGCCTTCTTCAGCACAAATAGGTGGAACAAGTCTCTTGATCGTTGTCGGTGTCGCTTTGGAAACTATGAAGCAGCTTGAGAGCCAGCTTGTCAAACGTCATTACAAAGGTTTTATGAAATAAGAGGTTGTGGGGCGATGAATGTCCCATTCCCTCGAAAAGCGTTTGAGGGGGAGAGTCCATGAATTTAGTATTAATGGGGCTGCCTGGGGCAGGAAAAGGAACACAGGCTGAAAAAATTGTTGAAAAATACAACATCCCGCATATCTCAACAGGAGATATGTTCAGAGCAGCTATAAAAGATGGAACCGAGTTAGGGTTACAAGCGAAGTCTTATATGGATAAAGGCGAATTAGTGCCGGATGAAGTTACGATTGGTATTGTTCGGGAAAGATTAGGCAAGAATGATACTGATAAAGGCTTTTTATTGGATGGTTTTCCGCGCACCGTTGCTCAAGCGGAGGCTTTGGAGCAAATTTTAAAAGAGCTTAATAAAGAAATTGATTATGTTATCAACATTCATGTTGACCAAGAAATTTTAATGGAACGGCTAACAGGACGAAGAATTTGCAAAAATTGCGGTGCAACGTACCATCTTGTATTCAATCCGCCAAAAGAAGAAGGAATTTGTGATAAGTGCGGAGGAAATTTATATCAACGAGCTGATGATAACGCTGAAACCGTTGGAAACCGTTTGGAAGTGAATTTGAAGCAGACGAAACCGCTGCTTGATTTCTATAAATCTAAAGGCTATTTGAAAAATATTGACGGTCAGCAAGAGATTAACAAAGTATTTGAAGATATTTGCAACTTGCTTGGAGGCTTGGGTGAATGATTATTTGCAAAACAAAGCGCGAAATTGAAATTATGCGCGAGGCTGGACGGATTGTTGCTTTAACTCACCAAGAACTCCAGAAATATATTCAGCCTGGTATTACAACAAAAGAACTGGACAGTATTGCTGAAAAGTTTATACGTGAACATGATGCAATCCCCTCATTTAAAGGGTATAATGGTTTTCGCGGCAGTATTTGCACTTCCGTGAATGAAGAGCTTGTTCACGGAATACCTGGAGACCGTGTATTGCGTGATGGAGATATTATTAGTATTGACATTGGTGCGAAATACAACGGCTATCACGGGGACTCTGCATGGACTTATCCTGTCGGTACAATTTCCGAAGAAACACAGAAATTGCTTGATGTTACAAAAGAATCTTTATATAAAGGATTAGAAGAAGCAAAACCAGGGGGAAGACTTTCGAACATTTCTCATGCCATTCAAGTTTACGTCGAATCTCACGGTTTTTCCATTGTTCGTGAATACGTAGGTCATGGCGTAGGGCAAGACTTGCATGAGGATCCTCAAATTCCGCATTATGGTCCACCGAACAAAGGGCCAAGGCTGAAGCCCGGTATGGTTTTAGCGATTGAGCCTATGGTCAATGCGGGAAGCCGTTATGTCAGAACGTTAGCTGATAATTGGACTGTCGTGACTGTAGATGGCAAAATGTGTGCTCATTTTGAACATACAATTGCCATTACTGATACAGGTTATGAAATTTTAACAACACCCTAAGTGAAGGTGATGTGCGTGAGTGATCCTGAGTCGAGTCCGCAAATAGGTCAGTTTGTCTTGATTACGAAAGGGAGAGAAGCTGGCAAATATGCGATTGTCGTGAAAATTCTCGATGATCGATTCGTATTGATTGCCGATGGAGAAAAGCGAAAGTTTCATTCTCCAAAGAAAAAAAACATCCATCATCTTGAATTTTTTGATTGCGTATCTCCGGAAGTTCAGAACAGTATATTGGAAACTGGCCGTGTGACAAATGGCAAACTTCGATATGCAATAAGCCGATTTGTCAATGAACAAGTTACTGATTTGAGGAAGGGAGACAATTGAATGGCGAAAGACGATGTCATTGAAGTAGAGGGTACCGTTGTTGAGACGTTGCCTAACGCGATGTTTAAAGTAGAGTTGGAAAATGGTCATACCGTGCTGGCTCATGTTTCTGGAAAAATTAGAATGCATTTTATTCGTATTTTGCCGGGTGATAAAGTAACGGTTGAATTATCACCATATGATTTAACCCGCGGAAGAATTACGTATCGATATAAATAATTTGCACTCCGGATTATTAAGGAGGTTGGATAAACATGAAAGTAAGACCATCAGTGAAACCTATATGCGAAAAATGTAAAGTCATTCGCAGAAAAGGAAAAGTTATGGTTATTTGCGAAAATCCAAAACATAAACAAAAACAAGGTTAATTTTTGAAGGAGGTGCTCATATTATGGCGCGTATTGCTGGTGTAGATATTCCACGCGATAAACGCATTGTCATTTCTTTAACTTATATTTACGGAATCGGTCGTTCAACAGCTCAAAAAATATTAGCTGAAGCTGGAGTTTCCGAAGATACTCGTGTTCGTGATTTAACAGAAGAAGAATTAGGAAGAATCCGTGACATTGTCGACACTTATAAAGTGGAAGGAGATCTTCGACGGGAAGTTTCTCTAAACATTAAGCGTCTCATTGAAATTGGCTGCTACCGTGGTATCCGACATCGCCGTGGTTTGCCTGTTCGAGGCCAAAATACGAAAAATAACGCACGTACTCGTAAAGGACCGCGCCGTACGGTTGCTAACAAGAAAAAATAAGTAAAGGAGGTTAACTGTAAATGGCTCGTAAAACAAATACTCGCAAACGCCGCGTAAAAAAGAATATTGAGACAGGCATCGCACATATTCGATCAACCTTTAACAACACGATTGTCACTATTACTGATGTGCACGGCAATGCAATTGCTTGGTCAAGTGCCGGTGCATTAGGATTTAAAGGTTCTCGTAAGTCAACTCCGTTTGCTGCACAGATGGCAGCTGAAGCAGCTGCTAAAGCTTCTATGGAGCACGGAATGAAATCATTAGAGGTTTCTGTAAAAGGACCTGGCGCAGGCCGCGAAGCTGCGATTCGTGCTCTTCAAGCAGCAGGTCTTGAAGTGACATCTATTAAAGACGTCACACCTGTTCCACATAATGGATGCCGTCCGCCAAAACGTCGTCGTGTGTAATTTATCTGTATATATTTTGTAACCCTGTCAATAATGGGTTATGATACAGTTATAGATTCTAGCATTTATTAAGATGTTGTTTGTGCACATTCGGGACTTTATGATTGGGGAATTTCGGTTAGACGCGTTTTCTCTTCTTTGTCTAGCCGGGGTTTCGACGTTTTGAAGGAGGGTTTTATTTAGAATGATTGAAATTGAAAAACCAAAAATCGAAACGGTTGAAATCAGTGATGACGCGAAATATGGGAAATTCGTTGTCGAGCCACTTGAGCGTGGATATGGTACAACTTTGGGTAACTCCTTACGTCGTATCCTATTATCCTCACTACCTGGTGCCGCTGTAACATCTGTTCAAATTGACGGCGTCCTCCATGAATTTTCTACAATTGATGGTGTCGTCGAAGATGTTACAACGATTATTTTAAATTTAAAAAAGCTTGCTCTGAAAATTTATTCAGAAGAAGAGAAGACGCTAGAAATTGACGTACAAGGTGAAGGGCCCATTACGGCAGCAGATATAACTCACGATAGCGATGTTGAAATATTAAATCCTGATCTTCATATTGCAACTCTTGCGAAAGATGCTCATTTGCGGCTGAGAATGACGGCGAAGCGCGGGAGAGGATACAGCCCGGCTGAGGAAAATAAACGGGAAGATCAACCAATAGGTGTCATCCCAATCGATTCGATTTACACACCCGTTTCTAGAGTTTCTTATCAAGTGGAAAATACACGGGTTGGTCAAGTGACAGATTATGATAAGCTGACAATTGATGTTTGGACAGATGGAAGCATCGGTCCAAAGGAAGCTATCGCACTTGGCTCTAAAATTTTGATGGAGCACTTAAACATTTTCGTTAGCTTAACAGATGAAGCGCAAAATGTTGAAATCATGGTTGAAAAAGAAGAGGACCAAAAAGAAAAAGTGCTTGAAATGACGATTGAGGAACTTGACCTCTCTGTTCGTTCTTATAACTGTTTGAAACGTGCAGGTATTAACACAGTTCAAGAACTTGCGAACAAAACAGAAGAGGACATGATGAAAGTGCGTAATTTAGGACGCAAATCGCTAGAAGAAGTAAAACAAAAATTAGAAGACCTTGGTTTGAGTTTACGAAAAGACGATTAACTGATTTTTCAAAGTCTATATAGATCAACTTCCAACAAAGGAGGGAACATCACATGTCTTATAGAAAATTAGGACGTACTAGTGCGCAGCGTAAAGCAATGCTCCGTGACTTAGCAACGGACTTAATTATTAACGAACGAATTGAAACGACTGAAGCCCGTGCAAAGGAGCTTCGTGCTGTTGTAGAGAAGCTGGTTACTTTAGGTAAACGTGGTGATTTGCATGCTCGTCGCCAAGCAGCACAGTTTATTCGCAATGAGGTTGCGAAAACTGTGACAGTTTCAGGCCAAGACGGAAAGGAAAAAGAAAAACCTTTCTATGCATTGCAAAAATTATTTGATGAAGTGGCACCACGTTACCAAGATCGTCAAGGCGGCTACACACGAATTTTGAAAATGGGTCCTCGCCGTGGTGACGGAGCACCAATGGTTATCATTGAATTCGTGTAATTTAGATATAAATGAACTTCAAGGGCGGGACAGTTGTAATGACTGCATCTATGCCCTTTTTTATTTATCTTCAAGTACTTTACAAAGCGGATTGATTTTCTTTTGGCAGCCTCTGCATCTCATATTTATAGACATGATATTCGCGTTTACTTCATCTGTACTTGAGGCGGGAGGAGGGCATCTGTGGAACGGTCGATCATTCAAGTTCAACATGTAACATACCGCTATAATAAAGAAAGTGAAAAGCCTGCACTAACGGATGTTTCCTTTGATGTGTATGAAGGGGAATGGCTGGCCATCGTCGGACACAATGGATCAGGGAAATCAACATTGGCCCGGATGCTAAACGGTCTGCTGCTGCCTGACGAAGGAACCGTTACTGTATCAGGAATCACATTATCAGAAAAAACCATTTGGGATATTCGAAAACGGATTGGAATGGTGTTTCAAAATCCAGATAATCAATTTGTCGGCGCCACTGTACGGGACGATGTCGCTTTTGGTATGGAAAACATAGGTATACCGAGAGAAGAGATGGTAAAACGAATCGAATGGGCGACGAAAATTGTAAAAATGAATGAATTTTTAGAACGGGAACCTCATCATCTTTCTGGCGGACAAAAGCAGCGGGTCGCGATTGCAGGCGTTTTGGCTGTTCAACCAAGCATTATTGTTTTAGATGAAGCGACTTCAATGCTTGATCCAATTGGACGCCGGGAAGTAATTGAAACCATTTGGTCATTGAAAGAAAAAGGGCTTGTGACGGTCATTTCCATCACTCATGATTTGGAAGAGGCGGCCAAAGCAGATCGGATGATTGTAATGAATGGAGGCAAAAAATTTGTGGAGGGAACTCCGAAAGAAGTGTTTCGCTTGGAAGAGGAGCTGGTAAGCATCGGTTTAGATCTTCCGTTTTCTTACAAGCTGAGCAAACGGCTTCTTGAAAAAGGAGTGCCTTTAGCGACGCGACACCTTAATGTAGAAAGCCTGGTGGACGAATTATGGACATTAAAATCCGACAATTAGAACATCGTTACCAAATGAACACTCCTTTTGAACGGCTCGCTTTGTGTGATATCAATATGGATATCCATGAAGGAACATATTTGGCCGTGATTGGGCATACCGGGTCGGGAAAATCAACGATTTTGCAGCATTTAAACGGCCTGCTTTTGCCAACGAAAGGCTCTATTCAACTTGGAGACCGGCTGATTAAGGCAGGAGAAAAACAGAAAAACTTGAAATCTATCCGAAAAAAGGTCGGAATTGTCTTTCAATTCCCAGAGCATCAATTATTTGAAGAAACCGTCGAAAAAGATATAGCATTCGGTCCAATGAATTTTGGCGCATCGTTTGAAGAAGCGAAAAAAAAGGTAAAAGAAGTGCTGCCGCTTGTCGGTCTAGGAGAAGAAATCCTTCATCAATCCCCGTTTGAGCTAAGCGGGGGGCAAATGCGAAGAGTGGCGATTGCAGGTGTTTTAGCGATGGAGCCGGAGGTGCTCGTTTTAGATGAACCGACTGCAGGATTGGATCCAAAAGGCCGAAATGAGATCATGGAGCTTTTTTATCGTCTCCATAAAGAAAAAAAATTAACAACAATATTAGTAACGCATAGCATGGAAGACGCAGCAAAGTACGCTGATGAAATTGCCGTTTTGCACCAAGGGGAATTAAAGATGAAAGGGTCGCCAAAGGAAATATTCCGGTTGACTGGGGAACTGGAGCAGCTTGGGCTCGATTTGCCGGAATCAATTAAATTTGTCATGAAGCTTGAAGAAAAATTTTCTTTAACGGTTGAAGACAAGCCATTGACTTTAGAGGAAACGGCCGATTTCATTGAAGCCCTTTTAAAAGAAGGTGTCGTATATGATCGATAATATCATCATCGGAAAATATGTTCCTGGCAGCACAGTCATTCATCGAATGGATCCCCGTGCAAAACTGCTAACGATTTTTTTATATGTTTTTATCGTCTTTTTTGCCAATAACGGAATCACTTACTTTTTATTAGGATTATTTACGTTCATCATTATTTTGCTGACGAAGCTTCCGTTCTCTTTCTTATGGAACGGTTTAAAACCTGTTATATGGATCGTTGGGTTTACATTTTTGCTGCACATTTTAGTAACAAAAGAAGGGGACATGCTGTTCCGCTTCGGCTTTTTTTCCATTTATGAAGAAGGCTTGCGGCAAGGGTTTTTTATCTCTCTTCGGTTCATTTTCTTAATTTTTATGACAACGACATTGACCTTAACAACAACGCCTATCGAAATAACGGATGGAATGGAAAGTCTGTTAAAGCCTTTTAAAAAATTTAAACTTCCTGTCCATGAACTAGCATTAATGATGTCTATTTCTCTTCGCTTTATACCGACTCTGCTGGAGGAAACAGAAAAAATTTTAAAGGCGCAAATGGCAAGAGGGGTAGATTTTACATCAGGATCTGTAAAAGAGCGAATAAAAGCAATCGTTCCTTTGCTTGTACCACTTTTCATCAGCGCTTTTAAGCGGGCCGAAGAGCTTGCTACCGCTATGGAAGCCAGGGGGTATCGCGGAAGTGAAGGACGTACGAAAATCAGGCAGCTGAAATGGGGAGCGATTGATTCCATTATGATGGCCTCTATCCTGCTGTTATCAATTATTTTATTACTATTGCGTGCCTAGGAGTTTTAAAAATGAGGATTAAATGCACAGTTTCGTATGATGGATCAGGATTTAGCGGTTATCAGCGCCAGCCCGGCCTCCGGACAGTACAAGGAGAGATTGAGGAAGCATTAATGAAAATCCACAAAGGGGAGCGGATAAAAATTACTGCTTCCGGCAGAACAGACGTCGGCGTGCATGCTGTTGGCCAAGTATTTCATTTTGATACAAGCCTCAAAATTCCGATGGAAAAATGGCCGATTGCTTTGAATACGCTGCTTCCTCAAGATATTTCCATTCAAAATGCAGAGCTTGCCGATCAAGATTTTCATGCCAGATTTTCTGCAAAGAAGAAAGAATACCGCTACCGTTTGTATCGCAGTTTTCAACGAGATGTGTTCCGGCGTCATTATGCATACCATTTTCCAAATCCGTTAAATATTGAAACGATTCGAACTGCCTCCCGTTTCATTATTGGAACACATGATTTTACAAGCTTTTGCTCTTCTAAAACAGAAACGGAAAATAAAGTGAGAACTATTTATGAAGCGGATATATGGGAAGAAGGAGATGAAATTACGTTCCGTTTTGTCGGAAGCGGCTTCCTTTACAATATGGTTCGTATTTTAGTCGGAACATTGATTGAAGTAGGAGAAGGGAAGCGCAAGCCGGAAGAAATAAAACAAATTATCGCAGCCAAAGATAGATCAAGAGCCGGGAAAACAGTTTCTGGATGCGGTCTATATCTTTGGAAAGTTTATTATGACAACTAATCCAGGTGTAACATTTTCTTGACATTCATATCTTAAAAAGATAAGATAACATATGGTATGTATTTCAAGCCCCACGATTAGCCCCGGAAAATAATCGTGTTTTTGAAATAGACTTTTCGACATGAACGATTAAGGAGGGAAAACAATGCGTACAACGTTTATGGCAAAGCCGCATGAAGTTGAGCGCAAATGGTATGTTGTTGATGCAGCTGGCAAAACTTTAGGACGTCTAGCAAGCGAAGTTGCATCTATCTTACGCGGAAAACACAAACCAACGTTTACACCGCATGTAGATACAGGTGACCACGTAATTATTATTAATGCTGAAAAAATCGAATTAACTGGAAAAAAATTAACAGACAAAATTTATTATCGCCACAGCCAGCATCCTGGTGGTTTAAAATCAAGAACTGCATTAGAAATGCGAAACAACTATCCTGAAAAAATGCTGGAACTTGCTATTCGCGGAATGCTTCCAAAAGGTTCCCTTGGACGCCAAATGTTTAAAAAATTGCATGTTTACAGAGGAAGCGAACATCCTCATCAAGCACAGAAACCAGAAGTTTATGAACTTCGCGGATAATTTAATAAGGAGGTTATCATTTTGGCACAGGTTCAATACTACGGTACCGGTCGTCGCAAAAGCTCTGTTGCCCGTGTTCGGTTAGTTCCTGGTGAAGGCCGTATCGTAATTAATAAACGGAACATTGAAGATTACATTCCAACAAAAGCTTTGATTGAAGATATTAAACAACCGCTTGTTTTAACAGAGACAGTTGGCAATTATGATGTACTAGTAAATGTTAGAGGCGGCGGTTTCACTGGTCAAGCAGGCGCTATTCGCCACGGAATTGCTCGTGCACTTTTACAAGCTGATCCAGAATATCGCGGAACGTTAAAGCGTGCAGGCTTATTAACTCGAGATGCTCGCGTAAAAGAGCGTAAGAAATACGGTCTTAAAGGAGCACGCCGTGCACCGCAATTTTCAAAACGTTAATGATTCGAACCTTAAACCACAACAAATTGTTGTGGTTTTTTATTTGCAATTGGAAAGGAGTGGTTGAATGGAACAGCGTGAACTGAAAAAAATAAAAACAAGGAGGAGATTTTGATGAATGTAATTACAGACTTTAATGAAAGACGGCAGGAAAAAAAGCTTCTCACTGAGCGAAAAATGTTAAAAGATCTCCCAATTCGCAAATTGAAAAATATGATTGATGAATGGTTTAATCCTTTTTTTCAAAAACGCTTCCATAAAACTGCAATGGAAGAAGAGTGTGTCCACTCGGCCATTGAATCTTTTTTGCTGGGAGCGGCCTACAGCCGGTTCGGATATTACGGGGAATCGATGGAGCAGGCCAATACACGTTGTATACAGGAAGAACAAGAGCTTATTAACAATTTATTTGACAATATTCTTTATTTGGCAAGGGAATCAAATGATGATTTTGTTATGGAATCCATCTATTTGGCATGCCAGCACTTTATTCATTATTGGTGGGAAGAAGGGTTTTTAGCTGGAAAAAAGAGATACAAACTAAAGCTTTAAAAGCAGTTCATGCATGGCTCATTTCAACTTCGTTGGAACGGGCTTTTTTTATGCCTAAAAACGGCTTGTGAAAAAATGATTTGACGGGGGCCATTGCTGAATTCGCCTTTTGATTGGCTTTTTTATTTCAAAAAGGAAAAGTTCAGGATTTATTGGCAGTGCTGCTTATTTTTTGCAAG
The DNA here is from genome assembly GCF_038008865.1 of Aeribacillus sp. FSL K6-8394. Lineage (NCBI taxonomy): Bacteria > Bacillati > Bacillota > Bacilli > Caryophanales > Bacillaceae > Aeribacillus > Aeribacillus sp. FSL K6-8394. The sequence goes on from NZ_JBBPAA010000002.1 coordinate 160,080, forward strand.
GAAGAATGAAGCAAAATGGTTTTTTATTTCCTATGTGAAATATTACTCGTAAGGACAATTTGGGCGACATCCATGCACTGTGGCTATGTTATGAAAACTTTTAAAAAACAAAAAATTGCGGTTTTCAAAATGTTCATCTCGATATGAACGTCTTTTCAACGATTCCAGATTTTCAGAGAGAGAAAAAGCTTTTATCATTTGCCGAGCAACCCCCCCTATTGTGTAACGCAGGTGAGGAAATCGGCTTTTATTTTTTATTTGGCTTTTTTTGCTGAGCTTTGACACACGTTTCTTTTCTCTTTACCACAAAGATTTTATTAGCACTTTTCATTTAGGCGAATAGGCTTAAAACTTTTGTGACTGTTCAAAAAATTTTAGTGCCTTATACAAAATCATCCATTATAATATTTCTATCAATTTTTTATAAATAAAGAGCATTCCTGTTAGAAAGGTTTTCGGGGACTTGAAAGAAAAAAGTCCTCTTGGTATGATGCAGGGGTGTCAACAAACACCTAACATCAGACCAAGGAGGACTATACAATGAATTGTACACAAAATCGCAAAATTGAACAAGTCACCGACCAAACGTTAGTGATTGGAATGGACATTGCCAAACAAAAACATTATGCGTCAATGGTTGACGCACGAGGTCGGGTGCTGAAGAAGCCGTTTCCTGTGATTCAATCGAGATCCGGATTTGAACAGTTCTATGCGTCGATACAAGAAGCGATGAAGGAATTTGGCAAAACCGAAGTCATCGTCGGAATCGAGCCGACCGGACATTACTGGTTGAACCTCGCCTACTTCCTCGAGGAAAAAGGGATCCCGTTGGTGATGGTCAACCCGATGCATGTCAAACGGTCAAAAGAGCTCGACGACAACTTGCCAACGAAGCATGATGCCAAAGATGCTCTTGTCATTGCGAAACTGGTTAAAGACGGACGCTTTAGCTATCCGCGTATTCTCCATGAGGTGGAGGCGGAATTGCGGGCAGGAAGTACGTTTCGAGAGTCGTTGACAAAAGAGTTGAATGCCGTCCAAAATCAAATGATTCGTTGGCTCGATCGTTATTTTCCTGAGTTTGTGCAGGTGTTTCCGTCGTTTGGCAAAATGGCATTGGTGGTGTTAGAGAAAACGCCATTTCCGATGGACATTGCGAATCAGACGGTAGAGGGGCTAATGGAGCGTTATCGGCAAAGCGAGACGCTAAAATGCCCACAGAAGCCGAAAGTGCAAAAGCTGTTAGAGGTAGCCTGCCATTCGATTGGGATAACGGAAGGACAACAGATGGCCCGTATCGAAATCGCCACGCTTGTCCGCCGATATCGCCAATTGGAACAAGAGATCGCAACCCTCACAGAAGAGTTGACGGCACTTGCTCAAACAACCGCCGAATACGAATGGCTCCAAACGATCCCAGGGCTATGAGATGCGACGATCATTGAACTGTTATCGGAAATCGGAAGCTTTGCCCAGTATCAAGATCCGAGGCAACTCATCAAATTAGCGGGCTTGACACTGAAGGAGAACTCGTCAGGGCAACACAAGGGGCAAAAACGAATCTCGAAGCGAGGACGAAAACGGCTACGCGCCCTTTTATTTCGGGTGATGATGCCATTGATTCGCCATAATGAGGCTTTCCGTCAGTTGCACGAGTACTATACGACACGCCCAATCAACCCGTTACGTAAGAAGCAATCGATCGTCGTGTTATGTGGCAAGCTATTGAAAGTACTATACGCGGTTTGTGTGAAACAGCAAGCATTTGATGGGGAACGAATGATTCAAGATATCTTTTCCCAATTCCAAGCGCAGGCAGCCTAGAGTCGCCACCTTTCGCAAAAAGAACTGTCTGAACAACCAGATGACACGGAGAAGCTGGCACGATTTCATCCATTCGACCTAGAGTCCCTTAAGGAGCTTAGCCGGCCTCTGCCTGGTGAAGAGACCGAACGAAGGAATGTTGGCACAAGGATGCCCAGAGACATGGGAGGGTTCGTCCTCATCAGTTGTGCAGAGATCCAAGGTGCGTCGCATACACATCCCCCCACTGGAGTAAAAAATACAAAAATATCCAGTGGCCGCGAAGCGCACCCATGGACTGTTAGATATCAACAAAAATTCAAAAGTATGTGATGAGTTTTGTCGAAAAATATTTTTTTGGCACCCCTAAGATGCCAAGAAACCTTGATATATCAACATTTCTAGAGGGAGGTGGAGAAATGGGTTGGTTGAAAAAGTCGTTATGCCTTGTTCTTATTTTTTTATTATTGGTGCCAGCTAGCGGTTTTGCACAGGAAAGAAGTTCAGACACAGCATCTGGAGGAAATAAATACATATTAATCAGCAACGAGTCCGTAGACGTATATAAACCTCAATCCACTGGAAAGTTCAAGATCAATAATGATCAATATACGATAAACAAAAAAATAGGATTGAATGCTTATAAACTGGATGTAATTAGACCGTTTGATACGGAGAAACATGAAGACAAGAAACTTCAACAAAAATCTCTCTCCAAAAAGTTTCTCAATAAAGTTGGCGATACTAAGACATTTTGGGTGCATGATTTTACGACCAATGAAGATAAACAAATTAGCGCCAAGCTGCTGTATTCAGGTACAAAAACGAACGTATGGGTTCATGATAATCAAATTACAGAAGCTGATGCGCAAAAATTAGGGCAAGAATTTGATCAAAAAATTTATCCGCTCATCACACAAAATTTTGCCAGCGAATCCGATGTGGACGGAAACGGGAAAATTCACATTCTTTGTTATGATATACAAGATGGTTTTGCAGGATTAGGGGGGTATATTGCTGGTTACTTTTATGGAGGAGATTTGCATGATATTCCATACTCCAACAAATCAGAGATTTTTTATATTGATACGTATCCTTTAATGGGAACAGGGACGGAAAAGGATGTAAGTGCTGCATACGAAACATTGGCACATGAATTTCAACATATGGTGAATTTTAACCAAAATGTATTTATAGAAAATGGCTCCCAAATGGATACATGGCTAGATGAAGCTTTGTCAATGGCAGCTGAACACATGTATACTGGAAAACCTTTAATGAATACCATTAATTACTACAATATTTCTACCTCCATTACAAATGGTCATTCATTATTGTATTGGGATGATAATGGCGACACTTTGTCTAACTATTCCTTGTCCTATCTTTTTGGACAATATGTCAGAATTCAAGCGAATCAAGGAAACAAGATTTTCAAAGAGATTTTAACAGATACTCATAATGATTATAAAGCAGTAGAGAATGTAGCGAAAAAATATATCGACCCTACCCTTACATTTGGAAAATTGATGACGAACTTCCGCGCCGCCCTTTTACTGAAGAAAGATACGGGAATATATGGTTTTAATGGTGAAGAGGGCTTTGATTCATTAATTCCAAAAATATTTTCGGGAGAATCCGCCAGCTTGCGGGGCGGCGGAGCCATAGTAAAACGGGCTGTTGGTAATGAAACTGTTCCTGCATCTAAAGGAGATGACATCACTTATACTTTTTTTGATGTAGAGGAAAATAAGCCTTCCACTCCTCCAAGCAAACCGATAGTAAACCCGGTAAGTGATCGGGATACATTTATAAATGGGCTGTCTGATCCAGGAACTACTGTTTATGTCCAGCTTGGTTCAAAGATATTGAACTCTGCAGCAGCTGACAATAATGGATCTTTTCGCATTTCCATCAGTAAACAAAAAGCTGGGACTGTATTAAGCGTATATGCCAAGGATCAGGCGGGAAATAAAAGCGAGTCGGTTCAAATAACGGTGGTTGATAAAACGCCGCCGACAGCACCTGCTGTCAATGAAGTGAAAGATTCAGATAAAGCAGTGACAGGAACGTCGGAGGCGGGTGCAACGATAACGGTAAAATCAGGAACAATTGAATTAGGAAAAGGAACGTCTAGATCAGACGGCAAGTTTTCTGTTCCATTACGGGCACCGCAAAAAGCTGGTACGATTTTGTCTGTAACAGCGACGGATAAAGCGGGGAATGTGAGTCCGGCGCGAAAAGTGACGGTATTGGATAAAACGCCTCCTAGCATTCCAAGCGTAAACCTGGTCAGCGATAAAGATAAAACGGTCAGAGGGACAGCGGAGGCAGGATCAAAAATAACAATAAAGGCCGGCAGCAAAGTATTGAGCACCGGCACGACAGATAAAAATGGGAAATTCGCAATTTCGTTAAAAACGGCTCAAAAAGCTGGGACAGTTCTTTACGTAACAGCGACGGATAAAGCGGGGAATGTAAGCCCGGCGCGAAAAGTGACGGTAATTGATAAAACACCGCCGCGTACTCCAAGCGTAAACCCGGTCAGCGATAAAGATAAAACAGTGAGGGGAACATCGGAAGCAGGTTCGAAAATAACAATAAAGGCCGGCAGCAAAGTATTGAGCACCGGCACGACAGATAAAAATGGGAAATTCACGATTTCGTTAAAAACAGCTCAAAAAGCTGGAACAGTTCTTTACGTAACAGCGACGGATAAAGCGGGGAATGTGAGCCCGGCGCGAAAAGTGACGGTAATTGATAAAACACCGCCGCGTACTCCGAGTGTAAATTCGGTCAGCAATAAAGATAAAACGGTCAGAGGGACAGCGGAGGCAGGATCAAAAATAACAATAAAGGCCGGCAGCAAAGTATTGAGCACCGGCACGACAGATAAAAATGGGAAATTCGCAATTTCGTTAAAAACGGCTCAAAAAGCCGGAACAATTCTTTACGTAACAGCGACGGATAAAGCGGGGAATGTGAGTCCGGCGCGAAAAGTGACGGTACTCGATAAAATACCGCCGGGTGCTCCTAAAGTGAACAAAGTAACAAGAAAATCTTCCTCGGTGACAGGAAAAGCAGAGGCGTATTCAACGGTGTATGTCAAAGCAGGAAAGAAAGTAATCGGTTCGGGCAAAGCGAATAAAAACGGAAATTTCTCCGTTTCAATCAAAAAACAAAAAGCCGGAACAGTTCTCCTAGTGTATGCAAAAGATAAGGCTGGAAATGTAGGAAAAAGCACGAAAGTTACCGTCAAATATAAATAATAAAATTGACCGTGCCAGCCTGATCGGTCTCGTTATAACTGAAACGTAACATTCATCTTAGCTCCCATATTTACGGGAGCTTTTTTTATGACTCTAAAATGTTTCTTTTTGAAAAAAAGCGCTGTATAAAAAATGAATCAGAAATACAATTTTATTTTCAAGTGAAGCATTCCATTATCCCCAATTGCCCCCAATTAAACTTCATATCTAGGACCGAAAAGTGATAAGGAGCGATTTATCATTAAAGCACAAACAGCTGTATGGCAGAAAGTTGACGGCTTCTACAGCTATATTATCTGTTGGGGAGAATGACGAGTTTGAGCAGATTAGTTAAATTTCGAATGCGCCAATTTTCTGGTGGGAATTGGCTGGAAAAAAGAGATATAAATTAAAATTGCAGTAATCATAAATCCTCATGCTTTTCCATATATTGAATTGAAGGGACGAGCAGGAGGGATGCGGAGTGAAAAAAAAGCTGAAATGGGCACTGTTTATTGCTGGGTTTCTAATTCTCGTATTTATCATTCAATATCAATTCTCCCTTTTCAATTCATGGAAATCATGGAATCTTCCGTTATCAGGAAAAATCATTTACTTAGACCCCGGTCATGGCGGTACCGATGGAGGAGCAGTAGGAAAAAAACTGCTGGAAAAAGATATAACTTTAAAAATTGCCAATATTGCTCGAGATTATTTACAAGAGCAGGGAGCGCTAGTGTTATTGACTAGAGAAAAAGATGAAGATTTGGCTTCGGACGATACACACGGATATAGCCGGAGAAAATCAGAAGATATTCGAAAGCGCGTTCGCCTAATTGATGAATCAGACGCCGATTTGTTTTTAAGCATCCATTTAAATGCTATTCCATCTCCAAAATGGAGGGGAGCGCAAACATTTTATGACGGAAAATATCAGGAGAATGAAGCTATTGCGAAATTTATCCAAGATGAATTAAGGAAAAATTTAAGAAATACAGATCGAAAAGCAAAGCCAATAAGCGGTGTCTATTTACTAAAGCATGCAAAAAAACCGGGTGCGCTTGTGGAGGTAGGATTTTTATCCAATCCTTCTGAGGAAGAGCTTCTTGCTTCTGAAGAATATCAGAAAAAAGTGGCAGCCGCCATTTACAACGGGGTTTTGCGTTATTTTTCCAATGAACAGCAAATACCGGAATAAATGGATTCTTCTCAGGCATCTATTTTCAATGGACTGTTGGAAATGTGTTATACTATATACTATTAAAAGTCTTATGGAAAAAAGGTGGTTGTGGATACGATGCGGGAAGAAGATGTAAGGTCCATTGTCGAACAGTTGGAAGATCCATTTTTACATAAATCTTTAAAAGAATTGAATGCGATTGAAGAAATAAAAATCAAGCCCGAAAAAAAACATATTAGTTTAAAAATAGCAATTGCCAAAACGGGAACAAGCGAGCAGTTAACACTCCAGCAGCAAATTGTTGCAAAGCTTAAACAAGCGGGTGCCGAGACTGTTGGGCTGCGTTTTTCGGAGCTTCCAAAGGAAATTGTCCAAAAGTATTATTCTGATAGTACAAGCCCTTCCATTTTATCGAATGAAAAAACAACCTTTATTGCAATAGCAAGCGGAAAAGGCGGGGTCGGCAAATCAACCGTATCTGTCAACTTGGCTGTGTCCCTTGCTCGTCTAGGAAAAAAAGTTGGTCTTATTGATGCAGATATTTACGGCTTTAGCGTTCCTGATATGATGGGGATCATGAACCGGCCGATCGTTCGCGGGGATAAAATTATTCCAGTTGAGCGGTTTGGTGTGCAAGTCATATCAATGGCTTTTTTTGTTGAAGATAATGCGCCTGTTGTTTGGAGAGGTCCGATGCTCGGAAAAATGCTGAATAACTTTTTCCAAGAAGTTGAATGGGGATCGTTGGACTACTTACTCCTTGATTTGCCTCCTGGTACAGGTGATGTTGCATTAGATGTGCATACATTGCTTCCAACTAGTAAAGAAATCATTGTAACTACGCCTCATCCAACAGCTGCATTTGTTGCTGCAAGGGCTGGTGCAATGGCCATTAAAACGGAGCACGAAATTTTAGGAGTTATTGAAAATATGTCCTATTTTGAAAGTAAATTAACAGGCCAAAAAGAGTATGTATTTGGGAAAGGCGGAGGTCAGAAGCTTGCAGAGGATTTGCAGGTCCCTCTATTAGGGCAAATTCCGCTTGAGCAGCCGGACTGGGATGAAGAGGACTTTGCTCCGTCTGTTTATAATGAAAACCATCCAATAGGGAAAATTTATTTAGATATAGCAAGAAAAGTGATTGAGATAACAGAAAAGTAAAGGAAGGGAGAGGAGGTCTATTGGCCTCCGCCCCCGCCTTCGTTTCCGGAGCTGCCCCCGCCTTGTTGTTTACTTTGAGCTTGCTGAGCAGCCTTCAATAGCGCCTCCTCAATTTTCGGTTGAAAGAGCGGACTTGATAGAACATCTGTAATTTGCTGCTGTAAATATTGGCGGTATTCTTTGCTTTTTAAAACCTTCAATAGTTCTTCTTCCATTTGAGGATTTTTCAGCACATCCATAAGCATTCCTTGATATTCCGGATCTTTCATTAAACGTTTGATCACTTTTTCATGTTCTGTTTGCAATGTTTTCGCAAATCCTTCCGCAAATTTTGTATCTTCAAATGTATTTTTCCAAAATTCCTTCCCTTTTTCTGATGTTAACGTTTTTTCAATCGTATTATTGACGGTTTTTTGATCTAAAATGAGGTTTCGTTGAACTTCTTCATCTTTCATAATTTCTTGAACGGCTTTTTTTCCTTCGTCAGATTTTAATATGTCTACAACCATTTTTTTTGTTTCATCATAATTCATTGGTTCACTTTGCTGCCGATCCGTACATCCTGCAACGATCATCCATATAAGCATCATGATGAGGAGCGAACAATTTCTACCTCTCATATTTCATTTAGCTCCTTTCAATAATAACTTCTACCATTATGTTGAGAAACCAACTGTTTTTTATGCGAAAAAAGTTTTGCCATATGGTAATATACAAGTTGGATTGATAAAATCATATGATATTTTACGAAATATGGAGGGGTTGGCAGTGAAAAGCCGAAATTGGGTACGATTTTTCCTTTCTACTCTCATTGTAGGTGGAGTTGCGACAAGTATTGTTGGTTTTATCTTAAGATGGAGCGAGTATGAAAAATTGTTTTTGTCTTTTAATATTGTTGAAATTGTTGCAGTATTGTTTTGGTTGATCGGAGTAGGTTTTATTTTCAGCATCATCAGCCAAATGGGCTTTTTCGCTTATTTGACTGTGCACAGGTTTGGCCTAGGCATTTTTCGCTCAGTTTCGTTATGGAACTCTGTTCAAATCTTGTTAATCATTTTTGTGTTGTTTGATTTAGTTTATTTTCGATATCAATTTTTTGCGCAAACTGGAGATTCCATTGTCCCGTATATTTTAGTAGCTGTTGTCATTTTGTTGTTTTCTGCTGTAATTGCTTATTTTAAGCAAAAACAGACGAATAAAGATGCGTTTGTCCCTGCATTGTTTTTTATGGTTGTTGTTTCAGTGATTGAGTGGATGCCGGCCCTTCGTGTCAATGATAGAGATTGGCTGTATTTAATGCTGTTTCCAATTTTAATTTGCAATGCTTACCAATTGTTGATTTTGCCGAAAATGACAAATGACTCGCCAAAAGCAAAAAAGAGCTGAAGGAATTTTCCTTATAGCTCTTTAAAATGCTTATTGATTTCCAAAATATTGAAAACGATTGGTTTGAATTTACTTCCAAAGTTCTTTTCATTTGAATGATAGTTCTTTCGTTCTTGCATTGCTGTTTTCAATTAATTCTTGTACGGTTACATTTTTAAGGCCGTTTTGTTTCAAATGTTGAATAATCGCCGGCAACGCTTGGTTAGTTTGTTTAACTGAATCTGATGCGTGAAGCAGGATAATATCACCTGGTTTTAAGTGTTTCGTAACATTTTGGATAATCTTGTTGACTCCCGGGTTTTGCCAGTCATTTGAATTTACGCTGTAATGGACGACAGTTAATCCATATTGTTCAGCAATATTTAAAACGTTTTGATCGAATTGGCAGGTTGGGGGCCGCAGCAATTTTATATCCTTGATACCAAGCTTTTGAAATGTATGCTGGGCTAAAGATAAATCACGCTTAATTTCGTTAGTGTCCAACTCAGTATAGTTTTTATAAGCATATCCTTTGCTGCCGAGCTGATGACCGTCATCGATAATTCTTTTGACTACTTCAGGATGGCGTTCGGCCCATGAGGCGGATACAAAAAATGTTGCATTGGTTAGTCCATATTTTTTCAAAGTATTTAAAATTGGAATTGCTTTTTCATCTCCCCAGCTAATATCAAATGTCAAGGCAACTTTCTTACCGCTTCCGTCTCCTTTATAAATAGCTTTCGGCCCGTTCTTTGTAGTGAAAACCGGGATATTTGGTATTGTTTGAAAGTACATAAAGACAGCAGTAAAAAAAGCGATTATGATTAAAAAAAGTAATTGTTTGATTTTTTTAATATGGATGATGTAAAAACGGTTCATTGATGCTCCTCCTTGTCCTTATCTTGTAAAATTGTATGAATTGAACTTTTAATTATGAATAAGGATGGAGAATTAAAAATAATTTTAAAAAGGTATTGACGAAACAGTTTAAAGTTGATATATTATTAATCGTCGCTGTTTGTTAAGTGTTTTAAAAAATGTATTGACAAACATTTTGACGCCATGATATATTATGAAAGTCATTGTGGAAAAATATAAAACATTGACTGGACACAATTGTTTTGTTATAATGTTATTTCTTCGAAGTAGTTATATGATCCTTGAAAACTGAACAAAACGAAAAGCGTGCCTGTTGATTCTGACAAGAGCATTTGGTGACAAACTTTTTTTGGAGAGTTTGATCCTGGCTCAGGACGAACGCTGGCGGCGTGCCTAATACATGCAAGTCGAGCGGACCGAAGGGAGCTTGCTCCTTTAGGTTAGCGGCGGACGGGTGAGTAACACGTGGGCAACCTGCCCTGCAGACTGGGATAACTTCGGGAAACCGGAGCTAATACCGGATAACACCGAAAACCGCATGGTTTTCGGTTGAAAGGCGGCTTTTAGCTGTCACTGCAGGATGGGCCCGCGGCGCATTAGCTAGTTGGTGAGGTAACGGCTCACCAAGGCGACGATGCGTAGCCGACCTGAGAGGGTGACCGGCCACACTGGGACTGAGACACGGCCCAGACTCCTACGGGAGGCAGCAGTAGGGAATCTTCCGCAATGGACGAAAGTCTGACGGAGCAACGCCGCGTGAGCGAAGAAGGTCTTCGGATCGTAAAGCTCTGTTGTCAGGGAAGAACAAGTACCGTTCGAACAGGGCGGTACCTTGACGGTACCTGACGAGGAAGCCACGGCTAACTACGTGCCAGCAGCCGCGGTAATACGTAGGTGGCAAGCGTTGTCCGGAATTATTGGGCGTAAAGCGCGCGCAGGCGGTTCCTTAAGTCTGATGTGAAATCTCGCGGCTCAACCGCGAGCGGCCATTGGAAACTGGGGAACTTGAGTGCAGGAGAGGGGAGCGGAATTCCACGTGTAGCGGTGAAATGCGTAGAGATGTGGAGGAACACCAGTGGCGAAGGCGGCTCTCTGGCCTGTAACTGACGCTGAGGCGCGAAAGCGTGGGGAGCGAACAGGATTAGATACCCTGGTAGTCCACGCCGTAAACGATGAGTGCTAAGTGTTAGAGGGTATCCACCCTTTAGTGCTGCAGCAAACGCATTAAGCACTCCGCCTGGGGAGTACGGCCGCAAGGCTGAAACTCAAAGGAATTGACGGGGACCCGCACAAGCGGTGGAGCATGTGGTTTAATTCGAAGCAACGCGAAGAACCTTACCAGGTCTTGACATCCCCTGACAACCCTAGAGATAGGGCGTTCCCCTTTCGGGGACAGGGTGACAGGTGGTGCATGGTTGTCGTCAGCTCGTGTCGTGAGATGTTGGGTTAAGTCCCGCAACGAGCGCAACCCTTGACCTTAGTTGCCAGCATTCAGTTGGGCACTCTAAGGTGACTGCCGGCTAAAAGTCGGAGGAAGGTGGGGATGACGTCAAATCATCATGCCCCTTATGACCTGGGCTACACACGTGCTACAATGGGTGGTACAAAGGGCAGCGAAACCGCGAGGTGGAGCGAATCCCAAAAAACCACTCTCAGTTCGGATTGCAGGCTGCAACTCGCCTGCATGAAGCCGGAATCGCTAGTAATCGCGGATCAGCATGCCGCGGTGAATACGTTCCCGGGTCTTGTACACACCGCCCGTCACACCACGAGAGTTTGTAACACCCGAAGTCGGTGGGGTAACCCTTACGGGAGCCAGCCGCCGAAGGTGGGACAAATGATTGGGGTGAAGTCGTAACAAGGTAGCCGTATCGGAAGGTGCGGCTGGATCACCTCCTTTCTAAGGATATATACATTGAAAAAGGTACGCTTTTCCGTTTTGTTTAGTTTTGAAGGATCACATCCTTCCCCGTTTGCTGGTGAATTCGCAAAGTCGATTTCCCAGCGAATAGAAGCTGAATAAAAAAATACAGGATGGGCCTGTAGCTCAGCCGGTTAGAGCGCACGCCTGATAAGCGTGAGGTCGGTGGTTCAAGTCCACTCAGGCCCACCATAAATAAGACCATCCTGGGGCCTTAGCTCAGCTGGGAGAGCGCCTGCTTTGCACGCAGGAGGTCAGCGGTTCGATCCCGCTAGGCTCCACCATAAGTTTGATGAATATTGGAAGCATTGCTCCTATGCGAGAGCCCATTCGAAGGATCGGATGTTCGGCTAAAAGCAATTCAACCAGCAAGGGAGCTCATTGAAAGAAAAAGCATTGTTCTTTGAAAACTGGATAACGGAAAGACATTCACGAATAGATCGCTCATGTTAGGAAGAAACGGTTAAGTTAGAAAGGGCGCACGGTGGATGCCTTGGCACTAGGAGCCGATGAAGGACGGGACAAACACCGAAATGCTTCGGGGAGCTGTAAGTAAGCGTCGATCCGGAGATGTCCGAATGGGGGAACCCACTGTCCGTAATGGGGCAGTATCCATACCTGAATCCATAGGGTATGGAGGGCAACCCGGGGAACTGAAACATCTAAGTACCCGGAGGAAGAGAAAGCAACAGCGATTCCCTGAGTAGCGGCGAGCGAAACGGGAACAGCCCAAACCAAGAGGCGTGCCTCTTGGGGTTGTAGGACACTCGATTAAGGAGTGACAAAGGAACGGGGTAGACGAAGAGGTCTGGAAAGGCCCGTCAGAGAAGGTAACAACCCTGTAGTCGAAACTCCGTTCCCTCCCGAGTGGATCCTGAGTACGGCGGGACACGTGAAATCCCGTCGGAAGCAGGGAGGACCATCTCCCAAGGCTAAATACTCCCTAGTGACCGATAGTGAACCAGTACCGTGAGGGAAAGGTGAAAAGCACCCCGGGAGGGGAGTGAAAGAGAACCTGAAACCGTGTGCCTACAAGTAGTCAGAGCCCATTAACGGGTGATGGCGTGCCTTTTGTAGAATGAACCGGCGAGTTGCGATTTCGTGCAAGGTTAAGCCGAAAGGCGGAGCCGCAGCGAAAGCGAGTCTGAAGAGGGCGAAATAGTACGAGGTCGCAGACCCGAAACCAGGTGATCTACCCATGTCCAGGGTGAAGGCAAGGTAACACTTGCTGGAGGCCCGAACCCACGCACGTTGAAAAGTGCGGGGATGAGGTGTGGGTAGGGGTGAAATGCCAATCGAACTTGGAGATAGCTGGTTCTCTCCGAAATAGCTTTAGGGCTAGCCTCAAGGGAAGAGTCTTGGAGGTAGAGCACTGATTGGACGAGGGGCCCCCATCGGGTTACCGAATTCAGTCAAACTCCGAATGCCAATGACTTATCCTTGGGAGTCAGACTGCGAGTGATAAGATCCGTGGTCAAAAGGGAAACAGCCCAGACCGCCAGCTAAGGTCCCAAAGTATACGTTAAGTGGAAAAGGATGTGGAGCTGCTTAGACAACCAGGATGTTGGCTTAGAAGCAGCCACCATTTAAAGAGTGCGTAATAGCTCACTGGTCGAGTGGCTCTGCGCCGAAAATGTACCGGGGCTAAACGTATCACCGAAGCTGCGGGTTGACACCGTTGGTGTCAGCGGTAGGAGAGCGTTCTAAGGGCATCGAAGCCGGACCGGAAGGACCGGTGGAGCGCTTAGAAGTGAGAATGCCGGTATGAGTAGCGAAAGAGGGGTGAGAATCCCCTCCGCCGAAAGCCTAAGGTTTCCTGAGGAAGGCTCGTCCGCTCAGGGTTAGTCGGGACCTAAGCCGAGGCCGAAAGGCGTAGGTGATGGACAACAGGTTGATATTCCTGTACCACCTCCTCACCGTTTGAGCAATGGGGGGACGCAGGAGGATAGGGCAAGCGCGCGGCTGGATGTGCGCGTCCAAGCAGTTAGGCTGGCAAGCAGGCAAATCCGCTTGCCGGAAGGCTGAGCTGTGATGGCGAGGGAAAGGAAGTACCGAAGTTCCCGATTCCACACTGCCAAGAAAAGCCTCTAGCGAGGTGAGAGGTGCCCGTACCGCAAACCGACACAGGTAGGCGAGGAGAGAATCCTAAGGTGAGCGAGAGAACTCTCGTTAAGGAACTCGGCAAAATGACCCCGTAACTTCGGGAGAAGGGGTGCTCATCAAGGTGATAAGCCATGATGAGCCGCAGTGAAAAGGCCCAGGCGACTGTTTAGCAAAAACACAGGTCTCTGCGAAACCGTAAGGTGAAGTATAGGGGCTGACGCCTGCCCGGTGCTGGAAGGTTAAGGGGAGCGCTTAAGCTGTAGCTGAAGGTGCGAACCGAAGCCCCAGTAAACGGCGGCCGTAACTATAACGGTCCTAAGGTAGCGAAATTCCTTGTCGGGTAAGTTCCGACCCGCACGAAAGGCGTAACGATCTGGGCACTGTCTCAACGAGAGACTCGGTGAAATTATAGTACCTGTGAAGATGCAGGTTACCCGCGACAGGACGGAAAGACCCCGTGGAGCTTTACTGCAGCCTGATATTGAATGTGGGTACAGCTTGTACAGGATAGGTAGGAGCCAGAGACGCGTGAGCGCCAGCTTGCGCTGAGGCGACGGTGGGATACTACCCTGGCTGTACTGACATTCTAACCCGCGCCCCTGATCGGGGCGGGAGACAGTGTCAGGTGGGCAGTTTGACTGGGGCGGTCGCCTCCTAAAAGGTAACGGAGGCGCCCAAAGGTTCCCTCAGAATGGTTGGAAATCATTCGGAGAGTGCAAAGGCAGAAGGGAGCTTGACTGCGAGACCTACAAGTCGAGCAGGGACGAAAGTCGGGCTTAGTGATCCGGTGGTTCCGCATGGAAGGGCCATCGCTCAACGGATAAAAGCTACCCCGGGGATAACAGGCTGATCTCCCCCAAGAGTCCACATCGACGGGGAGGTTTGGCACCTCGATGTCGGCTCATCGCATCCTGGGGCTGTAGTCGGTCCCAAGGGTTGGGCTGTTCGCCCATTAAAGCGGTACGCGAGCTGGGTTCAGAACGTCGTGAGACAGTTCGGTCCCTATCCGTCGCGGGCGCAGGAAATTTGAGAGGAGCTGTCCTTAGTACGAGAGGACCGGGATGGACGCACCGCTGGTGTACCAGTTGTCCCGCCAGGGGCACCGCTGGGTAGCTATGTGCGGAAGGGATAAGCGCTGAAAGCATCTAAGCGTGAAGCCCCCCTCAAGATGAGATTTCCCATCGCTAAAAGCGAGTAAGATCCCTTGAAGATGACGAGGTAGATAGGTCCGAGGTGGAAGCGTGGCGACACGTGGAGCTGACGGATACTAATCGATCGAGGACTTAACCAAGTAAGAGCATCTATTCGTGAAAGAAACGTTATCTAGTTTTGAAAGAATGACATTCCGATGTCATTTGACAACAGGAAGGAAAACAGAAAAGGCTGCTTGGTGGCAATGGCGAAGAGGTCACACCCGTTCCCATCCCGAACACGGAAGTTAAGCTCTTCAGCGCCGATGGTAGTGAGGGTTTGTCCCTTGCGAGAGTAGGACGCTGCCAGGCTGCCTTTAAATTCTTTTTGAAAGCTGGGATTATTGTAGAGAACCATACTGAGTACATTCTTTTGAAGTCTTTTTGATATACTGATTGAGCTGTATGTGAACCAAAATATGGTTTATTAAAATATTCCGCAGTAGCTCAGTGGTAGAGCATTCGGCTGTTAACCGAACGGTCGCAGGTTCGAATCCTGCCTGCGGAGCCATGCTTCCATAGCTCAGTTGGTAGAGCACTTCCATGGTAAGGAAGAGGTCACCGGTTCGAGCCCGGTTGGAAGCTTTTCAAAAGCAAATCTTTTCTTGATTTTTATCTATGCCATGTGCTAAAATGTCGAATGTCGGTTGTCATTAAGTTATGAAAATGAAATGGCCCGTTGGTCAAGTGGTTAAGACACCGCCCTTTCACGGCGGTAACACGGGTTCGAATCCCGTACGGGTCACCATGGAGGATTAGCTCAGCTGGGAGAGCACTTGCCTTACAAGCAAGGGGTCGGCGGTTCGATCCCGTCATCCTCCACCATATACTAAACAAGCTTTTCTTAAGCAAGTTTAATGAGGTTGGCATAACAATTTAAACAAAGGTAAAAACTGAGTGTGATTTAAAGTATTTATTGTGCCGGTGTAGCTCAATTGGTAGAGCAACTGACTTGTAATCAGTAGGTTGGGGGTTCGATTCCTCTCGCCGGCATTTTTAATAATCGGAGGGGTAGCGAAGTGGCTAAACGCGGCGGACTGTAAATCCGCTCCCTTAGGGTTCGGCGGTTCGAATCCGTCCCCCTCCACCATGTCGAAGAATGTTATGAAACATTGAAATCACATTAAACAACAAATTGTTGTATAAAGTGATTTTTTTATTGGTACAATATAATTAGTCAAGAGATGAATGGTGATATTGGGCTATAGCCAAGCGGTAAGGCAACGGACTTTGACTCCGTGATGCGCTGGTTCGAATCCAGCTAGCCCAGCCATTTATTATAAAAAGACAGTTCATGTCTGTTCTTTTTTTTGTAAAAATATTAGATAGAAAGTAAGATTTAACTAGATTTTACAAAGGGCGAAGCCTCGTCGAATAGGCGACGAGTTGTCCCGACGCATCTAACATCCTCGAAAAATCAGGAAGAGGAAGGGACATCTGACAAATGAAAAATGGATTAGAAGAAAAAAATTTTATGAGCCATTAGCTCAGTCGGTAGAGCATCTGACTTTTAATCAGAGGGTCGGAGGTTCGAATCCTCCATGGCTCACCATTTGTGCGGAAGTAGTTCAGTGGTAGAACACCACCTTGCCAAGGTGGGGGTCGCGGGTTCGAGTCCCGTCTTCCGCTTTTTAAATTCAACGGGGAAAATTTTATAAAATGAGATGAACTTAATTCCTGACAAGAAATTGTCAGGATTTTTTTATTTGAAATGTTACTAATCCCTTCGATTATATCTAATCCTCGCTTTTGAATCTCAAAATAATGTAATAGACTATATGCAGGAGCATTCGCCTTTTTAGTCCCATAACAGCCTTTTAAATTTGAATATACCATTGAAGTCGAATTGTATTTTTCCTTTTAGTATTGGGAATGCGGTTGTTCCGAAATGGAACCATGACCTATCCCGAAAATTTAAGTCCATGAAAAAAGCACAAAAAATCCAGGGGGTGTTAACACCAGCAGATTGGTATTTGCTGGAATAAGTCATGTTTATGCACCTGATGGTTACTGTTTCGGTTAACTACGCTGTTTGATTTGACGGCTCTACCATGACCTTAAACCCTAGTGTTTCCAACTTCCGAATCGCTTGTCTGGCGACTTGATGGCGCTTGCGTTCTTCGTAGTAATGTGGACCAAGTTCGATGTAAGTCTGCTTCTTTTTGAGGAGATGGTAGACAATAGTCAGGATGCTATGAGCGACCGCAACCGCTGCACGATTGGCCCCCCGGCGTGCAGCAATACGGTGGTACTGGCTGGATAGATAGGTGTGTTTGGACCTAGCAGCGGCACGGGCGGCTTCCACCAGGGTGCTACGAAGCTTCTGGTTTCCCTTGCGGGTTTTCCCTGACTTTCGTTTTCCGGCACTTTCGTTATTCCCTGGGGCGACTCCTGCCCATGAACACAAGTGAGCTGCCGAAGGAAACTGTGTCATGTCAGGGCCAATCTCAGCCAAAATATGCTCCGCTGTGCGCCGACCAACGCCGGGGATCGTATCTAACCGCTCCAGGTCATCTTCAAAAGGGCGCATCCGCTCCTTGATTTCAGCATCCAGTTCTTCAATCAAGGCATCTAAGTGATCAATATGCTCAAGCTGGGTTTTAAGCATCAGGCGTTGATGAGGGCCGATGAGGCCCTTCAGGGCCTTTTTCAACTCCTCTTTCTTCCGTTTGAGACGGCGCTGAGCCAGTTCGGATAGCACATCGGGGTCAGTTTCACCATTAATTAAAGCCTCGATCATGGCTCGACCCGATTTGCCCAGCACATTGGTCGCCACCGAGGAGAGTTTGATGTTAGCCCCTTCCAGTACCTTCTGGATGCGGTTGATTTCGCGAGCCCGCTCTTCAATCAGGCTGCGACGATAACGGATGAGTTCCCTCAACTCCCGTTGCTGGCGGTCAGGGATGTAACTACCTTGTAGCAATCCATGGCGTAAGAGTCCAGCGATCCACTCGGCATCCTTTACATCTGTTTTGCGACCAGGCACATTTTTGATATGTTTGGCATTGACCACTAAAATCTTGATGTCTTCCATCTCCAACAGGTTATAAATTGGCTTCCAGTAGGAACCTGTACTTTCCATGGCCACGTGAGTGACGCCATGCGCCTTGATCCAGTCTACAAGCATAAGCAAGTCTTCAGTCATGGTAGAAAACGTGCGGATCTCTTGATGATCCGGAGTAATAATACAAGCGACGACGTTCTTCTTATGAACGTCTAATCCACAAACATGAGTATGGATAATGTCCATGTTCGTTCCCCCATGCCTAACATGTAATAAACACAGGCTGGCGGTGCAACGACCATACACGTCATTCTATCCCGCGTGCTTCCCCAGGGAGCAACAGTCTGTGGTGCACCAGGTCGTCGGGGTCTGTCTAATTAACGGGCTCATGGCACCAAGGTAAGACGACCTCGCTGGCCAGCCTAAGATTAAGTATACATGGACGAACTATTTTCATCATCTGCTGGTGCCGCTTTTGCGGCATGGGGGTCTAAATGATTTTTTGGTAGATTTTAAAAATTAGTCTCTTTTCCAGAAGATTGTTGCTGTAGAGGATGATTTGTGTAAAACATTTTGCATAATGGACTGCCCAGCAAAGGTTTTTACGGGTGTTGTGACGAAGTATATCGACAAACTTCTGTCTTGTTTCATTTTTTGAAATAGCACAGATCCGGATGAGGACGAATAAATTTCGACGCCATTTATAAATTCAAACGGCTTAAAGGAGTTGTGATTCGATGCCTTTTATCAACGTAAGGCTGGCTAAAGGAAGAACCGCAGAACAGAAACAGCAGTTTACTGAGGCAATAACAAAAGCAGCAGCGCAAATACTAAACGTGAAAGAAGAATGGGTTACAGTAGTTTTCGATGAATATGAAAGAGATAATTGGGCTTCCGGCGGAACACTTCACTCGATAAAATTTGGGGAAGGTTTCGGGAAAATGGGAGCTGAATGAATATCCATCATCCTGTAATTCAAAGATAAAAAATGACCTCCCCAATTGGAAAAGGGGAGGTGAAGTTTTTTTATTTGCTAAAGTCGGTCAATATTTTCATCTTGGAGAAGCCCAGCTTTCATCGCATAATGTTCCATCACTTGCTGAAGCCACTCCTCTTCCTCCTGTGTAAATGGAGATGCCAATTTATTTTCAATAGTTTTAATTTCAGCTTCATCTAAATTCCCGATAACACTAATTAATTCTTTTCCGATAAATTCTAATATTGTTTTCATATATTTTTCGACTAACGCTTCTACCTCAGGATCATCGACAGGTCTTCCTGCCAATCTTTTTGTTTCTTGGGATAATTGGATGTATTCTTTGTCAAGGGAGATCATTACCTCTTCAGGCTGATCAAAAAGCTTTTCAGCTACTTCTTTTGACGTATAATGTTCTAACCATTTGCGCTGTTCTTTTTCTGTTTGTATGCTCTGAATAAGACTCATTAAAACATTGCTATCCACTTCTTTTTCTTCTTCTAAAATCGTGAGAATTCGTTTAATGGCTTTGAGCACTTCTTCAATATGTTCCTTTCGTTCTATCCCGAAAATTTAAGTCCATGAAAAAAGCACAAAAAATCCAGGGGGTGTTAACACCAGCAGATTGGTATTTGCTGGAATAAGTCATGTTTATGCACCTGATGGTTACTGTTTCGGTTAACTACGCTGTTTGATTTGACGGCTCTACCATGACCTTAAACCCTAGTGTTTCCAACTTCCGAATCGCTTGTCTGGCGACTTGATGGCGCTTGCGTTCTTCGTAGTAATGTGGACCAAGTTCGATGTAAGTCTGCTTCTTTTTGAGGAGATGGTAGACAATAGTCAGGATGCTATGAGCGACCGCAACCGCTGCACGATTGGCCCCCCGGCGTGCAGCAATACGGTGGTACTGGCTGGATAGATAGGTGTGTTTGGACCTAGCAGCGGCACGGGCGGCTTCCACCAGGGTGCTACGAAGCTTCTGGTTTCCCTTGCGGGTTTTCCCTGACTTTCGTTTTCCGGCACTTTCGTTATTCCCTGGGGCGACTCCTGCCCATGAACACAAGTGAGCTGCCGAAGGAAACTGTGTCATGTCAGGGCCAATCTCAGCCAAAATATGCTCCGCTGTGCGCCGACCAACGCCGGGGATCGTATCTAACCGCTCCAGGTCATCTTCAAAAGGGCGCATCCGCTCCTTGATTTCAGCATCCAGTTCTTCAATCAAGGCATCTAAGTGATCAATATGCTCAAGCTGGGTTTTAAGCATCAGGCGTTGATGAGGGCCGATGAGGCCCTTCAGGGCCTTTTTCAACTCCTCTTTCTTCCGTTTGAGACGGCGCTGAGCCAGTTCGGATAGCACATCGGGGTCAGTTTCACCATTAATTAAAGCCTCGATCATGGCTCGACCCGATTTGCCCAGCACATTGGTCGCCACCGAGGAGAGTTTGATGTTAGCCCCTTCCAGTACCTTCTGGATGCGGTTGATTTCGCGAGCCCGCTCTTCAATCAGGCTGCGACGATAACGGATGAGTTCCCTCAACTCCCGTTGCTGGCGGTCAGGGATGTAACTACCTTGTAGCAATCCATGGCGTAAGAGTCCAGCGATCCACTCGGCATCCTTTACATCTGTTTTGCGACCAGGCACATTTTTGATATGTTTGGCATTGACCACTAAAATCTTGATGTCTTCCATCTCCAACAGGTTATAAATTGGCTTCCAGTAGGAACCTGTACTTTCCATGGCCACGTGAGTGACGCCATGCGCCTTGATCCAGTCTACAAGCATAAGCAAGTCTTCAGTCATGGTAGAAAACGTGCGGATCTCTTGATGATCCGGAGTAATAATACAAGCGACGACGTTCTTCTTATGAACGTCTAATCCACAAACATGAGTATGGATAATGTCCATGTTCGTTCCCCCATGCCTAACATGTAATAAACACAGGCTGGCGGTGCAACGACCATACACGTCATTCTATCCCGCGTGCTTCCCCAGGGAGCAACAGTCTGTGGTGCACCAGGTCGTCGGGGTCTGTCTAATTAACGGGCTCATGGCACCAAGGTAAGACGACCTCGCTGGCCAGCCTAAGATTAAGTATACATGGACGAACTATTTTCATCATCTGCTGGTGCCGCTTTTGCGGCATGGGGGTCTAAATGATTTTTTGGTAGATTTTAAAAATTAGTCTCTTTTCCAGAAGATTGTTGCTGTAGAGGATGATTTGTGTAAAACATTTTGCATAATGGACTGCCCAGCAAAGGTTTTTACGGGTGTTGTGACGAAGTATATCGACAAACTTCTGTCTTGTTTCATTTTTTGAAATAGCACAGATCCGGATGAGGACGAATAAATTTCGACGCCATTTATAAATTCAAACGGCTTAAAGGAGTTGTGATTCGATGCCTTTTATCAACGTAAGGCTGGCTAAAGGAAGAACCGCAGAACAGAAACAGCAGTTTACTGAGGCAATAACAAAAGCAGCAGCGCAAATACTAAACGTGAAAGAAGAATGGGTTACAGTAGTTTTCGATGAATATGAAAGAGATAATTGGGCTTCCGGCGGAACACTTCACTCGATAAAATTTGGGGAAGGTTTCGGGAAAATGGGAGCTGAATGAATATCCATCATCCTGTAATTCAAAGATAAAAAATGACCTCCCCAATTGGAAAAGGGGAGGTGAAGTTTTTTTATTTGCTAAAGTCGGTCAATATTTTCATCTTGGAGAAGCCCAGCTTTCATCGCATAATGTTCCATCACTTGCTGAAGCCACTCCTCTTCCTCCTGTGTAAATGGAGATGCCAATTTATTTTCAATAGTTTTAATTTCAGCTTCATCTAAATTCCCGATAACACTAATTAATTCTTTTCCGATAAATTCTAATATTGTTTTCATATATTTTTCGACTAACGCTTCTACCTCAGGATCATCGACAGGTCTTCCTGCCAATCTTTTTGTTTCTTGGGATAATTGGATGTATTCTTTGTCAAGGGAGATCATTACCTCTTCAGGCTGATCAAAAAGCTTTTCAGCTACTTCTTTTGACGTATAATGTTCTAACCATTTGCGCTGTTCTTTTTCTGTTTGTATGCTCTGAATAAGACTCATTAAAACATTGCTATCCACTTCTTTTTCTTCTTCTAAAATCGTGAGAATTCGTTTAATGGCTTTGAGCACTTCTTCAATATGTTCCTTTCGTTCTTCAAGCGCTTCTTTTTGGAACTGTAAAGTTTCCTTTAAGTTTAAATCGAAGTTGGTTTCATTCATTAACTCTTTGATTTGTTCTAAACTGTATCCTAAAAATTTAAGACTGACTATTTTTTGAAGTGTCAATACATCATGAGCAGAGTATAATCGGTGTCCAGAACGAGGATTTTTTTTCGGTTTGAGCAGTCCAATTTGATCATAATAATGCAATGTTCGGATTGTTGTTCCCGTCTTTTTAGAAAATTCGCCAATCGTAAAGTAAGACTCTTCCTTCACTTTAACATCGCCCCCAAAACGCTTATCTTTATAAACCTATTGTGATCATAATACCTAACGCGGCGTTAGGTGCAACCCCTCTGAAAAAAATTTGTAATGTCATTTTTCATTATGACAAGTTGGACGTTTCTTTATAAAAAGCCCAGAAATGGGAATGTGAAAGGTTTTTGCTACAAAAGGAAAAAATTTTTCTTGCAGATGAAAACATAAATTCCTAAAATTTGCTAGAATAGATTTATAAAAAAATGAAACCTTTGGGGAACGAATTCGTATCATGATGTACCCGCAACTGCGGAGGTAGAAAAATGGAAGAATTTATAAATAAAAAGATCAAACAAATTAAAAAAGGCGACCAAAATGCATTTGCAGAAGTTGTTGAATTATATAAAGATAAAATTTTTCAACTTTGTTATCGAATGCTGGGAAACGTCCATGAAGCTGAGGACATAGCACAGGAAGCATTTATAAGAGTGTATATGAACATCCATTCATTTGATATGAACAAAAAATTTTCTACATGGATTTATCGGATTGCAACCAATTTATCGATTGATCGTATTCGGAAAAAGAAGCCCGACTATTATTTAGATGCAGAAGTTGCGGGGACTGAAGGCTTAACAATGTACTCCCAAGTATCATCTGATATTGCAATGCCTGAAAAAGAAGTTGAAGCAATTGAACTGCAAGAAACGATTCAAAAAGAAATTTTAAAACTGCCGGATAAATATCGATCAGTCATCGTATTGAGATATATTGAGGAGCTATCCTTGCAAGAAATCGCAGAGATATTGGAACTTCCAGTCGGAACAGTTAAAACAAGAATACACCGGGGACGGGAGGCTTTACGCAAACAATTAAGGCATTTGTGATTGGGGTGAGTAAGATGAAATGTCCTAAGCATGTAGTGGAGATGATCCATAAGTATTTGGACGGGGATTTGCATGAGGATGAAGGCCGTGAGTTAAAAAAACACTTGCAATCTTGTGAGGATTGCAAGGCACATTATCAAGAATTGGAAAAAGCTGTAGCGTTTGTCAAGAGTATCTCACATGTTGAAGCACCGGCAGATTTTACGCAAAAGGTGTTAGAAAAACTGCCAAAAGAAAAGCGTACGGTCTCAACTAGACGCTGGTTCCGAAATCATCCTTTCTTTTCAGCCGCTGCACTATTTGTTATTCTAATGACTGGAAGTTTATTTGCTTCTTATGAAGAAAGCCAATTCAGCGTAACAAAGTATGATAATTTGGTTGTTGACAACCGTACTGTTATTGTGCCTGAAGGAGAAACGGTGAAAGGTGATATTACTGTTAAAAACGGTGATATTAAAATAGAAGGAAAAGTTGAAGGAAATGTAACGGTGATTAACGGAGACCAATATTTGGCTTCTGCCGGTCAAGTTACCGGAGAGGTTGAGGAAATAAACGAATTGTTTGAGTGGCTGTGGTATGAAGTAAAATCGACTCTGTCAGAGGTTTTTAAACAATAGGCCATCTTTAGTAGGATGGTCTATTTTTATGTTTAAGTGCATTTAGGAAAAGTTATGATATAATAAAGTGGAATTTTGATTAGAGAGATTTTCAAACCTAGAAGTTTGATTAGAATAGATCAATCGCGATTTGATGAACTATTGGAGGAAAACAATATGACCTTAGGGGATTTTTCTCTTTTGCATTACCTCATAGATGTCATTGATATTCTCCTCGTTTGGTTCGTTATCTATAAATTGATTATGGTGATTCGTGGAACGAAAGCTGTTCAGCTTTTAAAAGGAATTATCGTAATCATTATCGTTAGAGTGTTAAGCCAATATTTAGGCTTGAATACTTTGCAATGGTTAATGGACCAAGTGTTGATTTGGGGTTTTTTGGCTATCATCATTATTTTCCAGCCGGAGTTTCGCAGAGCCCTTGAGCAATTAGGAAGGGGGCGTCTATTTGCAAGGGCAGCTAGCCAGGAAGATGATGGGCAAACAAACATGACCGAAGCAATAGCAAAAGCTGTTGAGTATATGGCGAAAAGGAGAATCGGTGCTCTCATTTCGATTGAACGAAAAATAGGAATGGAGGATTATGTTGAGACCGGTATACCACTAAATGCCCATATTTCTGCTGAACTATTAATTAATATTTTTATCCCCAATACCCCTTTACATGATGGTGCAGTTATTATACAAAAAGATCAAGTGTCCGCTGCTGCCTGTTATTTGCCGCTTTCCGAAAGCCCGTTTATATCAAAGGAGCTGGGCACACGCCATCGCGCTGCAGTGGGAATTAGTGAAGTAACCGATAGTATAACTATCATTGTTTCTGAAGAAACAGGAGGTATATCGATTGCCAAGGATGGTGAGCTGCATAGACATTTAACTCCAGAAACGTTAAAGGAGATGCTCTTGGCTGAGTTTAACCGTACGAAAGCTGCTTCCTCTAGCCGCTGGCAATGGAGGGTGAAAAAGAATGGATAAATTAATGAATAGCAACTGGTTTATGCGCATCATTGCATTGTTGCTAGCGCTCATGCTATATGCTTCAGTGAATATAGAATCGCCTGCTTCGAATAATGAAGAAAAATACAATATATTTCAGTCGCCATCCACAACCGAAACAGCTACAATTACAGATGTGCCCGTAAACGTATACTATGACGACCGTGCATTTGTTGTCACCGGTATTCCCCAAACCGTCACCGTTACGATTGAAGGGCCCAAAAGTATTGTCACTACGACAAAACAAGTCAAGGACTTTGAAATTTTTGCAGATTTAACGGATTTATCCGTTGGCACACACAGTGTCCGTTTGAAACATAAAAACTTGTCTGACCAATTGGAGGTTGACATTGATCCGGCTGTCATTACAGTAGGTATTCATGAAAAGGTATCTGAAAATTTTCCGGTTGAAGTGGATGTTATTAATAAAAACAAAATGAAGGAAGGCTACATTGCGGAGCGTCCGATTGTTAAACCGGACAGTGTAAAAATTACAGGCGCAAAAGAGCATATTGATGCTGTAGCTGTTGTGAAAGCAACAGTAAGTTTGGAAGGTGCTGATGGAACAGTTGTACAGAAGTCAAAAGTGACAGTATACGATGCAAATGGGAACATCCTGCCTGTTACAATCGAACCGTCAGCGGTTACCGTAACAGTGCCGGTAGAAAGCCCAACGAAATCGAAATCTGTACCCTTAAAAATCAAAACAACAGGAAAGCTTTCTGATGGACTGAGCATATCATCGATTCAATCGATCCCCAGCCAAGTGACAATTTATGGTCCAAAGGATGTGCTAGAGCAAATAGAGTCTATTGATGATGTATCTGTCGACTTAAGCAAAATCAAAGAAAATGCGACAGTTGAAGCTGATGTTCCGGCTCCGGATGGAGTGACAAACGTTGTCCCGAATAAAGTTCAAATTAAAATAGATATTGAAAAACGAGAAGAAAAGACGTTTAAACAGGTGCCGATCAAAGTCATCGGTTTAGGAAACGATCAGGAAATTGAATTTATTGATCCGGATACAGGAAAGCTGGATGTTGTTTTGCGAGGAAAAGACAGTGTTTTGAAAAACGTAAAAGAATCTGATATCGAATTGTATGTGAATGTTGCAGGGTTAGATGAAGGAGAACATGAAGTAAATGTGGAGGCCAAAAACCGTTACAACCTCTCGACAGTTTTATCGAGTGAAAAAGTGAAGATTCGCTTATCCAATAAAGAAAACTCGTTGGAAGAAGCAGATAATGAAAGAAGAAATCAAATAGAAGAAAATAACGATTCAGTTGAACCATCTGAACAGAAAAAGTCTGCTGAAGAAGCTTCAAATTAAGTGATATTTTTTAAAAGGAGCGATGATTCATGGGAAAATATTTCGGTACAGACGGAGTAAGAGGAGTTGCCAACAGTGAACTCACTCCTGAATTAGCGTTTAAAATAGGACGCTTTGGCGGGTACGTGTTAACAAAAGATAAAAATAGACCAAAAGTGTTGATTGGCCGGGATACCCGCATTTCAGGTCATATGCTTGAGGGTGCTTTAGTTGCCGGGCTTCTTTCCATTGGCGCCGAGGTAATGAGGCTTGGAGTCATTAGCACACCAGGTGTTGCTTATTTGACAAAGGCATTAGGAGCCGAAGCAGGCATCATGATCTCCGCTTCGCATAATCCTGTTCAAGATAACGGAATAAAATTTTTTGGCCCTGATGGTTTTAAGCTTTCCGATGAACAAGAAGAAGAAATTGAAGCGCTGCTCGATCAAGAAGAAGATAACCTTCCTAGACCGACCGGCTCTGATCTGGGGCAAGTGAGCGATTATTTTGAAGGCGTACAAAAATACTTGCAATATTTAAAACAGACGGTTGACGAAGAGTTCACTGGTTTACATATCGCTTTGGACTGTGCGCACGGAGCCACATCATCACTAGCTACACATCTTTTTGCCGACTTGGATGCAGATGTTTCGACAATCGGTGCATCTCCAAATGGTCTGAATATTAACGATGGGGTTGGGTCTACTCATCCAGAAACGTTAGCGGAATTTGTGAAAGAAAAAGAAGCAGATATAGGTTTAGCGTTTGACGGTGATGGGGACCGTTTGATTGCCATTGATGAGAACGGAAAAATTGTTGATGGGGATCAAATTATGTTTATTTGCGCCAAATATTTAAAAGAGCAGGGAATGCTGAACGGGGACACTGTTGTATCGACAGTTATGAGCAACCTAGGCTTTTATAAAGCTTTGGAGGCAAATGGACTAAAAAGCGTTCAAACCGCTGTCGGCGATCGCTATGTTGTCGAAGCGATGAAGAAGAACAACTACAATTTAGGTGGAGAGCAATCCGGACATATTATTTTTCTTGACTACAATACGACGGGTGACGGTCTTTTAACAGCGATTCAGCTTGTCAACATAATGAAGACAAAAGGCAAAAAGCTCTCTGAACTTGCGAGTGAAATGAAAAAATTCCCGCAGCTTTTGATCAATGTAAAGGTGCAGGACAAGCAGGCTGTCATGGAAAATGAAAAAGTAAAAGCTGTTATAGAAGAAGTAGAAAAAGAAATGAACGGAAATGGAAGAATTCTCGTACGTCCTTCCGGAACAGAACCGCTCGTTCGTGTAATGGCCGAAGCGCCGACGGAAGATGAATGCCAGCGGTACGTGAAAAAAATTGTGGAAGTTATCAAAGCGGAAATGGGCGTTGAATGATGAAGAGACGGGGGCTGTCCGGTAAGTCTCTAAAATAAATAAGTGGAGAAAAACAATGCGTTTTTCTCCACTTGCTTGTGCGCCCGGCATGGGTGTAATCTATAGGGTGAAAGTCCCGAGCTGCGAAGGCAGAAGTAGCAGTTAGCTTAACGCAAGGGTGTCCGTGGTGACGCGGAATCTGAAGGAAGCGAGCGGCAAACTTCCGGTCTGAGGAACACGAACTTCATATGAGGCTAGGTATCACTGGGTGAGTTTGCAAGACAAAACAAAGCCCTTTCTGCCGAAGGTGATACAGAGTAAATGAAGCAGATGGATGGAAGGAAAGATTACACTCTTACCCGGGGAGGTCTGGCTGGCACGCCAAGTAACCTTGGTAACCTATCTAGTGATAGATAGCTGAACAGTCAGAAGTCAGCAGAGGTCATAGTATTAGTTGGTCTAGAACAACTAAGAAGGACCGAACAATTAAGAGAGAATAGCCCTTGGCATTCAGTGAGTCATGATGAACACAGAAAACGTAGTACCTCACTTGAGGGAGGAAGCGGTGAATCCCGTGGGAGATCTCTTGGAGGGTGGAGTGACCACTGGCATAAAGAGAACAGCTATTCACGGAAGTTATAAAGACTTGCGTCAATTATCTTAATTGAACCGCCGTATACGGAACCGTACGTACGGTGGTGTGAGAGGACGGGAGTTAATCGCTCCCTCCTACTCGATTTATTTTTCGATTTTTATCTGAAAGTAGCTGGCGGATGCCGGCTACTTTCAGGAGGTTGTGGGGAGGCAAGCTCCCTTTCTTTATTGAATATTCATTGTATCGAGAAAACGCTTGAAATCATATAATACAATATGGAAAGACAGAAATGAATTGACGAACTGCTTTTCCATATTGTAATATATAAATTGTTTTAGCACATTCTAGAATAGAAAGGTGGGCAGTTAGAAAATTTTTTATTTTAAAGCGCCTGGACTAAGCAGGAGCGGACATCTGCTTAGTTGACGAGGAGGAGGTTTATCGAAGTTTCGGCGGATGCCTCCCGGTTGCCTTCCCGTACAGCCGTAAAGTCACGTCTTAAAACAAAGAGGCGACTCTTTGCACAAAAAGACTGTGACATAACGGGATACATTTTACAAAACATGTGTGAGGGGACAGAGAAGCTTTGATGGCTGGAAAGAGATCTGTCCCCAGTTGTTCAGGCTTCTTTTGTCCCCTTTAAATGGGGAGGAAACTAAAGACTATGTGCGGAATTGTAGGATATATCGGACAACAAGACTGCAAGGAAATTTTATTGCGCGGTTTGGAAAAATTAGAATACAGAGGCTACGACTCTGCAGGTATTGCAGTATTAAACGGAGAAGGAACATATGTATTTAAAGAAAAAGGACGCATTGCGGAGCTTCGTGAAGGTGTGGACAGAAGTGTTTCAGCTTCCATCGGAATTGGCCATACACGGTGGGCTACTCATGGAGCGCCTAGCAAAGAAAATGCGCATCCTCACCAAAGTGCATCCAAACGCTTTACACTTGTGCATAACGGTGTCATTGAAAACTATTTGCAAGTAAAGCGTGAGTATTTACAAAATGTTGAATTAAAAAGTGAAACGGATACGGAAGTTATTGTTCAAACAATTGAACAATTTGTCAACAAAGGTTTAAGTGTCGAAGAAGCATTTCGCCAAACATTATCCTTGTTGAAGGGATCTTATGCGATCGCTCTATTAGATGAAAATGACCGAGACGTGATCTATGTTGCGAAAAACAAAAGCCCTCTTCTTGTGGGACTTGGCGGAGACTTTAATGTTGTTGCTTCAGACGCCATGGCAATGCTGCAAGTAACAAATCAATTTGTCGAATTAATGGATAAAGAAATCGTTATTGTCACCCGTGATCAAGTGACAATCAAAAATTTAAACGGGGACGTAATAGAACGCGCTCCATATACTGCTGAACTTGATGCAAGCGACATTGAAAAAGGAACATACCCTCACTACATGTTGAAAGAAATTGATGAACAACCGCTTGTTATACGTAAAATTATTCAAAAATATCAAGACGAACACGATCAATTAAAAATTGATCAAGAAATTGTTCAAGCTGTTCATGAAGCGGACCGCATTTATATTATAGCGTGCGGAACGAGCTATCACGCAGGGCTTGTAGGAAAGCAATTAATCGAAAAATGGGCAAAAGTACCGACAGAAGTGCACGTTGCCAGTGAATTTTCATACAATATGCCGCTTTTATCAAATAATCCGCTGTTTATTTTCATTTCACAAAGCGGAGAAACGGCAGACAGCCGTGCAGTGCTTGTTCAAGTGAAGGAGCTTGGACATAAAGCATTAACTATAACAAATGTTCCGGGTTCAACTCTTTCCCGTGAGGCGGACTATACGCTGCTGCTTCATGCCGGACCTGAAATTGCGGTTGCGTCTACAAAAGCATATACAGCACAAATTGCGGTTCTTGCCATTTTAGCAGCTGTTGCAGCTGAAACAAAAGGAATCAAGCTTGATTTTAACCTATTGCAAGAACTTGCCATTATTTCGAATGCAATGGAAACACTATGCGGCCAAAAGGATGAAATGGAACAAATTGCTCGAGACTATCTTTTGACAGCTCGAAACTGCTTCTTTATCGGCCGTGCCGTTGACTATTACGTCTGCTTAGAAGGCGCGCTCAAATTAAAAGAAATTTCCTACATTCAAGCGGAAGGATTTGCCGGCGGCGAGTTAAAGCATGGAACCATTGCGTTAATTGAGAACGGAACACCGGTCATTGCTTTATCAACCCAAGAGCATGTAAACTTAAGCATTCGCGGAAATGTAAAAGAAGTTGTTGCCCGCGGTGCATATCCATGCGTTATTTCCATGAAAGGACTTGAAGAAGATGATGACCGTTTCATCTTGCCAAAAGTTCATGAAGATCTAACTCCGCTTGTTGCCGTCATTCCAATGCAGCTCATTGCATACTACGCTGCCCTTCACCGCGGCTGCGACGTCGACAAACCACGCAACCTAGCCAAAAGCGTAACAGTCGAATAAAGCAATTGGGCAGTGGATATGTGGCTTTGAATAAAGTCATACCGTTTATAAAAAATTGCACAGTTTTACCCCTTTAGATTATGATTGTCTAAAGGGGTGTTTTTATGTCCAAAAGAAGAACATCTAAAGCTGATTAAAGTAGATCGTGGCTCAGGTATAGGTTTTGATATTGGCACTGGTTAAACATTCAAGACGACCTTTACTAGATCGCTCTGCTCGTTTAAAGGGAATTAAAACGAATAACAGCACAGATTTAGAACGAAACCACTTTTATTTAACTGAATATTCTGATTTTCATCATTGATATTGGAGAACAGTTTCCTTTATTACCGTTGGAAGAAACAATTGTCATTTCCAATTGTAGTGCCCGGATTAAGCGATAAACCGTTTCCCATCCAGTAATTCCGTCTTCAGTCACTTCATTAAAACCAGCTCTACCGCCATAGGTTTTATTCAGTCATCTTTGAACCTCTAAAACTCTTTCATCCATTCTCCTTTTCTCCTTTCTTTTCTATTAACTTACAATTCAATCTTATTTTGTTTAGAAAAGAGAAAAATATAGTAAAAATCTTTAAAAAGTCAGGAAAAAGTAAACAATTCATTTAATCTTTTTTACGGTGATTTATAAAATTTTTGTAAAGTTATTACTAGCTCAAAAAGTTTAGTTTGTTTTCTGCAAGAAAAAAATACAGAGTGTTGCAGTATATCTTTATCAAAATTTTGAATAAATATACATATATGTATGTGATCTATCCATCAAGGGCTTGACATGGATTCTCTAACGAGAAGCGTGCTTAAATGAAATGTCAGAGAAACAACGTGAAATGTTGATTTATAGGGTGATAACTTCAAAGAAGGATTTTGAATAGTGGAACATATAAAAGATTGATCAAAGATGCAAATATCGAGTATAAGTAAGCAATCCGAAGATTTTTCCGAGGCTTTTCCGTCAGACTTTCTTTTTCTTCTGCCTAAAATCTCTATAATCCCTTTACCGATGAGATCTCAGACTTTGTTGGTCTTTTTCCTGTGGTGTTTCTCACGGTATAGAATCGACATTTGAAAATAAGTATTGCAAAAGAATGTTGAGACTTAAGGATCTAGATGTAACTAATGTTGAAAGCCCTCATTTCAAAAGTGGAACGAATACTTCTTCTATTAATTATTCATGTAAGGTTTCAATTCCTCATAGTTAAGATAAAAACGATTACAGAAATTAAAGAAACTGGAGGATATACAGTGTTTCAATTCCTCATAGTTAAGATAAAAACTATGTCCAAATTGTGGAACACACCATGACCGAGACGGTTTCAATTCCTCATAGTTAAGATAAAAACTGACATGGCTACATTTGCCATGGGTGGAGCTAGCCTAGTTTCAATTCCTCATAGTTAAGATAAAAACCCCAAAAAACGTTGTTAAATAAGCATTTCATTTTTAATGCTTGACTGGTTATTTTTATTTTAACGAAAAGGGGAATTTTTATCAAATCTTTGATTTTCTTCGGCTCATTGGAGATTTAAAAGAGTCGTCGATTCCCCAGGATTTTTGCACGATTGGGGGTCGACGACTCTTTTTTATTTCTGTTTAAAACAGATTTCAAAGTTTGCCTGCCGACAATGAAATCCATGTTGTATCAACCATTTTACCTGACCCATCTGTTTTAATAAAGTAAACATCCGGCTCATTCCCTTCGCATTCAATTGAAGGAAGAGTGAGACCATATTTTTAACGTTTCATTCAGGAAAAATTGGTTTAGGTCTATTTGATCGGTTCCTACGATCTAAAATAAGAACATGATCTGAAAAACGAATGGTATTTTTTACTTAAAATTCCCTTTTTTCTCTCTGTTTACCAAAAGTTACATATTTTCTCTTATAATGAAACAGACAGCTGTTCCACATGTTGGAATCCATTTCGTTTCAATCGGAGGCATGAAGGCAGTGGATATCAAGTATATCCATTCTGAATGGGAAAAGACGAAGAAAGGTATTGGCGATCTGGTCGGTCTCGGTGTATGGGGCAAAGGCATGATTGATAAATTAAAAGATCTGAACGATCTTCTCGAAGACGTTCAAGCAGACATCGCCAAATATGACACAGACGGTGTCATCTCTTTCACCCACACAGACCGAAAAAAACAATATCAACAATTATATGAAGATTATCTCGTCTTGCATCGCTTTAGCAGCCGTGTCGGAGAGAGTGTTGACCGCATCATCGATGATCCGTTTTATCAAGAGATCGATGCTTTTGTGGAAGCGATGCGCAACTTATCCATATCAAAGATCAAAACGAAAAATCACATTGGCGCCAAAAAAACGGTCGTCGCTCCCGGAGCATACGGCACGCAACAAACAATCGACGTGCCGAAAGCGGAAGTTGGACTGGAAGATCTGTTCATTGGCAGCAACTACTATGCTAAGTTGATAGAACGGGAACAGGAATACGCTTCATGGAAAGAACTGAACCCTAAAGCAAATTTTTCGAAACAGGAATATATACAGAAAGAATTGAATTCCCAAGCTTTCCAGTATGAATCGATCAAAGACGGGCAGATGAACAAAAAGTTTTGGGGGCAAATAACAGCACTTGCTGTCATAGTAGGCACTTCTTTCATTTGTCCGCCAGCAGGGATGGCATTGTGGGCAGCTTATGGTACACTGGAATTAAGTTCAGCCGTTTCCGGAAAAGACTGGATTTCAGGGAGAGAGTTGAAAACAGACGAACGAGTATTTCGTGGTGTCCTTTCTCCACTGGATATCGTCCCTGGTGTAAAGGCGCTTTCTAAATTCAGCAGCGTCGCCCGGTTCGCACCTCTTCTAGAAGCAATGGATCCCAAGCTATTTACAAGCTTGAAAGCTGGCTTGCACCAGAAATCACAACGTGCCTGCGACCTGGTTGTCCATGCGGAAAACAGCATATTGGCCCGCATCAGGAGTGCCAAGGCATGGACGAAAGAAATGCCGCAGCATTTAAAAACCGGTGCGAGAAAAGGTTCGTTGCAAGTCGGCCGGTTCGTAGACAACGCCGCAACAAACTTAAGACACCTCCTGCCAAGCCGGCAAATGGGATTGGCCATAGAAGGGGTTGGGAATGTTAAGGTTCCGGTGGAGAATAAGATTCAAGCTTGGTTAAGTAAGATGGATGGGATAAATGTAGGCGGAAGTAAAGCAGGCAACGATGGCGTTGAACTTGGCACTAAGGGTACGGGTAAAGTTAAGCCATTGCCTTCTTCTAAAGTACATGATGCAATAGGGAAACTTAACAGTAATCAGATAAAGCATATTATAAATGGAAGTAAAAAATCTAATCATCAATGGGAAAAACTTGTGCCTGATAAGAATTGGGGGAAAATAAAAGAAATTATCATCGATGTAATGCATAATGGTGCAGATATACCTTATAAATCTGTTTCTTCTAGAGCTAAAATGGTTAATGGACAATTGGTACAGGTGACATACAAAAAACTACCTGATGGAACAATAAGAATATCTGATGCGTGGGTGAAATAACTATGAAGGAAAAGATAAAGCAATTAATAACATCGGGTGATTTTCAAAAAGCAAAAGAATATATTGAGAATGAAGATAGAAATACTTTAGAGCAAGTTGTTCTTGAATTAGGATTTGATGAAGAGAGTATAAGTGCTTATTCATTTGTCTGTTATTTGATAAATAATAATGAGACTGCATATTATCATTACTTAGCTTCAGAGTTATTAAGTACTGCATTGTGCCATTTACCAGACGCTTACGCAAGTGCATTATACCATGCTAAAAGAGCAGTTGAATTAAGCCCTGAAGATGTTAGCTTGAAAGAACATTTGTTGTTATTCCATGACATTCCAGAAAAGTTAATTAGTAAAGAAGAAGCTAAAGCAATTGCTCAAGAAATATTAAAGATAATGCCAAATAGCGAAGCTGCAAAAAATGTGTTACACAATGCATAAATTTAAAGACGGGGCTGTCCAAAAAGTCAGGGTAACTGACTTTTTGGACAGCCCCTTTCTTACGATTAGTCAAGAGGTTTATCAATAGTTATTTGAGATAATTAATCTTTTTTTGGCGGAAGGGGTACCCCTTCCGCCAAAAAAAAAGATTTTCGCATGCCAAATAGACCTAACGATTTTAGTATCACTGTATGTATTGATTTGGTTGCTTGTGATGCTCATTCGGGAGGTAAATTTAAACTTTATCGCAATAATAGCCCAAACATTATTTACTTCTGGCTTAATTGTTAATTACGTAAAGTTGGATATTTTAAGAAACTCATGTGCCCAATTATTCAATGAGTTTAGACAAATCTTTTTAATAAATGGTTTAAACACTAATCATCAGATTGTTGCTACCATACTAAGTCTTGTCTTTCGATATGAAACAGTTGTCGCCAGTATGGGGGTTCATCTATCCAGTAAAATTTTTCACAGGATAAATTCAGCGGTTACAGATGAATGGGAATCGGTAAAACGAAACTTGCATTTATAAAATAAATCGACATAGTTTAGTACCCGACTTTTTTGTCAGGCAAAAAAAGTCGCGGTACCGGACTTTATTTTTCACGAAATGTAAAAATCAAACGTAAGAATGCGGGTTTTATCGTTTCACAGTACCTAACTTTTTTGTAATTTAACACGAACATATGTTTGTGTTTGTTGAATGATAAAAAAGTCGGAAACCGAACAAAAAAGTTGAGAACTGAAAGCCTGTTGGTGAATCCGGCTTACGAAAGAAAAAATTTTTGAGATAAAATTTCTTATGGGAAAACAAAAAAGGTGACTTTTCGTCACCTTTCTTTAATGAAAAAAGTGCCAGATTTATTATGAAAAAATATTTTTCGCTAACACCATCGCATCATTACAAGGAGTATTCTTTGTTAGGTGTCCAGTGGAAGAAAAAAAGTTCAACAAATTTGTTAAAAGCTAATGTTTTGGCAAGTGACTTACGAGTGATAAACACAGTATCTACGTTTACGTAGTCCTTATCAATGGGATATGTGTATAGACTTTTTGTTAATTTTGACATAGACTCGGGAATCAAAGAAATTCCAACTCCTGCACGAACACAATTTAAAATAGCTTGTGCGGCGTCTACCTCTATGACATTTTGAATCGTTATATGATAGTCGTTCATGATTCTGGTAAACACTTCTCGATAGTAACACCCTTCTTTAAATACAACTAAAGTGCATTCCTTGTTTTTAAGAGGATTGTCAGGAGTATTAGTGATAAGTACCAGTCTTTCTTTAAAAATAACGTTTTCGATAAGATCCGGATGATTAACAGGTCCAGCAACAAATGCACCCTCTATATCATGATGTAAGACCTTATCTATTAATTCTTTTGTGGTACCGGTTAGCAATTTAATTTTTACGTTAGGATAATTAGCTGAATATTGTTTTAATATGTGGGGAAGACGTACATAGGAGGTTGTTTCCATGGAGCCTATGTTTAATTCTCCATCGGGGATTGCCAGTTTATTCATTGCTTTTTCAGCTTCGCGACACAAATTTAAAATCAAATTAGCATAGTTAAGAAAGACTTTGCCGTTCGGTGTGAGAATAACCTCTTTTTTGGTTCTTATAAATAATGGAAAACCTAAACAGCTTTCTAATTTATTTAGTCTAGCCGTAACATTGGGCTGTACATATCCAAGCTCTTTTGCAGCCTTCGTAATCCCCTTATTTTTTGCTATTGCTGCAATGATTCTTAAATCTTGTAGCTCAAACATTATTTCTCCCCCATCACTCAAATTGATTCATAACAACAATTATCATTTTTTTCTATTTTACACCATCAAAATGGGGTCATAAACTATTTATAGAAGACAATTTGCGAAATATTAAAAAAATAAATTTTCATCTTTATACAAGTCTATTTCAGATGAATGTAGAAGCAGCTTGAATGAACAACATGATTTCAGTCCAATAATGTGAATTTTAGGATGGAAGGATGGGAACAAGAGAAATAAAAGAGCCGGGCAACTGATGTTTCACTAAGTTTTGGGTGATCGTTTTTTCTGCTGCTGACCAAATCGTATGAATGGCATTATTAATTGAATGCCAACAGCTATGATGATTGTATTGTTAACCTATAGATTTGACGTATATAAGGCAAGGAGGAACATGGCATGTGGAATCATACAAAAATAACAGACAAACTATCAATTAAAATTCCGATTATACAAGCGGGAATGGCGGGAGGGATCACGACTCCCGAGCTTGTTGCTGCTGTATCCAATGCAGGTGGTCTAGGGATGATAGGGGCGGGTTATATGACGCCGGAAAAATTGGAGTCGGATATTCAAAAAATAAAGGAATTGACTTCAAAACCATTTGGTGTCAATCTGTTTGTTCCTGAACATCCGGCAGTCATTCAAGAAGAAATTGAAAGAGCGAATCAACTGCTGGAACCTATCCGCCAAATGTTAGGGATCGAAAAAAAGAATGATGTTCCGCAAATCAACACTTCTGTTTTTGATGAACAAATTCAAATCGTTTTAAAATATGAAGTACCCGTTTGCAGCTTCACATTTGGCATTCCTCAGAGAGAAATTATTCATCAATTAAAGAATAATGGTATTGTCACAATTGGAATAGCCACAACAGTAAAAGAAGCCATATTGAATGAAGAGGCTGGGATGGATATGATTGTCGTTCAAGGCAGTGACGCTGGGGGGCATAGGGGCAGTTTTGCAGGATCCTTTGATGATTCAATGATCGGAACAATGGCCCTTATTCCGCAAGTAGCGGATCATGTTTCAATTCCTATTATTGCAGCTGGCGGTATCATGGATGGCAGAGGAGTTTTAGCTTCTCTTGTATTGGGAGCGCAAGCGGTTCAAATGGGAACAGCCTTTCTTACCTGTATAGAAAGCGGAGCAAATGAACTCCATAAAGAAGCAATATTAAACGGTACCGAAGAACAGGTAGTAATCACTTCAGCATTCAGCGGCAAGCCAGCAAGGGGATTAAAAAATGAATTTATCATCAAAATGAAAGAGCATGAAGATGCTTTGCCAGCTTATCCGATTCAAAATATGCTCACCCAAGATATCCGGTCAGAAGCTGCAAAACAGAAAAATAAAGAGTGGATGTCGCTTTGGTGCGGGCAAAATCCTCGACTAAGCAAAAATTTGCATGCCGCCGAACTGATCGAAACAATCATCAATCAAATAGAAGAAATTATAAGTAACTTCCCATTAATAAAAGGATGACTATGAAACCGCGGCTTACTTTATGCGGCGGTATTATTGCATTGATTATTGTAATGGGGATCAGAAGATTTGCTTATACCCCTATCCTCCCCTACTTGAATATAACTAAATCGATGGCTGGAAATTTGGCTGGAACTTTATTTGTTAGCTTTTTTAATTTGAGAAGATATGAATCAATTTATTTAAAGATATTTTTAGCTTTGAACATTTTTACGACTCTGCTCATGGGAATGGTCAGTAAATAATATATTTTGGTACCTGTTCAGGTTTTTTTCAGGCCTTAGCAGCGGTGTAGTCTTTGTCTTAGTTTCTAGTATAGTGCTTCAAGTATTGAAAAAGCATAATATGCAAATATTTAACGGTTTGTTTTATAGTGGTGTAGGGATTGGGATTTTCTTGTGTAGTATTCTAGTTCCTTTCTTCATTAGTATAAACGGGTGGAAACCATAAACAGCTGTTAAATATCCAATTAATTTGCTGCTGTTGTTCGTTGACATATATTGTACTTTTGAAACAGCTAACGTTTGAACTTCCAGGCATGCGTGTTTAAGTGTTGTTTTAAGCGCTATTCTACCCAAGAACTGGATTTCTTTTCCGAGGGCTATCATTTCGGACTATTCTGAATAATAAGATTTTCCGCTACCGCTTGTACCATATCTCTTCCAGATACAAAATAATTTTTGTTCAAAAGAGGCTGTTTGGAAAGGACCATAAAAAAATTCTTTTTCAATTCAGTCTCTTTTTTCGTTGATAGGATATTGGCAGGGAGAAAAAAGATAGGGGGCTATACATCCGATCATCTTGCCGTACGGCAAGTTTAATAGAATTTCATTTTTCTTATTTTTTTGTAAATTCAAAAAATTCGTTGAAAAATCTTCATAAAAGTGCTTTAATAATTGTAAACATATAACATATCAAATATGTGTAATAAGAGAAGTGTTGCAGTCGATTGAAAGAAAATGATTTAAAACGCTTGCTCTTTTGCGCATTTATAGAAACGTTGTTTCTTATTGCGAAACATAGGAGGTGCTTGATTTGCTCCAAGGAGAGTTGTACACAGAATTAAAAGATGTTTTCCCCGAAAGTCAAATGGAAGTAAAGGAAAATGAAGGTCATCCACTTGGAAATGGCGGAAAAGTCGCAGTCTATCCAAAAACTGAAAACGAAATTTCACACATCTTGCAATATGCAAACAAAAATGGGAAAACCGTTTCCATTGTGGGCGGAGGAACAAAGCGGGGGTTTGGCGGTCTAATTGATTCGGCTGATATTTTGCTTTCCTTAGCAAATCTAAAAGGAATCGTCGAGCATACAGTGGGAGATATGACATTAACAGTGAAAGCAGGTACACCATTTCAAGAATTGCAACAGTACTTAGAAGAACATAACCAAAAAATATCTCTAGATCCTGCTTGGCCGGATTATGCGACCATCGGAGGTATTATCGCCGCGAATGAAAGCGGTCCCAAACGTTTGGCATATGGATCCGCCAGAGATGCAGTCATCGGGCTTCGAGTTGTTTATCCAAATGGCAAGGTCATCCGAACAGGCGGAAAGGTCGTGAAAAATGTCGCCGGATATGATATGAACAAACTTTTTGTCGGTTCCATGGGCACTTTGGGGGTTTTGACGGAAATCACTTTAAAACTCCGTCCTTTGCCAAAATATGAAAGCAATGTTCTTTTATCATTTACAGAAGGAGATTTTGCTGAAATGCGATCATTTGCCGCGGCGTTTTTAGATTCGCAGATGGAACCTGTCTCACTGGAGCTGATAAGTCCGTCTTTGGCTGAAAAGCTAACGGGTGAAAAATTTTATACATTGGCCATTAGTTTTGAAGATAATGAAAGTTCGGTTCATTACCAAGAATCTTTTCTAAAAAGCATTCAGCCTCCTAAAACGAAAATGACCATTCTTGCTCAAGAGAAAGCGCGCAAGTTTTGGCAATCTTTTTATACAATCAGCCCGAATGGCAGGGTGTCTAATCAGACAGGGGAGACTGAAGCAGTATTGAAAATCGGAGTTGTCAATTTAGATGTCCTAAAAGTTATTAGGGAAAGCCATTTATTACAGGATACGCACAATTTGCTTATCGAAGCCCACGGTGGATTAGGCCACGGATTGTGTCAAATCATTTTAAGAGGCGGCAGCGAAAACGTCATTTCAGCAATTCAGCATTTAAGGAATTTTGTCAAAGAGCTCAATGGGTATGCAGTCATTAAACATTTGCCGTTTATGTTACGCCAGAAAATAGAGGTTTGGGGGGAAAATCCGCCATATTTCTTTCTTTTCAAAGGAATCAAAACAAAGATTGATCCGAACAACATTCTCAATCCGAAGCGATTTGTGGGAGGGATTTAAATATGGGATTAAATGAAAGTGATCTTATCAAAGAACCAGCCTGTCAAACCAACAGCTTCAGCAATTACCTTTGGAGTGATCCGCCTGATGAAAACAAATGGGCGGATTGTGTCCATTGCGGTATGTGTTTAGAATCGTGCCCAACTTATGAGATCACGGGTCAGGAACAGCATTCTCCCCGCGGACGCGTCCATTTGATTAAATCAGTCGCAGAAGGAAAGCTTGAAGTGAACGAACATTTTATGGATCCTGTCTTTGCTTGTCTTGATTGCCGCGCTTGTACTACCGCTTGTCCTGCGGACGTCGATGTAGGGGGATTGATAGAAGAAGCGCGCGGTCAAATTCGCCAAGCCATGCCGTTAAAAGGCTGGAAAAAGGCGGTCAGCCATCTGTTTTTGCATAGTTTGTTTCCGCACCACAATCGCTTGTACACGTTAGGAAATGTGTTGAAATTGTATCAAAAAAGCGGCATGCAAACGTTTGTCCGTAAAACAGGGCTGATCAATATCATACCGCAGCACTTAGCCGAAATGGAAGCGATCATGCCGGAAGTGAAAAAGCCTGTGCGGAAAAAGTACAAATATGAAAAAGTCATTAAAGCAAAAGGAGAAACGAAGAGTACGGTTGCGTTTTTAACTGGCTGCGTAATGGATGTCATGTTCAGCGAAATTAATGAAGCAACAATTAACGTGTTAACTCGAAATGGAAATGACGTTATGATTCCGCAAAATCAAACTTGCTGCGGGGCTCTTCATGTTCATG
Source organism: Aeribacillus sp. FSL K6-8394 (assembly GCF_038008865.1). Classification (NCBI taxonomy): domain Bacteria; kingdom Bacillati; phylum Bacillota; class Bacilli; order Caryophanales; family Bacillaceae; genus Aeribacillus; species Aeribacillus sp. FSL K6-8394. The sequence continues at coordinate 200,958 of NZ_JBBPAA010000002.1, forward strand.
CAGGCGACCGGGAAATGGGGAGAAAATTAGCGAAACAAAATATTGAAGCATTCCAACATGCTGAAAAAGTAATTGTAAATTCTGCCGGTTGCGGATGTATGTTAAAAGAATATCCGGAGCTGTTCCGTGAAGACCCCGTTTGGCGCCAAAAAGCTGAAACATTTTCAAAAAAGGTGGAAGACATTTCAAAATACCTTTATGACACTGGTTATAAAAGACCCATCGCCGAAATCAAGGCTCGTGTTGTCTATCATGATGCATGCCATTTAGCTCATGGGCAGGGCATTCGTGACGAACCTCGCAGCCTTCTTCTTGATATACCTGGGGTCGAAATGGTTGAAATGGCAAATGCCGACCGATGCTGCGGCAGTGCTGGCATTTACAATATAACAAATCCGGAGATGGCTAAAGAAGTGCTTGATAGCAAAATGAAGAATGTCCCTAAAGAAGCAGAAATGATTGTAATGGGCAACCCCGGCTGTATGCTGCAGATGGCGATGGGTGTTCAAAAAAACGGAAGAAATCAAAAAATTGTTCATACCGTACAGCTGCTGGATTGGGCGTACCAAAAAGAAGATCGGCTAAAGGAGGGAGAGGAATGTCTCTAAAAGGGATGAGAACAAATGACAAACATATAAAAAACCTTGCAAACATTGTTGGCGGAAACCGTTCCATCTTGTATAAAAAAGAAGATTTATTAGCTTATGATTGCGATGGCTTTACCATTCATCGCCGTTTGCCGAGGGCAGTCGTTTTCCCGAATAATACAGAAGAAGTCGCAAAAATTGTGAAATATTGCCACGAACATGATTTGCCGTTCCTTGCCCGCGGCGCCGGAACTGGTCTCAGCGGCGGGGCGATCCCGTTGAATGGGGAAGTAATCATTAGTCTTGTAAAAATGAAACGCCTTATCAGCGTTGATTTTGAAAACAGGCGTGCAGTAGTGGAACCTGGATTTGTCAACTTAAAACTGACGAACTCCATTTCAGACAAAGGATATTATTATGCGCCTGATCCATCAAGCCAATATTGCTGCACCATCGGCGGAAATGTCGGTGAAAATGCGGGCGGTGCACACTGTCTAAAATATGGTGTGACGACAAATCACATTTTAGGGCTTGAAGTGGTATTGCCAAATGGCGAAGTCATTGAAATAGGCAAGGATGGAATACCTGATGCACCGGGCTATGATTTATTAGGACTTTTAACAGGATCAGAAGGAACTTTAGGAATTGTGACGAAAATAACGGTTCGTATTTTAAAAAACCCGGAAGCAAAGCAAACGGTGCTCGCTTATTTTGACAACGTTGCGGATGGCAGTCAAGCCGTATCGGACATTATTTCTGCCGGAATTGTACCAGCAGCCCTTGAAATGATGGATCAAACAGCAATAGAAGCGGTTGAAGCGGCAGCGTTTCCTGTCGGCCATCCAAAAGACATTGAAGCGCTTTTGCTCATTGAAGTGGATGGAATATCCGCAGGTATAGACGAGCAAATCCATCAAATTTTAGAAGTTTGCAAGAGAAATCATGTTCGAGAAGTAAAAGTGGCACAAAGTGAAGAGGAAAGAGCTAGATGGTGGGCAAACCGCAAAACTGGATTTGGCGCAATGGGGGCGATCTCTCCTGATTATTTAGTTCAGGATGGTGTGATTCCCCGCAGCAAATTACCCGAAGTGTTAAACAGAATTCACGAAATCAGCCGAGAGTATGGTCTGCGCATCGCAAATATCTTTCATGCTGGCGATGGCAATCTGCACCCGCTTGTACTTTTTGATGCCAGAAAACCGGGCGAAACAGAAAAGGCTTTAAAAGCTGGCAGCGCCTGTTTGCAAGTATGTGCAGATGCCGGCGGATCGATTACAGGTGAACATGGAGTAGGGATCGAGAAAAGAGAAGAGATGCGCTTCATTTTTAGCGACGAAGAAATAGCGGCGCAAACGGATATTCGGGAAGTATTTAATCCGAAAAATTTATTAAATGCCGGGAAGCTCTTCCCAACTCCGGGACGTTGTTTGGAAGTGAAAAAAGAGGGGAAATCTGTTACAGCATCATAAAAAAGAATTTTAGGAAAATTATTGAAATGATTCCATCATCATGTTATCCTTTTTTTAAGCAATTACGAAACGGTGTTTCGTAATAACAAACAACAATTATAACATTTAAAGGAGGAATTGTGGCCATGAAAACAAACTATGTAAAAGTCGGCAATTTGCAAGTAGCTGAAAATTTGTATGATTTTATCAACAATGAAGCATTGCCGGGAAGCGGTGTGGAAAAAGATGAATTCTGGCTTCAGTTTGAGAACCTTGTTTATGAACTGACACCTATTAATAAAAATTTGCTTAAGCGTCGTGATGAAATCCAGCAAAAAATCAACGAATGGCACAAAGAACATCGCAACAAATTCGACTTTGAAGCCTATAAATCATTTTTGCGGGAAATCGGCTATTTAGAACAAGAAGTGGAAGACTTTAAGATTACAACAGAAAATGTCGATGACGAAATTGCTCTACAAGCCGGGCCGCAGTTAGTAGTGCCGATTAATAACGCAAGGTACGCTCTTAACGCCGCCAATGCCCGATGGGGAAGCCTTTATGACGCTCTTTATGGAACGGATGTCATCAGCGAAGAAGATGGGGCTGAACGAAAAGGAGAGTATAATCCGATTCGCGGGGAAAAAGTCATTGCCTTTTCGAAAAACTTCCTTGATGAAGTAGTGCCGTTGCAAGAACATTCCCACCGCGACGCTGTTCAATACGCAGTTGAAGACGGGAATTTGCTTGTCACTTTAATGAATGGCAAGACAACCGCTCTTAAAGAAAGAGAAAAGTTCGTAGGCTACAGAGGAGAGTCGGATAAACCATCTGCCATTTTATTGAAGAACAACGGTCTTCATATTGAAATCCAGATCGATCGAAGCCATCCAATTGGAAAAAATGACGATGCGGGAATTAAAGATATTCTATTGGAAGCGGCTGTTACAACGATTATGGATTGCGAAGATTCTGTGGCGGCAGTGGATGCGGAAGACAAAGTGCTTGTTTATCGCAATTGGCTTGGCCTCATAAAAGGAGATTTGACAGCTACTTTTACAAAAAACGATAAAACGATTACACGTACGCTTAATGCTGACAGAACATACACATCCAAAACAGGAGAAAAGTTCACTCTCCCAGGTCGTTCACTTATGCTCATCCGTAACGTTGGGCATTTGATGACAAATAGTGCAGTGCTCATTGGAGAGGGAGAAGAGATCCACGAAGGAATATTGGATACGGTTGTAACAAGTTTGATTGCTAAACATTCCCTTTTAGGAAATGGCAAATTTGAAAACTCCAGGAAAGGTTCGATCTACATTGTAAAACCTAAAATGCACGGGTCTGAGGAAGTGGCGTTTGCCAACTTGCTATTTAACTGCGTCGAAGATTTGCTGGGATTAAAACGGAATACGCTGAAAATTGGTGTGATGGATGAGGAACGGCGCACAACTTTGAACTTGAAAGCTTGTATTCGGGAAGTAAAAGATCGTGTTGTATTTATTAACACAGGGTTTTTGGATCGAACTGGCGATGAAATCCATACATCAATGGAAGCAGGTCCGATGATTCGGAAAAATGACATGAAAACATCTCAATGGCTGCAAGCCTATGAACGCTCAAACGTCTATATCGGTTTACAAAGCGGCTTCCAAGGCCGTGCACAAATCGGAAAAGGCATGTGGGCAATGCCGGACATGATGGCGGAAATGCTCAAGCAAAAGATTGGCCATCTAAAAGCAGGCGGCAATACTGCGTGGGTGCCATCACCAACAGCGGCTACATTGCATGCTCTCCATTATCACCAAGTAAATGTAACAGATGTCCAAAACAAATTGGCTGAAACGATTGAAGATCTCCGCGATGAAATTTTACAAATTCCGGTTGCAGAAAACCCGAATTGGACCCCTGAAGAAATACAAGAAGAGTTAGATAATAATGCACAAGGAATTTTAGGATATGTTGTTCGTTGGGTGGAGTTAGGAATCGGCTGTTCAAAAGTTCCGGATATTAATAATATTGCTTTGATGGAAGACCGGGCAACGTTGCGGATTTCAAGCCAGCATATTGCAAACTGGCTGCATCACGGCATTGTTACGAAAGAACAAGTTCTTGAAACACTGAAGCGGATGGCGAAAATAGTCGACAAGCAAAATGAAAATGAACCTGGCTACCGCCCGATGTCAAAAGATTATGACCGTTCCGTTGCATTTCAAGCTGCGTGTGACCTCGTATTTAAAGGTTATGATCAACCTAACGGCTACACAGAACCGATTTTGCATCGCCGCCGTCTTGAAGCAAAAGCAAAATATGCTGTAAAACAATAACTTCTCATCATGAAGGCATCCTACCAAAGGGTGCCTTCTATATAAAAGCTACATCTTCCATGCACAAAAACCGATCAAAATCTTTAGTTGCGCGGCTTTGGTTATGAATGAAAAGTTTTATAATGAAGGAGTTGAATGTATGAAAAACCTTCGGGAAAAGGCGCTGGAAGTTCATAAACGCGCGAAAGGAAAGTTAAATGTTGGTGTTAAAGTTTCTGTGGAAAATGCCAATGATTTGAGCTTGGTTTATTCTCCGGGGGTTGCAGAGCCATGTAAAGAAATCTATGAAGCGCCTGAAAAAATTTATGACTATACGATGAAAGGGAACTTAGTAGCAGTCATTTCAGATGGGTCTGCTGTTTTAGGTTTAGGGAACATTGGCGGTGCAGCGTCGATGCCGGTCATGGAAGGAAAAGCAGCTTTATTTAAGGCGTTTGCGGACATTGATGCCTTTCCCATCTGTTTAAACACTCAGAGTCTTGAGCAAATCATTCAAACGGTGAAATCATTGGAACCGACATTTGGAGCAATCAACTTAGAAGATATTTCCGCACCGAATTGTTTCATCATTGAAGAACGGTTAAAAGAGGAAATGAACATTCCGGTCTTTCACGATGATCAACATGGAACCGCAATTGTCACAGCCGCAGGGCTGATCAATGCACTAAAAATTGTAAACAAGAGAATGAACGGCATCAAAGTGGTTGTCAATGGCGCTGGGGCTGCCGGAATCGCCATTACAAAATTGCTTGTAAGTTTGGGTGTTGGAAATATTATCATGTGCGATTCAAAAGGCGCAATTTATGATGGCCGTCAACATGGGATGAATGCAATGAAAGAGTCGGTTGCGAAAATGACAAATATAAACAAAGAAAAGGGATCATTGGCGGAAGTTATTAAAAAAGCCGATGTGTTTATAGGTGTTTCGGTCGCTGAAGCAGTAACTCCTGACATGGTGGCGTCTATGAATAAAGATGCGATCATCTTCGCTATGGCTAATCCGATCCCGGAAATCATGCCGGGGCCTGCAAAAGCAGCCGGGGCGGCAGTTGTTGGGACAGGTCGTTCCGATTTGCCGAATCAAATCAACAACGTCCTCGCTTTTCCCGGAATTTTTAAAGGAGCGCTTCGGGTGCATGCTTCAGAGATAAACGAAAAGATGAAGCTGGCGGCGGTTTATGCAATTGCCAACTTGGTCGAACCTTGCCGTCTTACAAATGATTACGTGATCCCCCATCCATTTGATAAGAGGGTTGTTGAAGCTGTTGCGGAGGCGGTAGCCCAAGCAGCGATTGAGACAGGAGTGGCCCATAAAATGATCAGTCCAAAAGAAAAAAATGAAGCTGTTTGAAGGGGGTTTTAGGATGAAATTTGCCAGATTTTCAATAGAAGGCAAACATATAAAAGGCATCATCCATGATGGGGTTATAAAGGAAATTAGCGGAGATCTTTTCGGTGATTGGAAATATACTGGAGATGAATATTGCGCCAATGATGTAAAATGGCTTTCCCCACTTGTGCCCAATCAAATCATAGGAATCGGAGCCAACTACGTCGCCCGAATGGAGGATCTTCCCCGTGAATTGCCGGAGATTCCCGTCTTTTTCTTTAAACCAACATCATCCGTTATTGGTCCTGAAGAACAGATTGTTATTCCAGAGGGAATAGACAGGGTAAAGTTTGAATCTGAGCTGGCAATTGTCATCGGCAAACAAGCGAAAATGGTGCCGGAATCAGAAGCATTGAATTATGTATTTGGGTACACGGTGGGCAACGACGTAACGGCGCCGCAGTTTTTCCATGAAGACGGCCATTGGACAATCGGTAAATCGTTTGACACATTTACCCCCCTTGGCCCTGTCATTGAAACAGAACTTGATCCATTTCGCATTCATGTTGAAGCAAAGGTGAACGGTGTTAAAAAACAAGATAGTTCAACGGAATTGATGATTATTTCCATTCGGAAAATGATTTCCTATTTATCATCTGTCATGACACTTAAACCCGGTGATGTCCTTTTAACAGGAAGTCCGGTTGGAGCCGATTTTGTTCAGGCAGGAGATGTAATTGAATGCGAAATTAAAGGAATCGGCACATTAAAAAATACCGTTGTTGCTGCAAAAAAACGTGTTAACACGTTATGAAGGAAACAATCTTAGTATTCAAATGATAAAGTGAATAATGGAACAGAAAGAACTTGGCAGTTTTTGTTCTTCCTGTCATAATATAAGGGAATCAAGAAAATTTATATGGCGGAATTTGCACTCTAGCAAATTCCGCCAAGATTTTAGAAGGTGAACGGCTGTGGAAAGAGACAATATGGTCAAGTCTGTAAGCAGGGCGTTGGACATTATTCAACTTGTCAGCTTAAAAAAAGAAGGTTTAGGTGTCACAGAGATTGCCAATCAGATTGATATCAACAAAAGCTCCGTGTATCGAATCTTATCTACACTTGCCCGGTACGGCTATATTGAACAAGATTCCGAAACAGGACGATATAAACTGGGGTATAAATTTTTGGAAATCAGTTCGAAGCTATTAGAATCGATTGATCTTCGCAAAGAAGCAAAACCTTTCCTGCAAAAATTAGAAAATGAGACGAACGAAGTCATCCATCTGGTTGTTTATGACCAAGGGGAAGTCGTTTATATTGAAAAATTGGAAGGAAATGAAACGCTGCGCATGCATTCAAAAGTCGGAAAGCGCGCCCCAATGCATTGCACCTCTGTAGGAAAGGCCATTCTCGCCAATTTGCCGTCAAGTGTCGTTTTAGACATCCTTGACAGAAAAGGGTTGCCGATGCATACGAAAAATACGATTACGAATAAGGATGCATTTTTGAAAGAGCTCATTCGAGTAAAACAACAAGGATATGCACTTGATTTAGAAGAAAACGAATATGGGATTCGTTGTATTGCTGCCCCAATTTTTGATCATTTGGGGAAAGTCATTGCTGCCGTGAGCGTATCAGGACCAACCATTCGAATGACAGATGAGAGGCTCAAACAACTTCAGCCGCGGATGATTGAAATAGGAAAGCAAATTTCTGCTCGGCTTGGTTTTGTTGAATATGCTTGAGTAATACCTTCGCCTTATTTGAATTGGATTTCGCTCCAACTTTTCAAATAGGGCAAGGGTTTGATTATTACATAACAAAGGAATTAGTTAATGATAAAAAATTCAGAAAATATTGATAATTAAAAAAATAAAAGGTATAATGAGTGTACAATGATTTTCCATTCATGTGGGTGAATTACATTTTGAATAAGGGAGGGGAAAATCTCTTGTGAGTACTGGATTGTTGGCTTTTTTATCGCTTCTTCCAATTTTAATCGTCGGAATTTTCTTGGTTGGGTTACGGTGGTCAGCTAGCAAAGCGATGCCGATTTCATATGTTGTGGCCGTCATACTTGCGCTCTTTGTTTGGAAAGTATCAGCAGCCAATGTAATAGCTGCCTCCATAAATGGTTTGGTTGTAGCTGCTACACTATTGTACATCATTTTTGGCGCCATTTTGCTTTTAAATACTTTGCAAGAAAGTGGGGGAATTAAAACAATCCGGCAAGGGTTCACCGATATTTCTCCAGACCGGCGCATTCAAGTAATTATTGTCGCATGGTTATTTGGTTCGTTTATTGAAGGATCCGCAGGCTTTGGTACGCCAGCTGCGGTTGCTGTTCCATTATTAGTAGGATTAGGATTCCCAGCGATGGCAGCCGTTGTGGCGGGCATGGTCATTCAAAGCACACCCGTTTCATTCGGTGCTGTCGGCACACCGATTCTTGTCGGCGTACAATCAGGATTATCCGCTGATGCAACGATTACTGATAACTTGCTGTCGTTGGTCACTTTGATTGGAGCGAAAGTTGCTATTCTTCATATGATAACGGGCACTCTTGTTCCATTATTTGTTGTAGCCCTAATGACCAAATTTTTTGGAAAAAACAAGTCGTTTTCTGAAGGAATTAAAGTTTGGAAATTTGCCTTGTTTGCGGCTTTTACAATGACGATACCATATCTCATCGTTGCCAATGTCCTTGGCCCTGAATTTCCTTCCATGGTTGGCGGCTTGGTCGGATTAGCAATCGTTATTGCCATTGCGAAAAAAGGTTTTTTAATGCCATCTCAAGAAGAAGTATGGGATTTTGAAGAAAAGTCTAAATGGGATCCGGATTGGATAGGAAAAATTGAGATTAAAGATATCGCACACAAGAACGGCAAGATGAGCATGATTCGCGCTTGGACTCCGTATATTTTAGTTGGCCTGTTTTTAGTGGCGACCAGGTTGAAATCGCTTCCAATCGGCGGGTGGCTACAAGAGTGGACGATTGAGATTCGGAATATGTTTGGAACAAATATTACGGCTAGCTTTCAACCGCTTTATTCACCAGGAACAATTTTTATTGTTGTGTCACTGATTACCTTTTTTATTCACGGTATGAATGGAAGCGCATACAAACGTGCTTGGATGCATTCAGGGAAAACGATGATCTCAGCTTCAACCGCGCTAATTTTTACCGTTCCAATGGTTCAAGTGTTTTTAAATTCAGGCGGCGGTGCTGCAGGTTATGATCAAATGCCAATTGAATTGGCGAACGGAGTAGCAGCGCTGGCGGGCAATTATTGGCCCTTTTTCTCCACATTTATTGGTGGACTGGGCGCTTTTATAGCTGGCAGCAACACGGTCAGTAATATGATGTTTTCTTTATTTCAATATAATGTAGGTTCCCAAATTGGTGTTGATCCCACTTGGATTGTTGCCCTTCAGGCGGTAGGTGGTGCGGCTGGGAATATGATTTGTGTACACAATGTCGTCGCTGCTTCGGCAGTAGTCGGGTTGGTAGGAAAAGAAGGAGCAGTTATTAGAAAAACATTGCTCCCATTTACGTATTATGCTTTAATGGCTGGTTCGATTGGATACTCGATTGCATGGTACTCCGAAAAGGGAATATTTAATCTCGGTTCCTTGATTGCAGTCTTGATCGCAGTTGCCGCCGTTTACATCATTGCAACAAATAAAAAACGGGCAACATGGCCCGCTCATAATAAGTCATCATTTGGCGCAAAACAATAATCCTAACAAAAAGAATGGATATAATAATTTTTTAAGAAAAAGTAAAGGCTGTCTTAAAATATATGCTCCCCTTCACTAGGGGAGTTTTTCTATGTCAAAAAAAACATACTAATCTTAGTATGTTTTGTGAAGAGTGATCATAGGACTTGTATACTTTACAAAGTTGCTCTCACAATATCGCCCTATATTAAAATCCAGCTTTTTTTATGCAGATATAAGATGTGCTTGGTTGCACGTAAATATCAACGAAGTTTACATCAATAAGAAACCCCTTGGAGCCTAAAGGGGTTTTTGTGACTATTATGTTAACTATGATTGAACAACATATTTATATTTTGAAAAGGTGAAAAAAATTTAAAGTGACATATCCCCCCTGGGGGGATACTATCATAATAAGGAGGAATGAAATATGTGTCAAAACCACCATCATCAAAATCATGAACATAAATATCGCAAGCAGGTGATTAATCGATTAGCGCGAATTGAGGGACATGTTCGTTCCATTAAAGAAATGGCGATAGAAGGAAGAGACTGTCCTGAAATTCTTCTGCAAATTGCGGCTGTAAGGAAAGCGTTAGATAATGCAGCAAAAGTAATTTTTGTTGATCATATGGAGAATTGTCTAGTAAATGCTGTTCATCAAGGAAATGAGGAACAAGTATTAAACGATTTAAAAAAAGCATTAGAGAATTTCATTCGATAAGGGGATTAACTTTTTTGATGATTCCAGAGGGTATCAGTCAGGAGCGATCAACAAAACAAAAAATTAAGATCATCCTAGCATTAGCTGTTCCTGCCATGATCGAAAATATTTTGCAAACAGTGGTAGGATTTGTAGACACACTTTTTGTATCAAAATTAGGATTAAACGAAGTCACAGCAGTAGGCGTGGCAAATGCTGTTCTAGCCGTATATATCGCCATTTTCATGGCAGTTGGAGTAGGGGCTACTTCTTTGATCGCACGTCATGTCGGTGCTGGTAATATTGATCAAGCAAAAGCCGTTGCTAAGCAGTCAACCATTCTTTCTTTTTTTATAGGTTTATTTTTTGGTCTTATCACCTTATTTTTCACAGAACCTTTACTTCGTATTATGGGAGCAGAACCAAGCGTTTTAGTAGACGCCTCTGTTTATTTTCGGATTGTAGCTGTCCCGTCTGTTTTTATTTCTTTAATGTTTATCTTTGGAAGTATTTTACGAGCTGCTGGCGATACAAAAACACCGATGAAAGTAAGCTGGTGGATTAATATCATCCATATCGGTTTGGACTACTTTTTCATTTTTGGTTTATTGGGATTTCACGGGTTGGGCTTAGCAGGAGCAGCCTGGGCGACAGTCATTGTAAGAGTGCTGGGAGCCATCGCTCTTTATTATTACATTCAAAAATCGTCTATATCATTTTCTTTATTTCAGAAATCTTCATTGGATATAAAGAAATTCACATTGCCTATTTTGAGGCTGTCTGCTCCTGCAGCAATTGAACGCTTAATTATGCGTTTAGGGCAAGTGCTTTACTTTGGATTAATTGTTCGAATTGGAACGGAAACGTATGCAGCTCATACAATTGCCGGGAATATCGAAACATTTTCCTATATGCTAGGATATGGCTTAGCTGCGGCAGCATCAACACTTGTAGGGCAGCATATTGGGGCAAAGCTTGAAAAAGAGGCTTATACATATGGGATGCTGACGACTTATATCGCCATGTTATTTATGTCTATAATAGGTGTTCTGTTGTTTTCCTTTCTCCTTGGCTTGCTACTTGGTTTACAACAGATAAACAGGCTATTGAGATGGTTACTACGGCATTAAGAATTGATGCTTTTGCCCAACCAGCATTAGCTATGGGATTGGTGTTGACTGGAGCTTTACAAGGAGCAGGAGATACAAAAAGCCCCATGTACAGTACAGCGGTCGGCATGTGGGTCATTCGTATTGTAGGTGTATATGTATTGGGCATCCAATTAAATTTAGGAATAGCAGGAGTATGGCTATCCATTGTAATCGATCAAGTCATTCGAGCCCTGTTTTTATGGTGGAGATTTAAAATGCAAATCAAACATTGAACAATACAATTATATGTATAGAAAACTATGATTCTCAAATACTTTAGTATGCTAATGAACTAAAAATATCCATTGACATTCATTTTTATGTTGTGTTATTTTTATTTTATGTTAATTTATTACTCTAATATATTATCGAATTAAAGTGCACTCGCAGATATCTTCATAGATGCGTTTTTATAGCAATTATCGTTATGCTTTTTTGAGCTTATTTGATGCAAATGTTGTCCGAACTATTGCAGATGCATTTACGGATGGTTTAATTGTAAGTAGTAGCGGGGGACATTTGAATTTTTTGGACATGCAATAGGTTAAAAACAAAATGAAAATAAATTAAAGGTGGTTATCTACAGTATGAAACGATTAGCAATGTTTATCCTAACTATGGCAGCGTTATTCTCGTTCCTGATAGGATGCTCCAAATCGGAGGAAAAAGACAAAACGCTAGTAATTGGAATAGATGATAAATTTGCACCTATGGGGTTCCGGGATGAGAATAATGAAATTGTAGGGTTTGACATTGACTACGCCAAGGCAGCTGCCGAAAAAATGGGAACAAAGGTAAAATTTCAGCCGATCGATTGGAAAACAAAAGAATCTGAATTAAGCAGCGGACGGATCGATCTCATTTGGAACGGATATACCATTACGGAGGAGCGCAAAAAGAAGGTTCTTTTTACAAAGCCTTATATGAAAAATGCACAAGTTGTGGTCACCCTTGCTGATTCAAATATTTCTAAACTTGATGATCTAGAAGGCAAAGTGGTTGGTCTTCAATCTCTGTCTTCTGCAGCCGATGCGTTGAATAAAAATCCGATTAAATCGAAAATCAAGACGGTTACGGAGTATGCCGACAATGTTCTGGCATTGAAGGATCTAAAGCTAAAACGTGTTGATGCAGTAGTGATTGATGAAGTTGTCATTAAATATTACATGTCGAAAGAAAAAGATACTTACAAACTGCTCGATGAATCCCTTGCACAAGAAGAATATGGAATTGGTGTTAAAAAGGGTAATGAGGAACTGCTGAATAAACTGCAAAAAGCTCTCGATGAGCTGAATGAGGACGGCACGGCCGCCGAAATCTCGCAAAAGTGGTTTGGCGAAAATAAGGTATTAAAGTAAAATAGACCGAACTTGGATTTCCTTGAGAAACCCTGTTTTGCTGTTGGAGGAATTCTTTCATGTCCGTAGATTATTTCAACTCAATCATTAAGCCGATGCTGCTAGGGGCACAGATGACGGTTCTCTTGTTTTTGATCGTCATTGTGTTGTCAATTCCGCTCGGCTTCATACTAACACTTGCTGTAAGAAGCAGGTTTAAGCCTTTATCGTGGCTTACACAGATTTATATATATGTGATGCGGGGCACTCCATTGCTGCTTCAGCTGCTTTTTATATGTTTTGGACTGCCGATGATCCCTGTGATCGGAGATTATTTGGTATTAGACCGCTTTGTCGCAGCTTGTTTGGGTTTTATATTGAACTATGCTGCATATTTTGCCGAGATTTTCCGCGGCGGTTTGCTGGCTATTGATAAAGGTCAGTATGAGGCATCACAAGTCCTAGGCTTGAATAAATGGCAGACGATGACGAGAATCATACTTCCACAAATGTTCCGCATCGCACTTCCTGCCGTCGCTAACGAATCGGTTACACTAGTTAAGGATACCGCACTGCTCTATGCTGTTGCCGTACCAGAATTATTACACTATGCACAGACTGCTGTGAACCGTGATTTTACAATCGTGCCTTTCTTCATCGCAGGTATTATTTATCTGATCATGACGCTCTTATTAACTGTTCTCTTTAAGTGGCTCGAACGACGGTTCAAATTTGATTAAAAAGGAGTAGTGAGTGTGGTTCTCATTGAAGTATCCAACCTCAAAAAATCATATGGCAAGTTGGATGTATTAAAACAGATAACATTTGATGTTAACAAGAACGACGTAATTGCTGTGATCGGACCATCTGGCTCTGGTAAAAGTACAATGCTCCGTAGCCTGGTCCATCTTGAGGAAATTGACGGAGGCAGCATTTGTATATCCGGGGATTATTTGGTGAAGGACGGGATTTACTCAAAACCGCAGGAGATTAAGCGGATCACCTCTAAGATGGGAATGGTTTTCCAACATTTCAATCTCTTTCCTCACCTCACGGTTAAAGAAAATTTGGAACTTGCTCCTAGGCTAGTAAAGAAGGAGTTAAATGCGGAAATTGAACGACGCAGCACAGAACTTCTGAAGAAAATCGGGCTCTCCGATCGGGCATCAGCTTATCCTGCAAAACTTTCGGGCGGTCAAAAACAAAGAGTCGCCATTGCTCGTGCGCTTATGATGAACCCTGAAATCCTGCTGTTTGATGAACCTACTTCCGCCTTGGACCCGGAGTTAACCGGCGAAGTACTGCAAGTAATGAAGCAGCTGGCTGAAGAGCACATGACGATGATTGTGGTGACACATGAGATGGGGTTCGCCAAGGAGGTTGCAAACCGAGTCATTTTCATGGACAACGGGGAAATCATCGAATCCGGACTTCCGACTGAGATTTTTACAAACCCGAAGTTTGAACGAACGAAAGCTTTCTTGAACCGCAGTTTGAAATAATCCGGGACGCTGTCTATTAGTAGATTACTTGACACTTGCTACTTAAAATAAATAGTAACTGATCAACAAATAAAACGTACTTTTAGCACATCCCAAATCCGTTTTAAATAATCATATTAAGATTAGGGGCACAGACTACAGCCAAGGTCTGTGCTACTTTTTTTAGTAGAAATGAGGAAAATGTCGTGATAGCCCCAGAATCAGTTTCAGCATGTTGGCTCCACCTTGAGATCGTGTACAAGAAAAGCCAATCGATAAGGTTATGTGAAAAACTTCTACAAAAAGTGGAGCAGGAATCTATTTTCTTTGCGCATGGTGTATATTCTTATTTGAATGCTTCAAATGCTCTGCCTTTGTCCAGATATTCTGCCAAATATGCTGAAGAATTGGTGCATTGCGAGAGCATTGGGCAATTTTTGCAAAACTTTGGATTTCAGTGTCTTGAAAACGACGAACATTATTTTTGCCAACGGTTGAGAAGGGTGGAGTTTTTTCGTTAAATCGCATCCTAAGAACAATCGATGGCCCCTCATTCGTTTGAATCTCCTTATCTCTTTTATTATCATGATGTAAATCATGTGGAAAAACTTTTTTAAAAGGGAAAAGGCTTTCTGCGTTTCCTCTTTTAATATGGAGATAAAGGTGTTATGTTAGGAAAGGATAAGCCTATCGAAAATTTCCAATTCATTATTTAATTTCATTGATATCTTTTGATCTTAAAATAAGTTGGAAAGATAAGGGTCATGTTAAAATCATTAACCGTTATATCGGGCAGAAAAGACAGATTATATCAGCAAAAAGAAAAATCTGTGTCTGGAATTTGGCTGGTCAACTTTTTAAGATGGATTTCATAAAGGGAGGGAAAAAATTGAAAACCGAACCTTCAATGACAAAATCAAACAGAGATAAGAAATATAGCGTTATCCTTTGGTACAGAATCTTCCGAATCTACAAGAATAATACAACAGAAACAAATAAAATTTTAAAAAAATGGGATATATCTAATGCTCAATTTGAGGTAATCAGCAGAATTGCTGCAGCGGGGACTTTATCCCAGCAGGAGCTTGCCGATCAATTGCTGGTAACAAAAGCAAACATCACACAGCTTATCAAGAAATTGGAGCAAATGGATCTAATAAAAAAAGAAAAAGAATGGAAAACAAATTATATTTCACTTACAGAAAAAGGAGAAACTATCTATAGGGAAGCCAATTCGGTTCTTGAAGATTTTCAGAAAGATTTTTTCAAAAATCTTTCGATTGAAGAGAAAAAAAAATTGCTTCATCTGCTTCGAAAAGTGGAAAAATAACGGAAAACCATTTTCTAAAATGGTTTTTCATCCCAATCATGATAAAAGTAAGACCAAAGAGTGCTGTTAAATCAACATTCTTTGGTTTTTTATTTGGAAACATGTAACACTAAAATGGGCTTTTCAGACAGCCTCTCTTTTCTTTGTAGTTGCATAAAAATCGGCTAATTATATCACTTCTTGCCACAGTGTCGCCGCAAAAAAATTAGGGATGTTGGCGTTAAGATTTATTTGCATGTGATGGAATTCTCTATAAATGGCTCGTGCAAAATCATTGACAGCTTCTCAATTAAGAATTAAACTAACATCAGATTTGAGTTAAGGACTTAACTGATAATTATTATGAACGTATGAACAGGAGGATGAAAACATGGTGTTTGCATGACCAGCATTTGCCTTAGCTTATGATGCATTGGAACCTTACATTGACAAAAAACGATGGAAATCCATCATACACACATGCGTTGCAAATTTAAACAATGCTATTCAAGGGCACACAAGCAATTGGAAAATAAATTCGTTTAAGACTTGATCTCCCATTTGGATGAAGTGCCGGAAAACATCCGTACAGCTGTACTCAATAATGGCGGCAGCCACGCAAACCATAGTTTATTCTGGACGATCTTTGTAGCGAATGCCTTGGTTTCAGTTCAATAAAGAGCAGCCAGTTGCATGGAAAGAAAATATCGTTCAAATTGACTATACAATGTCCCTTTTAACAAAGTTGCGGAAATGACGGAGATGTCAGCGGTTATGCCATACGAAAAGCTGACAATGATTAGCAGGGAGGAAGATAGTAGAATGAAAAAATATCGTATAGATTCAAGCAAAGGATTGGAGTTTGGAATTTACACATTAGGTGATCATTTGGCGAACCCGCACACAGGTGAACGTATTTCAGCACAACAACGAATTAAGGAAATTATAGAAATGGCTAAGTTAGCTGAGCAAGCAGGTATTGATTTCTTTAGTGTAGGTGAAAGCCATCAAGAATATTTTACCGCTCAAGCACACACTATTGTATTAGCAGCAATCGCTCAAGCAACTGAAAAAATAAAAATTGGAAGCTCCTCAACGATTATTAGTACATCAGACCCGGTTCGTGTATATGAAGATTTTGCGACAATTGATTTAATCTCAAATGGTCGTGCCGAGATTATTGCTGGTCGTGCCTCGAGAGTGGGACTGTTTGAATTGTTAGGATATAACCTTCGTGACTATGAAGAATTATTTGAAGAAAAATTTGAACTGTTGTTGCAAATTAATGAAAATGAAGTGGTGAATTGGAGCGGCAATTATCGGGCTCCATTAAAAAATGCCAAGGTGTTGCCGCGTCCTAAAGAGGGTTCGTTGCCGATTTGGCGTGCTGTTGGCGGTACACCTGCCAGTGCCATTAAAGCGGGTTTCCAAGGTGTTCCTATGGCCTTAGCTATGTTGGGTGGACCTGTGTCTTATTTTAAAAACACTATTGATGTTTACCGTCAGTCTTTAATACGAGCAGGTTATAATCCAGCAGATTTTCCGGTTGCAACGACAGGCTTTTTCTATGCTGCTGAAACGACACAACAAGCATTAAAGGAATATTATCCGCACATTAATGAGGGAATGAAGCTGACAAATGGCCAAGGATTTTCAAAACAACTGTTTGCGCAAGGGGCTGATACCCGGAATGTAATGAATGTTGGCAGTCCTCAACAAATAATAGAAAAAATTCTATATCAACATGAACAGTTTGGACACCAACGTTACATGGCGCAATTGGATTTCGGCGGCGTTCCGTTTGATAAGATAAAAAGAAATATTGAAATCCTTGGCACCGAGATTTTACCTGCCATCAAAAAATATACAGCAAAGAAGTAAAGGAGGGAATTAAAAGTGAAGATTGTTGCGATAGCCGGATCAAATGTCGGCACTAAAACAAGAACTGCAATGGACTATACAGTGAAATCCCTGAAAGAAAAATATCCGCAATATGAAGTAACATTGCTGGATTTAGCAGAATTGAAAGTTGAGTTTAGTGATGGACGAAACTATACGGAATATGAAGGAGATACAAAATTTGTAGCAGAAACAGTCATGGCAGCAGATGTACTTATAATTGGGACACCCATCTTTCAGGCTTCCATACCGGCTGCTTTAAAAAATATATTTGATCTTCTTCCTAAAGACGCGTTGCAAGATAAAATCGCCAGCATTGTTGTGACGGCAGGCTCATCCAAACATTATTTAATAGCTGAACAACAATTAAAACCGATTTTGTCCTTTATGAAGGCTCAAATCGTACAAAAATATGTATTTATTGAAGAAAAGGATTTCTATCGAAATAAGATTATCAATGATGATATCTTATTCCGGATTGATCGGTTAGTTGAAGATACAATGATATTAGCAGAAACCTATCAGAGTATACGGAAAGCAAAGGAAGAAAAATATGGATTTTAATCAATCATGGTCAAGGAAGGGGCTTTAATCGAAAATTAGAGATAACTATTTTAAACAACTTTATTATCTATACACAGAATTGTTTTCTTGTTATTTTCTCCCTCTTCTATAAAAAGTTCTTCTCTCCTGTTATTAGGTTGGTATCTGGAAGGGAAAAAGAGGGAGGAAGAAGAATTTGTATTCAAGGGATTTTCCATGATGATATTAGTAAAACTTTAATTTGTGCAGCCTAAAAGACTAGAAATTTTTTTGAATATCTTCTCTCTTTTTAACATGAACAAAGTAGTATAATAACCGACCAATATACCCAACATATTTAATAAGATATCATCAATATCAATAATTCTTGTCCCTAAATTTGATAATGCAGTGGTAACTGAATCAATTCAATTAGTAACGGAATAGAAAACGCAATAATAAGGAGCTTGCGTAATTCATTTGTTTTATATCTAAAACTCAAGTTTGACAGAGTACACTAAAGAAAAGCCCGAAAATACTGGTGTTTTGGACTTTACCCACAACACGTACCACTACACTTGTTAGTGGCACGTGTTTTTTTCTAATACTCTAGGAGGCGCTTGTGTGACAAGTGCTTCAAATGCTAGATTTGCTTGACCTTGTAATTCTGTACGAACGATTTGCTCTTCACCATTCACGCGTATTTTCGAGGCCTTCATCTGGCTTACATCATGCAAAATATCCTTTACACTTGTTTGGCATCCTATTTCTTTTAGCTTATAGGCCAAAAAGGATTCCATGACAAGCGCAAGGAAACAAACCATGATATGGCCTCGAATACGAGATTCCACTCGATGGTACATCGGGCGAAGTTCTAGATTCGACTTCAGGTTACGAAAGGCTTGTTCCACTCTCCACAACTCTTTATAGGCAAGTGCTGCCTCTTCATCCGTTAATGACGAGTTGGTCCGAATGGCATACTTTCCGTCAAACTTTTCGTCATTGGATACCTTCTCTTCATCAATTTTGGCCGATGCTTTTTCTATCGTTAAAAACTTGGAATACGCACGGTTTTTGACGAGTCCAGATGGACCGAGTTCATCAAGCTTCGATTGAAGGTTTTCTAACACGACTTGACGACTCGCTCGATCACGTTCTTCAGCGTCCGGATTGTAACAGAGTACATACGTTTCGCCATCGATTTTCTTTGACTTCACTTTTAGATTCGGGAGAACCTTCTTATATGGCCCACGGATGGATAATAGCTCTTGGGCTTTCTTCGACTTTCGTAATTTGACACCCACTATATATTCCATGCCCAGTTCACGAATTTGATCTAAGTTGGCTTCACTAACCATTCCGCGGTCTCCCACTAGAATGACTTTCTGAATAGGATAGCGCTTCTTCAGGTCTTCAACCACCATGCCAAATGTCTTCGTATCATGCATGTTTCCAGGGAAGACTTGATGTCCAATCGGAATCCCTGTTTTGGTCATTAATAAGCCAATCACGACTTGTTTTCGATCTCCACGATGATCTTTGGAGTAACCATAGTGAGCCAGCAGTTCGTCTGCTTCCTCTCCTTCGAAATAGGTGCTTGTCGTGTCGTAAAACACGATATCTACTTCTAATGAGGTTAAATCGGTTAAATGTCCATAAAGTTGTTCCTCAATTTTTTCTTTTTGTTCACTTAAGAAGTCTAATGCACGATAGTAGTGATGGAGTTGAATGTCTGAAAGACCTTCTGCATAAATCGTGTCGATCCATTGTTTGAAGATATAATGCTTACTATTGGGATCCATGAGACGGTTTAACACCATGGCAAAAATGGCTTCGTCATACCGAGAAGCAGTCTCGGAATCATCCATGATTTTACGTAATAGCCGACCAAGCCCTAACTTTTCCCATACCTTTCGGAACAGATAAACCGGCCCAAACTCTTTTGTCCAAAGCACGGAGACAGAAGAGGAAGACCCTTGCCCATGAATTCGGTCAAAGTAACGCTCTGAAAATTTGGCTAATCCCTCGATTATGTTATCGACAGAGCCATTCTCTAATAAATGTTCTAACCTCCCTAGATTACAAAGCGTTTGTTGCCGAACTTTATTGTCTACACGAAATGTACGACATATTTGTAGATATTGACGAACTGAACCATTTTTATTTTTTTGCTTATTAATTCGAATATACATAGCACTAATAGTATAACATATATTACATATTATTGGATATACAAAAGTTATCCACATAACACTACATAATGATTATATTTTCGATAAAAAAAGTGGATAACTATTGGTATAATCACCTTTAGTTATCCACATGTAGTGAAATGGTGTCAAACTTGAGCATAAATGCAAAGTCCAAGTAAGTTTCTTAAAATTTTTATTTCCTACTTAGAACAGTCCATCAAAAAGACAATTATTTTCCATGTTTTATACATGTCAAATGATTGTCTTTTTTTTATCCGATGCTTGAAAGTACTGAAGCTTGTTGAGTTTGATCCTACTAACGGCCTTCAGCAATGCTTCGTAAGCTCCAAGTCTCATACACCTGCCTTCAAAACAGTTTTTTATTATGAGTTCACACTGCCATGAAACGAGGGCTTTAACACTTAAAGCACTTCCGAATTCGAAACGGCTTTCGGATGTTATAGCCAGAGAAGGATTAAAGTTTTGCCATGTCGTGATCAAAAAGAATGTTCATCAGAAGATCAATATAAAGAATGGAGTATTAAGGAAATCCCAAATATGGATGCAAACAATGTGGCTTCTCTTGGTCAACCTTTCTGTCTTGAACAATCTATCAAAATCATAATATATCCCTGTTGGGTTAAAGCAAGTAGGGATTGTTTGACGCTTACATAAAAAACGTAACTCGGGAATTATTGAAATATTGAACTTGTCTGACTGTCGCGTAAAGCAAACGGAGATTGATGACGTTTCGTACAAATGCAATGTAGGCGATCAAAAAGTTATTGTAGTTTACCGCTCATCCAGACATCTCGAAAGATCCTCCATAAATGCGCTTTCGCTTGGTGGCCTCTTCATCTAGATAAAATGCTTCACACCATTATCTGGATGAAGAGGTTGTTTTTTTTCTCACCATAATTTTACTCATATGTTTCATGGACAATAAGTAACATTCAAAACTGATTTTGGTTAAACACGAAAACAATTGATTCAGTGAGATAATAATCAAAAAATAACAATTCAAACGCTTACATGGGGGAAATGACTGTTTTTCACCTATTTTTTAACTAAATTGTTCCTTCACCCGTCTGCGGATCTTAGACTCTACCAGTTTTTTACTTCCGACCGACTATGGTGAGGATCAAGGTTCGGTTTCATCTGGCGCCAAAATCCAATTTGAGTATGAGCTGTTATCGGGAACCTGTCTTCAGCTGTGCGTCCAACAGGCCAATGATTCCGATGCCCGTTTTGCTTATCATACCCAGCACACGATTTTACCGAATGACCTTTGCATTCGGGATCTGGGGTTTTTTTCACTCGCCACGCTGGCGGAGATCGATGCTCGAGGTGCTTATTATATTACCCGGTTGCGTTCCGATATCAAAGTCTATATCAAGCAGGACGGGGAGTGGCACGAATGGGATTGGGAATCGATAGGAAATCGATTGGGCGAGGGGGAAGCCGTGGAAGTGGAACACGTGTATATCGGACACCAACGCCTGTATGTTCCGCGTCTGATTTTTCGCCGTCTCACGGCGGAAGAATGGGAAAAACGGCTGGCGTACGTGCGGAAAAAGGAAAAAAAGAAAGGGAAGGCGCTGTCACGCCAAACCCTTGAACAAAAGAAATATCACATCTTACTGACCAATTTACCACAAGAATCGTTTGATGCGCAACAAGTTTATGAGCTGTATTCGCTGCGCTGGCAAGTGGAGCTGTTATTTAAGGGCTGGAAATCCTTATTTGATCTTGACCGTGTCAAAAAGATGAAGAAGGAACGATTCGAATGCCACTTATATGGGACATTGATTGCCATTTTAGTCACGCAGACTCTTCTGTTCCAAGCCCGAAGGTATTGGCATCAACGGGAGGGAATCGAGATCAGTGAATGGAAAGCGCTTAATATCCTCCAATCGTATTGGCATCGGTTTCTTTTGCATCCCCAAGCGATGGAAACCGCCCTTCCATCTCTCCTGTCTCTGTTAAGGAAACACGCGAGGAAAGACCGAAGGAAAGGAGAGGAAACGGTATCGGATCTTTTAAAGAAATTGGGGATATGGTAGTGTGGGTTATGGATATAAATGCCAAATAACCCTCTTCTTGAGGGTTATTTGGCATGCCCAGCATTTGGTTTTCTCTTCATCCTTTGATTGATTTTTCGAACATGCGTATCATCCTAAAAAATTTTATACCGCTAACTTGACGGGTATGGGGTTAGTCACCCCCTCCTACTCGATTAGTAGAAGCGGTGAAAAGGTCATGAGCCCCGGAACCATAAGTTTGTTGTACAAATTCATTCGATGGGGTATGGAGCAGGATCATTTAGAAAGAGCCTTGCCTTTTTAGCATTCGTTCCTAAGTGCTTTTTCTCAGTTTATTGATGAATTGCTCAGACAAAATGTTGAAGGAAAGAATATGGTCCATATACACTTCACCGATTAGTTGTATCTCTTCATTTTCATGCTGTAAAGAATATGGGAGAGTTTTTTCTATTAATGGTATATGTTTTTCTGGTTCTTGAACAATGGTGTTCCATGCACGTATGATCAGCTCTAAGTCTTCACTGAACAGTGCGCTTTCCAATTCTTCCGTCGGTAACGGCTCTGATAATAGGGGCATTTCATCCACGAACTGTTTTGAATAAAGTCCTTCTAAAAATTTTTCAAAGTTTTCAGCTAGCTCCTCTGTATTTGCACCAAGATAAAATATTTTCTGAGTTTCAAGGTGAAGGACAATATTTCCATTGGTACAAACTGCAATCGGGATGACGCTGCCTTCTAATTTCAATTCCTCAAGAGATAAAAAGCGGTCGATTTCTATAGCTTCCTTTTCCGTTAAAAAATACATTTTCTCCGCTTCTCCTTCGTGTAAAGCAGTCACGAAAGACGCATACTGATCCGGCAGTTTGTAAGGAAGACTATGTCTCTCTTTTTTTGCTTTATGGCGGCTATGATTTTCCTTCTCAAATTCCTGATCGTGGTGAAAAATTTGTGTTTTATAAAAATGGGTAATGGAAAATTGTTTTGCAGCTACCTTCCATTCCGTCATCGGATTGTCAAATAAAACACTTAAGATGAAGCTTTTGTTATTAAGATCCCCTTCTTCATAAAGCCAAAACATACCTGGTGTTAAAGGTATTTCGGATTGTTCCTCCTTGATTCCAGTAATCTCAATAACGATGGCATCCCCCTTGCTGAAACTGCCTTCCCCATTTAACGTTAATCTGAGTGCATCGTAATCGCGATGGATATATTGTAATTCTGCGTCATGTAATCCATCTTCCAAAATGCTGATCAGCTCTTCCGGCAGATTTTCGCGAATATGTTCAAAATGATTATTCGCTTCATCTAACACTTTTTCGCATTCCTCAATTTTAGCCTTCAACCAAATGATGAGTTCGTCCCGCACTTCCTTTGGCAGTGTCGGCTGATTAATGGTGCCGTCCAGAATATAGGGATGAAATGTTTCCGGCAATGTTTGCAATAATTCGTCTTTAATAGATTCAAGATCTTGCCGCAAATAGTCGTAAACATCCTCGCCGTCTTCTTCAAAGCTTTTGATAAAATCCATCCATTCTTCATCAGACTCGGGAATTGTAAGCAGGTGCGCCTTCTGCATTTTGTCATACCATTCTTTTGTAAAAAATTTCATTATATCTCTCCTTATATGCTATCTGCCATTTTTCCTCATATAATGAATTCACTTCTTATAAGCGTTTCACCTGCTAAAAAGGAGAAATTTAACAAAATAGGTGATGGGGGTGTCTAATAATTCGTTTTTACGGCTTATGGACGCCCCCATTAATGTTTTAGAAACGTTGATATATCGGTGTTTATGATTTTTTGTTTTCAATGGGGATCTGACTTTCTGGACAGCCCCATGATTGTACAGAAAAATATCCGGTTTTAACGGGCAGGATATAAAAAAGAATTACTATCATGCATCTGAACTTAAAAGTAATTACTGTATAGAAATAGTTAAACTAATAGTTGAATAAATTCAAGTTCTATACTTACTAGACAACATCTTTCAAGCCTAACTGATCTGACGCGAAGAGAAATAGTTCGTCTACTGCCTCTCATGACCGAACAGTATGGGAATTGGCGGAACCTTTTTGATATGTCTTTAGCAGCTTTGCTAAGCATATCAAAACATTAGAACGGTCAGCCCTGCTTGAAAGGACTGTGCAAGGACGAACGCATATTTGTCGTCTTACCTCCAAATCGTTTTCTACTGCTACAGATGGCTTCGATTTTATGAATGTTTTTGGAACAGACAGTTTGACGTTCTTGAACATGAGCTGAATAAAGCAAAAAAGGAGAAAAAATAAAGTATTTGCAACAAATTCATTATTTTGTAAAGGGTGATGAGAATGGTTAGTACATCTACAATAACCTTAACGATGAAACGTTCTTTTGATGCCTCTGCAGATAGAGTATTTGACGCTCCACTTTGCATTACCCCTGTTAATCCGAAATAAGAACGGGCTGGTCGTTGAGATAACGGATGGCACGGCAGAATACAACGAGAAAAACTACCGTTTATCACTGTTCTACGATCTAGCCAAGATGTCTGTCATTCGTATGGTAAAGTCTTTAGTCCATAAGCTTTTACCATATCAATGCACCGCCGTAGCAGACTCCGGGTTGGATGCGTTCTGAAATTATGCTTGATCACTATGGTATGACAGAAGAAAACTGGCGTGATGCCCTTGTAAAGGAACCCCAATTCATCATCTCGGAAACGCCGCGTTTTGCCGGCCGCTTTAGCCGGTGATCCGAAGGTTGCTCGCTAAAACGGTCAATCTGTGTCAAGCGGTCAGCTCGCGCAAGTGTATGGTTTTTATGATCTTGATGGCTCACAGCCAGATGCCTGGCGATATATCGGAGAAGTACAGGATGCTGGAAAGCCAGCGAATGCTTCCGAGTACCACTAACGGGAAGCGATAGCTCGATATGCACCGCAGTGCGGATCTTTATTTTCATGTTTAAAAAAGTGTCCAAGAAGTCGAACTTGATCACCAGGCGCATGTTCGGCTTCTTCTTTTGTGGAAAATTGATGATATCTTCTATTCTCTCGAAGCCTTGTAGCTGTATGGGAGTCGAAGGGTGAGGGGGGAGAAGGTGGATAGATAAGAGAAAGAATGATGAAAACCTGTGATAAAATATGCGTAGAAGGAAATTCTTTTTCAATTAATGGGAAGCAGTATAAAGGATTTGACAAAGATGGAGAGAAAAAATGACTTATTCGTTTATTTTTAAAGATTCATTTATGGATTTAACGAAAACTCGTATCCGTGAAATACAGACTGATGAAGAAGTGTTGCTTCATCCTAAATGGAGTTTTCCAATTGGAAAGTATTCGTTTTTTTCTGGAAAAGAAGAATATAAGGCAATATCTACAAAAGAACATTTCATACATAACGCCTTTGTTGTGCTTCAACCAGACGGAAAAGAAATTGTACGAATGAAAAATTTGTCACTTCATAAGAAAAAATCTATTTTTAAAGAGCTTCGAATGGTTTATAGCCAGAACAGCTTTCATATAAACTCTACTCTTGCATTTAAAACGATAACGATTAGTAATGGAAAAGAGGTCATTCTGACAGCGAACAAAATTTCTTCGATATTTAAAAATCTTTTAGAAATGTATGATTACGAAGTTCAAGTTCATCAAACGATGAACTTACCATTTATAGTGTGGGTGGCCATTTTCAAGGGGATCCATTTATTGATTAGACGTTAGATCCATTGTAAAAATCTCCTTGGACCTTTCTGGAATTCCTTTTTTTCTAACTCTTCTCCACGTAATGTTGCGGACATGATTTTTCCTATTGCTGGTGAAAAGACGAGAGTCTGCGTGCATGACTGTGAGTAAGCGATGGATTGGATTTTATCAGGTCAGTCAAAACGTATTTTTCAAAGACTATCAAATTGTTATATCAAAAAGGACAAAAGTGCGAAGGACCGTTAAGTTTTAGGAGGATTCACATGAAGGAATATGTAATTTTGGCGGTAGCCATCATAAGTGAAGTATTTGCAAGTTCAATGCTGAAAGTATCAAATGGATTTAAAAAGTTGTTTCCTTCCATCGGAGTCGTAATGGGGTATGGTGCAGCTTTTTATCTCTTATCTTTATCTCTAAAAGCAATACCGCTTGGTACGGCTTATGCGATATGGTCAGGCGTCGGTACGGCTTTAACTGCATTAGTTGGTGTTATCTTTTATAAAGAAAGTATTGATCTTAAAAAATGTTTAGGCTTAGTTCTAATCATTTGTGGAGTGGTTGTTTTGAAACTCAGCAGTTCTCATTAACGATGAGAGAGGAGGCAATTGTATGAAAGGTTATATCGCATTAGGAATTTCTATTATCAGCGAAGTATTTGGTACGACAATGCTTAAATTGTCAGATGGATTTACAAGTTTTTTCCCTTCCATTGGTGTTATAGTTGGTTATGGATTATCTTTTTATTGTTTGTCGTTATGTCTTAAGACAGTTCCGTTAAGCTTGGCCTACGCGATTTGGTCGGGACTGGGGACAGCATTTACAGCGTTAATTGGTGTTCTAGTATGGCGGGATCCATTTAATATTATTACATTAGTTGGTCTAGTATTGATCATTGGCGGGGTGATTTTATTAAATGCTCCAAAAAGTCCAGATAAAGCTTTATAAAACTGACCCCCTGTCTGGAGGGCGCAAGGAGTCAGCTATAGGTCTAAACGTTTGTATTTCGTTTATAGGCTGACTGCCGGTTCGTATTCTTTAATTCGCTGACGGACGAAATCAGGAATCGCTCTCGATTTTCCAGCGGCGGCATCATAATTGACATAGATCACTTCAGCCTGAACCAGCGGGTCTTTTTCTCCCGCTTTTGTGATGATAAACTCCATTGTCAGGCTAGAGCCGCCAATTCGTGATGTTCGGCACCAGATCTCAAGCGTATCTTTAAAACGGGCTGGCTTTTTATATTCCAGCGTTGATTTGACCATTGCAATATCAAATATATTTTCTTGGGCAAGCTCCTCGAGATCCCGCCCAAACACTTCCTCAAAATAGTCAATAACCGCAACGTCAATATATGTCAAGTAATGGGCGTTAAAGACAATTTTTTGTCCGTCAATTTCTGAGTAGCGCACCCGCAGGCGGTGTGAAAAACGGAATCCTTCCATTATGTACCCTCCTGAAAAAATGTTATTTTCATTATATAATGAAAATTCTAGCAATTAAAGCGGGAAATAAGATTTGTAAAGAAGTTCGAAATAAGCTCAGCGTCTGTCAAAAATTCAAATATTGATGCTAAAGTTGCGTACACCTCTTTGATTAGGACAGAGGTAGGAAATAACATAAAGAACAAAAATAAAAAAATATATTCAATAACAAACAAAAGTATTATATAATTGAAATTACAGTAAAAACCAACTAGTATGTTTGGAATATTTTTGTATTTATGCAAAAAGCGAAAATAAAAGATGTCATGAACTCTTCCCCCTTTCCTTGGCGCCGACTCTGCATTTATCAAGCTAAAGAATTTAATTTGTCCAAAGGTGAAGGAATGTTCGACAGTTAGTGAAGAAAATTGAAACCGTTTACTTTAAAATTTCTAAATTTTCATTACAGTTCATAAAAACAGCATAAGGTACATTCATAATGTATTAGAAAAAAGTACTAGTTTACTAAAGGAGATGGATAATTTATGGTTATAAAAGAATCTTTTGAGCTAGCACGGCAAGTCTATGAAAAATGGGGAATAAATATTGAAGAAGTATTAGAAAACTTGCAGCAAGCGTCAATCTCTATCCATTGCTGGCAAGGTGATGACGTAAAAGGATTTGAAGCAGATGCAAGCGAGCTTTCAGGGGGGATTGATGTAACAGGAAATTATCCGGGGAAGGCAAGAAATGCTGAAGAATTAAGGCAGGATTTAGAGAAAGCGATGTCATTAATTCCAGGGAAACATCGTGTCAACCTACACGCCATTTATGCAGAAACAAATGGTGAAAAAGTGGAAAGAGATCAGTTAGAACCGAAACATTTTGAAAACTGGGTTAATTGGGCGAAAAAAATTGGTATAGGGCTGGATTTTAATCCTACCTTATTTTCGCATGAAAAAGCAGCAGATGGACTGACGTTGTCTCATCCTGATCCGGGAATTAGAGAATTTTGGATCAACCACTGTATTAGGAGCCGAAAAATCGGTGAGTACTTTGGCAAGGAGCTTGGAACACCATGCTTAACAAATATATGGATTCCGGACGGCTATAAGGACATTCCAAGCGACCGATTGACTCCAAGAAAGCGATTAAAAGAATCATTGGATAAAATTTTTAGTGTAGAGATCAATGAGAAATATAATTTGGATGCAGTCGAAAGCAAATTGTTTGGAATAGGATCTGAGTCTTTTGTTGTCGGCTCGCATGAATTTTATCTAGGGTACGCCTTACAAAATAATAAAATATATTTATTAGATACAGGTCATTTTCATCCTACTGAAACAGTCTCAAATAAAATTTCATCGATTTTGCTTTATAGCGACAGGCTTGCTTTACACGTATCGAGACCGGTTCGGTGGGACAGCGACCATGTCGTGATTTTGGATGATGAATTGCGTGAAATAGCGCTTGAAATCGTGCGCAATGATGCGCTGCATAAGGTTTTAATCGGACTTGATTTCTTTGATGCCAGCATCAATCGTCTTGCTGCATGGGTCATTGGAACGCGTAATATGATTAAAGCTTTATTATATGCAATGCTTATGCCGCATGAATATTTAAAGCAATTGCAAGAAAAGGGAAACTTTACGGAAAGATTGGCGGTTATGGAGGAATTTAAAACTTATCCTTTCGGTGCAATTTGGGATTATTATTGTGAGAAAATGAATGTTCCTGTAAGAGAAGAATGGTTAAAAGAAATTCAAAAATATGAGGAGGAAGTATTAACTAAGAGACAGTAGTCGTAAATATGGCAAGAGTATGAATTCTCTTGCTGCTCAAATTAGCCGATCAGTGAATTAAAAGAGCTGAAAAATTATAAAGACTTCGTGGATTAAGGAAAGCTTCACTCCTAATGGAGAAAATAAAGTAAATATAGGAAGTGCTGATTCGGCAATTTCACTTAATAGCTTTAGCATCCGAAGCATCAGTAGATAATTGAAATAAAAAAGTGAAGGCTAAAATATCAATATTTTTATTGGCAGGAAACGTAAAGAGATTTTTCTTGCTTTGTGGAAAGGGAAAACTTTTTTAATGGTTGCTGCCAATGAATTTTTTGAAGAATGGAAGAAAAGTTGTTTGCAAATGTTTACTCAGATTTTGACCTGCTGCATGAGCAGCAAGAAAATGTCTAGTTATGGAACGTTATCCTAATTTTTAAGCGAAACATTTAGCAGTTTCATAGATTGTGTGAATTTTAGGAGGGATAAAATGACACATATCGCAGTTGACATCGGTGCATCAAGCGGACGGCTTGTCATAGGGGATATAAAAAATGGAAAATTGACAATTGAAGAAATACACCGATTTGCCAATGGTTTTACGGAACGAAATGGAACGTATTATTGGGATATTGATCATTTGCTGACGGAAATTGTAAAGGGATTGGCATATGTCAAAACATTGGGAGTGAAAAGGTGTACACTTGGAATCGATACTTGGGCTACAGATTATGTGCTGGTCGATCAAGAAGGAAAAAGGGTGCAAGAGGTCATAGCATACAGAGATAAAAGAACAGAACGGACGATTGAGAAAATTACGAAGCATATTTCCAAAAAAGATATATATGAAAAAACAGGCATTCAGTTTTTATCCTTCAACACCTTATACCAGTTATATGAAGAAAAAAAAGAAAATCTTGAAAAAACGAAAATGATTATGACAGTTCCTGATTACTTAGGATACAAACTGACTGGATGTGCAGTGACGGAAGTGACAAGCGCATCTTGTACTCAGCTTTTAAACGTGAAAGAAAAAGATTTTGATCAAGATTTGCTTCAGCTGCTGTCAATTGAGCGTGAGCAGTTTCCGCCGTTTTCTTACCCCGGGGACATGCTCGGATATGTCAGAAACGAATATTTTCCTGATTACGATCTGCCCGAAACAAAAGTGATTATAGTTGGTTCTCATGATACAGCTTCCGCAGTTGCAGGAGTACCTGCTGCTGAAAAAAATTGGGCGTATTTAAGCAGCGGAACTTGGTCTTTGATTGGGATTGAATCGGATACGCCAATCATTACAGAAAAATCATTATTTTACAATTATACAAATGAGTGGGGAGTGTTTGGGACATACCGTTTTTTAAAAAATATTATGGGCATGTGGATTATTCAAGAAGTGAGAAGACATTTAACGAAAGATTACAATTTTGCCCAAATGGTTGATGAGGCAAGAAAGGCGCCTCCGTGCAAACAATTTATCAATTTTAACGATCAGCGATTTTTTAATCCGGACAATATGGTAGAAGAAATTCAGAAATATTGCAGGGAAACGCTTCAGCCTGTGCCGCAATCAACAGGAGAAATTGCGAGATGTGTATTTACAAATCTGGCTATACTATATTCCTTGTCAATGGATGAAATTGAAAGTATATCGGGCAGAACAATCGATTCATTATATATTGTCGGAGGCGGCTCGCAAAATGATTTCATAAACGAAATGACCGCTGCTGTAAGCGGAAAAACGGTTTTTGCCGGTCCCTCTGAAGCAACGGCTGTAGGAAATATTTTAATTCAGCTAATAGCGGAGAAAAAGCTTGCAAATTTACAGGAAGGACGGAATCTAGTCTTGAACTCTTTTTCTATAAAGCGTTTTGATCCAAGAGAAAGCGGAAACGATGCATTAAAAGAACAATTTAAACAAGCTGTTTTCTCCAGGATATGTACAGAGTACCGGCACCATAAGAAAAATTGATCATAACACAATAACTCATAGTGCCTATGTTACATCAGGAATGAGCGGCGCTCCAATTTATGTTCACCAGCAATTGGAATGCATTATCATTAAAAAGTACATCGAGTTGGGGAATAGCATTTCCAACAGCCTCAAAAAATTTCATTTAAACTTAGGGGCGCAAAATGAAACAGAATATGGAAAGGTTCCTTTTGATGGTCTTAATAGATTA
Organism: Aeribacillus sp. FSL K6-8394; assembly: GCF_038008865.1. NCBI lineage: Bacteria > Bacillati > Bacillota > Bacilli > Caryophanales > Bacillaceae > Aeribacillus > Aeribacillus sp. FSL K6-8394. Next base: position 232,082 of record NZ_JBBPAA010000002.1, read on the forward strand.
GCTGCTGTTTTATCGGATCATGTACAATAAAAGAGATTTTAGAATAAAGACACTATTCCAAAAGGCAAATAAATGAACTTCAAAAGGAACCAAAAAAATTTTCTCTCAATTTATTGCTCCAAGAAAAATGTTAACGGAATGTTGAACATAAATTTTAATAGAGAAATATTTAAAAAGGTAAACCGATTCTTTTTACAGTGAAAAAGTCAAGAAAAAAGCGGTAAGACTTTACTTTAGCTGTTTAATTTTTTTCATCATTTTGTGAAAACCTTCCTCTCCCATTGTTAATAATTCTTTCTTCATTTGTTGATTGACTAGGCAAAAAGCAGGGATTCCTTGAATACCAAAAGATTGTGCGATTGCATAGTTTTGATCTAAAACTACAGGAATTGTAATCTTTTTTTCCTCTACTCGTGTTTTCACAAGCTCCAACGCTTTCTCTTCAGCTGTATAAGGTACATGAACGGCAATGACATGAAAGGTTTCAAGATTAACTGTTTCTTCTAATAACTGATCCGTTAATTCACTGCAATACGGGCAGCTAATTGACCAAAAATAAAACAAAAGCCGATTGGATGATGGGAAATCATGGCCGTTTTTTGGAACATTCAGCCACGGCAAGTCTTTTGTCATTGTTTGTATTAAATCCATGTGCTGTTCCTCCTCATTGATCCTTTAGTTGCATAGCGATAATTTTACCAATTGCTTCCTCCGCGGCAAAAGGACTGACCATTCCGGACGGCTTATCCAGTTCTTCTTTTAGACACTTCAACATAAGAGGTTCAATTTTAGACGGATCGATCAAGGAGATTGCCCATGATGCCCAAAAACGCGGTTTTCCTTCTGTATTTCGTGCAACTTCAACGAGGGCGTTCAGACTGTGATGTCCGATTCTCATTAAGGATAAAGCAGCTGACATTCTTATATCTTCGTCGTCATCTTTTAAAAGCGAAGCGAGTTCGGGAACTGCTTCCTTTGCATCTGCACCAAATTCCCCCAGCACAACGGATGAAATCATTCGGAGGGATTTCTCATCTTTTAAGGCTTTTATGAGTATTGGGACAGCGGCTTTTCCCGTTTTTTTTAGCTCTTTCACTCCTTGAAATACCGTTGCTTCATCGCTGCTTTTTAGTTTCGTTAAGGCTTGAGAGATTATTTCATTTGAACTCATGAAAATTCATCTCCTTAAGAAAAAGTATTAAATCCCTTCTGATTCAACGTTCATATTGATAGAAAGATAAGAATAAAATCGTGCTTAACACGATCATGAAAAGAGGCAGCCAATAGAAAAGAAGGTTTTTGAAAAGAAAAAACAAAACGATGTAACAAAGGGTGCTCCCCATACAAATGAAAGCAAAATTTTTATAGTATGAAATCAGGCTGAGAGAGGGGTCTTTTTTATATGTTCTAACAAATGCCGCCCAGCGGATGGAAAGCATGAGCATGTATCCTCCAAACCCGTACAAACTAAATGAAAGGAAATCTGTAAAAGCAGTGTTGAAATGGAAATGCCACATACCCACGCAATAAAGATAAAATAGAAAGATCCAAGCGGTATTCGATCCTTCCAGCAGCAATGCTTTTTTCCATAGTTTTCCCGGCAGCAAAAAAAGATCTCCAGACTTTGCATGTCTAATTAATCCTGAATAGTAGGAACTGCTGAAAAAAGCTCCGATTGTAAAAACGACCAAAATATAAAACCAATAAATGTTTTTTGCAATGAAAACGGGAACTAAGATGAGAAGAATAAACAAATGAGCAATATGGAAAAAAATGTATTTCTTGGCAAGCAATATTTCGAGCCAAAGGAAAGAAAAAATACCGTTTAATCCTTTCAGCCCCCACCATGTGTGCATCTCTTTCAGGCTGTTTTTAAAAAAATCGGTTTGATGATCTTGAAACTCCGCCCAAAAATCAGCTTCTTTTACCAATTTTTCTTTACATTCCGATTTTTTCGTTGTTATTCGAATAATCATGAACGAAAGGGCGATCATGATTAGAAAGGCAAGAAACCCTTGCAGCAAAAAGCTGTTTGTAAATAAATAGCCGATAAAGCCGATATGGTAGCTAATATACTTCTGCCAAATCAATTCATTGGCTTGAAAAAAAGAACCATAGAGAGCAATACCATATATAACGGTGAGAATGAAGGCAACAAAGGAGAAAGCAATTTTTGTTCCTTTTACAGTTCTGGCACAGGACATAGCCATTATCCATGATTCTAATAAAACAATGAGACAAAGTAATCGGATTGATTGTGCTGTTAACCGGCCAAATGGATTTCCTGCCAAAAAATAAACGGCATCAGCTGTGATTCCTGAGAGAAGACAGAGCAGCCCTTTCCAAGACAATCGCCATAATAATACGGAATAAACGATTTTAGTGAAAGAATAAGGGGCGGTATAAAGCCATATGACGTCTTGCATGAGCCCAGGTATGCGGTTGGAAAGCAGCCCAAAAATGGTCATGACAATAAAAATTCCTGAGCAAATCCATCCTGTATAGGCAATGTCCCAACTTCTGGAATTAGCCCCCCATTCAAGTTGAAACAGAAAAAACCATATAAATAAAACAAAAATGAACAGAAAGAATTTTATCCCGTGTTTTTGGCTATCGATTTCTCTTTTCGCTTGAAGGAACAAAAATGACCAAATATTAATCATTTGACCAATCCCCTAAACTGCGTATGACTTCTTGCTTCCAGGCTGGATATTCTTCGTTGTTTTTTGGTACGGCCATTTCTTTTACAATACGGCCTTCTCGAATTAATAACACTCTGTTAGCCGTTTCCAATACAAATTCGAGGCTGTGGGTGGATATGAGAATGGCGCTATGATGTTTTGATTTACGGACAAGCCAGTTGGCAAGCCATTGTTTGGAAGAAATATCCAAACCGATTGTTGGTTCATCCAATATATATATAGAAGCGTTTTGTATAATGGCGCCAGCCAAAATAACCCTTTGCTTTTGTCCCCTTGACAATTGCCCGCTTAATCGATCCGCCAACGATTCAATATTTACCTCTTTTAAAGCTTCATAAACTTTTTTTTGAAGGTCTTTTTTTTCAACTTTGAAGGCTCTGGCGCGAAATTGCAAATGTTCCGCTACGGTTAAGGTAGGGTACAAATATGGGTGATCCGGAATTAGCGAAGCGGATTGCTGCGCTTCAACCGTACCAGGGGAATGCCCCGCAATTTTGATCGTCCCATCATCAGGGGTGTATAATCCAGCGAGACACCTAATGGTTGTTGTTTTACCTGCCCCGTTTGGCCCTAATAAGGCTACGATTTCTCCTGAATGAACGGAAAAAGTTATATCTTCTACACCATCGCCGTTACGATATTTTTTCTTCAAATTGGTTACTTGGATGATCTTCATGCCTCTCCTCCATTGTTATACTGAGGGTTGTTTGAAGGTTTCACTGGCCTTCAATTTTTTCTGGAAAGTGTAATCCCAAAGCGGCTTCATGACAAGAATAAAATTATAAATAAAATGAATGGTTAAGGAGGACAGAAAACCGAACTGGATGAAAAAGAATCCCAGTATAATGCCAAAGATCACTAATTGGATCCATCTGATCCATCTGGGATGAAATCCTGTTCCTTGGTGCATAATGGCCCATAGAATGGAGGAAATGATGATCGCCAAAGCCCAATTGCCGCTCAACCACCATATCGTCGGAATGATCAACAAACGGTAGACTGTTTCCTCTGCAATGGAGCTTTGCAGGCCGATGCTTAATCCTTGTTTAAATGTAAAGCCTGACAAGTAAATGGTACGATTGGACAACTCGGGAGAAATTCGCAGCCAATTTTTCTCTTCCAGCCATGAAAAAATTGCTGAAAAAAAACCTAAGCAGCCGATGCCGACACTTAAGCCGACGAAAAACTGCCATACAGCATTATCAAAAAAAGCTATTTGGAGAACATTACTCAAAGAGTGCCCTGCCAATGAACATATATATACGACGAAACCTGTGGCCAATCCTGCTAAAATTGCCGATAAGATTCCAAGAGCATAAACCGTTTTTATGCTGAGGCGGGAATCATAAGTATTGACGATGCTCAGTTGAATGTCTTCTTTTATTGTTATGATGTTACAAAAGAATAGAACCGCCCCCAGCAAGATGCTTGCAGTGATGCCGGCATTTTGGCGAAGGTTGATAAGGATGATGATCGCTGCAATAACGGTCAGGCATGACGCTAATACTCCAGTCATATTTAAGGTAGATTCCATTTGCTCTTTCTTAACCGCTGTTTCGATGTCTTCTGTCAATATCTCTTGTTCTGAACCGATATAGAATATTTGCCCGTTATGGATTTCAACCGTTATTTTCATTCTTACTGGTTGAGATTCGGCAATATACCAGTACGTTTCAATATTTTCCAAGTCTTCTTCTTTTCTGCCTGCACCTGTGAATTGAGATGCAGCCCATAATCCATTATCTGAGACGGCAAGCTCTTTTTTTAATTGTTCCGGAGAGGAAAAAGCGCCTTTATGTTTCGCCATTTCTTTCTTTGACAGGTTCGCGGTGTAAAACGTAATTTCTCCATTTGAATTGATGCCAATGATGACTGATCGGTTTTCTCGAACGAATCTAATTCTCCATGATTCGACTAAACCCCAATGATATAAAATATGGCGAACTTTGCTTAACAATCCTAGGTGATGCAACATATTGACGGTATTTCGGTCGTACCAATACATCGCATAAAAATCCCAATCTGATACATCAATGCCGGAATACCGTTTAATGAATTGCACTGCCAATTCCCGAGCTTCTTTTTTATGTAATAATAGCGATTCGTACGTTTTTGGTTTGAATTTGTAAAACAGAAAGGTTCCTGCAATAGGAAGGATGATCCATAATAAATGGATGATGGTCGTCATCATGGTTTAACCTCAGCTTCTTTTTGAATGGTAAAAGGCAAATCGGCTTCAGGTAATTCTATCTTTCCTATACATCTACATTGTTTAGCAAGTCGCTTCGCTTGCATTAGCCTTTCCGGTGAACCGATCTCCTGCATGCTGTTTTTTAAGACGTTTCCAAGGGATGTATCTTCAATTTGACAAGGTGTAACTTGTCCATCCGCACGAATATACCATGACAAAAATCCCGGGGTGCAGAAATCTGTAAGACTATCATTTTGATGGTGGTCTTCCCAATCCATAATAATGATTTGATCACTCCATCTTTTTTTGGCGTCTGCCAACTGCTGCTTTACTTTCTCCTTCATTTCGCTTGTCATGTCTTGATATTCAGATGCTCTGCCTACGGGAATAGTTTGACCCGCACGAAATACAACTGCGCCAACTTCCACCGATTTTTCGATTACTTCATAAACTTCTTTGTAGTTGAGTTGGTTAACAGTCATAGCAATGAGGACGGGAACCGATGATTGAGCAAAATGTTCGGCATTTTTCAAGCTTTCGGAAAATCCTCCTTCTCTCCCTCTTAACTTGTCATGGGTGCTGCTGTTTCCATCTATACTTATTTGGACACTGACATTTCCCAAGTGGCTGATCAGTTCAATCTCATCGTCGCGCCAATTTAGGCCATTGCTAAAAAGGTTGACGTTCGTAAATAAAGAACTGGCTGTGGCAATGATTTTCAAGAAATTTTTTGTTAGCTTTGCTTCTCCGCCTGTAATGGTGATGTCAGCTACACCGTGAGATGCGAGTTTTTGCAACACTTTTATCCATTGGGAAGATGATAGTTCATCTGGATACGGTTTTCCTGAGCTTGCATAACAGAAAGGACACTTCAAATTGCACATATTTGTTAATTGAAGGGTGCAGCTGATTGGCAAATAGTACTCTGTAGATCCGGTGATCATCAAAGGGTGATTTAGCAGGCCTTTTTTCCACGCTGATGTAAATGGATGTGAATCTAGCTCGTTATTTAATTCTTCCTCACTTACCTTTTCTTTTGAAAGAATCTCCCAAATTCTTGCCGTTTTTTGAACACTGTTATTTTTGGCAAGCATTAAAGCTAATTCTGTTCCCCTGCCGCTAAGTCTAAAATAGAACATGCTTTTTCTGTCAAGCAAAATGGCCCCATGAGGTTGGAAGTGGATCGCAAATTCTGGTGAAGTGTTAGTTGCCGTTTCTAACAATTTTGACATAAAATCCTCCCTCTATAAATGTTGATATATCAATGGTTGTAGCCATTTTCAGGGGTGTCAAAAAATTTTTTTTTCGACACGTTTTCTAACTTTGTTTCTCAAATCTGTATATATATGACATTGGATGGGTGCGCTTCACTGCCACTACTCCTTTATTTTAGGGAGCAGTTAAAAAACTGCTCCATTGCAATCCTTTTGAATATAATGGTTATAGCAGGCGCATTGCCGGATGTGGGAGCCAGCAGACTCTAGTCATCGAGATACTTTTTGAGGCCCAGCAGCTCATACATCCAGCCGCTTTCACAATCGAGGTGCCTGCTGGCTTTTTCAGTTCCTTGATAGCTGTTGGCTCCCACTGTTTTTTTTGCTTCTCCATAATCCCATCTCCTTCCAATTAAAAATGGTCATTATTGGAATAAAATATAACTCCTGAATCCGTGATGAATTGAAATCGACTTTGATTTTGTTGTAATTTTGATGGATTGATAATCCATAAAACCCCTTTTATGCTTATGACCTATGTCATCTCTATTTCCGAAAATGGAACAAATCTCTTTTTTAGGTATACGAACCAAAAAAATAGACAAAAAAGCACAGGGAGTGACGTTGGACATCAGTGCCCGAACATTCGTTCGTTATCTTGCCTCTCTCCATTTCTGATAGACGTTCAGTAGGGGCTCGCTATAGCCACTCCTTCGCGTCAGTTTCATCCAGATCTGTCGTGATCGACGGACGAGTCGCCCTGCCATCGTGATCACCGTCTGAATAATCGTCTTGATGCGGCGGCGTTTCACTTTGTGGTGCAACGGATGTCTCGGATCGCTTAATAGATCTTGTCCAATCAGACGAAGAAGATTGTAAACGAAGGCTCCCATGACCAACACGAGCGCATTCGTTTTCATCTTCCCAGATGGAAGCCGCTCTAAATCTAAGTCGCTCTTCAGTTCGCTATGAAACTGTTCGCATGTCGCATGGTCATGATACAACGCGAGCACATCGCTCATTCGAACATGCTCGTATCCTTTGAGCCGCACCCAATAGCTTTCCACTTCATAATCAGGAACGAGCATCAGCTGTCCATTGCGTTCCATCGTCCGTTCCGTCACTTGGGTGACTTGAACGTACGTATACGTGTTTCCATCGATCGCTGCCTTCTGTGGAAGGCATAGCTCATAGGTTTGTACTCCTTCGCTTTGTCCATCATCGACACGTTTGCCCTTTTGCGAAGCGATCTGGAACCAAAGCGCTTTCGATTCTCGGCGTAAGTTTCGCTTGATGACAAAGTCCACGTCTTCCTTTAGGCATACGTGCACATTCGCTTCTGCATCGTTTCCTGCATCCATGCGAACAAGCAGACGAGATGAAGTCAGTTGACGAGCTCGACGGATAGCGGTGACTAAAAACGAGGGCATGTTGTCTTGCACATGTTGTTTCCCTGGACGCAACTCGGCATGAACGAGATACCCTTCCTTCCCTGCATACGCAAACAACGGTGTAAAACCGTCAAATCCTTTATACGTTCGACTAACTCCTTCTTTTTTCGTATCGGAGTTGTCAAATGGGGAACCATCTATATCAAGGGGAAGCCATGTCGTCTTTCCTTTGGTCCAACAAGGGGACAAAGTGGCATGTCGTTGAATCAACAGACGTATGGACTCCTCCCAAAGAATCGTTTCGGTCATCGGAAGACAAGCGAGCTGATCGAGTCGTTGTCGCAAGGTTGGAGAGGAAGGCACGTGCTGAATCCCCATCGATGCCGAAAAGATATCGTCCTGACGATACGCTTCGATATGATCGAAATCCGTTTTTCCTGTGGCAAGCAAGCCAATCATCGAGCGAATGACATCGCTATGGGAAATGTGCACTTCTCGACGAACCGTTGGAAGCCGAAGTGCGTTTACCCGTTTATCCAGTTTCGTTCGATGGAGTAAGTAGCCAACGAGAGCAAGCCCAGCACTTGGGGTAATCGCTTCATCTGTCAATACAAACCGAATCGGGAAATCTTTCATCACATCACCTACTTGATGAAGAATCGTCAACGTCGTTTTCCCTTATCGTATCAACGGTTTGCGACCATTGTAAAGATGTTTTGTCACGGATTCAGGTAACTGTTTAAAATTTAGCATAGCGATAATGTCGAAGTAAGAAATAAATTGTCATTTTGTTATAATTTTTTGAAAATTTAATATAAAGATTTCATAACAGCTTGTATTGGTGCAAGAGCTGTTTATTATTGATACAAGTTTCATGCTTATTAGCCTTTTGATACAGGATGTCCGTTTCAGCAACCGGTAAGCCTTATCATCCAACCAGCGATTAGCGATTTACGCTACGGTTTTTGTATAAACTCAAATCCATATGAAGACCTTGCCACTTCCTTCACCTCAGCCCTTTCAGTTACAAAGCGTTTCATTGATGAAAGGCATTTAGAGCGCCACATCAGGAAAATGAAAAAAATATATAAAGCGCGGCGTGACTATGTAAAAAAAGTTTGACTGAACAATTTGGCGACACAGTTAAAATTTTTGGCGATTCCACCGGTTTGCATTTAGTCGCAGAATTTCAAAACATCGTGTTTTTAACGGATTTCCGAAAGAAGTCTCCCATCCTCAAGGAATGTGCAGGGCGTAGCCCAATGAGTAGGTGGGAGATGAATTTCGGTTGCTTTAGCCAACGAATATGATAGAATATGGCTAGAACGGACACCTTCGGAACGAAGGGAAGCGTAAAGGGTTCTTGTGTGTGGCTTACCGTTCAGCGAACACACACAAGTCGCTTGAAGCCCCAACCTCTAAGCGAAGCGTAGGTGGTGGGTAGTTCACTCAAGTAGTAAATGAAATAATGAAGAAGCATAAAGTGAAAATTTATCCTGAAGAAGTTCATGCTATTCAAAAAGGAATCCATCAAAACAAAATTATTTTAGGATATGGAAATTTAACAAAAGAAGAAATTGCGGAAGGCATTTTTAGATTAAGGCAGGCTCTAAATTAGGAGGTGTTCATCGTGGGGCATCTAAACGTTTGATGAAGATGAAAACATGTAGGATATTCATTTTAAGTGTCGATAATAAAATTGTCCAAACATGCCCATGAAACGATAATATTGACCAAATACAAAATTTGATGAGAGCGCTGTTTATGGAGGTAAGTTTGCTGGGACTTTAAGTCATGCAGGGTTTTAATCAAACGTTTGTTTAAGGGGTTAAACTCTCTCACAACTTTGAGGGGGTTTTTTTATGTGCTAAAAATTCGTTTCAAATGAATCAATTTCAGAGGATTTTATTTCATCAAATGAATTATCATAGACAGCCCCCGAACAAAACGGGGAAAAAGTTGGTATCATGCAAAACCACATGTATTTTGCCCTTTTGAGTTTTCGCTGGATCTTCAAATTCTAAGCGAATACATTTTACTTCAAGTAGAATGAAAGACAGCGGATCTTAAAGCATGCCGGATAGTGCGTCTGCTAAGTTTAAATGCCTGTATTGATTATAATATACGTTAGTTTTTATGTCGATGGCACATCATTTTGCTTTCATTCGTACCGCCTATGCCGAGTTTCTTTTTCAACGCTCGGATTTTTTCCTCAGGCTCTCGGTCGGGATTTCTGTTTTTTCCCTTTTCAGCATTATGTTGCCTGCATTGAATTTAAATTTTTGTTTGATTTGTTTGATGTTATAAGATATTATAAATCTGTAAAAAAGCGGAAGGATGATGGTTTGGATATGACTAACTAATTCTATCTTTAAGTTGCATTTTTAAGGAAGCGAATATATTTTCTGGATAGGATTAGTATGTGTTTGAAAATGCTAAATACAAATCACCGCAGTATGCCTGTAGAATAAACCTGCTGTCCAGAAAACAGAATAGCAGGTTTTCTATGTGCTTGAAATAGACCGGAAGAAAGCGTAGGTACTCACTATGTCAATGTCTCAGTGGAGAAAAATGATTATTTTAATGATTAACATGTTTATAACTATTGGAAGCTTCGGCATTATTATCCCCATATTGCCTGCTTATTTGGAGTCCATTGGTCAAGGCGGTACGGCAGCTGGTTTAATGGTCGCAATATTTGCAGGAGCCCAGCTTGTGTTTTCTCCAATTGCAGGGAAATGGACAGATCAGTATGGCCGGAAAAAAATGATTGTTTTAGGATTAATCGGTTTAACTGTTTCTATGTTTATCTTTTACGCATTTGATTCCATTTGGTGGCTGTACGCTTCGCGTGTAGTCGGAGGGATAGGCTCCGCGCTTCTGGTACCCGCTATTTTTGCTTATATTGCCGATATTACGACAATTGAGCAGCGGGCTAAAGGCAACAGTTTCATATCAGCAGCCATGTCGCTTGGGATTGTAATAGGACCAGGGATTGGCGGTTTCTTTGCTGATTTTGGGTTGAAAATGCCTTTTCTTGTTGCAACGATCGTCTCTTTAGCTGCTGTTATTTTTTCATTAACAGTTTTAAAAGAAAGTGTTGAACAACAACATACCCCGGAACAAAAAACGCAAATCAATGATGAGCCGATGTTAAAAAAATTGGTTTCGTCCGCTCATAAGCCGTATTTTATGCTGTTGATTATTACTCTTGTTATGAGCTTTGGTTTAATGGCTTATGAATCTGTCATCGGGTTATATATGGATGATCAGTTTGGGGCAACACCGCAAGAAATTGCTTGGATGGTTACATTAACTGGACTGATAAGTGTGATTGTGCAGTTGTTTGTGGTCGATAAGCTTGTCGGCCGCTTTGGGGAAGGAGCCGTTTTAAATTTCTTTTTAGGCGTAGTTGCAATTGGATTTTTCCTTTCATTGTTTGCCGACAGCTATTCTCTGTTTTTTGTCATCACCCTCTTGATTTTTCTTGCAACATCCATCTTGCGTCCTGTTTTGAACACTCTTATTTCAAAGATGGCTGGAAATGAACAAGGCTTTGCCATGGGGTTAAACAACGCCTATATGAGTATAGGAAATATATTGGGGCCGATGTTGGCGGGAATATTATATGATATTCAAATTTTGTATCCTTTCATTTTAGGATGCATTTTATTAGTGTTTACACTTTTTATTACTGTCTTTTGGCAAAACAAGTCATTGAAAAATACGAAACTGGCCAAATCCAAGTCGTCTAGTTAACGCTAAGAACTGTTGTTATTTCTCACCTTTTTTAGACCGAAGTGACAAGATGAATAGGCTTGTAAAAATCTATTCTCGTTGGGAAAATTGATTCCAACCTGTAACTTTTTTAAACAGTGCGGGAATGGATCATTTGCTGGCGCCGAAGTTCAATTGAAGCCGTCGTACAAGGAAAATAAAGCGCGATCGCTTGGGCGTTTACGGATTTTTGGACAGCCTCTTTAATCAAAGGCTGTCCTTTTTCTTGTATTTTGGCATGCCATTCACATGAAACGTATTCGACCAGCTTGAAATAATTGGTATTAGGAATTAGTTAGATAGTTTAAACTGTTGAACGAACCCGTTGAGCTCTTCTGACCGATTTGCCAACTTCATGGAATTTACTGAAATATCCTCCATCGAGCTGTTCGTCTGTTCGGATGCGGCAGATGTTTGTTCAATTCCTGCTGCAGACTGTTCAGCTAAAGAAATCCGCACAACATTTTTGCTTTCACCTCTGTTTTGATCTTTATTTTTGCATATGCCCATAAAGCAGGGGAGAAAATGAACTAAATGAAATGATAAAGATGAATAATTTTTATTCATATTAGATTATAACCAAATATGTTAATTATTGTAAATTTTAGCAGTACCTTTCCTTCTTCTAGACTAAAAAGAATTTGTCATATTTGGATCAGTAGCGTTGCATAAAAAAATTTAATGTTTGTCAAGCTCAATAAAAATTCCAGTTATTTCATGTAACTGAATATTCAGACATACAATCTTTCTAAGCAAGCTTAAAAGGACAATGACGTCTTAATCGGCAGTCCATTTCCACAATTTGGTAATATATTACAGAAACATTGGATCATAAACTAAATCGTCTAGGTGTTCCACCTCCCCTTCTTCAAATTGGTACACGATGGTTTCAAAATCTTTTTCCCAATGGTATTTTTTCCGACCGTTGGACGTTCGAATTGGCTTTTTAAAAAGGGAGCGAACAAAACAGTCAAAACCTTTAAAAAGCAGATTCTGTAAAGTTCGCTTGATCTCTAATAAAGGACCATCGTGATTCACTTTTAATTGGAGCATGGCCTGTAAGCAATAGGTGATTAGGGCGATCCAAATTTGATTGTAAACGGCATTTTGACTTTTTCCATAAAATCTTTTTATCTTAAGGTGCTGTTTCATCCATTTAAAGAAGGTCTCTATCTTCCAGCGATATCGGTATAAATCTGCAATCTCTTCCGCAGAAAGATCAAAGCAATTGGTTATGATGATCACGGGATTCCCTTCGCTGTCGACCGTTTCGATCAATCGGAGAGGATGAGTCATTTTGGTATGATTACGGTCATTTCCTAAAATGACCATCTGATCCCTATAAATCAAACGTTCTGGATTGGGAATCCGTTCCGATAAAACTTCAATCTCTGCGTTCTTTTTAAGCCGGGTAATGAATCGCACCCCTTCTCGGCATAAGCGGTCGAACTGTTTGTAATCGACATACCCTCGATCAAACAAGTAAATCGCATTTGGATCGATTTCAATGAGTTCGTCCATCTGTGTGCGATCGGCATGTTTCGCGGGTAAGATAATCCCTTGATTCGGAACAGTGATATCCTTCGTTACAACAACCTTTAAATGGAGTCGAACACCAGCCTTTGTCTTACGAAAAGTTGCCCATGGATATTGGCTCAAACTCATGCTCATCGTGGTAGAATCAATGACCAGAAGACGACCAATGTTTCGGATGATCGGGGCATTTTTCATTTGCCCTTGGATCTTTAAGACCAGATATTTAAATACTTTTTCAAACAGTTGAGGGGATAATTGGCCTAATTTGCGAGAAAGTTGCGAAGTACTAATTGCATCAAATTCCAGATATGTCTGCAACTCTTCCTTGTCTTTCAAATGTTTGGCCAATTTTGTTAAGCTTTCCAATTCATTTATCTGAGCGATGATACAAAGTTGTAAAAACTTATACACCGTTAATTTTTTAATGTATTTGTCAACGTCAATCACATTAATTAGTTTTGAAAAAGTTATTGGATCGATCTCTTTAAATAGTTCATTTATTGTGGATTCTGTGGTATTCTTATCCATAATGGTTTCTCCTTATTCTTAGGATTTGGATAGGACTGCCAATCCTAATTATAAGGAGTTTTTTTATATCCAAAAAGATGAAATTTAACATAAAATTGGGCTTGACAAATTAAAATTAACTTAATGCAATGCTACTGTATTTGGATGAAGAAATCATATACATTTAGTGAATTTTTCATCTTGTTTCAAAAGTGAAGAAATCAAAAGGTGCGGGGGGATATTGTGGATCATTATGTACAGGTGGAAAAAAGAGTAGATGTGAGACGAGACCAATTTGCACTTTCTGAAGGTTATATCCATTCTTCTTTAGAAACTTCGCCTTGGGTCCCGTTTGTAGAAAACGTCTGGATACGTCATTTGTCTTTCGATATACGCAGCAATACTTCCGTCAATGTTCTTCGGGTTGGATCTGGCGGCACGCTTGGCAGGCATCGCCACCGCGGTCCTGTCACTGGTTATGTGATGAAAGGAAGCTGGTATTACAAAGAATACGACTGGATCGCAAAACCGGGAGATTTTATTCGCGAAAGTCCGGGCAGGACACATACACTCGTTTCCGACGAAGGGATGGAAACTGTGTTTCATTTAAACGGACCGCTTGAATTTCTCGATGATCAAGACCGTATCATTGAAACGGTAGATGTATTTTGGTTTATCGATCATTACTTAACTTATTGCGAGAAAAATAATTTGCCCATTAATAAAGATTTGTTTTTATGATCCTTTGAAACTGATGTAGAAAATGATAGCGTTTACAAAGATAAAGAACCGTTCTAGTTCGGAACGGTTTTTTTCATGTATATCTAAGAATTTCTATTTCATGAGTCAGTGCGTTTGACATAGTACCTTGTGGTTTCATATAATTTGAAACTAAATGATGTAAAAAGGAGCAAGACTATGGAAAAAAATCATCAAAATCCATTACAAGACATTCATCAATCAATTGTATTAGAAGCCTCAATTGAAAAAGTTTGGGAGGCGGCGGCTACGTCAGAGGGGATTGCGTCATGGTTCATGCCAAATGATTTTCAGCCAAAGCTGGGACATGAATTCCATCTGCAATCTCCTTTCGGGCCGTCTCCATGTAAAGTGGTAGAACTTGAACCGCCTTACCGCCTCTCTTTCACATGGGATACAGAAGGCTGGGTTGTTTCATTTATTTTGAAGGATTTAGGATAAAACTGAATTTACTCTTATTCACAGCGGATGGAAGCATCCTGACGATGTGCTGCCTAAAGTAAATGAAAAAAGCTCTGTTGTTCGTGAACGGATGAATCATGGCTGGATGAACATTTTAAAAAAATTGCAAAAGGTTGTGGAATAACAAAAAATTCATTTAAGCGTTTTCAGATCCGGCTCGGGGAAATAACTTGGAGGAAAAGAAAACAGCAAAAAAATTAGGGAGATGATGATCTCCCCAATGCAATCGCCATATCGTCCGAAGAATAGAGGAAAAGGCGGCTGCACTTTTTTGAACAACTGAAAAACAGATTTTTTATTAAATCTTTTCGAATACTTCCAATTTTAGCGGATGTGCTAAAGCTTCAGTCATTAAATAGGAAAGTGTTGATTCCGCGCCCCGATTTTGGTTAGGGCCATCGGAGTTCAAACCGTCGCAGCAGCTGCCATCGCTAGGATCGACTAAAGGAATGTGATGGTCATTCCCGCCATAAAACCAGTCTCGGCAGCGCAGCACAACTTGTAAGTAAGCAGAATCATCCAAAATATGATAAGCTTCGTTTGCAGCTAAAGCTAGTTTCATAACATCGATGGGCTGCTGATCCCAGTCGGCGCGATTGTGGCGGCTGCACCAACCCCGGTTGCCGATTGGCCGAATGGGGGAGCTGTTGAATCCGCCCATCTTTTCGATGAGAAAATCAAGACTCTCTTTGGCAATTCGCAATGTTTCATTGCGACGGTTGTATCGATAGGATAAAAATAATCCCCAAGGCAAAATTCCATTGGCATATGTCATTTGTTTTTCGAACCAATGCCAATCTTCGGTTCGGTGCTCTTTGTATGCTGTTAATAAATTATGTTCGCATGTCTCTGCCAATTGTTTAAGTTCATCTTCTGCTATTCCAAGAGAGGAAATGCTGTTTTTCTTTTCCATGAGCAGTTTGCTGCAACTGGCCAGCACCCATGCTTGGCTGCGGGCAAAACGAAGCTTGCGGCATGCAGAAAGGGCATTGCGCAAAATTTCTGCTGCCACATAGCGGCGGGCATTGTCATTAAGTTTTAAATAGGCCATTGTCACTGCCCAAACTGATCGACCAAGACAATCTTCAGAACGAGTTTCCGATTCAGGTGTTCGGTCATAATAAAAGTTATTATGAAACCATCCATCATCCCTTTGAGCCCAAAGCAAAAAGGCTAAATACCGATCAAGCATTCCGTAGAGTCTCTTCAATTCAGACGGTTCATCTTGAAGAAGCTCTATCCATTCAATACATAGCCAAAGGGCGCGCGCATTGTCGTCTGTTGAATATCCTTCTTTACGGCGAGGAATCCGGCCGAGGCAATGCTCGATCAACCCTGTATCGTCAGTTAAACGTTCCAAATGATCAAAATTAATATTTGGTTGGGGCAACGTGTTTCACCACGCTTTCGTTCGGCTCTTTCACACCCTTCTCATCCAAGACCATTTCACCGATTTTGGCAAACAGCTTCAAATATTGCATCCCGACAGTTGGCCAATGGGTTGCCTTTCCAATCTGCCGAATTCGATTTTCCCATTGGTGTAATGCATTGTCATCCATTAATAGCTCTTTTAATCGCTGTTCCCATGCTTTGATGTCGCCATACGGAAGAAGCAGTTCTTCACAGCCTTTTAATAAATCTTGCGCATGCTCGTATGGCGTGGAGAGGATCGGACGCCCTATTCCAACGGCATAAGCCAGCGTTCCGCTTGTGATTTGCTGCAAGCCCGGATAAGGAGTTACATATAGGTCACACGCTGTTAAGTAGGAGACGAGCTCCTCTTCATTAAAGTAACGGTCAATCATTCGGACATTCTCTTCTAATCCGAGCTGACGAATCATGTTTTGCAGCTCTTCACGGTATGATTCTCCTTCCCGCTTTTTCACTTCAGGATGCGTTTGTCCCGCGATAATATATAACGTTTCCGGTACTTCACGGACAACTTCTGGGAGGGCTGAAATTAGAGATTCGATTCCTTTGCCGCGATTCAGTAATCCAAATGTAAGCAATACTTTTCTGCCTTCAAATCCCAGCTGGCGGCGAAGCTGAACCCGCTCGTTATCTCGAGGTTTAGGCGATCCATGTGGAATGTAGATAATTTTATTTTCGGGCAAATTATACGCTCGGACTAAATAAGAGACAGCCTTGCGGTTCATGACGACTATAGCGTCGCTTAAATCAGCGATTTCCTGCTGGACTTGCCGATATGGCGGCTTAGGATCAGAGAAAATCGTGTGAAACGTCGTGACGAGCGGTTTATTTAATGCACGTACAAAGTCGACTATGTACTCTCCCGCTTCACCACCGAAAATGCCGAATTCATGCTGCAAAACTACAACAGAAATATCGCTTCGATTGACCCTTTTGGCCATCTTCACATAAGCTGAACGATCTTGCATTGGCAAAGGCCAAAATCTCGGATTATTTTCATATACATTTCTGTCATCATTTTCATTATAAAGTACAATGATTGGATCACGATTACCGCGTTTGCCAGCAGCGCTTACGTTTGTAAATACATGTTCAGTGAAGGTAGCAATACCGCAGCGGCGCGGAGGATATGTGCTGACATATGCAATTCGACTCATGCTTGCATCACCCTCTCATATTGGTTCAAGATCAAGTTGTCGTACACTTTACCTTCATTTAAGAATGTCTTGTAAGCCATAATACTGTTGTTGACACGAATATTATCGCTTATGCTTGATTGATCCCAAAGAATAGAGTTTGAAAAATGCACTTTGGAGCCAATGCGGCAATGATCACCAATCACTGCAAACGGGCCAATTACTGACTGATCGCCTACCTCGACATTATCCCCGATTAAAACAGGAGGGATAAAGCGGACGCCAGATCCGATTTTGGTGTCTTTTCCTAACCAAACGCCCGGTTGAACTTGATTTCCGCGAGTAGGCAACGGGTTCCGATTTTCAAGAACGTCCCAATGAATTTTCCGGTAACGTTCTGGTGTTCCCATATCAAACCAGTAACCGCTGCTTATTTTTCCGTATACACTTTTGCTTTTTTGAATAAGGGTGGGAAATGTTTCACGTTCGATAGAAACTTCACGTCCTGCTGGAATGTAGCGCATTACTTCTGGTTCAAGAATGTACAAACCAGCATTGATCAAATTTGATGGTGCTTCTTCACGACGAGGCTTTTCAACAAAACGCAAAATCCGGCTGGAATCGTCCAGTTGAACGACACCGTAAGAAGAAGGGTCATCTACTTCCGTCAGTGCAATTGTGGCGATCCCGCCGCTTTGTTCATGAAATTCAAGAAGAGGAATCAAGTTTGGTAAGTGAACAATGTCGGCATTTACAACAAGAAATCTTTCCTTCAAAAATCTTTCAGCATTTTTGATAGCTCCTGCTGTTCCCATTTGATGTGTTTCATCAGAGTACTCAATGTCTACACCGAAACGTTTGCCGTCTCCGAAGTAATTTTTTATGACATCTGAACAGTGATGTGAGGCTATTACGAATTGGTTGATTCCTTGATCGCGAAGATAAGTGATGAGGTGTTCGAGCCATGGCCGGTTAGCAATGGGTGCCATCGGTTTCGGCAAATTTTCAGTTAATGGGCGTAAACGTGTTCCTAAACCACCAGCTAACAGTAATGTTTTCATTTGTCATCCCTCCATTAGTCTATGATTATGAAGTTCATAACAGATGGATGAATGAAAAATGAAAGTGGCGTATATTGTTAGCACTCAAACCTACTGGTTGCTAATAAATATTATAACAAAATTTCTTATATAAGTAAAATGTATGAATTTCAACTCAGTCGGGGGTTTTCCTATACTTAATGAAAAAAGGGGCAAATATAACACCTTTTGTTTAAAGTCTCTACTCCGATTGATAGAAGCTTAAAAAATGTTTGAAAAACCTCTAAGAAGAGTGCTGTTTGTTTTAATGTCTAATTATTCAGAAAATCTACCAAAAGCCTTATGAAATGATATAATCTCCTTGAATTTTATGAAGAAAGCAGGTGATATCGTTGAACTATTGTCAACAATGCGGACACCGATTAGAAGAAAATCAAACATTTTGTACGAATTGCGGCGCGAAAGTCGTAGAATCACAAAACGCCGTACAATCGCAAAATGTAATGAAGGCAGGGGAGGGATCAGGATCAAGAAGACCGGTGCTGGCAACGAAAAAATCTAAGATTTTTGCAAGTATTGGAGTTCTATTAATTTTACTGTAGATGAGCAAATCCGCTAACATAAATTTACAACCAAACAAAAAAGAAGACATGAACCCGATTCCTTGGTTAGAATAGATGTGCCAAAAAACCATTCAAACAAGGAGGTTCATGTCTCATGAATAGACTAGCACATCATCAAGGAATTCACAAGTTTTTCACGATGTTAGGATTGGCGCTTTATTTCTCGAAACCTGTTATGAAGCATCTTGTTCATATCGTGGATGCCATGATCACCAAGGGCTTTTCGGGAACACTAACCGATTTACATCATGGGAGTTTTCATCCGAACCATCGAACGACACTCAGCCATTTTTTCACGAAAAGCCCGTGGGAGGAAGAGACATTGCTTCGCAAACTCCAGCAATGGATGCTTCATCGTGTCGAACGGATCGCCAAACAGAAAAATCAACCCCTTTTTGTTTCGATCGATGATACGATTTGCCAAAAAACAAAGCCTTCGTCACGGGCCACGCACGCCATTCAAGGGTGTGATTGGCACTATTCTCACACAGAGAAAAAGTCGATCTGGGGACATTCTCTTGTTTGGCTCATGGTTCATACGATGACCCAGGCTTTTCCCTTTGCGTTCCGCCTCTACGACAAGGCGGCTGGGAAAAGCAAGGGGGAACTCGCGATCGAGATGCTTTCTTCTTTGGATGTACGCCGTCCCGTTTATGTGCTGATGGATTCGTGGTATCCATCGCAAGCGCTCGTGGAAGCCTGTCTGAAAAAAGGATTTCACGTCATCGCGATGCTCAAAACGAACCGGATTCTCTATCCGAAAGGCATCGCCATCCAAGCCAAACAGTTTGCCCGCTATATCGAACCGAACGACACCCATCTCGTCACGGTGGGAGAAGAGCGTTATCGCGTGTATCGCTACGAGGGATCGCTGAAAGGTCTCGATGATGCCGTTGTGTTGTTGGCTTGGAAAGCCGATCAGCCGATGACACCCGAACATCTTCACTGCGTCTTGAGCACCGACCGGGATCTAAGCGATGAAGAGATCTTGCGCTACTATGCCCAACGTTGGTCGATCGAATGCTTTTTTCGACAAGCGAAAGACCAGCTGAAGCTCGATGGGTACCGCGTTCGCGGGCGTCGGGCGGTGAAACGGTATTGGATCTTGGTGCAACTCGCTTATGTGTACAGTATGGTCGAGTCCAACCGGGATTTCCCTACTGGGCTTGATCTTCTCCGAACGAAGAAAGGGCATAGTCTTGTCGAGTTCATTTACCATGCAGCGAAGCAAGATATTCCCATTGATGTTGTCAAAAAACAGCTCCATGTGGCATAAGGGGTACCCTGTTTGTCTCTTTTTACATGGTAATTATTGTAATTAAAATTGCTCAACTACAGAATTTTAGTAATTGCAAGTTCATTTTTTATTGTAAAATCGATCTATAAACCGACAAAACTTGTGGAAAATTTTATTCTAACTGTCAACAATCATGATGCAAAAAAAGTGGCTCATTTACTAAACTCGAAGCAATCGGATATAAAAATTGATGAAAAAGTGGCAAAACAATTAATTGACTATTATCAAATGAACCCATCGGAATTTTCTGAACTGAAAAATAGCTTGCATGAAGAAGCGGTTATTTATGAAAAAGGGGCATTTCCTGAGCGTACTGATGCAGATATTTCGATCAATAAATTAGGAAAAAAATGGTTATTTTTTGATTATTATGCACTCATACCTAAAAATTTATATATTGTCGTAACGGCAAATCATGATAGCCATATTTACATAGATGGGAAAAAATATGAACCTATAAAAAAAGACGAAGAACGGACTTACGGGCCGTTTTTGCCAATCAATCATAAAGTGCAAGCAGTATACAAAGGAGAATACGCAGACGTAAAGCAAGTGGAAGAAGTTTCGCCAAGTGATGCAGAAGAAAATAAAGTGTACATAAATTTTGATTTAACTGGAGATTATGTATATTTATATTCAAATATTGAAGATGCCACTTTATTCGTCAATGGAAAGAGCACAGGTTTAAAAATTTCGGATGTAGAAGAGTTTGGACCAGTTGCAACAGACGGTTCGATGACGCTTCATGCCGAAATAAAAACTGCTGATGGTACGTTGAAAAGCAATAAAAAGACAATTAAAGAAGCCGGGGAAACGATTGATCTATTATTTGAACAAGAAATTCCAATGGAAGATTTCGAAGATGTTGGAGATTCATTAGAAGACTATCATGATGAACAATCGGAGATCGAAAATGTGATTATGAGCCATTATACTAGTATTTCAAGCGGTGATTACGAATCGGCATATGCACTGTTTTCCTCAAGCCGTCGCAGTAAAATTAGCTATGAAAAATGGTCTAAAGGGCTAAAAAACAATTTTAAAAATGAAGTTACGAATGTAAGTGTGGAAAGTATAGAAAATGATCAAGCGACCGTGAGTTTTCAATTAACTTCTTATGACAAACAGGACGACGGCTCCACATTAGTACAAGAATGGGGAGGGAAATGGTATTTAGTGAAGGAATCAGACGGCTGGAAATTAGCAACGCCTGAAATTAAAAAGCTAAATACTAGAACGGAATGAAATGGAAATCTTTGCTTCTCATTTTCGCCATATTTATTTTGAGTATTTTTGCCATTATATCAATCCCGAAATTGCCACTCTTTCAGGAAAATCAAAAAACAAAGATTCAAGAGCAACGTGAAGAACCGGAAGTAAAAGAAGCGGGTAATGCTGCAGCTTTGCAAGAAGAAAAAAACGATAAAAAAGAAGAAACGGTCGAAGAAAAAGCAGCTAGAATAGTGGATGATATGTCTTTGGGCGAGAAGGTCGGCCAGCTTTTGATGGTGGGCTTTAAAAGCACGGAAAAAGACGAGGCAATAACCGATTTAATCGTAAACAAACATATCGGTTCTGTCATTTTGTTTGACCGCAACATGGAGACTCCGGAACAAGTTGCGCAATTAAATAATTCTTTGCAAAGGCTCGCGCTGAAAAAGCGGTTTGGAGTGCCGCTTATGATCGGAGTGGACCAAGAAGGGGGAGACATTTTGCGGATGAGAGAAAAAGTGTCTCCCATCCCATCCCAACAGAAGCTAGGGCAAGCTGCAAATGAAAAAGCGGTGTACGATATTGCTCTTCTGAACGGAAGGGAATTGGCTGCCATGGGATTTCATCTAAATTTTGCACCTGTTTTGGATTTGTCAGAGACTGACAGCCGATCTTTTGGTAGAAATCTGGAAGCAGTCTATACGTATGGTGCAAAAGTGGTTCAAGGATTGCATGAAGCGAAGATTACAGCAACGCTCAAGCATTTTCCCGGAAACGGAAGAAGCAGTGTTGATCCGCATATTGACACTTCTTCTGTAAAAGCGGACAAATTGGATTTGGAGAATTCCGATATTTATCCATTTAAAAAGCTCATTGAAAATACAGATCACAATCAATTTTTCATTATGATGACTCACATTAAATATCCAAGTTATGATCCTAGCAAACCAGCAAGTTTATCTTCTGTTATGATTCAAAAGCTGCTTCGGGAAAAGCTGGGGTATAAAGGAATTGTTGTCACGGATGATCTTGAAATGGGCGCAGTAAATAAATATTATTCATATGAAGATATGGCAATCGAAGCGATTAATGCCGGAGCGGATTTGTTGCTCGTTTGCCATGAATATGAGCATCAAGTGGAGGTTTATAATGGCTTAGTGAAAGCAGTGAAAGACGGAAAAATTCAAGAAAAGCGCATCAACGAAGCGGTGACAAGAGTGCTAACGCATAAATTATCCACTATTCAAGATCCGATCGTTGATCCGCAATATGCGAAAGAAACAGTTGGAAGCAAGGAGCATAAAACACTGATCGAAAATTGGATGAATACAAAGGAACAGTGATTCAATTAAATTCGTAGAAGACCTTCATTCAATGTTTGGGCAAGCCGATTGTAGGCGGCTGCCCATGTTATACCAATCAATAGAGGAGGAACAATAGAGGAAAATGATTTGTCATCAATGTGGAAATGAACAAGAAAAAGGAAATTTTTGTGGGAAATGCGGGGCAAAATTGAATAATGATCCAAATCTACAAGAAACAGCGGGAGGCGGCGGGGATCAGGTTTCAATTAACAGAAATCCCCAACCGTCTTATGGCCAAGCAGCTTCCACACAAATGAATGAACATGTAGAAAAGGGTGAACTACCCACCACCTACGCTTCGCTTAGAGGTTGGGGCTTCAAGCGACTTGTGTGTGTTCGCTGAACGGTAAGCCACACACAAGAACCCTTTACGCTTCCCTTCGTTCCGAAGGTGTCCGTTCTAGCCATATTCTATCATATTCGTTGGCTAAAGCCAACCGAAATTCATCTCCCACCTACTCATTGGGCTACGCCCTGCACATTCCTTGAGGATGGGAGACTTCTTTCGGAAATCCGTTAAAAAGCAGTCGAAAGTGTATGGAAGCTATTTCGTTCATTTTTTGAAACATCCGTCATCCATTTTTGGCAAAGAAAAAAATGAATGGGTGAATGGCTTTATCAGCATTATTTTATTTGTGTTCATTGTCACACTAACGGTTAGCGTTTTTGTCCGCAATCTATTTAAATCGGCAATTCATGGTACTCAAGGACTGATAAATGAGTTTTATGATGGACCTTCGTATGTTTCGGTATTTTTTTTTGTTTTTATATTTGTTTTTCTTATTGTTGCGCTCGTGTTATTGTGTATGTTCATTGTTAATAAATTGTTTGGATCAAGTGCATCTTTTCAAGAGGTAACAGCTATATATGGAGCACATCTTACCACCGCGATCATTGTTTCGCTTATCGCGTTATTGCTAGTTTTGTTAAAATCCCATGTTTATGGAAACATTGTGCTGAGCATTTCAATTTTGCTTGCGGTAGTTTTCATTCCATATTATTTGATAAGTGTACTGCTAACGAAATATTCAAAAGGAATAGATCCTTTATACTCATTTTTTATCTATGTTGCTATATTTTCCATCGTGTTTGCGATTTTTATCGGTATATTGGCTGATTCGGCAATGGGAAGAATTGTTGATCAATGGAGATATTTTTGGTGATGGAGTGACATTGAACATTTTGAACGAATCTAAATATTAGCTGCTTTAATTTTCATACAATATAGACTTACACAATGAGTACCGTTAAGCCTTAAAAGCATCAGGTCACCTTCTGCGCTGGTATGCCCGCCGCATACCAGCGTTTCATATGTTAATAGGCTAGATTTTCATTCTATTGTATGATGACGCTTTAAGTTAAGCCATTATGAGAGAATTGGAAGCAGTTGGAACAATTGGCCGATACTCTAGGCAAACTATTAGCTGAAACTGGACATATTTTAATCGTTTGCCTAAAATGAAGCTAAAGGGAATACCCAAAACAATCCAAAAAATTGTTTTCAAAGGAAGGTGATGCTCAACATGGATGCAAAGGCGAAAAAAACGGCTTTACGTGGAATTACATATGGCTTGTACATTGTCGGAACGAAAGATGAAAACGGAGCCAATGGATTTGCTGGAAATTGGTTGACGCAAACCTCTTTTGAACCGCCTTTAGTTGCAGTTGCCGCAAAAGCGGGTACACGTTCACAACAACAAATTGCCAAAAGCGGAGTATTTAGCGTCAATATTTTGGAGACGGGTCAGAAGGACATGGTTACTGCCTTTTTCCGATCCATTGAGCCGGAAGGAAACAAGCTGGCTGGATACGAATTTTATACGGAAGAAACAGGATGTCCGATTTTTAAAGATGCGTTGAGCTTTTTTGAGTGTAAAGTGGTGGAAAAAATAGAAAAAGGTGACCACTATATTTACGTCGGTGAAGTGTTCAATGCCGGAGTGCATCGGGAAGGCGAACCGCTAACATTGAAAGAAACCGGTTTCTATTATGGAGGCTAAACTTTTTATAAGAATAATGTTCTGGTTAAAAAGACCTGCAAATTTTATTATTTGAGACAAAAAATAAGAATATAGTTTTGTTAGGCTAAAGGTTGAAGCAAGATTTTAAAGGATAAGCGATGATGACTTACGATTATTTGAAGCAGGCGTTCATTTCCGCCTGCTTCAAGCGTTTTTTCCAAGTGAATGTACGTAGTATAAGTATATGAATTCATTGAAATTTTCGTAAAAAAATAGTATAATATAATTTATTGTACGAATCATGCAAATTATTTTAATAAATTAATTTTAAAAAATTTCATCATGGTGGGATAAATAATTATGGATAAGGATAACAAGCTATCATTTTCATCACTTACTGTTATTGGTGTTATGTTGTTTGCCCTATTTTTTGGGGCGGGGAATTTAATATTTCCAGCTCAGCTTGGACAAAATGCCGGGGAAAATCTGTGGTTTGCTGTTACTGGATTTATTATTACTGGAGTCGGATTGCCGTTTCTCGGGATTATAGCGATGAGTTTTTCCGGAAGCAGTGATTTACAAGAGCTTTCTAGTAGAGTTCATCCGACTTATGCCGTCTTTCTCACATCATTGCTCTATTTAACAATTGGTCCTTTTTTTGCAGCACCGCGGACTGGAACTGTTGCGTATGAAGTCGGTATTGCGCCGTTTGTTGCTGAGGAATTTCATCAGGTTGGATTGTTTATTTATACGCTGCTATTTTTTGCTGTGACTTTTTGGTTTTCTTTATACCCGGCTAAAATTGTTGATAATGTTGGAAAACTTCTAGCGCCTGGAATTGTGATTCTTCTTGCCATACTTTTATTTATGGTAGTTGTGAATCCTATTGGGGATATTGGTTCAGCGCAAGGCGTGTATAAAATTCATGCGTTTTCCCAAGGTTTTATAGATGGCTATAGTACAATGGACGCCCTTGCATCACTTGTATTTGGCATTATTGTGATCAATGCCATACGCAAATTAGGTGTAACATCAAAAAAAGATATTATGAAAGCTACAGCAAAATCAGGAACTGTTGCCATTTCACTGCTTGCACTGATTTATATTGGAATTGCTTATTTAGGAGCAACAAGTACAGAAGCTTTCGGAATTTTTAAAACAGGTGGACCCGTTCTCAGCAATGCGGCTTCACACTATTTTGGCACATTTGGTTTAATTATGCTGGCTATTATTATCATCCTTGCATGTTTAACGACTGCCATTGGTTTAATAACGGCGAATGCTGAATATTTTCATAAATTGATTCCGAGAATCGGCTATAAAACGTGGGTTATCTTCTTTAGCTTACTTACTTTTGTAATAGCAAACTTTGGATTAACGAACATTATTTCATTTTCTATCCCTGTCTTAATGTTCATCTATCCGCTAGCGATTGTTTTGATTTTGTTAACGTTCTTGTCGCCGCTTTTCCATCACGCACGCATTGTATATGCTTCAACGACTGGAGTTACATTTTTAATTAGTATTTTTGATGGTTTGAAATCATTATGTAATTCACTTGGAATTGATTATTTCGGATGGATGGTACCGATTGTTTCGTTCTATGAACAAGTATTGCCATTTTATAAACAAGGACTCGGCTGGTTTATTCCAGCGATCATTGTCATTATTATTACAGGTATTGTCGGAAGGGTTCAGGCCAAATCAACTGTTAGAGCGTAAAATGTTCTATTATAATAATAGAAAGAATAGTTTGAATTTTTGCAAGCTATAAAAAAGGAACTTTCTTAAGGAAGGTTCCTTTTTTTGATCAAACTTGACCATTGACAATTTTTTAAAACTAAAGGAAGATTCTTTTTATTATTTAGTGATTATGGTATTTTTCTTGTAGAGCTTAAAATCTATCCACCCTTCGAAAGTTCGGATTTGAAAATAAAGGATATTTAGCAGCTACTAGAAGCATCCCCTTTACAATATAATGGAATGATATCAGAAGCTTTGAAGATGTATGCCGTTCTTTAGACTTTATTAATTGAGAGAAAACCTTTAAGGAAGGGAAATAGGAATATATATTGTAAGGGTAACATCGGCCGCCAGATGGTTCTATGTTCGGCAGCTGAATGCAATTTGTGATTAGTTGATGAACAGAAAAGAAGGATTTCATTACACTTTATAAAAGGAAGTGTGACGTTGTGAAAGCCAAACAATTATTGGTATTACTATTTATTACAATCATCATTTCTGCTTGCAGTTCAAATAAAGAACAATCAACCATGGAGCACGCGCCGAATGGCGACTTGTGGGAAACAACTGCTTCAAGGGATGAACTGCCGACCTTTTTAAATGAATATAGCGAAAACATTCAAATCATCTATCAAGCAGCCGGAAAATCAATGGAGCTGCTGCAATGGATTCCTTGTTATTGTGGCTGCGGCGATCATGCCGGACATCGGAGCAGTCTAAATTGTTTTGTTAAGCAAGTAAATCAAAATGGTTCTGTTGTATGGGATGACCATGGAACACGCTGCAACGTCTGCTTAGAAATTGCAGCAGAAGCAATCAAAATGAAGCAAGATGGAAAAACGGTAAAAGAAATTCGCCAATATATAGATGAAAAATACAAAGAAGGCTATGCAAACCCGACAGACACACCAATGCCGTTATAAAGAAAAGGATGAGACCAATTATTGGTTTCATCTTTTCTATGTTTTATGCTTTGTCGAAACTGTTTTTGTCCTCAGGACTTGATCATGATGGAAAAAGGCTTGTGATTAGACATTTAATCTTGAATGTCCATCAATACTGCTTTTTTGTTATTTTTACATAATAAAATTGTCGGAGAAAGCTCCTTCGGCTTTTTTTGACCGATCCTCCACGCTTTCCAACAAAGAATTATTTATTTCCCTTCTCCATTATATATAATCATATTCCCTATCGCTCCATGACCCATTTTCCATTCTGCCTTTCCCTCATGTCTAATTCTAAGGACTGATCTAATAAAACTAGCAAGAAAAGTCGAAATTTTTAAAAACATACTTGACAAATAGGAATAATGGAATTAATATCATACTTAAATCTTTTACTTTTATCCGGTTGCCCACTGGACCGCCAGAGGCTCATATCAGTTCCTAATATTAGGGATCTGATATGAGCCTTTTTTATTAAAATTTAAGGAGGGAAAATCAATGGGTTTACAATTTGCTTATTGGGCGCCAAACGTTAGTGGAGGGCTTGTGATCTCTAATCTGCCACAGAAAACAGGCTGGTCATTTGAGGATAACAAACGTTATGCACAAATAGCTGAAGAAAATGGTTTTGATTACGTCCTACTGCAAACAAGATTTTTCGCCAGCTACGGAGCTGAAAAACAATTAGAAGCCGCTGCGCTTGCTTCTGCACTTGCCGCTAGTACCAAAAAATTAAACATTATTACAGCTGTGCTGCCCGGTCTATGGCATCCAGGTGTCATAGCAAAAATTATTTCAACGATTGATCATATCAGTAATGGTCGTGCTTCAATTAATATTGTCAGCGGATGGTTTAAAAATGAATTTATCGGTTATGGGGAACCGTGGTTAGACCATGATGAACGTTATCGACGGTCTGAAGAATTTATACAGGTTCTACGAGATTTGTGGACAAAGGAAACCACTACTTTTAAAGGAGATTTTTATCGTATAAATGAAGCGCCATTAAAGCCTAAACCTATTAATATCCCAAAAATTTTCCAAGGCGGAAACTCGAAAGCAGCAAGAGAAATGGCTGGACGAGTTTCAGATGTAGATGAAAGTTTTGCTGATAAGGAAAGCGCTTGGCGAGTATAAGCTGTGCGGCTGTAAATTATTGTGCTTAGTTTTATGCCTCAATCAATTCACCCGCAATGATAGATAGAACATTGGTTGACAGTAACGTGTACAGGCAGTTTTTCTGTTTGGAGGAAATGTTTTTTGCTTCGAAAACGAAATGATTGATTGAGCTTGTAAACAAAAGAAAATTCTCCACGATGGTTCTGAACACTTTTTTGGACTTGATTATGTCTTGCTCACACAAGTCATTCATCTCGATAGGTCTCTGCTTCAGCGGAAATTCTTCCTATAAACATTGAAAACCCATTTTTAACTGTTTAGTAGTAAAAATCTGCTTATGTTTGATCAGAATAAACTTACAAACTTTCCTTATAATAATGGAAGATAATAATGGAAGCAGCTTTGTGAAGTTCTTTATTTTTTAAGCGAAAGGTCACTGGATTTATCTTCCAGCTTAATTCATATTTTAAGACTAAGGATTTAACTCGTTCTCGCTTTTATTTACTGTAGTTGAGCAATTTTCATTACAATAATTACCATGTAAAAAGAGACAAACGGAGTACCCCTTATGCCACATGAAGCTGTTTTTTAACGACATCAATGGGAATATCTTGTTTCGCTGCATCGTAAATAAACTCCACGAGGCTATGTCCTTTCTTCTTTCGAAGGAAGTCAAGCCCGGTAGAGAAATCGCTGTTGGATTCGACCATACTGTACACATAAGCGAGTTGCACCAAGATCCAATACCGTTTCACCGCCCGACGCCCGCGAACGCGGTACCCATCGAGCTTCAGCTGGTCTTTCGCTTGTCGAAAAAAGCATTCGATCGACCAACGCTGGGCATAGTAGCGCAAGATCTCTTCATCGCTTAGCTCCCGGTCGGTGCTCAAGACGCAGTGAAGATGTTCAGGTGTCATCGGCTGATCGGCTTTCCAAGCCAACAACACAACGGCATCATCGAGACCTTTCAGCGCTCCCTCGTAGCGATACACGCGATAACGCTCTTCTCCCACCGTGACGAGATGGGTGTCGTTCGGTTCGATATAGCGGGCAAACTGTTTGGCTTGGATGGCGATGCCTTTTGGATAAAGAACCCGATTCGTCTTGAGCATCGCAATGACGTGGAATCCTTTTTTCAGGCAGGCTTCCACGAGTGTTTTCGATGGGTACCAAGAATCCATCAGCACATAAACAGAACCGTGCACATCCAAAGAAGAAAGCATCTCGATGGCCCATTGACCCTTGCTTTTCCCATCCGCCTTGTCGTAGAGGCGAAACGCAAAGGGAAAGGCTTGCGTCATCGTATGAACCATGAGCCAGACGAGAGAGTGTCCCCAAATCGACTTTTTGTCCGCGTGAGAATAATGCCAATTACACCCTTCAATAGCGTGTTTCGCCTGTGACGAAGGCTTCGTTTTTCGGCAGATCGTATCATCGATCGAAACAAAAATGGGGTGATTCTCTCGCTTGGCCGTTCGTTCCACATGACGAAGCATCCACTGCTGGAGTTTGCGAAGCAAGATTTCTTCATCCCAAGGGCTTTTCGTGAAAAAATGGCTCAGTGTCGTTCGATGGTTGGGATGAAAGCTCTCATGATGCAGATCGGTCAAGGTTCCCACAAATCCTTTCGTTGTCAGCGCATCGATAATATGAACGAGATGCTTCATGACCGGCTTAGAGAAATAAAGGGCCAGCCCCAACATTGCGAAAAACTTGTCGATTCCTTGGTGATGTGGTAGTCTATTCATGAGACATGAACCTCCTTGAGAATGGTTTGGTGACACATCTATTCTAATCAAGGAATCGGGTTCATGTCTCCTTTTTTGTTCGGATGTAAATTTATGTTAGTGAATTTGCTCATCTACAGTTATTTATTGATTTTTCATGATTAGCCTGTGATGAATCATAAAAAAATTACAAATTATTTTTTTCACTGTGAGAAGTTGTGCGGCAGGCAAATTCCTTGTAATACCATTGAACAGTTTTTTACAATCCTTATAAGGAGAGTTTAAAAGGGAGTTGAAAAAATGACGAATTCTCAGAAAAAAAGACTGGAAGAGATTGAATTCTCAGTTTTGGATTTGGCTCCTGTTTTATTAGGGAAAACGCCGGCTGACACATTCAAAAACAGTTTAGACCTTGCGCAAAATGTTGAACGATTTGGATATAAACGTTATTGGCTTGCAGAGCATCATAATATGGAGGGCATTGCAAGCTCAGCTACTTCTGTATTAATAGGCTATATTGCAGGAGGTACGAAAACGATTCGTGTAGGATCTGGAGGCGTCATGCTTCCGAACCATGCTCCTCTTGTGATTGCTGAACAATTCGGGACATTAGAGTCGTTGTATCCAGGTCGAATTGATTTAGGGATAGGACGTGCTCCTGGAACAGATCAGGTGACATCCATGGCATTGCGAAGAAATTTACATGGGTCAGTATCAGAATTTCCAAACGACGTCCAAGAACTCATCAATTATTTTGCTCCGAAAGAGAAGCGGAAAGGGTATGTACGCGCAGTTCCTGGTGAGGGATTAAATGTTCCTGTTTGGCTGCTTGGATCAAGTACGTATAGCGCTCAGCTTGCAGCAAAGCTTGGACTTCCTTTTGGGTTTGCAAGCCATTTTGCACCGAATCACTTATATGAAGCACTGAAAATATATCGTGACCAGTTCCAGCCGTCAGAACATTTGAAGGAGCCGTATGCGTTGGCGTGTGTGAATGTCGTGGCAGCAGATACCGATGAAGAGGCGAAGTATCTTGCAACCAGCTTGTATCAAATGTTTTTGGGCGTGATCCGAGGAACTTCTAGATTGTTGCAGCCTCCTGTTGAAAGCATGGATGGAGAATGGAATGAATTTGAAAAAGAAGCGGTACGCCATCAGCTTTATTTTTCGTTTGTTGGATCTAAGCAAACAATAAAAGAGAAGCTTCAAAAATTTTTGGATGACACTCAGGTAGACGAAATAATGGTTGTTTCATATATATACGACCATTCGGCTCGCGTGCATTCGTACCGTATTTTATCTGAGATAAAGAATGAAATGTAGTTCTTTTATTTTAAATATGTTATTTTCGGCAACTATCAATACTGTTTAACTTTTTCAGTTCGGGAAGAGATCTGAGAGCGGCAGACTCCTTTTTCAGAAATGTTATTTATGCTGTCATAAAAGCAACGATGTTTATGAATTGCGGATTCTCGAAACAGGCTATTGGCTATGAACTGTCCCTGTCAAGTAGACAGTGGAAGTAACAAAAATCATCTAAGCGGCTTCAGTCCTAAATTCCATAGGGCTGAAGCTGTTTAAGCGTTTTTGGGTCGATCATGATTATAAAATAGGATGTACTCTTCGATTCCTTGACAAAGCTCCTCAAACGAATCATATTTGTTCAAATAATATTTTTCACATTTGAGTGATCCCCAGAAAGATTCCATAGGTCCATTATATTGAAATCCTCGGTCGCTATGAATAAATGGATGTTCTCCTTATAACGAAGCAATGGCTTGATCTATCGTCATAAATACCAATTGATTATTGTGTCCCGCTATTAGGAGTTCTTGCGGTTCTTTTATTTATTATGGGGTTATAAACACTACAAAAGATTACTGATGGATTTGTAACTGTTAAACGGGGGTGTCTAATAATTCGTTTTTACGGATTATTGACGCCCCCATTAATGTTTTAGAAACGTTGATATATCGGTGTTTATGATTTTTTGTTTTCAATGGGGATCTGACTTTCTGGACAGCCCCACAAAATTTTAGAATGATGCGATTTTAGGAGAATTAAGGATCTTTTTATTTGATGAAACTAGGCAAAAACGTTGCGATTTCAGGAAATATTACAAGTATAATAGTGAAAATGATCATAGTAATGATAGCGGGTGTAACTCCTTTAAAAATTTTTTCGATTGGTACATCTTTCACAATTCCACTAATGATGTAAACGCTTAATCCTAAAGGAGGTGTCAAAACGCCAATATTTAAGACCATTACCATAATAATGCCAAACCAGAGCCCATCAAAGCCCAATTGGGTTACAATTGGATAAACGATAGGTAAAGTTAATACCATAATGGCTATTCCTTCTAAAAACATACCTAAGAAGAAATAGACAATTAAGATTAAGGACATGATTAAATAAGGTGATACATCTAACGAACCTACTAAAGATGTTAAAGTCATTGGAATTTGGCTGAGTGCTAGAAATTTTCCAAACAACGATGCGCCAATTAATATTAAGAAAAGCATAGCTGTTAATCGAAGGGTTTCGTCTAATGATGATTTTAAAGCGGCCCAGCTTAGTTTTTTTGAAAGCAAAGTGATTGCGAAGGCTCCCATAGCGCCGATTCCACCAGCTTCGCTAGGGGTAAACACGCCAAAATATATTCCGCCAATACTCAATATGAAAACTAATAAAAATGGCCAAATGCTTTTTAAAGAGCGGAGTTTTTCGCTTAGGTTTGCTTTCTGTTCTTTTCTTGGTGCGATAGAAGGATTTAGTCTCACTTGAATGTTAATCATGAGCATAAACAACAATGTCAAGAGGATCCCAGGTACAAGCCCTCCAATTAGTAATGGGCCGATTGGTTCAGATGTAAGGGCGCCGTACAATATTAATATAACGCTTGGTGGAATAAGAATCCCTAATGTTCCGCCAGCTGCAACCGCTGCGGTCGAGAAGGCTGTTTTATACTGATAACGTTTCATTTCTGGAATGGCAATTTTCGCTAATGTAGCGGTTGTTGCATTGCTCGATCCTGATATTGCTGCAAAAATGGAACTGGCACCGATGGTTGCTATAGCTAATCCGCCGCGAAAATGCCCAAGCCATTTATCGACGGCATTGAAAAGGTCTTTTCCAAGTCCTGTATTAGACATGAACATTCCCATTAAAATAAACAGTGGAATGACACTTAAACTATAATTATTTACTTGACCAAAAGCTGATGTCCCAAGCTGAGAGAGTCCAACCTCCCAACCTGACAAAATACATATTCCTATAAACCCTACGAGAAATAACGATAAACCTACTGACATGCGCAATAAGATCAGTATTATTAACACGATAATTCCAATTAATCCTGTCATTTCTGGGCTCATGATTTCACCACCTTGATGAGAGATTTCAAAAGGTCAAGCAAAAATGTCAGCATAAAACAAAATGATCCGATAGCAGTAGTAAATACAAAAATGTATAAAGGTAATCCGAGATCGCCGCTTGTTTCATTACCTAATAAAATTCTGTTCCCATATTGAAATAATTGCCAAGTTGTTAAAGCAATAAGAATAAATAAAATCAACGAGCTAATGGCATAAAGCACATGTTGTAGTGTTGCGGGCATTTTGTTTGTCAGAAAATCGATTTCGATATGTTCTTTTTTCAATTGCGTCATACCTAAGCTGAAGAAAATAATGATTGCCAGAGACAAGCCAGTAATTTCATAAGTTCCGGTAATCGGTTTGTTGAAAAAATATCTTCCAATTACATCGACTGTTGTTAAGATCATGAGAAAAAACAACAAAATGCTGGAAATGGAGTGTAAGATATTATTCAACTTGTAAATCAGTCGATCTAACTTTTCAACCCAGTTGCTTTTTACAGACATAGGTTGTTCATGTGAAATTTCAGAGTCGACTGTGACAAGATTGCCTTTTTCTTCTGCGTTCATTCATTTCCCCCCATAATAATTAATTGGATAAATATAATACCTGTGCACGTGTTTTGCTCAATTGAAAGTCTGTCATTCTATTCGTACACAGGTATTTCAAGTAAAATTAATTTCCTTTAATTAGTTCTACAGCCCGATCATAAATCTTTTGACTGTCAATTCCTTTATCTTTTACATCTGAAAGCCATTTTTTTGTGACAACTTCAGATGCTTTTTTAAACTTTTCCAATTCGCTGTCTGGCAGAGTAATAAATTCGGTACCTTTCTCTTTTGCTTCTTTTTCTGCAAGAGCTCTTTGGTTATCGAAGGCTTTACCTGATTTTTCAGCCATTGGAATACCAAGCAGCTCTTTCTCAATGAGTTTTTGGTCTTCCGGCGAAATTTTATTCCAGCTGTTCTTGTTCATGGCAACGTAATAAATGCTCGTATTGAAATTTCCAATAGTGACGTAATCAACTACATCAAATAAGTTGAAATCTTTAATTGCTGCAACAGGAAGTACACCGCCATCAATAACTCCTTTTTGCATTGCATCGTAAATTTCAGGTGCAGGCAGTGAGACAGGTGTAGCTCCCCAAGATTTGATCATTTCGCCAGCTTCTACAGAAGGCGTTCTCAGCTTCAAACCTTTTACGTCTTCAAAACTGCGGACCGCTTTTCCTTTTGTGATGATCGCATATGGATCAGCAGCATGTACCCATAACAGCTTTACATCAGAATATTCTTTTTGAATTTCTGGAAACTCATCATATAACTTTTGCGCAACAACACTTAATTCTGCACCACTTTTTCCGTCTGGAAGGAACGGCAATTGCAATACTGAATGGACAGGGAATTTACCTGCATTATACCCTTGTAAGCCCCATCCTGCGTCCATAATACCTGTGACAATATTATCGTATGTCTCTTTAGGTCCGCCTAATGCTCCGCCTGGATAAATTTTGAATTTCACTCGATTATTGGTTAATTTTGCAACTTCCTCACTGAAAGGTGTCATAGAATCTTTATCCTGTACGTGGTCAGGTGAGTTCATATGCCCCATCTTGAATTCAATTGATTTTCCTCCAGACTCGCCGGATCCTTTAGATTCGTCAGACCCACCGGCGGAATTGGATGAACATCCGGAAAATATTAGCATGGCCAAAAGAACAAAAATGAAAAAGAACGAATATTTTTTTGCAGTGTGTTTCAACATCTTCCCCCCCTATAAATAGTAAACGTTTACAAATCAGAAAGTTTTAAATATTTTTACATCAATAAACATATTATTTAATCATTTTTTATAAAACGATAGCGTTTTTCTTATATATGAAACAATTGATAATTTTTAGTTCTTAACTTTTGGGGCTGCCGGCTGACTTACTTTCTCAAATGTGATCAGTGCGTTCCAGCTGCCGGAAGATTGGCCGTCTGCCCAATATTTCGGTTGGTCATCGTCTTCAAGCATGCTTAATAGCATGGCGAGATGTCTTCCGCCTGATTCTACCTTTGCCAGACGGGCGTATTGAGGAAGCATTTGATAGGCTGCATCATATTCTTTGTTTACTATATAACTAATGAATTGTTTATCTAGTGCATGTTCTGAAGCGGTCGGTTTATTGTGTCTGCCGCGGACTAAATTGTGGGAAAGTGCGCCGCTTGAAACAAATACAATTTTCTTTTCGCTTTCTTTTAATACTTTTGCAATCAGCTGTCCCCATTTATACGTTTCATCTAAAGTGGCAGCCATCGTCACGGACAAATTCACAACAGGTATGTCTTCATTCGGCACAAGGTATCTAAGAGGCACAACCGTTCCGTAATCCCAAACATAGTAAGGGTCGTCTATTCCTACAACTTGCAGTCCAGCATCTTGACCGATTTTTACTAGTTCATCACCAAGCTGTTTATCTCCGGGATATTCATATGGAACATCACGAATTAAATCAGGACATTCAAAAGCGGTTAAAATGCCCTTATGGACAGGAGTGCAATCAACATAATGGAAAAAAGTCGACGGCCAATGGCAGGAAACAAGAACGATGGCATCCGGTTTTAAATCATAAATTGTCTTTGACATCTTTTGCATCTCAATGGCCATATTCTTTTGAAAGTCGGGGACTTGGTCAAAATGGCACATGCTTGGCACATGAGGCGCTAACATAGCCAGCTCAATCGTCATCGCTACTTCTCCTCCTTTAAAATTATTTTCTTACTTCAGATGCGGGTTTGCCCGCAATTCCCCAATGGGTTTTTGGCACCTCTGTCACTAAAACGCGGATGTTTTCTTTTGGTGAATCGAGCGTTTCCGATACAGTATTTGTTACATTTTGAATTAACTCCTTTATTTTCTCTGGCGGCCTGCCCTCCATGATTTGAATAGTAACAAAAGGCATGTCATCCCTCCTATCAGGTAAGAAATTTTTTTCTTTCGCTATTTAAACAACATGGAAGCTTACTTCGCCCAATCCGTCAAATTTTCCTGTGACATAGTCGCCTTTGTTTATCAAGACGGCGCTCGTGATTCCTCCTGTTAGAATGACATCACCTGCACGCAGCTTTTGTCCTTTTCGTGATAACATATTGGCAAGCAGAGCGACGGAATGGGCAGGATGGCCAAGCACAGCGGCTCCGGCTCCTAACTCTTTTCTTTCGCCGTTTATGGAAAGAGTCGATCCAACTAAATCAAGTTCTAATCCTTCCGGCTTTTTCAAAGACGTTCCGAATACAACCCGGGATGTTGACGCATTGTCAGCGATTACATCAGGAAGCGTAAAATCAAAATTTTCATATCGGCTGTCGATGATCTCAAGAGCCGGCATCACGTATTCTGTTTTCGCAAGCACCTGTGCACCATTGACACCAGGTCCTTCAATATCTTCTTTTAATACAAAAGCGATTTCCGCCTCCACTTTTGGGTGGATTAAGTCATGAAAAGGCAATGCTCCGCCGTTATTGATCACCATATAATCGAATACATAGCCGTAAATAGGCTCATTGACCTTCATTTGCTTCATCTTAGCAAAACTTGTCAAACCCATTTTTGGACCGATGATACGGTGACCTTCATTTATTTTCATATTGACAATCTCTTGTTGAATGGCGTAGGCTTCTTCGACGGACAAATCCGGTTTTAATGAGGCCGTTACCTTTTTTACTTCACGTTTTTCCTTTTCCGCTGTTACTAAGTAGTCAGCAATTTTTTTTATATCTGCGCCAGCCATTTGCTGCATCCTCCTTAAGTATGTGCCGTTTGTTTTTGTTTTGAAATTTCAGCAGCTACATCAATAATCATATCCTCTTGACCGCCAACAACCTTTCTTTTGCCAAGCTCAACTAATATGTCGCGCGAATCAATTCCGAATTTTTTGCTGGCAGCTTGTGCATGCAACAGGAAGCTTGAATATACTCCAGCATATCCGAGTATTAGTCCATCTTTTGTAATTTCTTGCGGCTTTTCCAAAATGGGGGCTACTATGTTTTCGGCTACGTCCATAATTTTGTATAAATCGATTCCGGTGTTGATTCCTAAACGGTTGAGCACCGCGATTAATACTTCCGTTTGAGTGTTGCCTGCACCGGCGCCTAAGCAGCGGATGCTTCCGTCAATCCGCGTCGCTCCTTCTTCAATGGCTGCTAATGTATTGGCCATTGCTAGGGAAAGATTGTTATGGCCATGGAATCCGATTTCAATTGACAAGCTGTTTTTTAAAGCTTGAATCCTTTCTTTTACTTCATGCGGTAG
Source organism: Aeribacillus sp. FSL K6-8394 (assembly GCF_038008865.1). Taxonomy (NCBI): domain Bacteria; kingdom Bacillati; phylum Bacillota; class Bacilli; order Caryophanales; family Bacillaceae; genus Aeribacillus; species Aeribacillus sp. FSL K6-8394. The sequence goes on from NZ_JBBPAA010000002.1 coordinate 269,888, forward strand.
AAAAGCGCCAGCTGAATCGACAACGTATACAACATCAGCTCCATAGCTCTCCATAAGCTTTGCTTGCTCAACCAGTTTTTCTGTTGGAACCATATGGGCCATCATCAAAAAACCGACAGTTTCCAATCCTAATTCTTTTGCGAAAGCAATATGCTGTGCTGAAATATCCGCTTCTGTTACATGAGTGGCGATTCTCGCCATTTTTACCCCCAGCTGTGCAGCTTGTTTTAATTCTTTCATTGTCCCGATTCCCGGCAAAAGCAAAACAGCAATTTTGGCATTTGTGACAGTAGATACAGCGGCTTCGATCAATTCCATTTCATTTGTTAAAGAAAGTCCGTATTGCAGAGATGAGCCACCTAAACCGTCTCCGTGCGAAACTTCAATATAAGGTACATTGGCATCATCCAACCCTTTTGCGACGGCTACGACTTGATCCACAGTATATTGATGTCGAATCGCGTGGCTGCCGTCTCTTAAAGCGACTTCAGTAATCAGTATGTTACGTTCTCCCACGATATTCACTCCTTCCTTAAACATTCACTTTAGAAGTCATATTTTTCGCCCATTCCTCCGCCACTTTCACTGCTGCGGCTGTCATGATATCCAAATTGCCTGAATAAGTCGGCAAATAGTCTCCAGCGCCTTCCACTTCAATAAAAACTGTTATTTTATTTCCGTCAAAGAGAGGTTCTTGTCTTAAGCGATAGCCCGGTACATAAGATTGGACTACTTCCACCATATCTTTGACGGATTGAGTAATCTTTTTTTGATCGACAAAATCATTTTCTACAAGGCAATATATCGTATCTCTCATCATAATCGGCGGTTCAGCAGGGTTTAAAATAATGATAGCCTTCCCTTTTTTAGCGCCGCCGATTTCCTCGATTCCGCGCGCTGTCGTTTCGGTAAACTCGTCAATATTTGCTCTAGTTCCGGGACCGGCGCTTTTGCTTGAAATCGTTGCCACAATTTCTGCATATTTGACAGGCTGAACTTTGTTGATGGCATGAACGATCGGAATCGTCGCTTGGCCTCCGCATGTAATTAAATTAATGTTGTCGGCATCCAAATGTTTATCAATATTTACAGGAGGTATGACAGACGGACCGACGGCAGCAGGTGTTAAGTCAAGAACTTTTTTCCCTGCTTGCTTCAGCAATTTTGCATGGCGTATATGAGCTTTTGCGGAGGTGGCATCAAATAGAATATCCGCTAGATCGGGATTTTCTAAAAAACCTTTAATGCCGGTATCAATCGTGTAATATCCGAAATCTTTTGCTTTTTTTAATCCGTCCGATGAGGGGTCAATTCCGATGACCGTTGTAAGCTCCAATACATCTGATCGACGGATTTTGTACATTAAATCTGTTCCGATGTTGCCGGACCCTAAAATTCCAACCTTTACTTTATTCATAAAATTCTCCTTTCAATCTATTATTCTGTAAATGATACAGTTACATGCCCGAGATGAGCGAACCGCGCCGTAAAGACGTCTCCAGCTTGTGCATCAGCGGCTCTGGATAGAGCGCCTGATAAAATGATTTCTCCGGGACGTAATGAAATATCAAAATCAGCCAGCCTGTTGGCGAGCCATGCGACACAGTTTGCCGGATTGCCTAATGCTGCTGCGCCAACACCGGTATTGACTAGTTCCCCGTTTTTTGTCAAGCTCATTCCAATTAATTCGAGATCAACATTTTCTATTTTTTCCGGTTTTCCTCCCAATAAGAAATATCCGGATGAAGCGTTGTCGGCAATGGTGTCAGCCAGCTTGATTTTCCAATCTTTAATGCGGCTGTCGACGATTTCTAATGCCGGAACAATATAGTCAGTTGCTAAGATCACGTCTAAAGCGGTTACGTTTGGACCTTTAAGCTCCTTTTTTAAAATGAAGGCAATTTCAGCTTCTACTCGCGGCTGCAAAACTTTTTTCATGGAAATGCTTCCGCCGTTTTCAACGACCATGTAATCTAATAAATGTCCATAGTCCGGTTCATCGACTCCAAGCAGCTTTTGCATTGCTAAAGATGTTAAGCCGATTTTTTTTCCGACAATTTTTTGACCTTGATCGACCTTTCTTTTTATATTTTCCAGTTGTATAAGATAAGCTTCTTCGGCAGTCAGATTCGGATCAACGGAAGTAAGAGGATCTGTCGCCTTGTTTAAAGCTTCAGCTTCCTGCAGTTGATTGGCAAAGTTGGCAATTTTCGTTGTTAACATTTTTTCCTTCCTTTCTCATTCAGACAGAATGATTTGGTAAGCAGGCTATTTTAACATACTCCTTATGTTTCAACGGCACCTGAAATTATAGCTTTATCGTTATGTTTGAAAGCTCTGTATAAAAATCTAAGCTGTGCATGCCGCCCGTTCTGCCAATTCCGCTGTGCTTCATTCCTCCAAACGGCGTTCGTAAATCACGCAGGAACCAGGTGTTGACCCAAATGATGCCTGCTTCAATTTGATGTGCCACCCTGTGTGCACGCCGTAAATTATTTGTCCAAATAGTTGCGCTTAATCCGTAATGTGTATCATTGGCTTGGGCTATAACTTCCTCCTCCATGTCAAACGGAGAGACAGTTACAACTGGGCCGAATATTTCTTCCCGTACGCAGCGGGAATTTCGATCCAAACCAGTTATGATTGTAGGTTCGAGATAATAACCCTTATCTAATCCGTCTGGACGCTTTCCGCCTGTTAAAATTTCTGCCCCATCTTGCTTGGCTATGTCGATGTAGCTGTTGACGCGTTCGTAATGTTCCTTGCTTACGAGTGCGCCGACATCTGTGCCATTTTCAAATGGATCGCCAATCTTTAATTCTTTTGTTTTCTTTACAAATTTTTCTAAAAACTCTTCATAAGCTGGGCGCTCTACATAAATTCTTGAACCGCAAAGACAAACTTCGCCTTGGTTAATAAAGCTTGATTTGATGGTAGTTTCAATGACTTCATCTAAATCTGAATCGGCAAAAATAATGTTTGGATTCTTGCCGCCCAATTCATATGAAAGTTTTTTCAAGGAATTAGATGCTGCTTTCATAATGGCTGCTCCTGTACCGGGTTCACCGATAAAGGAAATGGCGTCAATGTCAGGATGTTCGGCAATTGCTGCCCCAGCGGAGTTTGGACCGAAGCCATGAACAAGGTTGACAACTCCGTCCGGAACACCGGCCTCTTTGCAAATTTCCATTAATGCAGTAGCGGTTAAAGGAGTCCACTCTGCAGGTTTAATAACAGCTGTGTTGCCCATTCCTAAACATGGAGCCAGCTTCCAAGTCAATAATAAAAGAGGTAAATTCCAAGGCTTGATAATTCCCACTACTCCGACTGGGCGTCTGTGTGCATAATGAATGGCCTGATCATCTTGCTGATAAGCTTCATTCGTAATCGAAATGATGTAGTCTGCGAAGAAGTGGAAGTTATAGGCAGCACGGGGAATGTCAATTTTTTTTGCAAGAGATAGCGGTTTTCCTGTATCCAATGATTCCAATCGTGCCAGCTCATCCTGTCTTTCTTGGATTAAATCGCCAATGCGCCGCAAAATTTTTGAACGCTCCGTTAATGTTATGTTTTTCCAAGGGCCGTTCAAAGCCCTTTTGGCAGCGGAAACGGCATAGTCGACTTCTTTTTTTCCTCCTTCAGCGACTGTTCCGATTACTTCCTCAGTTGCAGGATTAATATTGTCAAAGGTCCTTTTGTTATCGGATTCAACAAATTGTCCGTTAATAAAATGCAAGCAGTTAATCGTTCCGTTTGAGTTGATTGGCATGATTCACCCTCCCGAATATCATCATAAATTTCAACTGTGACTTTAATGGTAGTTTCCCTATGTTGCACTTTCAACTTCTAAATTGCTATATATGCAACAAATATAAAAATTTTTAAAAATATCTAAATATTTAATTTTTTACTTTTCAGTTGTTCATATATTTGATATATTCTCGTATAAAGAAAATTGATGTAGAGGGGGAGGGTGTACATTGAATGGAAAAGACGAGAAAAATCAGCTTTCTTCCATCAAAAATGCGCTGAAAATATTGAAGAGCTTTACAATGGAAGAGCCAGAAAAAAAAATAAGCGATTTATCCAATTCTCTAGGATTAAATAAAAGCACAGTCAGCAGGACAATGAAGACGTTGGCAAGTGAAGGATTTGTTTATAAAGATTCAGAAACGAAGAAATACAGATTGGGATTATCCATTTTATCTTTAAGCGGCGTGCTATTCAGCAATATGGATATTTACAGAGAATCGCAGCCTGTACTAAATAAACTGGTCGAAACAACCGGTGAAACTGCCCATATTTCTGTATTGGACAATTTAGAAGTTGTTTATTTGCAAAAAGTAGAGTGCAATCACCCCGTAAGATTTTTAACCCATATCGGGAGACGCAATCCGCCTTATTGCACGAGCTCTGGAAAAGTTTTAATTGCATTTTCGGAAAATGAAACGGTCGAAAAAATTATATCTAAAGGGTTAAAGCGTTTTGCAAAAAATACGATTACGGATCCTGAGAAGCTGAGAGATCATTTAAAAAAAGTAAGGGAGAATGGGTATGCCGTCAGCATTGAAGAATTGTCCGAGGGAGTTAATTCCATTGCCGCCCCGATTTATGATTATACCGGAAAGGTTATTGCAGCACTTTCTGTAGTCGGTCCAAAACAACGAATCAATTCTTACAAGCTTAAGGCGATGGCGAAACAAGTGATCGCAGCAAGCAAGGAAATTTCTGAAAGAATGGGGTATTTGAATTTTTCATAATTTGGTGGGAGAGTGGAGAGATGTATGATTTTCATACACATTTCATCCCTGAAGGCGTGATGGAATGGGTAAAAGAACATAAAGAAACTATTCATGCTGAATGGGTGAAAAAAGAAAAGAATAAGGAAGAGTTTTTGATTGTTAATCAAAAATGGGGATTTGAATTAAAAAAATCTTTTTTAGATTTAACCCTTTTTTTAAACGAACAATTGAAAGCGGGAGTTCATCATTCCGTCATTTCGCCGATACCGCAGCTTTTTATGTACGAGTTTCCGGAAGAAATCACTGCTGAACTATCCGGCGTGTATAATGATTCATTAGCGCGGCTTGTGCAATCGTTCCCGGAAAAATTGTCTGCGCTGGCAACGGTTCCGTTAAATAACCCGGATAAAGCTGCACAAATCTTGAACGATGCGATGGGAAAAGGGTTAAAAGGAGCCATTATCGGTCCTGGGGCAGCTAATCATATGCTGTCAGATGAATTTTTTATCCCATTTTTTGAAGCAGCCGATCGGTTGAAAGCGATTGTTTTCATTCATCCGTTATTGAGCGAAGATCCTCGCTTGAAAAGAAGAATGATGCCAAATTTAATCGGTGTTCCGTGGGAAACAACGATTTGTGCTACAGATCTTTTATTAAGCGGATTGATTGATCGATTTCCAAATGTGAAAATATTATTTGCCCATGGCGGAGGATTTTTGCCTTACCAAATCGGCAGAATTGAAAAAGGATACGAAGAATGGGAAGCGGTTTCAAAAAAATTAACATCCTCTCCGAAAGAATACTTAAAGCGTTTTTGGTATGACAATGTTTTGTGGGAGCAAGCAAGCATTGACTATTTAGTGCGAATAGTGGGAGAAGATCGAGTAGTGCCTGGCTCCGATTTTCCGTTCGACCTTTCTGTCTGGCCTCCAAATGAAAAGCATTGCAAAGGGGCAAGTTCATTAATAGATTTTTAAAAGCTTTTCGTCTTTTAAGCCAGCAGGCTGGACAATCAATCGCTAAATGATTTATTTTTTGAATCATCGTTCCGGTTTTTTTTAGCAAAACGTTATTTCACGAACGGGCTCAGCATCATGAAAACGGAAATGTCGTTGTACTATATGGCAGCAGAAAAGCATAAAAGCAGTCTAGACTTGCGGACTGCTTTTATGCCGTTGTGTGCTGAACAGGCAGTAAAGGTGCTATCTCGTCTATTATTTTTTGATCAGCAATGACAGTATAATTTCCGATCGTTTGTATAGCTCCGCCCGCTTCGCACACAAGCAGCTGTCCAGCAGCAATATCATAAAAATTAGGCTTATAGTAGACTGCGATATCAAGTTTGCCGCAAGCAATGTAGGCTAAAGTGACAGCAGCTGTTCCGATCATTCTGACTCGGTAAACGTCGTTTACAATGTTTTCAAGCAATGAAATGCGCTCTTTATTCGTTTGTTTATTGGCGTCCTTTGCAAAATCGCCAATGGAAATAAAAGCTTCCGCCAGGCTGGCATTTCGAATGTTTATAGCATTTCCATTTAAATAGGCTCCTTCTCCCTTTGCTGCCCAATACGTTTCCCCAAAAGCAGGCAATGATATAGCAGAGACGACTGGATCATTTTGATAGGTTAGGGCGATGGAAACTCCGTAAAGCGGAACGCCGAAACTGTAGTTGATGGTCCCGTCAATAGGGTCAATCACCCATTCAAATTCATCCTTTCCCCCAATGCTGCCGGCTTCCTCACTGAATATGCGGTGATCAGGATATGTCTCCTGAATGCGATCAATGATCAGCTTTTCAGCTTTCAAATCCATTTCAGTCACAAAATCTTTTGCTGACTTTAATGTTTGCTGCCCAGCTTTTCCTGCATACGGCCGAATCAATTCACCTGCCTCTTTAGCTAACTTTATCGCAAAAGGCAAATATTGCTTATACATTGCGTTCCTCCTTCGGAAAAGTGAATCAATGATTGATTGCTATTAATTAATCATAATATATTTCAAGAAATTTAGGAATAGATGGAATGTTAACACACACTAAGTGTAATGAAAAGTTTCCACATGAGAAATGAAATGCCCTGGATAAGAAAAATCATCTTACATCTTGCATTGAACGCTTTTCTCCTCATATCTTACGGTGTTTTACATGTTCGATGGTGCAGCGGCTTGACGATTTAATGACAGAATATTATAATTTTAATAAAATTGGACTGCCCAACAGTCCAAAAAATGAAAGGAACATGTTTATGAAATCCAATATATTTAATGAGCTCACCAATACGAGAGTTTACGAAAAAATTGTTGATCAAATTAAGCAGCTGATAGAAGAAGGAAAACTAAAACCAAATGACCGCCTGCCTCCGGAGCGTGAATTGGCGAAAATTCTCGGGTGCAGCAGGACTTCTTTGCGGGAAGCATGCAGAGTTTTAGAATCGGAAGGAATCATTATTTCAAAACCAGGCGGCGGACGGTTCGTTCAAAAAGTCGATCAAAGCTTGATTCTGAAATATCAGATCAACCCTATTGATGTACTCGAAAAAACAACAGTGATTCAATTTTTGGAGGCCCGGGAAGCATTGGAGCCAAAAATTGCTGAAATAGCATGCGAAAGGGCAACGAAAGAAGATATAGAAAAGATGGAAAAGGCATTGAAATTAATGGAAGAAAAGTTAAAAAATCCGGAAGAGGAAATAGATGCAGACAGCAACTTTCATTTATCTCTCGCCCAAGCGACACATAATTTTGTGTTCATCTCATTTATGGATACGAATTTGAATTTATACCGGCAAGTGCGAAAGCAAACGTTGCAGTCGCAAGCGCGTTATTCTGAATCTTTTTTTGAACATGAAGCGATTTTGGAAGCCGTGAAACAGAAAGATAAAGCAAAAGCATCGGAAGCGATGAAAGTCCATTTAAGCAATTTGCGAAGCAATGTATTAGGCATGCTGCCAGAGAAAAATTAATGTTTTGGAGGGGGATACGATGGAAAAAGGAAATTATGGTCCGTTAACAGGAGTAAATATTTTGGATATATCGACTATGATCGCTGCTCCTTTTGGGGCAACACTGTTAGCTGACCTTGGCGCCGAAGTGACGAAAATTGAATTGCCCAATAAAGGTGATACTTTGCGGACTGTAGGCCCTTGGAAGGGGAATGAGCCGCTCAGATGGCCAGGGCTTGCCCGCAACAAAAAATCAGTTACTTTAGATATACGGAAAGAAGAAGGAAAAGAAATTTATAAAAAATACGGATATTTTAATTGAAAACTTTCGCCCCGGTACTCTTGAAAAGTGGGGGCTAGGGTATGAAGAATTGAAAAAAGCAAATCCTAAATTGATTATGGTTCGAATCTCCGGTTACGGTCAAACAGGACCGTATCGCGAAAAAGCCGGGTTCGGAACTCCGTGCACCGCTTTCAGCGGCCATACTTATATCCAAGGGTATCCGGACAGACCGCCTGTCAGTCCATCTTATTCATTGCTTGATTATATCACTGGTGTATATACTGCATTTGCTGCGGTCAGTGCATTATATTACCGTGATAAAACTGATGATCCAGAAGGGCAAGTAGTAGTCGAAATGGGATTATATGAATCGATTTTCCGAATGCTCGAATTTTTACTAGCTGAATATGACCAAAACGGTATAGTAAGAGAAAGAACACCCGGGTTGGCCGGACATTCAAGTCCAGCAGGAACATATGAAACGAAGGATGGAAAATATGTTGTTCTTGTTTGCAGTACTGATTCAACATTTAATCGGCTTGCAGAAGCAATGGAACGAACAGATATGCTTGAGGATGAACGTTATTATACAAATTCACAACGTTTAAAACATGACGATGAAGTACAAAAGATTGTCTCTGACTGGATACGCCAGTTTACGCTGAAGGAGCTGCAGGAAAAATTGGATTTGTACGGTGTGCCTGTCAGTCCGATTTTAAGTATTAAAGATATTTTTGAAAATGAACATTATCAAGCTAGGAAAAACATAGTAGAAGTTGAGCATCCTCGGCTTGGAAAAGTAAAAGTGCCGGGCGTCGTTCCTAATTTTTCAAAAACTCCTGGAACCATTCGTTACCGCGCTCCTGAGCTTGGAGAGCATAATGAAGAAATATTAGGCGGAAAATTAGGGTTATCAAAACAGGAGCTTGCCGAGTTAAAAGAGAAAGGAGTCATTTAAATGAGTGATGCCATGTTTCCTGCAAGGGTCATCATTTGCGAAGTTGCGCCGCGCGACGGGTTTCAATCAGAGGATCAATGGATTCCGACTGAACAAAAAATAAAAATTATCCGTGCGCTTGCGAACACAGGAGTTCAATCGATAGAAGTGACATCGTTCGTTCATCCAAAAGCAATTCCGCAGTTGAAAGACGCCGAGGAAGTTGTGAAAGGGATAGAAGATTTAACGCATATTAAATTTCGGGCTTTAGTGCCAAATGTAAAAGGGGCCCAAAGAGCAATTGCGGCTGGAATAAAGAAATTGAAGCTTATGCTCTCGGCAACAGATTCGCATAGTTTATCAAATGCAAACTGCCTTGTGGAAGAAGCGCAAAGAGGATTTGAACCTATTGTCGATTTGGCGCAAAAACATAATGTTGAAGTAGGAGGATCAATTTCCGTTGCATTTGGATGTCCATACGAAGGAAAAGTGCCTTTAGAAAAAATAGTAACAATTGTAGATCGATATAAAAAAATGGGGATAACTGAAGTTTCGCTTGCTGACACGACAGGAATGGCCAATCCAAAACAAGTCTATCAATATCTTGGCGTATTAAAAAAGGAATTTCCTCACATGACTTTCTCCATGCACTTCCATAATACGCGCGGAATGGCGTTGGCGAATGTGGTTGCCGCTTTGCAGCAAGGTGTCATCCATTTTGACAGTTCTGTCGCAGGTCTCGGCGGATGCCCATATGCACCAGGAGCAACGGGTAACATTGCAACAGAGGATTTAGTTCATTCACTAGAAGAGATGGGGATTGAGACTGGAATTCATTTAGATCGCATAATTGACGTTGCAAAAGATGTAAGAAACATGCTCGGTCATGATGGAGGAAGCTACATGCTTCAGGCAGGACCTTGTTCGAAATTGAGTCCAAAACCAACTGCTCAGGAAAAATTAGAAAAGTAAAATGATGGTATGGAAAACATGTTTTTAGATCGATCTAATAAGATCGATCAATTTTTTGCCGTCAAAAAAAGAGCCAGTTGAAATGCGTAAACCCAATCTGTTAGGCATTGAATAAAGAGTCGTAGCAGGGCTGAAAAGTGACCAGTTAAGTGTAGCCGATTCACTTTTTAAGCAAATCGACTTGTGCTTTCTTCTTCTAAACTTTTAAATTGCATGTGTTTTCATACTTCCCACCGATCGTAAAAACGCATCAAAAAGCCTCTACATTTTTCACTTCTTAAATTTTGCGTATGCCGCTTAATTCCAAAATGTTCATGGAGTTGCCGATAAGGGAGCCTCCTTTCATTTCAAACGAACGATTCACGCTTCAGATCTTCTGAGTATGAGTTACATGTTTGATTTTTCACCATAAAAAATCCCCTCTCCGGCAGACTCCTAAGAACACTTTTTTTACTTTCCACCTGGAGGGGATAAAACCACACAGAACCCTCTTTTTTCCCATCCAATGGATCAATGAAAATGATTATGAAAGGAAACGGACAGCGGAATTTGATCTTGGTGTTAACGCTGCTTGTTCAGCGCCGTTCTAAGATTGGCCAACTCGTTTTCAATTTCCGTAAGCTGCTGTTCCGCTTTTTCTATATTTCCTCCGACTGATTCAAGCTTTTCGATGTCCCCTTGAATGCGGATATAGTCAGATTTTAATTCGGCGATTCTTTGTTCAATTTCTTGTTTTGTCATCAATATTCACTCCAATGTATCTGATTTCCTTTTTACCATTTTATCATGAATGTCGGAATGACACCTTACACGATATGAGTGATTCCAACTAAAAATGTATGAGAAGTAACTATTATTTATGAAAGAGTCGAAAATATAATTATTTTTTCCGAAATAAAATAAGGAGAATTTTTGCGCCGTCTCTTTTAAGGGGTTTTTGGAAAAGGAGTAGGAAAAGGAGAATGAAAAATGTTTTAGTGCTGATGGAAAAAAATTTTGACCGAATCTACAAAAACTTTAACGATTTGTGCACAATGTTTGAAGAAAATCATCATTTAGACTACCAATCTTTTGAAACATATCAACAATTACGGAGAAAATTAATAGAAGATGTAAAAGCTCTTGAATATTTTATTGTTGGAACAATGAAATCTAAAGAAAAATAACTTTTCAATTAATAAAGGCTGCTTTGTTGATTTCGTTGCAAAAGATATATGATTTATGAAAAGATAAGTACAAAAAAGAAAAAGAGGAGGCAGGATGAAAAAAATTATAGCGGAAGCATTAAGGGCTGCTGGAGATTTTGGAGTAATCGAAAACATTCGGAAAGTAAGCGGAGGTGATATTAACGAAAGCTATTTTGTACAGACAGAAAACCAAACGTATTTTTTAAAGTACAACTTAGAAGCTCCCGAAGATTTTTTCCGTCTGGAAGCGGAAGGGCTTCAACTGATTAGGGATACTAACACCGTGCGCGTACCGAAGGTGTTTGCTTACTCCGAGAATTCCAACGAGGGATTTTTGATCATGGAATGGGTGAACGGTAAAAAAGATGATAATACAGAAAAGCTGTTAGGCCAAAAGCTGGCAGCTTTACACAAAAGCCATTTTGTATATCACGGATATTCGAAAAATACATATATTGGAACGCTTCCTCAAACCTGAATCCGTGATGAATTGAAATCGACTTTGATTTTGTTGTAATTTTGATGGATTGATAATCCATAAAACCCCTTTTATGCTTATGACCTATGTCATCTCTATTTCCGAAAATGGAACAAATCTCTTTTTTAGGTATACGAACCAAAAAAATAGACAAAAAAGCACAGGGAGTGACGTTGGACATCAGTGCCCGAACATTCGTTCGTTATCTTGCCTCTCTCCATTTCTGATAGACGTTCAGTAGGGGCTCGCTATAGCCACTCCTTCGCGTCAGTTTCATCCAGATCTGTCGTGATCGACGGACGAGTCGCCCTGCCATCGTGATCACCGTCTGAATAATCGTCTTGATGCGGCGGCGTTTCACTTTGTGGTGCAACGGATGTCTCGGATCGCTTAATAGATCTTGTCCAATCAGACGAAGAAGATTGTAAACGAAGGCTCCCATGACCAACACGAGCGCATTCGTTTTCATCTTCCCAGATGGAAGCCGCTCTAAATCTAAGTCGCTCTTCAGTTCGCTATGAAACTGTTCGCATGTCGCATGGTCATGATACAACGCGAGCACATCGCTCATTCGAACATGCTCGTATCCTTTGAGCCGCACCCAATAGCTTTCCACTTCATAATCAGGAACGAGCATCAGCTGTCCATTGCGTTCCATCGTCCGTTCCGTCACTTGGGTGACTTGAACGTACGTATACGTGTTTCCATCGATCGCTGCCTTCTGTGGAAGGCATAGCTCATAGGTTTGTACTCCTTCGCTTTGTCCATCATCGACACGTTTGCCCTTTTGCGAAGCGATCTGGAACCAAAGCGCTTTCGATTCTCGGCGTAAGTTTCGCTTGATGACAAAGTCCACGTCTTCCTTTAGGCATACGTGCACATTCGCTTCTGCATCGTTTCCTGCATCCATGCGAACAAGCAGACGAGATGAAGTCAGTTGACGAGCTCGACGGATAGCGGTGACTAAAAACGAGGGCATGTTGTCTTGCACATGTTGTTTCCCTGGACGCAACTCGGCATGAACGAGATACCCTTCCTTCCCTGCATACGCAAACAACGGTGTAAAACCGTCAAATCCTTTATACGTTCGACTGACTCCTTCTTTTTTCGTATCGGAGTTGTCAAATGGGGAACCATCTATATCAAGGGGAAGCCATGTCGTCTTTCCTTTGGTCCAACAAGGGGACAAAGTGGCATGTCGTTGAATCAACAGACGTATGGACTCCTCCCAAAGAATCGTTTCGGTCATCGGAAGACAAGCGAGCTGATCGAGTCGTTGTCGCAAGGTTGGAGAGGAAGGCACGTGCTGAATCCCCATCGATGCCGAAAAGATATCGTCCTGACGATACGCTTCGATATGATCGAAATCCGTTTTTCCTGTGGCAAGCAAGCCAATCATCGAGCGAATGACATCGCTATGGGAAATGTGCACTTCTCGACGAACCGTTGGAAGCCGAAGTGCGTTTACCCGTTTATCCAGTTTCGTTCGATGGAGTAAGTAGCCAACGAGAGCAAGCCCAGCACTTGGGGTAATCGCTTCATCTGTCAATACAAACCGAATCGGGAAATCTTTCATCACATCACCTACTTGATGAAGAATCGTCAACGTCGTTTTCCCTTATCGTATCAACGGTTTGCGACCATTGTAAAGATGTTTTGTCACGGATTCAGGTCAAAGAAACCGTCTTATGTCATCTTGGCTTGAATACTATCGGGACTACCGTTTAAGCGGACAAATGGAAATAGGAATCAAGAAAAATTATATACGTGGTGAACGTGGAAAAAGATTGGAAACTCTCCTTAATCGCTTGCATGAATGGATTCCAGCAAACGTGGAGGCTTCTCTTTTACACGGCGATTTATGGGGAGGGAATTGGATAGTTGGACCGAATGGGGAACCATTTTTAATTGATCCGTCCGTAATGTATGGAGATCGCCATTTTGAAATTGCCTTTACCGAATTATTTGGCGGCTTTTCCCAAGATTTTTACCGCGCATATGAAGAATATTACCCTCTTTCCGAAAGATATGAGGAAATCAAGCCTTTGTACCAGCTTTATTATTTGCTTGTCCATCTGAATTTGTTTGGGGAATCATATGGTGGAGCAGTAGACCGCATATTAAAAATGTATGTTTAAAAAAAGATGAGGACTGAGAACCGTTAGTTTTTTCGGTTTAGACAACTGTTTCCCTTCGTTTTAAGAGCTTGCAGCTCCCTAATTGTGCAAACGATCAAATGTTTTCTTCCAGAAAGAAAAGGATAGTTGTCGTCCCTCCCCGACACTCTTATTTAAAAGCCCGCTCTTCTCAAATAAATTTATAAACGAACGTTTTCATTTTCTAATTCAACTGTAATGTCAAAGCTTCGCTGCCCGGCGCATTCGGTTTATTAGTTGAAAGAGGTTGGAATACTGAACTCAGCATCAAAATGCAAGGACTTGAAGCTGACAGCATTTCTATATTGAAGACAAATGAAACAGGCTTAATAGCTTGCTTGGTCCATTTTGTCTCGGTTGATTCGATTTATCTGAAAAATTCCGCCTCTAAACGCGGATGAAGGCAGCCGCATTGCGAGACTGCTGATTTTGGCAATCATATTTATTGTTAAACAAACGTTTGAATAGTAATATAGGTAATTGATCATAATATATGAAGCAAATAAATGTTTCCACAAAATTTTTTATGATAATCTAAAATAAAGGAGTTGATCACATGGCAAAAGTAGCTACTCTTATTACAGACTTGTTCGAAGACAGTGAGTTCACAAGTCCTGCAGAAGCATTTCAATCAGCAGGTCATGAAGTGGTCACAATTGAAAAAGAAGCTGGCAAAAAAGTTAAAGGAAAAAAAGGTGAAGCGGAAGTTAAAATTGACTATTCGATTGATGATGTAAAACCGGACGATTTTGATGCACTTCTTTTGCCGGGAGGTTTCTCGCCGGACATTTTGCGTGCGGATGACCGTTTTGTTTCTTTTGTAAAAGCTATGATGGATGCGAAAAAACCGGTATTTGCTATTTGTCATGGACCTCAGCTGCTAATTTCGGCAAAAGCATTGGAAGGTCGGGATGCAACTGGCTATAAATCAATTCGCGTAGATATGGAGTATGCAGGCGCCAACTATCATGACGAAGAAGTTGTCGTGTGCCAAAACCAATTGGTTACAAGCCGCACACCTGCTGACTTAGAAGCATTTAATAGAGAATCATTGAAGCTTTTGGATAAAGTATCAAAGTAAGCGGAGAGAAATTCAAAATTTTTTGCTGAGTGATTTTGGCAAAAACAAACTTCATATATGGCAAAAAACCTGCCTGTTTATGTTTGAACAGGCAGGTTTTTATCATGCAGCAAGACTTTATTATAGAACATCTTTCATCAAACGTTTAATCATAGGTGCCATGAAGAATAAAATAAGGCCAAGAATAATTGAAACCATGCCGATAATGCCAAAATAAACAATTTCTGTTTCAACTGTGTAGTATTTTACAAGCTGGGCATTAATGGCTTGAGCGGCTGCACTAGTTAAAAACCATAGGCTCATTGTTTGCGCTGAAAAAGCCGCTGGAGCAAGCTTTGTAGTTGCTGAAAGTCCTACTGGGGACAAGCACAGCTCTCCGATTACAACAAGGAAGAAGCTTAGTACGAGCCATAAAGGGCTAACTAATGACTCAGTACCGTTTACATAAGCAGGAATGATCATAACTAGAAATGATAGACCGCCAAAAATAAGTCCGAATGCAAACTTGCTCGGTGTTGATGGCTGACGCTTTCCAAGCTTCACCCAAAACCATGCAAAAACCGGCGCCAAAAAGATGATAAATAAAGGGTTCAATGATTGAAACCATGATGAGTGCAGTTCAAGTCCTGCATAGGATAATTGGGTGCGCTTATCTGCATAAGTGGCCAAAATAATAGCCCCTTGTTCTTGAATAGCCCAAAAAACTACTGCGGCAATAAAGAGCGGAATGTAAGCAATTACACGCGAACGCTCCACTTCTGTTGTTTTAGGACTCCGGTACATAAATATAAAATAACATGCAGGTATTACAATTCCGAGGATGCTGACAATCATAGTAAAGCTATTTATAGTCAAAAGTCCTGCAGGGATGGTGACAGCTAAAAAGGCGATAATTACTAAAGCGCCGATGCCGAAAATAGTGAATACTTTTTTTCGTTCTTCCGGTTGTAACGGGTTAGGCACCTGTGTTCCGGCGAGACCAAGGTTTTTCTTTTTTGTTAGGATAAATGTCAAAAGCCCGAAAAACATACCAATAGCAGCAAGAGCAAAGCCAAGATGGAAATTATATCCTTGTCCTAAAGTTCCAACAATAATGGGAGCTAAAAATCCACCTAAATTAATACCCATGTAAAAAATACTAAACCCTGAATCGCGGCGGGCATCGTTATCTGCATAAAGATCGCCGACAACACTTGATACATTCGGCTTTAAAAGTCCAGTACCAAGAACAATCAGCGTCATGGAAATGAATAAAGCTTCAATATTTCCAGGGAAGGATAAGACGATATGGCCGAGCATGATTAAAATTCCGCCGTAAAAAACAGTTTTGCTTGTCCCTAACAGGCGGTCTGCAATCCATCCTCCAATCGTTCCCGACATATACACAAGAGAACCGTAGATCGCCATAATCGATGCAGCGGTAGCTTCATCTATTCCCAAACCGCCTTTAGAAACTTCATAATACATATAATAAAGAAGTATTGCTCTCATTCCGTAATAGGAAAAACGTTCCCAAAACTCCGTAAAAAACAGCGTAAATAATCCTTTTGGATGTCCAAAAAAACCTTTTTGCGGAAGGCTTTGGACAATCTGCTCCTTTGTTATCATAAAAAATAAACCTCCATTATTTTTGTATAATTTTTAAGATGTTTAGAATTGTCCGAAAATAAAAAATAACCGCCCTACCGCTCTTTAAATAATATTTTAATATAATTAAAACGTCAACTGTTAAAAGTATAAAATTATATATATATAATATTTAAAACAGTTGTAAGTTAGGGAATTTTTAAAAAAAGGGGAGGATACAATATGAAATGGGGGATTGGAAAAAGAAAAAATCGGTTCCCATATAGGTTAAACCGATTTTATCCATGGTCATATTGATTATATTAACGATAAGATTTTTTTCTATTTATTTCCTCTGCTATCAATTGATACGATTTTGTGCGTTCTTCATAGCTTCCAGTTATTGTTATGATCATCATTTCATCTGCTTCATACCAATTTTTTAATTCATATAAACGGTGAACGACAAATGTTGGATCGCCAATGATCATATTCTTTTGAAACTGTTGAAATTCATCTGAATTCAGCAATTGCTGCTTTGCTTCTTCTTTTAATGGAAAATCAAGTGTTTTTCCTTTATGATGCTGAAGATTCCATAAAAAGCTGCTGAAGGCAATTTGCTCCGCTTTTTCGCTAGTTTCAGCGCATATTGCCGAGACTGTGACAATTGTCTTTGGCTGCTGTTTTCTTTTTTTCTGGAACTGATTTTTATATGTTTGAATAATTTGCCGCCCGTCTTCATTGCTCATAAATTGGCCAAATGCATAGGAAATGCCGTTTTCAGCTGCTAAAAAGGCGCTCTTTATGCTTGTGCCAAGGATCCAAGGTTCAGGAGGAATATTTGGCAAAGGAGAGGCTGAGATGCTTGAAAATAATTCATTTTTTGGATAGTCATTATATAAAAAATGAAGCAGCTCTTGAACGGTTTTCGGCATGTTTTTTACATTTTCGAGATAATTGCCGGATAACGCAATACTTGATTGAGCGTCTCCTCCGGGGGCCCGCCCGATCCCAAGATCAATGCGGTTAGGAAATAATGTTGCCAGCATATTAAACATTTCCGCAACTTTATACGGCTTATAGTGGGGGAGAAGCGTTGCGCCTGACCCGATGCGAATCGATTTTGTTTTTGCCCCTATAACTGGGAGCATAATTTCTGGAGCGGAGCAGGCAAGTCCGGAAAGATTGTGATGCTCCGCAATCCAGTAGCGGGTATAGCCTAGTTTTTCCGCCATTACGGCCAGTTGAATGGATTGCTCCAACGCCTCTTTTGCTGTTGAGTTGTTCAAAATCGGTGCTTGGTCTAAAATGCTAACCTGCATTATTCGCCAACCTTTCTTCGTATATTAAAAATTTTTTAATGCTTCGCGAATCGGGGTGTTTCCTGAGACTAGGTCAAATGAGCGGCGAAAAGTGTTTTTCTCCGTTATTGATGCAAAAATAACCGAAGCCACATCTTCTCTTGGAATGGCGGCTCTTTCAAGATTTTCGGCAATTTTTATTTTTCCGGTTCCTTTCTCGTCCAACAGCGCCCCCGGCCGGACAATTGTATAGTTTAAACGGCTTTGGACAAGGAAACGGTCGGCATAATGCTTGGCAACATAATAATGTTTAATCTTTTCGTTCCAATTTTGTCTATTATGGGCTTGCAGAGCGCTGACCATTATAAACCGTTGAACGCCTGTCTTTTCTGCTGCTTCAATTGTTTTTACGGCACCGTCTAGATCTACTAAAAGAGTTTTATCTGCACCTGTATGTCCGCCTGAACCTGCGGTAAAGACGATCCCTTCCGCACTTTTGATCGCCTCGGCAATCTGATCGACTGTGCCTTCCAAATCAGCTAAAACCGTCTTGACTCCGATCGAGTCAAAATATTCTTTTTGGTTTTCGTTGCGGATCATTGCTTTCACTGTGTGCTCGTTGCTTTCTTTTAATAACTGAACAAGAATTTTTCCGATTTTTCCATTGGCGCCAACTACAACAATTTCCATAAACGGACTCTCCTTTCAAACATCGTTTATTAACATTATTCCAGAAGCTGGCTGTTTTCTCAAATGATCGATACATGGTATGTGGTTGATTTTCCCATCGATGGGGATTAGTATATTAATAATTGACTTTTAAGATGTTCAAGGGGGGTGTGCTGGCATATCAAGATATCGATGGGTATGAGGTATATTAATAATTGACTTTTAAGATGTTCAAGGGGGTAAAGGAGGGGTGAGTATGGAACGCTATACGGTAAGGGCAGAAAAAGAAATTTCTATCCCGAAAATTTAAGTCCATGAAAAAAGCACAAAAAATCCAGGGGGTGTTAACACCAGCAGATTGGTATTTGCTGGAATAAGTCATGTTTATGCACCTGATGGTTACTGTTTCGGTTAACTACGCTGTTTGATTTGACGGCTCTACCATGACCTTAAACCCTAGTGTTTCCAACTTCCGAATCGCTTGTCTGGCGACTTGATGGCGCTTGCGTTCTTCGTAGTAATGTGGACCAAGTTCGATGTAAGTCTGCTTCTTTTTGAGGAGATGGTAGACAATAGTCAGGATGCTATGAGCGACCGCAACCGCTGCACGATTGGCCCCCCGGCGTGCAGCAATACGGTGGTACTGGCTGGATAGATAGGTGTGTTTGGACCTAGCAGCGGCACGGGCGGCTTCCACCAGGGTGCTACGAAGCTTCTGGTTTCCCTTGCGGGTTTTCCCTGACTTTCGTTTTCCGGCACTTTCGTTATTCCCTGGGGCGACTCCTGCCCATGAACACAAGTGAGCTGCCGAAGGAAACTGTGTCATGTCAGGGCCAATCTCAGCCAAAATATGCTCCGCTGTGCGCCGACCAACGCCGGGGATCGTATCTAACCGCTCCAGGTCATCTTCAAAAGGGCGCATCCGCTCCTTGATTTCAGCATCCAGTTCTTCAATCAAGGCATCTAAGTGATCAATATGCTCAAGCTGGGTTTTAAGCATCAGGCGTTGATGAGGGCCGATGAGGCCCTTCAGGGCCTTTTTCAACTCCTCTTTCTTCCGTTTGAGACGGCGCTGAGCCAGTTCGGATAGCACATCGGGGTCAGTTTCACCATTAATTAAAGCCTCGATCATGGCTCGACCCGATTTGCCCAGCACATTGGTCGCCACCGAGGAGAGTTTGATGTTAGCCCCTTCCAGTACCTTCTGGATGCGGTTGATTTCGCGAGCCCGCTCTTCAATCAGGCTGCGACGATAACGGATGAGTTCCCTCAACTCCCGTTGCTGGCGGTCAGGGATGTAACTACCTTGTAGCAATCCATGGCGTAAGAGTCCAGCGATCCACTCGGCATCCTTTACATCTGTTTTGCGACCAGGCACATTTTTGATATGTTTGGCATTGACCACTAAAATCTTGATGTCTTCCATCTCCAACAGGTTATAAATTGGCTTCCAGTAGGAACCTGTACTTTCCATGGCCACGTGAGTGACGCCATGCGCCTTGATCCAGTCTACAAGCATAAGCAAGTCTTCAGTCATGGTAGAAAACGTGCGGATCTCTTGATGATCCGGAGTAATAATACAAGCGACGACGTTCTTCTTATGAACGTCTAATCCACAAACATGAGTATGGATAATGTCCATGTTCGTTCCCCCATGCCTAACATGTAATAAACACAGGCTGGCGGTGCAACGACCATACACGTCATTCTATCCCGCGTGCTTCCCCAGGGAGCAACAGTCTGTGGTGCACCAGGTCGTCGGGGTCTGTCTAATTAACGGGCTCATGGCACCAAGGTAAGACGACCTCGCTGGCCAGCCTAAGATTAAGTATACATGGACGAACTATTTTCATCATCTGCTGGTGCCGCTTTTGCGGCATGGGGGTCTATTAAAAAAATGCTCTTGATAGTTGGAATCATCTTTGCTGCTTTTAATTTGCGTCCTGCTATTACTTCGGTCGGACCGCTCATCGGTTATATTCGTGAAGATCTCGGAATCTCCAACGGGGTTGCGGGTTTACTAACGACTATCCCGTTAATCGTTTTTGCGGTTCTTTCGCCATTAGCTCCGAAATTTGCAAGCCGATATGGAAATGAAACGGCGATTTTTGCTGGGTTAGTCGTGCTTCTTGCAGGAATGATTATTCGAACATTCGGAGCGATGATCGGTCTGCTTTTAGGAACTGTATTGATTGGAGTAGGCATTGCCATTGGAAATGTGCTTCTTCCGGGTATTGTAAAAGAACGGTTCCCGGATAAAATCGGACTGATGACAAGCGTTTATTCAACAGCTATGGGTATGCTTGCAGGGATCGCTTCCGGTTTAGCAATTCCGTTGTCGGAAGGATTAAAATTTGGATGGAAAAATGCCTTATTATTTTGGGCAATTTTAGCAATTGTGGCGATATGTTTATGGTTTCCATTAATTAGTGGAAAACAGAGATCCGCGAAACCGCCAATTGAACATATTTCAAATGGTTTTTTGCTCCGGTCGCCGCTGGCATGGCAAGTCACATTTTTTATGGGTCTTCAATCGTTCTTATTTTATAGTATGGTTGCATGGCTTCCTGAAATTTTGCAGGCGGACGGATTAAGTGCTTCAACAGCTGGTTGGATGCTGTTTCTTGTGCAAATTGCTGGCTTGCCGGCAACATTTGTCGCTCCGGCACTGTCGGACAAATATGCAGATCAAAGGCGAATTGTAGCGGTTTTAGGAGCTATTTATTTAGCAGGTCTCGTTGGATTATTGTATGGCGGGCCTCTTTTACTGATTGTCTTTTGGATTATTTTAATCGGTATTGGACAAGGGGCAAGCATTGGGCTCGTATTAGCGCTATTTGGTTTAAGAACAAGAAGCTCCGAGCAAGCTTCCGCTTTATCGGGAATGGCGCAATCAATTGGTTATTTGCTTGCTGCTTTTGGGCCCATTTTAATTGGCGTTTTGTATGACAAAACTCATTCGTGGGTGGCGCCCATTTTATTGTTTATTGCTGTCTGTGTTTTGATGATCATTGCTGGTTTGAATGCCGGACGAAATAAGTATGTGTAAAAAGAAACTAAATAAAAAGCCGGGGCAGTTCAAAGTCGTTTTTCCGACTTATTGACTGCCCCTTTTAATGTTTTAGAAACGTTGATATATCGGTGTTTATGATTGTTTGTTTTCAATGGGGATTTGACTTTTTGGACAACCCCAAGCTTTTTATTGTATTTGGAAGGTTCCATTTGATAAATGAATGTTCACATCGGCGATGGATGCAATTGTTAAATCGTGCGTCACCATGATGACGCATTTTCCCTCTTGATGTGCTAAATCTTGAAAAATGCGGACGATTTCTTTAGATGTTTGCTCATCCAAGTTTCCTGTTGGTTCATCCGCGACAATTAACTGCGATTCGCAGCAAAGAGCGCGGGCAATGGAAACTCTTTGCTGTTGTCCTCCGCTTAGTGTCAGTACTTTTTGCTTTGCTTGGTCCTGCGAAATCCCCATTTGTTCTAATGTTTTTAGTGCAATTTGTTTATATGGCTTTTTAGAGGATTTCGTTATTTCCATTGCCGCAACGACGTTTTGCAATGCTGTCATATAAGGAAGCAGGTTGTATGATTGAAAGACGATTGAGACGTATTGATTGCGAAATTTGGAATAGCCGATTTTTTTTAAATCCTTGCCCTCGTATAAAATAGCCCCTTCTTTTGGAGAATCAAGAGCACCGGCAAGAGCTAAAAATGTGGATTTTCCCGCACCGCTTGGACCAGTAATTGTGTAAAATGTACCTTTTTCAAAATCAATATTGATCTTTTTTAAGATTTCTACTTTTTTTTGATCTCTGCTATACCAATAGCTAACATCTTGAAATTTCAACAATGCACTCATTTGATCCCCTTCTTTTCTTAGTCTTGTTTAGTTAAAATCACCTTCGGATGCAGCCGCAAAACGGACAGCGATGGAATAAATGATGATAAAACGGCAATTAACATTCCGATAGACGACAGCATGCCTAAATCTTTCGGTGTTATTGCGATTTCTAAGTCATCAATTGTTTCCACGTTAGCTGCTTGCCCTCTCATTCCTACACTGCCTCCCATTCCTGGTCGAAAGGATGGAGGTGTATTCATCTGCTCTTGCTGGGCCAGCTCTTGCGCTAATAATTGATCGCTGATCTTGCCGGCCACCACATTTCCGCATGCGCTTGAAATTCCGATGGCGAGAACGGCTACAATCAATATTTCTGCGACAAATTGACCGATGAGCTTCCATCTTTTCTCCCCAAGAGAAAGAAGAACACCCATCTCGTATTTCCGTTCGCGGATTGACAGCATGACAATCAGTCCAAGAATGACAGCCCCTGAAATCGTCACTAAGTAAACGACATTTTTTGAAAATGACGCGACATTGTTGATTGGTCCGACCATTTGATTGTATAGCTGATCATTTGCATCAAGCTTGAATGTATCGAAGTCTATGCTCGAATTTTTCTTCGCTTTTTGAATAAACGAGTCTATTTCCGCGGGATCTTTCATGTAATAAACAGCGCGGTCAATGGTATTTTCATAGTCTTCACCTTTCAGTGTGTTCGCGACAGTATATGGAACGTACAATTTGTTGTAAGGGTTCATAAAAGAAAAATTCATTCCTTGATCTTGTTCGTTTGTGGTTGTCTCATAAATGCCAATGATTTTTAATTCAATCGTTTTTTCCTCTTCATTGGCACCTTTTACCGTAATCGTATCACCGACAGTTAAGTCGTTTTCATCCGCCAATGTTTTTTCGATGACCACAACATTTTTTCCTAATGATTGATCGGTAATATGTTCACCTTCTACCAATGTAGAATCTCCGTTCATAAATTCTTCGACAGCATCAGTAAAAACGACGCCTTGCAGACTGACATCAGATTGAAACATTGGATTTCCATTTTCCCCAAAGGGACCTCTGTTTTCTGTTTCCTCATCCGAATCACTTGTGTCTTCATTTTCAATTGGATCAAAGTCTTCAGCAATTCCGTTTGTCGACGAATATAAGTTATAACCTTTTACTTCTGAGTATGTAGATAATTCTTCTGCCGATTTTACCGGAATGGGTTCAAGCTGAAACCTCGTCCGTTCACCTTCCGATTGCTGCTGATTCCGCATTTTTTCCATATCCATCTGCAAGGTCACTTCTCCTCCCAGCTTTTCCTTCGCTAAATCACTGGCTTTCTTTGCTGCACTTTCGATCGCCAGACCGGAAAGGACAAGTAAGCAAATGATGGTGAAAATAAACAGTTGTAAAAGGCTCTTTCCTTTTCTAGCCCATACGCTTAACAACGACCTTTTAAAAAAATTCATCTAATCTTACCTCCTTCGTGATTGTCAACGATAAGCATATTGGAAACATATGAACAATTTATGAAAAATCTATGTTCGAAAGTTTAATTTTTTAAAAGAGAAGTTGAAGTAGTTGCTTCCCTTTCTTTACTCGTTTATCTTGAAAATAAGAGTTGTTTTAGCGGGAGGAAGAGAAATGAAAATTTTAGTGATCGAAGATAATGAAAGCGTCTGTTCGATGCTAAATATGTTTTTTATAAAGGAAGGGATTGAAGGGGAATTTGTCCATGATGGACTTGAAGGCTACCAATCCGCTAAGAGTGGCAATTGGGACTTGCTCATCATCGATTGGATGCTTCCCGGAATGGATGGAGTCACGCTTTGCAGAAAATTAAGAGAAGAAGAACACTCCGTTCCGATCATCATGCTGACCGCTAAAGACAGTGAATCCGATCAAGTGATCGGACTTGAAATGGGAGCCGATGATTATGTCACGAAACCGTTTAGCCCGATTGCACTAATGGCGAGAATAAAGGCAGTGGCGAGAAGATATAACAAGCAAGAACCTCGTCAAAAAAACATTGTGACAACCAAACACTTTAAAGTGGACAAAGATGCAAGAGAAGCGTATTTTAAAGGACAATCGATTAATAACCTAACTCCAAAAGAGTTTGACCTCCTTTATCATTTTCTCACACATCCGCGCCAAGTATTTACGAGAGAGCAGTTGCTGGAAAGTATATGGGGGTATCAATTTTACGGGGATGAAAGAACGGTTGATGTCCACATGAAAAGGCTGAGAAAGAAGCTCGGGCCTGAAGCGCAAAACTTCCTTCACACGGTTTGGGGGGTGGGATATAAATTCGACGAATCGGTGAAGCACGATGAAACTTAAATATATGTATCAGCTGCTTATTAGCCATATAGGAGTTTTAGTCATTGCATTCTTGATTTTGAGCTTTTCCTTTGCAAAATATGTTGAAAACTATGTTTATCAAAATAAAGTAGAAGAATTGATTGCCTACGGCCAAAACATTTTACATGATTATAGCCGCGATAATTGGGGCGGAAACCGGATTTTGGATCAATACCGGCAGGTGCTGAGGACACGAAATATTATGTTCAGTGTGTTTAATCAACAAGGCGAAATTTTTTATCCGGAAGCTGGCTTTTTCCCGCGGTTCACAATGTCAGAAAAAGAATGGGAGAGTTTGGAGGATGGCAAAATTGTCGTGGTCAAGCAAGATTTAAAACGGTTTGATCAGGCGGTATCCTTCGTTTCTTTGCCATTCATCGTGAACGGGGAGCTGATGGGAGGAGTTCTCCTAGTTTCGCCGATAAGCGGTTCAAGAGAGACCATCAGCGACATTAATCAGTTTTTATTTTATACAATTTTAATTTCGTTGACGGTTTCATTTTTGCTAAGCGGTCTTTTATCGAAGCTGCATGTTCGGAGAATTCAGAGGATTCGTGAAGCAACGTCAATGGTGTCATCTGGAAACTATGACGTCCAGGTGAATGCCTCCAAAATCGATGAAATTGGTGAGCTGGCAAGCGACTTTAATGAAATGGTAAAAAAGCTTAAAGCTTCTCAGGAGGAAATAAGCAGGCTTGAAAAAAGAAGGAGACAGTTTATTGCAGATGTTTCTCATGAGTTGAAAACTCCTCTTACAACGATCAGCGGTGTCATTGAAGGATTAAAAAGCGATATGATTCCTGAAGAAGAAAAAGAAAGAGGCATTCAATTAGTAAGCCAAGAGGCAAAAAGGCTGATTCGGCTAGTTAATGAAAATTTGGACTATGAAAAAATTCGGTCGAATCAAGTAAAGCTAAATATAGAACCTATACAGTTAATTGATGTGTTTGAAATTGTGAAGGAACAGCTTCTTTCACAAGCGGAGGAGAAAAATAACATTATGATCATTGAAGCGGATGAAAATGAAATCATTTATGCTGATTATGATCGCCTCATTCAAATTTTGATCAATATTGTTAAAAATAGCATTCAGTTTACACAAAACGGAAAAATATTTTTGCGGGGGAAACCTGGATATAAGGAAACAATCATTGAAATCGAAGATACCGGGATCGGAATGGACGAAAAAGAAATTGAAAACATTTGGCAGAGATTTTACAAAGCAGATCTGTCAAGAACAAACAATAAATACGGGGAATTCGGGTTAGGACTCTCAATTGTGAAGCAGTTAGTGCTCCTGCATCAAGGAGAAATCAACGTGACAAGTAAAAAAGGCAAAGGAACGAAATTTGAGATTAAACTGCCTGTCAAAAGCTAAAGAATCTTGTAGAAGGGATTGGATAATACATGGAGCTTGCATTTCATCGTTCGCCCAATAAATATATCGGGGGAGTATCGATCAAAGTGGAGGATCTTAAGAGATCTATTGCGTTTTACCACAATTTATTGGGTTTTAAAATATTAGAGCAAAAGGAAAATAAAGTCGTTTTTTCTGCTGATGGAAAGAAACCGATATTGATTGTCGAACAACCGGATAATGTCATAAGAAAACAAGTCCGGACGACAGGGTTATATCATTTTGCCATTTTATTGCCGGAAAGGAAAGATTTAGCTAATGCCCTTTATCATCTCATTCAAATGAACTATCCGCTGCAGGGTGCTTCCGATCATTTGGTCAGTGAAGCGGTCTATTTGGCAGACCCGGATGGAAACGGCATTGAAATTTATGCTGATCGAAAGTCGGCGAATTGGGAATGGAATCAAAATCAAGTTGTGATGGACACGATTCCGTTAGATATAAACGATTTATTTTCTGAAAGAGATCCAGAGGACTGGCAAGGGATGCCTGAAGCAACCATTATTGGTCATGTTCATTTGCATGTTGCCTATTTAGATGAAGCAGAACAATTTTATTGTAAAGGCCTCGGTTTTCAAATGACATCAAAATATGGATCTCATGCATTATTTATTTCTAGCGGCAAATACCATCACCATATTGCGTTAAATACTTGGAATGGTATAGGGGCTCCAAAGCCTCCTGAGAATAGTGTCGGGCTTAAATGGTTCACAATCATTTTGCCGAATAAGGAAGAAAAAGATCAGGTGATCAAGAGATTAAAAGAAATAAATGCACGTATAACTGAAAAAGATGGAAAAATATACACGATCGATCCTTCCGGAAATCAAATTGAAATAACGACAGCTCATTAAAAATCGATCATGAACATGGACGCATTGGCGTCTTTTTTTTGTGCAAATTTTTCTTGCATTAAGAATAAAAAAACGAAAAATGCAAATATTAACAAGAAATAAAAATGCTGGAGTTAAGCAAAAATGAAATTCAAAAAGATGCTTTTATTTGCTGTTGTTTTGTTGTTGTTATCCGGCTGCTGGAACCGAAGAGAATTAAACACGATTGCCATTCAAGTGGGTTTAGGGATCGATAAAGAAGGAGACCAGTATGTGGTGACCTCGCAAATAGTAAACCCTAGTCAAATTGCCATGCTGATGAGTAAAGGGGATAAAACTCCTGTTATGACTTATCAAGAGAAAGGTCACACCATCATTGAAGCTATACGGCGAATGACCACTGCTGTTCCAAGGAGAATTTACTCGTCTCATTTGCGGATTTTAGTAATCGGTGAGGAATTAGCAAAAGAGGGAATTGGGGAGGTGCTTGATCTTTTGTCACGTGATCATGAAATGAGAACAGATTTTTATATAACTGTTGCAAAGGATGCCAAGGCAGGGGATATTTTAAAAGTTTTAACAGCGTTAGAAGATATCCCGGCGAACCAGCTTTTTAATTCTCTTGAATTATCAGATAAGCAATGGGCGCCGACAATATCTGTAACTCTTGATCAATTGTTATCGGATTTAAGCAGCGAAGGGATCGAAGTGAAACTGACAGGAATATCAGTAGAAGGCAATCAGCAAGTCGGTGAAACGAAAGCCAATTATGAACAAATTGACCCTGAAGCAAAATTAAAATTTAAAGGAATCGCTTTGTTTCACCAAGACCGATTAATAGGCTGGCTGGATGAACAACAGAGCAGAGGACTTCATTATATTATCGGCAAAGTACATCGGACGATCGAAGAAATTTCATGCAAGAATGACGGAAAGATAAGCATTGACATTTTTTCTGCAAAAAGCCAGCTAAAAACAAAAATGCATAAAGGCAATCCCGTTGGTGAAGTTCATATAGAGGCTCAAGGAAATGTAGCGGATGTACAATGCAAGCATCTCACAATAACAAATACAAAAACGATAAGAAAGATAGAAAAAAAGACGGAAGAAGAAATAAAACAAGAAGTTGAAAAAGTTCTTTCGAATGTTCAGCAAGATTACCGAGTCGATGCTTTCGGTTTTGGAAAAGCGTTGTATCGGGACGATTATAAAAATTGGAAAAAAATAAAAAAACATTGGAAGGAAACGTTCACTGAACTTCCAATAAAAACTACTGTTGATGTCAAAATACGAAGAACAGGCACGATCAACAATCCTCCGCTTAACAAGCTGGAGGATTGAGAGCAGGGAAATGGAAGGAATTTTATATGGAAAAAGCAAAAATCGATGGGTTACAGATGTTTTCATTTATGTTTTTGTTTCAATTTGGAAGTCTGATTGTCACAGGGCTAGGATTGGAAGTAAAGCAAAATAATTGGATCGCCGTGTTAGTTGTTTCCGGAATTAACATTCTCCTTATTTTAATGATTTACGGTCCAATTTATAATCGTTTTCCAAACCTAACCTTGACAGGAATATTTTTGGAAAACACAGGGAAAATTGTTGGTACAGTGCTTTCAATCATATATAATTTTTATTTTATCTTAATCGCCGGCTTTATATTGCGGGATACTGGGGATAACATCATTAAATATCTTTTGCCTGAAACGCCTCTTGAAGTTGTTTTATTGATTGGAGTTTTACTTATTTCTTATTCATGCTTTTTAGGAATTGAAGTGTTCGCAAGAGTTGCCCAGCTGCTTTTCTTTATCATGATCACTCTAGGGATAATGGGAAATTTTTTAGTGTTTGCCTCCGGAATTGTTGATCCAATACATCTTTTGCCAATTTTAGAAGATGGCTTATTTCCTTTAATCAAAGCGGTGTTTCCGTCTATCATTTCTTATAGCGAAATGGTTGTCTTTTTCATGATACTTCCATACTTAAACAAACCTCAGAACGGTGTGCGAATTGGAACGTTATCGGTTTTATTCAGCGGTTTGGCCGTCTCATGGACTTTTGCATTAACTATTGCAGTGCTTGGGGTGTACGGAACGGAATTAGCCGATCTCCCTTTGCTTGATACAGCCCAAAAAATCAATGTCGGCGACTTTTTTCAGAGAATGGATCCGATTGTCATTTTAACTTTATTTATCGGCCTTTTCATAAAATTAAATATTTTTTTTTATGCAGGAGTTGTAGGAATGGCGGAGCTGTTTAAAAAACAAAAGCACCAGCCTTTTATACTGCCTGCAGCGATTATGATTTTTGTCATTGCAATTGTAAGTGCGGAAAATGAGATCGAGAAAAAAGAACTTTTAAAGGAAAAACTTCCATTGTTCATTGAGCTGCCGATTTTAATTATTATTCCTTGTATATTGCTGGTGATCATAGCCATTCGCGGCAAACGGCAAAAAAGAAAGCATCTACAACCTTATTCAAAAGGATCGATGAAGGATGAATGAATTTTTGGTAATAGGCGCATTATTATTAAGTCCCTTGCTGACATATGTGATCGTGTTATTAACTATTCGCCCTCTTATTAAAAGAGCTACTTCATCGTTTACAAAAATTCTCATGGGTGATCCCTATATGGAAAATGTATGGGAAATGGTCAGTGCCTTTACGCGGATAAGTCCAAGGATTGTCGTTGAGAACAGCTTGAGGGCTGCAGAAGGGAAAATTATTGACCGCCCGTTTGGTAGCCCGCGAAAATTTCTTAATTTTGACGGGCTCGTCTTTTCACCCGCTCAACTTGCAATTTTTCCTGCAAAAGAGGATGCAAAAGTGGAAATGAAAACGGTTATTGGTCCCTTGGCCAAAAAACCTCTCACAATTGATATGCCTGTTTTGCTTGGCGGGATGGCATACGGTCTTGGCGTAAGCGAACAAGTTCGAATTGCCCAAGCCTGGGGAACGGCCGTTGTCGGAACAGCCTGTAACATTGGTGAAGGGGGATTTTTGCAAGAGGAACGTGAACGGGCAAAGCATTTGATCGTTCAATACCACACTGCGAATTGGGGGAAAAATGCAGATGTATTAAAACAGGCAGATGCTGTGGAAATCCATATTGGACAAGGAGCTTCAGCTGCTGTCCCGGCAAGAATTTCACCTGAATTTTTGCAAGGAAAAGCCCGTGATATATTAGGTTTAAAACCGGATGAGACCGCAGTTATTCCAAGAAGATTCAATGAATGGAACAGTCCGAAAGATTTAAGAAAGGTTGTAAAAGAATTAAAACAACTCACTGGAGGAGTCCCGATCGGAATCAAAATTTGTGCAAGCAACAGGCTTGAAGAAGATATTGAATACGGACTTTTGGCAGGTGTGGATTTTATTTCGATTGATGGCGGTCAGGCAGGTACAAAAGGATCGGCGCCGATCATACAAGATGATTTCGGATTGCCGACGATTTATGCATTGACTAGGGCTGTCCACTATATAACAAAAAGAGAAATGAAAGGAAAAGTGAGCTTATTGATTGGCGGCGGAATCAATACACCCGGGGATGCATTGAAGGCTTTGGCGCTTGGAGCAGACGCTGTTTATATAGGAACTGCTGCTTTATGGGCAATGACGCATACACAGGTCGTAAAAACAATACCATTTGAGCCACCGACGGTATTGGCCTTTTATAGCGGAAGAATGGCGGATCAATTTAATAAAGAGGAGGCAGCATATTATTTATCTAATTTTTTAACGTCATTTTCGGAAGAAATACAGGTCGCTGTCAAAGGTTTAGGGAAAACAAATGTTCATGATGTGAACAAAAGTGATCTTGTCGCACTTGATGAAACAACAAGTAAAATTACAAAAGTCCCTTTAGCATTTGACCCAAATGAGACCGCTCATATGACTGGAAGCAAAAATTGATTTCGACTATTTCTTGTTTAGTACGTGGCTAAATCTTAACGCATGTTCAATTTCATCAGTCATGGCTCTAAAAAAAGCATCTCGAATCATTGGATCTTGTGTAGATAAATAATTATCGCGGTATGTCTCATATGCTTCCAATTCTTGTTCATAAGCGATCCGCAGACCTTCTTGGAAATTTCGGAATCGAGTTATTTTTGTTTGATAAACCGGTTTTTTTCCTGTTAATGTTTGATAAAGCTGCGTGAATGTTCGTAAATGTATTTTTTCGTCTTCTAGCGCATGTTCAATTGCCTGTCTCTGTTCAGAAGTTTCCGCCGCCTTTGCCAATCTTGTGTAAAAATCAATAGCACTTGCTTCAGAAGAAATTCCGTTTAAGATAGCCTTCAGTATATTGTCAATGGAGCTGTTGTTTCTATTTTGTCTAATGAAGCTGTGGTCGTAAACTGGATAATAGTAGTTTACATAATGTGTATTAGCATACATGCAAATATCCCACCTTTCATTTTTCTTATGTCAGTTTATTCAGATATAGAGAAAAAGTGATGAATTGGGTGAAATCGAGACGTGTCGGAAACAAATTTTTGTTAAAAACTAAATTCTTATTGACTTAAAACGAAAGAGGTTATATAATCATTTTCAAAATTATTTACTAAATAAATTATTTTCAGATAAGAAAAGCAAAGAAAAGGAGCAGTAAAAGAGGCCGGTGGCGCATAGAGAGCTGACCCGCAGGCTGAAAGGTCAGTCGTTCACCACTCTTTGAAGGTCACCTTGGAGCTTTGTTTTAGAAATAGCGCAAGCTAAAGTATAAAGCAACGGTTCTTCCGTTATCAAGAAAAGTCATGTACGTGACTTGCTGAGTCTGTATTTCGCGAGGAATACAGAAAAGTTGAGTGGTACCGCGAAAAACTCGCCTCAACAATCCAATATTTCTTTTTGGATTGGGGCGAGTTTTTATTTTGATAATTTCATATGAAAAAGGTGAGGAAAAGGAGCAGTAGAAGAGAGCGATGACGTATTAGAGAGCTGACCCATAGGCTGAAAGGCCAGCCGTTATCTCTCTTTGAAGATCGCCTTGGAGCCTTGTTTTAGAAATGGCTTTTTGCCAAAGTATAAAACAACGGATCTTCCGTTACGAAGAAAGTCATCTATGTGTGACTTGCTGAGTCTGTATTCTGTGAGGAATACAGAGAAGCTGGGTGGTACCGCGAAGCATCTCGCCCCAGCAATCAACCGATGTTTTATGCGTTGGTGATTGCTGGGGCATGTTTTTTTAATTGGCTATTTCGCCATGCTGCCCGCTAAAAGAAAAGCCTGATTTAGCCAATCAGCATTCAATAAAAATTGGCAACCAAATAGGTCTAGTCAGCAGCGCACAATAAAATTAAAATAATGAGAAAGGATGGATGAACATGAATCAAGTTATTGAATTTATTAAATCGGACCGGTTAAAAGAAAAGCCTGATCTTGAATCGTTAGGATTTGGAAAACATTTTACAGACCATATGTTTATATTGGATTATAATAAGGTGCAAGGGTGGCATTCCCCTCGTATAGTGCCGTTTGAACCGTTGGTGCTCTCGCCGTCAGCAATGGTATTTCATTACGGGCAAGCAATTTTTGAAGGGCTGAAAGCTTATAAAACGAATGACGGCCGCACATTGTTATTCAGACCGGATAAAAATATAGAGCGATTGAACCGCTCTTGCGAACGAATGTGTATTCCGCCCATTGACCCTGATCTAGTATTGGAAGCCATTGTGCGGCTTGTTGAAGTGGAAAGAGATTGGATTCCAAATAAAGAAGGCACTTCTTTATATATCAGACCGTTCATCATTGCAACGGAACCATATTTAGGAGTTAGACCAGCAAGCGAATACAAGTTTATGATTATCCTGTCGCCAGTTGGAGCTTACTATTCAGGCCGTCAGCTCGTTCCTGTAAAAATTTATGTTGAAGATGAATATGTTCGCGCTGTACCGGGAGGAGTTGGTCATGTTAAAACTTCCGGAAACTATGCAGCTAGCTTATACGCCCAAAAAAAAGCGGAGGAATTAGGATACGATCAGGTGCTCTGGCTCGATGGAAAAGAAAATAAATATGTTGAAGAAGTTGGAAGCATGAACATTTTCTTCAAAATCAACGGTGAAGTGTACACGCCAAAATTAAACGGAAGCATTTTGAGCGGTATAACAAGAGACTCCGTTATCCAGCTAGTGAAAGATTGGGGAGTACCGGTGCATGAAGAACGCATTTCAATAGAAGATATCTTCAATGCCTACAAAAACGGGGAATTGGAAGAAGTTTTCGGAACAGGAACAGCAGCGGTAATTTCGCCGGTCGGAGAGCTGAAATGGAATGAGCATAAAATGCTATTGAATAATTCAGAAACAGGCGAGTTTTCTAAAAAGCTTTATGAAACGATCACGAACATTCAATACGGAAAAGCGGAAGACAAGTTCGGCTGGACGAAAGAGGTATAATTCAATTTATATTGATTTCAAATAAAATATATTAAGGTGCCATCCATCTTTATTTGCTTTCGAATCAGAAATATTGGCAGTGACAAAAAATTGTTTTTAGGTAAGAATGGAACAGAAAATGGAGAGGAGATAGATGATTGATTAAAGCTGTTTTTTTTGACTTAGATGATACACTTCTTTGGGATGAAAAAAGCGTCAGCGACACATTCCAATATGTTTGCACCACAGCAGAAGAACAATACGGGGTTGATTCAAAACAGCTTGAGGAAGCGGTTCGTCAAGAAGCGAGAAAATTGTATGAATCTTATGAAACATATCCATTTACAAAAATGATTGGCATCAATCCGTTTGAAGGCCTTTGGGCGAATTTTAGCGAAATCGTGCACGAACAGTTTGGGAAGCTTAATCAATTGGCGCCTGTTTACAGAAAAGATGCTTGGACGAACGGTTTGAAGGCGGTCGGTATAGATGATGCTGAATTCGGGGAAAAGCTGGCTGAGCTTTTTCATGCAGAACGGCGCAAAAGACCGCTCGTATATGAAGATACATTTGAAGTATTAGAACGGCTGAAACAAAACTATCGTTTGCTTCTTTTAACCAACGGGGATCCAAGCCTGCAAAAAGAAAAGATTGCTAGTGTTTCTGCTCTCTCATCGTATTTTGAGCATATTGTCATTTCAGGTGAGTTCGGCAAAGGTAAGCCTGATCCGTCAATTTTTGAACACGCACTAAACTTAATGGGTGTTCAAAGCAATGAAGTGGTAATGGTTGGAGACAAACTGAGCACTGACATACTTGGGGCATCACGGACAAATATCCGGTCTGTTTGGATTAATCGAAAGCAGTTGGAGCTTAGCGGAGAAGTCACTCCAGACTATGAAATCAGCCAATTAAGAGATTTATTGACGGTTTTAGAGGATTTAAAAAAGGAATAGAAATATTTTGATAGGAAAAGAATGAGGCTGGACTGGATGAAAAAACATCCGAAGTCCAGTTTTTTTAGATTCGTGCTTTTTATGAAAGGGCTGTCTTAGAAAATCAAATCGCCATTGAAAACAAAAAATCATAAACACCGATATATCAACGTTTCTAAAACATTAATGGGGGCGTCTATAAGCCGTAAAAACGACTTATTAGACACCCCCAGCGGCTTTTTCTTTATTTAAGATGCGAGCCTAAAAATTCTTTCACTTCCTCAGGTGTTTTTGCGTATGCGCTGTGCAGATGAGCGATTTTTTCGTTGTTTTTAAAAATTAAAATGCTTGGAATTCCCATTACTTGATATTTTTCAGCTAGGTCGGGGAATTGATCTTTATTGATCTCATACCATTCATATTGACCGTATTCTTCTAAAATGTCGCCGATAAACATGTCCATTCTTTTGCAATCAGGGCACCAATCGGCAAAAAACTTGATGATGGTTTCTTGATTGCTCTGAATCACTTGTTCAAACTGTTCTGCTGTCTCTATTGGCTTCATTGGATAACCCCTCCTTCCTTCGTATTTATTTTAATTCATGGTAAAGAAGAAGTGAATTTTTTTCTCCCGCAAATAAATTGTTCGGCAATGATAACAAAAACAACCTATATAATGATAAAATAAAACAGATGATTTTTTTCAAAACGGGAGGAAAAAATAAATGGCAATCAAACTGGCGCTTGTATATGGGGGCAAATCTGCCGAGCATCAAGTATCATTACAAACAGCTCGGGCAGTAATAAACGCTCTCGATAAAAATAAATTTGACATATATCCAATTTACATTACGGAGCAAGGGCAATGGGTAAAAGGAAAGCAATTGAACGGTCCAGTTGAAAGAGTAGAAGACTTGAAGTTTCTAGCGGGAAATTCCGAAGCTGGAGAAAAAGGTGAACATTTGCCGGTACCTTTCAGTCAAGAGCTATTTAACGCTCCAGGAAGCGCTGATCCAGTCCATGTCGTATTTCCGCTATTGCATGGACCGAATGGTGAAGATGGAACGATACAAGGAATGCTGGAATTGCTGAATATACCTTATGTTGGGAATGGAGTTTTGGCTTCAGCAGCAGGAATGGATAAAATCATTATGAAAAATTTATTTGCCCAAGCAGGACTCGCTCAGGCAAAGTACGTTTGGTTTACGAACAAAGACTGGGAAAAAGATAAAGAGAAGGTTTTTCAAAAAGTCGAGGAGCAGCTCGGGTATCCTTGCTTTGTAAAGCCAGCCAACCTCGGCTCAAGCGTAGGTATCAGCAAGGCAAAAGATCGGCAATCGCTCATTCAATCTATTGAAGAAGCGTTTCTGTATGATCGGAAGCTGATTATTGAAGAAAGTATTGATGGAAGGGAAGTTGAAATCGGAGTAATTGGAAATGACGAACCGATCTGCTCTGTTGTTGGGGAAATTGCTCCGAAAAAAGAGTTTTACGATTATAAAGCGAAATATGAAGACGGAGATACGGAGCTCATTATTCCAGCTGACATAACGGAAGAGCAATATGAACAAATCAAGAAAATGGCGCTGAAAGCATTTAAAGCTATCGATGGTTCTGGACTTGTTCGGGCAGACTTTTTCTTGAGAAAAGACGGAACACCGTTGATCAATGAAGTGAACACAATGCCTGGATTTACGCCGTTTAGCATGTTCCCTCTTTTATGGAAGCACAGCGGCATCGATTATCCGGCGTTGATTGAAAAATTGGTTCAGCTTGGAATCGAGCGATATGAACTAAAACAGAGAATCAAGTATACTATTTAAAGATCGTTCTTAGGGCGGCTGTGTAAAGCCGCCTTTTGAAAGGAGAACAAAAAAGCATGATAAAACGGCAATTATCAGCAATTAAGCAGATGGCAAACAACGCAGAATTAAAAGAGGAATTTGAGAAGATTACCATCGAAGGAGTAACGACTGATTCAAGGAATGTCCGTAAAGGAAACTTATTTGTACCCATTATTGGCGAAAAGTTTAATGGACATGACTTTGTCGAGAAAGCGTTCGAAAATGGTGCTCATGCCTCCTTATGGTCTAGATCAGTCCCGAATCCGCCGCAAGACAAACCATTGATCATTGTCGACGACACCTTGGCAGCATTGCAGCAGATTGCTTCTCACTATTTGTTGGCAGT
Source organism: Aeribacillus sp. FSL K6-8394 (assembly GCF_038008865.1). NCBI lineage: Bacteria > Bacillati > Bacillota > Bacilli > Caryophanales > Bacillaceae > Aeribacillus > Aeribacillus sp. FSL K6-8394. The sequence continues at coordinate 306,171 of NZ_JBBPAA010000002.1, forward strand.
AAACCCAAAAGTAGTAGGGATTACAGGCTCTAATGGCAAAACAACGACAAAAGATATGATCGCATCGGTTGTGGGCACTCGGTATCGCGTGCATAAAACGAAAGGGAATTTCAATAACCATATCGGTCTGCCTTTAACAATATTAGATATGCCTGAAGATACAGAGGTGGCTGTATTAGAAATGGGCATGAACGCTAAGGGAGAAATTGAATTATTATCATCAATTGCACGTCCTGATATAGCCGTCATTACCAATATCGGCGATGCTCATTTACAAGATTTAGGCTCTCGTGAAGGGATTGCGGAAGCAAAGCTTGAAATTATAAAGGGTTTAAAAGAGAATGGAACGCTCATTTATCATGGTGATGAGCCTTTGTTAAAAAAAGACTATTCATGTCAAACCGTAACGTTTGGAGAAAAGAAAAACAATAATCTTTTTCCGACATCAATGGAGCTGTTGGGTGAAGGAACACGGTTTCGCGCCAATATAGCTGAACAGCCTTTTTTTATCCCTGTTTTAGGCCGTCACAATGTTTTAAACGCATTGGCAGCGATCGCTGTTGGAGAACTGCTAAAGATCGGACTGGATCGTATTGAAAAAGGGCTTCGCGATTTGAAAATAACAAACATGAGACTTGAATTGATTCAAACGAAGAACGGTCTGTCCATCATAAATGATGCATATAACGCGAATCCTACAGCGATGAAAGCAGCCATTGATCTAGTCCATGGTCTAAAAGGATATTCGCAAAAAATTCTTGTCTTAGGGGATATGCTGGAGCTTGGCGAAAGAGAAGTTGAACTTCATCAAGAAGTAGGAATGATGCTGTCTGATCAAGAAATTGATCACCTCTTTACATTTGGAAAACTCGGAAAAGAAATTGCCGTTGGTGCAAAGAAAGTTATAGATGAAAGAAAAATTCATGTGTTTTTTGACAAAGATGAACTAATTCATGAATTAAAGAAAGCTGCAGGCTCAAAAGATCTTGTGTTAGTGAAAGCGTCCAGAGGAATGAAGCTGGAAGATGTTGTTCATGCATTAATGAAAGAATAAAATAAAACATCATTTTGCTTGTGCTTTTGTTTTTATGCTTTTTTAGCTATAGTGCGGTAAGTTGAAATAGATTGATGGAAATGGTATGATAACACCTGCGGTGAATGGATAAAAATCCCTATGCGTACTTTCCAGCAAAAATCGGAGTTTACACTGATTCTCACGACTATGATAAGCTTACAGTTTCTAGAAAATACGCACAAGAGCCTTTTTATCCAGCAGCGCTTAATAAAAGTCTTAAAGGAGTTTGGAAAAATTGACAAATTTGTTTCACCAGTTCGGGTTGAGTCCGGAGCTGTTAAAATCAATAAAAAGAATGGGCTTCGAAGAAGCGACTCCCATTCAAATGCAGGCGATCCCTTTAGGCTTGAACAATAAAGACATCATTGGACAAGCGCAAACAGGGACAGGAAAAACAGCAGCTTTTGGCATCCCTTTAGTAGAAAAAATTAATGTTCATGATTCAGCTGTTCAAGCGATTGTGATAGCCCCAACACGGGAACTTGCTATACAAGTATCAGAAGAGTTATATAAAATCGGCTATGATAAACGGACAAGAGTATTGCCGATTTACGGAGGCCAGGACATTTCCAGGCAGATTCGGGCTTTGAAGAAGCCTCCCCACATCATTGTTGGAACACCTGGAAGGTTATTGGATCACATACGGCGCAATACGCTGCGGCTTGATTCTGTGCACACTGTCGTTTTAGATGAAGCGGATGAAATGCTCAACATGGGGTTTATTGATGATATTGAGCACATTCTTTCAAATATTCCTAGGGAGCGTCAAACCCTTCTATTTTCTGCGACAATGCCTGGTCCAATTAAATCAATTGCAGAACGCTTTATGAAAAATCCGACTCATGTCCGTGTAAAAGCGAAAGAAGTAACGGTTCCAAATGTGCAGCAATATTATTTAGAAGTGCCTGAAAAACAAAAATTTGACGTTTTGACAAGACTTCTTGATCTGCAATCACCGGAGCTTGCGATTGTGTTTGGCAGGACAAAGCGCCGAGTGGACGAACTTTCTGAAGCATTAAATGTCCGCGGCTATTCAGCAGAAGGAATTCATGGCGATTTAAGCCAAGCGAAACGCTTATCTGTTTTGAACAAATTTAAAAATGGAGCCATTGATGTACTTGTTGCAACAGACGTAGCAGCCAGAGGGCTTGATATATCTGGTATCACCCATATATATAATTTTGATGTACCTCAAGACCCTGAAAGCTATGTGCATAGAATTGGAAGAACAGGACGGGCTGGGAAGTCAGGAAAAGCGATGACGTTTATAACCGCAAGGGAACGCGGTATTTTGGAAACCATTGAGCATACAACAAAAAGAAAAATGGATCGAATGCGTCCTCCTACTTTAGATGAAGCACTAGTAGGAAAACAAAAAATGACGGTCGAAAAAATTTGCTCTGTAGTGGAAACTGAAAATTTAGATCAGTATAAAAATTTTGCTGCGGAGCTATTGGAAAAATATGATTCCGTCCCATTGCTTGCAGCAGCTATTAAAATGTTAACGAAGGAGCCGGATACGACACCTGTAAAATTGACGGAGGAACCTCCTCTCCCTATGAAGAAAGAAAAAAGCAGAAATAAACGAAAGCTTGATTTAAAAAACAAACGGGTTGGACGGAAACGCTCCTTTCATTCAGCAAGATCGACAAAAGGATCGGCTAGCCCAAAATAATTGGAATGAAAAAGAATAATCAGACATGGAAAAAGAGGCATTCCAAAACTTGGAGCTGCCTCCTTTTTATATATTTGAAACTTTTTGCCTAAATGAAACGTAATTTTTTACAGAAGGAGACAAGGGAGGGAAAAACTTGCGGCGCGAACCACAAAATCGCATTAGTCCTAAAGCTGTTACTGTATGGAAGATCACTGCGGCTATTTGGAGCATCGTTGAGTTGCTGGTGATCATAGGCATATCTTTATTGATATTTTTTTTCAACTGGCCGAAATGGATTATTCCTATATTGGCAATTATTTGGTTGGTGTCTTCTATTTGTTCCATTTTCATTTTTCCAAATATTCGGTTGAAAATATGGCGATATGAAGTTCATGAGAATGAACTGGATTTGCAGCATGGATTGTTTACAGTTACCCGTGTGCTTGTTCCAATGGTGAGAGTTCAGCATGTAGATACCTCACAAGGGCCGATTTTAAGAAAATATAACTTGGCGACTGTAACTATTTCCACTGCAGCAACGGTTCACGAGATTCCTGCCCTGGAAATGGAAGAAGCGGATCAGCTTCGCGATTATATCTCGAAATTGGCACGGGAGGCGAAGGATGATGTATGATCAGAAAAGATTGCATCCCGTAGCTGTTTTAGTGAAAATTGCGAAGGCGATTAAAGAAATTATAATAACGAATATTTTCTTGTTTGTCACAAACATAGGAAACATCCGGTCGTTTTTATTGATCGGAACGATTCTAGCACTTGTACTCACGATCATTTCCAGTGTGTTAAATTGGTTGAAATTTACTTATCGCATTGAAGAAAATGAATTTCGTGTTGAGCAGGGCGTTTTTTTAAAAAAAAATCGATATATACCGATTGAAAGAATTCAATCCATAAATGTAACCGCCGGTTTCATCCAGCGCCTCTTCGGTGTAGTGAAGCTTGAAATCGAAACAGCGGGCGGCATGGGCGAAGCAGAGGTTGAACTTAGCGCCATACGGAAAGAAGAGGCAGAACAGATTCGGACAATCATCAAGGAGCAAAAAAGACAAATAGCACAAGGAGAAGCAGAGCAAGACAAACTGGAAGAAGGAAGGGTTCTTTACAAAATAAGCTTTAACGAACTGCTTATTACTGCAGCAACTTCAAGCGGCTTAGGGGTTGCTCTGTCAATCGTAGCCTTTTTAAGCCAATTTGATGAAATTATTCCGTACGAAAAAATATTTGACAAGCTGGAATGGATTGTCCATGCAAGTGTGACGATGATTGTCATCTTATGTTTGATTGGTTTGATCATTGCGTGGATTATAAGCTTTATCGGGGTTTTACTCCAGTACGGAGATTTTACAGTTCGAGAAGAAGCCGGACAGATTATTATTTCAAGTGGCATTTTTGAAAAAAAACAGATTTCTATACCAATAGATCGTATTCAAGCAATTAAAGTAACAGAAAATTGGCTGCGCCAACCTTTTGGATATGCAACTGTACATATTGAATCGGCGGGAGGCGGAAGTGACAAGGATGTCGAGACCATTTTGTTTCCGTTAATTCGGAAGAAACAAGTTAAAGAAAAGGTTGAAAGCTTTTTTCATTTGACGATAAACGAGACACTGCACCCGGTTCCGCGGCGTGCGCTGTCCAGATTTTTGCTCCGTATGCTGATTTTATCACTTCTCATAGCCGTCCCTTTATGCTTGTTTTTTAAACCATGGGGCTACTTATCACTTATTCTCATTCCTTTTGCACTGGTGCTCGGATATTTTCAATATAAAGATACAGGTTGGTATTTAAATGGAAAAGAATTGACGCTGTCTTTCCGCGTGTTGAATAAGACAACCGTCTTTTTCGAAAAAAAGCGGATTCAATCATTGGAATTGAAACAATCCTATTTTCAGAGACAAAAAGATCTGACTTCTGTTCAGTGCAGTATTATTTCCAAGTCTACTGGAAGCTTTTTTGCTGTTAAAAACCTCGAGGAAAAGGACGGAATGGAAATTTATAAATGGTTTTCAAGAAGAAGTGAAGGACAAGTTTAGAAGCTCCCATCTCTCATGTGGATGGGAGTGATTTAAATTTTTACAACACATATAAAATAGCCGCAAGTATAAAAACGAAAACAAAAATCCATATCGACCATTTTTTGAAAAATAATTTCATTCCTTCCTGCCGAACCGGTTGATGATAATACGTATAATGAATGAAGCTTGGTTTTTTACGGACAAACACTTTACCTAGCAAAAATCCAGCCAGAAGTCCTGTTACATGTGCAACTACATTGATATGGGCATCAATAAAGGACAGTACGAGAGCTATGGCTGTAACCGTTAAGATCATTTGAGAGTTTTTTTGATCCATATATTCCTTTCGGAAAAAACAGATGAACATGTACGTGCCCAAAATACCAAAAATCGCCCCTGAAGCTCCTGCATGAGAATAATCCATTGGCATGATCAAATAGGTTGCAATGTTGGCTATAATGCCTGATGCACTGTAAATGACCAGAAAATAAATTGACTTTACCATTCGTTCCAGCGGCGGGGCAAAAATAATAAGTGTGATTGTATTAAACAAAAGATGGGAAAAGCTAGTATGCAAAAAAATTGGTGTAATGAGCCGCCACCATTCCCCTGAATGAACCCCTGCATTGTATCCGGTTAAAAAAGAAAATAGAAGCGTAAATATTGGGAAAGAAAGTTTCATCATAATCCATAACACAACATGTATGCAGCTTATGATCGTGACAGCAGGATAAAGGCGAATAAAAGTGTGAAGGCTTTCTGTTCTGCGAAACATGTGAATTCTCCTTTTCAACAGGACAAGTATTCTATAATCATTTGTATGATTTTCAATTTATAAATAGTACAGTAGAAAATTAAAGGGATGTGATGGTGTGATCGTTGGGATTGGACTTGATATCGTTGAAATGGACAGGATGAAAGAGATTATGGAGCGGAGATCCAACATTATTGACAGAATCTTATCGTTTCGCGAAAAGGAAATCTTTAATAAATTGCGGGATTCAAGACAATTGGAGTTTTTGGCAGGCAGATTTGCCGCTAAAGAAGCATTTAGCAAAGCATTAGGGACAGGAATCGGAAAGACAGTGGGCTTTTTAGATATTGAAATTTTACATGATGAAAAAGGGAAACCGATCATTGTGCAAAATATTACATCAGACCGGGTGTTTGTGACAATCACTCATTCAAAAAATTTTGCTGCTGCACAAGTAATCATTGAAAGCCTGTCAAGCTAGTCTGCATATTTGCTGACCTTGCCTCATATAGTTGTAATGCGGTAGGGGAGACAAGTCAGAAATTGTTCACTGACTCTTCAAAACTTCCTAGTGACGCTAATTGAGGCAAAGGGGTTGAAAAATTTGACGAGAGGCGTAAAGCTCGTGATTGTCTGTCTGCTTTTTGTGGGATTAATATCTGCATGTGGCGTAAAATCAAAAGAAGACGTTTCAAGTGCATTGAACAAAAAAATTGAAGAATTAAAAGGCTATAAGGTGAACGCCAAAATGACGATCAAAACAGCGGAAGAGCCGCATGTGTATGAAGTGGAAATTTGGCACAAAAAGCCCCATTATTATCGAGTGCTATTAAAAAATGATGACAGGGATCAAAGCCAGATTATTTTAAGAAATGATGATGGGGTATTTGTTCTGACTCCTGCTTTGAACAAAAGCTTCCGTTTCCAAAGCAATTGGCCGCAAAATTCGAGTCAAGCTTACCTGTATGAATCGCTTGTCCAAGATATATTGAAGGATAAAGAAGCGAAATTCGAAGTCGGGGAAAAGAACTATGTATTTGAAACAAAAACCAATTATCAAAACAATCAAATGCTCCCATACCAAAAAATTGCATTTCATAAGAAAAATTTGACACCTTCATATGTGAAAGTGATGGATGTTGATCGGAATGCGCTCGTTTCTGTTGAATTTTCCAATTTTGAATCGAATCCAAAATTTGATAAAAATGCCTTTGAAATAGAAAAAACGATGTCCAATGCCCAAGTGGATATTCCTGTTTTGGCTCAATCAGCGAACAAACAATTTGCTGTTCTTTATCCGCTTAAGGAAGACTTGCCGGAAGGTGTCGATCTCGTCCAAGAAAAAGAGCTGAATACAGATAGCGGAAAACGAGTAGTATTAACTTACGGAGGCGAAAAATCATTTACTCTTATTGAGGAGCTTGCGGAAGTTTCACCAGTTACCTCTTCAGAATTTGTCAGCGGAGAGCTGGTCGACTTAGGGTTTGCAGTTGGAGCGCTGACCGACAATTCTTTAACATGGACATATAATGGTGTGGATTATATGCTCGCTTCAAACGAACTGACGCAAGAAGAAATGATTGCAGTTGCTCGTTCTGTACAAAGCCAATCAGGGAAGTAGTAAAATTGAGCGGCAAAAGAAACGATCTTCTGCCGCCTTTTTTATGTACTATTGTTTAAAAAGAAACAGTGATATAAAATAAACAAAACGATATCGTTGGAGATGAAATTAAGATGCAGAACTATTTCCGAGATACATGGGCAGAAATTAATTTAGATCATATTGAAGCGAACATTCATGGATTAAAGGAACATTTGCCGAATGAAACTGAAATTATTGCTGTTGTGAAAGCTAATGCTTATGGTCATGGAGATGTGGAAGTTGCCCAAGCAGCATTGTCAGCAGGTGTTTCTAAATTAGCAGTCGCTTTTCTAGATGAAGCATTGAAATTGAGACAAGCAGGAATAAAGGCCCCTATCCTCGTTTTAGGAGCGGTAAGACCAGAAGATGTTACAGTTGCAGGAGAAAATGGGATAAGTGTGACTGCCTATTCAGCTGAATGGCTGGAAAGTGCGGGAAAATATTTAGGGAAAACATCAGTCAACATCCACTTGAAATTAGACACAGGTATGGGACGGATCGGAATAAGAGATAAAAAAGAACTCGAACAAGCCATTTCGCTCATAAAGGGACAGCAGTTATTTCGATTAGAAGGTATATTCACTCATTTTGCCACAGCAGACGAACACGATACAGCATATTTTGAACAGCAATATGAACGTTTCCTGGAATTATTGCAAATCGTGGATACAGACGGTTTGATTATTCATTGTGCAAACAGTGCTGCGACTCTTCGCTTTCCAACAAAAACTTTTAATGCGGTTCGCTTTGGCATTTCCATGTATGGTTTGGCGCCATCGGAATTTATCAAAAGCACGCTGCCTTTTCCGTTATATGAAGCCTTTTCTTTACACTCAAAGATTGTTCATATTAAAAAAATAAAAAAAGGGGAAAAAGTAAGTTACGGAGCAACATACGCAGCGAAAGAGGAGGAATGGATTGGTACGGTTCCAATCGGTTATGCTGATGGATGGATTCGAAAATTGACTGGTTCGGAAGTTCTTGTCGATGGAAGGCGCGTTCCTATTATCGGGCGCATTTGCATGGATCAACTGATGATTAAGCTTCCGGAAAAAAAACCTGTCGGGACAAAAGTGACACTTATCGGTTCACAAGGCAATGACATGATTTCAGTTGATGAAGTGGCCAAACGGCTGGAAACGATTAATTATGAAATTCCATGCATGATCAATTGGCGGGTTCCTCGGATTTATATAAGAAATGGAGGCAAAACAAACGTAAGAAATCCTCTGCTTACTGAAAAATGAAGAAACTTGAATAAAATATTCATCTCAATGCCGATAATATTGAAGAAATTATTTGAAAAATGGCTTTGCTTCAACGAATATAAATGTTAATATTAATATTGGAATAAAATGATTTCGGCTTTGTAGGAACGGTGGAGGTGTATTTTGGTGTCTGAATCCAGCTCAACAACGGAAATTATTGTTCGATTGCCACAAGCACTTGTTTCTGAATTAGATGGAATCGTGAAACAGGAAAACGGAAACAGAAGTGAATTTATTTATCAAGCAATGAAAATGTATTTGAGAGAGCGTAAAAAACGCCAAATTCGCGAGTCAATGAGACGCGGTTATATGGAAATGGCGAAGATCAATCTAAATATTGCATCGGAGGCTTTTCTGGCAGAGTATGAGGCTGAACACACCGTTGAACGCTTAGTTAGCGGGGGGTAATCTTTTGATTGTTAAACGCGGCGACGTTTATTTTGCTGATTTATCCCCTGTAGTTGGTTCAGAGCAAGGCGGCGTTCGTCCAGTTTTAATTATCCAAAATGATATAGGGAATCGTTTTAGTCCAACGGTGATCGTAGCCGCTATTACAGCACAAATTCAAAAAGCAAAATTGCCGACTCATGTTGAAATTGATGCGAAAAAATATGGATTTGAACGGGATTCGGTCATTTTGCTTGAGCAGATTAGAACGATTGATAAACAACGGTTAACGGATAAAATTACCCATCTTGATGATGAAATGATGGATAAAGTGGACGATGCCTTACAAATCAGTTTAGGGCTGATCGATTTCTAATATTTTTTACGTATATTTCAACGATCTTTTCAAAAGGACTGCCTGCAGGTAGAATGTTTAAAATAAATAAGATTGAAAAAATGTCCACAGTTGCGAAACTGTGGTATTTTTGATTTTTGCGCAAAAATGAACAGACGTGCTGACAAGCTGCATTCGCTTTTTTAAACGACGAAGCATTTAAAAACAGCATCTTCCATAGTCGAGAAGTGAAAGGAAGATTTGCCGCATTCCCTTTATAAAATAGCTGTAAGCAATGCATGCGACAGCATTAGCAGATATTGTGGAAGAAAAATGATAAAAACGGGAACATATCTATAATTTTTTTTATTTTTCTATAAAAGTTGAAAAGGCAAAGTTTTTGAAAGGAGACATGCAACATGTCACTGAAAATTTCTGAAATAGTTGAATTTATCCGAATGCATCGAGACGAGATTATGAAGGATTGGATTGATCGCTTCAACAAGGCTGATGCCCAATCAATTTCCGCTGAGTCTGATCAAATTGATCAAGCAATTGCTGCAGAATATGTGAATATTCTCATCGAATGGAGCAAAAACAAAGAAGATGAATTTTCCAGAAAAATTCATGAATTTTCAAAACGGATTGTCCAGCTTGACTGGCCAATGGACAAAATTGCTCAATGCTTACATACTTTTGAAAAAATATTATTTGCTAAATTGCTTGAGAAACAAATACCGGGTGATCCGCTTGAATTATTATCGGAGATAGAGAAAGTTACCTCACCGGTTAATCGGGAAGTATTTCTGCAATATACCTCTTCATATGAAAGAACCATTAATCTCCAAAAAATGGCTCTGCAAGAATTGTCTGCGCCGTTGATTCCGGTTTTTGATAGCATCACTGTTATGCCATTGATTGGAACGATTGATACGGACCGTGCCAAAAGAATTATGGAAAATTTATTAAAAGGGGTCGTTAAATATCGTTCTGAAGTGGTGCTGATTGATATAACCGGTGTGCCTGTTGTGGATACGATGGTAGCCCATCACATTATACAAGCTGCAGAAGCAGTTCGTCTTGTAGGAGCAAAAAGCTTGCTTGTCGGCATTCGCCCTGAAATTGCGCAAACGATAGTGAATCTAGGCATTGATTTAAGTCAAATTACGACGAAAAATACCCTTCAAAAAGGCATCGAAGCTGCGCTTGAAATGACCAATCGAAAAATTGTTTCAATGGGTGAACGCAGATGATGAAAACGTCAAAAATACCTATTTTAAAACTGTATAATAATCTATTAATTTCAATACAGTGGGAGCTGGACGACAAAACAGCGATGCAATTTCAGGAAGATTTATTAAAGAAAATTCATGAAACAGGAGCAACAGGTGTTGTCATTGATTTAACTTCGGTTGATGTCATTGATTCATTTATCGCCAAGATTTTAGGGGACTGTGTCAACATGTCTAAGTTAATGGGGGCGACGGTCGTATTGACAGGTATTCAGCCTGCTGTGGCTATTACGCTGATCGAATTAGGCATTGAACTGGAAGATATTCATACTGCGCTTGACTTGGAAAAAGGGCTGGAATTGCTTAAGGAGCTGGAGGATTAGAATGGATGGCCAATCCTGTGTAATGATTATGAACGAATGGGATATTGTGGCTGCCCGCCAATTGGGTCGTCATGCTGCGAAAGAACTTGGATTCGGCGCAGTGGACCAAGCCCGGATTACCACCGCAATATCAGAATTAGCAAGGAACATTTATCATTATGCAAATGGTGGGAAAATTTACATCGATAAAATTGAAGAAAAAGAAAAAAAAGGAATTAAAATTACTGCCTCTGATCATGGGCCGGGAATTCCTGATATTCGCAAGGCAATGGAGGATGGATTTACGACGTCAGGAGGACTTGGGGCTGGATTGCCCGGTGTTAAGCGATTAATGGACGAATTTTATATCGACTCAAAGACAGGCGAAGGGACCGTTGTACAAGTGGTGAAATGGCTTCGTTAGGAGGATTTTATGGCGTTTGATGATGATATTCAAATGAAATATAAAGAGATGTTAGCAAATTACATTCAAGAACTGACCGAACAAGCTTTATATGAAGGGCAGCGCTTCAGTTGGAAAGCAATTGAACATAAAATACCGCCTGAGGAAATCATCAACATCCATTTAAAAGTTTTAAAAGAATTATTTCCAGACATACCAAAAAAGATTTTAGATTCCTTTGACTTTTTATTGGAGGTAATGGTTGGTTATGGTCTGGCTTATCAAGAACATCAATTTTTGAGGGGCAGGCAGCTTGAGCTGAAATCCGAAATTGAAATTGCAGCAAACGTACAGCAGGCACTGCTGCAAACAAATATTCCAAAAGTCGAAGAATTGGACATAGGGGTCATCAGCGTTCCTGCCAAAATTATGAACGGAGATTATTACCAGTTTGCAGAACATGAAAACACAATGAGCGTTGCGATTGCGGATGTCATAGGCAAAGGCATACCTGCAGCATTGTGTATATCAATGATTAAATATGCGATGGACAGCCTCCTGGAATCAAGGCAAAATCCGAGCTACATATTAGAAAATTTAAATAGAGTTGTTGAACAAAACATCGATGTCAATATGTTTATTACCATGTTTTTTGGTAAGTACGATTTTCGGACGAATAAGATTACATATGCATCTGCAGGACATGAACCGGGCTTTTATTATTGCGCCAGCGAGGATCACTTTTATGACCTTCAATCAAAAGGGCTTGTTTTAGGTGTTGACCGGCAAGTGAAATATGAGCAATATGAATTAAATCTTTTCCAAAACGATATGATTATTCTTTTGTCAGATGGAGTAACTGAAACAAGAACGAAGGAAGGATTTATTGATAGAGCTGCAGTGACGAGCGCCATCCGAGCTCATTTACATTTGCCTGCTCAGCAAATAGTAGAAAATATTTATAAAGATTTTGAGAAAATGCAAGGTTTTCAATTGCGGGATGATTTCACCTTAATCATTATGAAAAAAAATGTTTAAACGGCTTCGAAAAAGGGTATAAGTGAATGGATGATTTTGTCTTTTATGAGGGGGATCAGAATGAATCTTGAAATTGATATTAAAAGGGAAAAAAAGGTTTCGTATGTGCATCTAAAAGGAGAGATTGATGCCTATACTGCGCCAGCGCTAAAAAATAAACTTGCGCCCATTTCTGAGGAAAGCGAACCTTTTATTGAAGTCAACCTAAAAGATGTTGAATATATGGACTCAACCGGATTAGGAGTTTTTGTCGGATTGTTGAAAACGGTCAGAAAACAAGGCGGAAAGCTGAAATTGACAAATTTGTCGCCGCGGCTGGAGCGCTTATTTCATATTACCGGTTTGGACAGCATCATCGAGATTTCAAGAAAAGGTGAGGATTAATGGATAAATGTATTGATTACATTGAAATGAAAATACCTGCGAAAACTGAGTATATAGGGATTGTCAGATTGACTCTATCCGGTATCGCCAATAGAATGGGGTACACATATGATGACATTGAAGATTTAAAGATTGCCGTCAGTGAAGCGTGTACAAATGCGGTGCAGCATGCCTACGGTCATGATGAAAACGGTGAAGTGAGAATCGGCTTCAGCTTGTTCGAAAATCGATTAGAGATCACTGTTTCAGACGATGGAAAAAATTTCGATTTATCAAAAATGAAAGAAAACACCGGGCCTTATTCTCCTTCCATGCCGATTGAAAAATTGAGCGAGGGCGGTTTAGGTTTGTTTCTAATTAAAACGCTCATGGATGAAGTGACAATCGATATGAACTCAGGAGTAACTGTCAAGATGTCCAAGCTTTTAAATGAGGAGCGAATGAGAAATGAACAAACCTCATGGTCAAAAACGAAGCAATAACGAAATCCATGAACTCATTCGTCAAGTTCAGGAAAATAAAGATGAAAAAGCACAAGAACAAATTATTGAACTTTATCAGCCAATTGTTGTTGCACTGGCAAAAAAGTACTCAAGTTCGAAAATGTATCAGGAGGATTTGGTACAGGTCGGGATGATCGGTTTATTGGGAGCGATTGATCGCTTCGACCCAACAGTTGGGAAATCATTTGATGCGTTTGTTGTTCCAACGATTATTGGAGAAATCAAACGCTATCTTCGGGATAAAACGTGGAGCGTCCATGTGCCCCGCAGAATGAAAGAACTTGGACCAAAAATAAATGCAGCGGTGGAGCAGTTGACGAGTCAGCTGGAGCGCTCTCCGAAGGTCAAGGAAATAGCAGAATATTTAGGAGCAGCTGAGGAAGAAGTTTTGGAAGCTATGGAAATGGTCAAAAACTATCATACGCTTTCTGTTGATCACTCAATAGAAGCTGGACCGGATGGAACCGCGGTCACCATTTTAGATCTTGTCGGACAAAAAGACGAGGGCTTTGAACGCATTCTTCAAAAACTGACTATTGAAAACATTATGCACGTTTTAACTGAGAGAGAAAAAGAAATTATTCTACATTCTTTTTATCATAACCGCAGTCAAAAAGAAATAGGTGAAATTTTAGGTATCTCCCAAATGCATGTTTCCAGACTATTGCGCCAAGCATTAAAAAAATTAAAAAAAGCTGTTCACGCTGATCCAATGGAGATAGGGCAATGATTCAATATCAAGAAACTGAACATATTCAATTTTTGACATGTCAGGTTGGAAAAGTAGGCAGTGCTTATTGTGGAGACAGTTTTTTCACCTGTACGGACGAGCATAGATTTGTTTGTGTTGTCGCAGATGGGTTGGGAAGTGGACAAGCTGCGCGTGAATCATCTGAAATCATATGCCAAACGGTGAAGCAATACCAGCAGGAAACTGTACATGAGATTTTTAAACAGTGCCATAAGAAATTAAAAGGTAAAAGAGGCGCGACAGTCGGAATATTAAAAGTGGATTTCGTAGACAAAACTATTACATACGGCTCGGTAGGAAACGTTCGTTTCATCTTATATTTGCCTTCTGGGGAATACATTTATCCAATTCCAACCGCTGGATATTTACCTGGTAAAATGAAGAAATATCGCATCCGCACTTTTTCATATGAAAAAGGGTCAAAATTTATTATTCACACTGATGGCCTTTATGCTTCAAACATTAAAACGGCGTTAAAAGATCATTCTTCTATTCACGAGATTGCGAAAGGCTTCAATAAATTTCTTTCCGATCGGACAGATGATTTAACTTATATAATCGGACAGCTTTTTTAATTGTTGGGACAATCGGATGGATAACGGTTGTCTTTTTATGTTGAAAAAATTTTTGATAAAATGTTTATGTAGATGGAAATAGTAGTGGAGGCTAAAGAATGTTAAATAATGAGAAAATTTTTCAAATGTTAAGCAGCGAATTATCAATATCCACCAAACAAATTCAAAATGTCATTGCATTGCTTGAAGACGGCAACACCGTTCCTTTTATTGCGCGGTACAGAAAAGAACAAACAGGCGCTTTAAATGAAGTGGAAATACGAAACATTAGTGAGCGCTGGCAATACATACAAAACCTTGAAAAAAGAAAAGAAGAAGTTATTCGGTTAATTGAGGAACAAGGAAAACTAACAGAATCTTTGCGAAATGAAATACTGGCGGCTGAAAAATTGCAGCAAGTTGAAGACTTGTATCGGCCATACCGGCAAAAAAGAAGAACGAAAGCAACGATTGCAAAAGAAAGAGGGCTTGAGCCTTTAGCCAAATGGATATATTCCTTGCCGCTAGCGGGATCGATTGAAGAAGAAGCCGAAAAATACATCAATGAAGAGAAAGAAATCCATACGGTTGAAGATGCTCTCTCTGGTGCAAAAGATATTATTGCAGAATGGATTTCAGACGATCCGAATTATCGGCAATGGATAAGGGAGCAAACGTTGAAAGAAGGTATGGTCGTCTCAACGTGTAAAGACGAAGAAAAAGATGAGAAAAAAGTATTCGAAATGTATTACCAATATGAAGAACCGATCAAAAAAATCGTTCCCCATCGTGTTTTGGCGTTAAACAGAGGGGAGAAGGAAGGGATTTTAAGGGTGGCAATCGAGCCGCCGACAGAACAAATAGTAGCCTATTTGAAGAAAAAAGTTGTTTCGGATCAAAGGACAATTGCTGCTGATATTTTAATTGAAACGTTGGAGGATGCGTATAGACGGCTCATACAGCCTTCGATTGAGCGGGAGATTAGAAAAGAATTGACTGAAAAAGCTGAAGATCAGGCCATTCGTGTTTTTTCCGAAAATTTAAGAAAACTGCTCCTTCAACCTCCATTAAAAGGAACGATCGTTTTAGGAATCGACCCGGCTTACCGTACAGGATGCAAGCTTGCGGCAGTCGATGAAACTGGAAAAGTTCTTTATATTGATGTGATTTATCCTCATCCGCCAAAAAATGAAATAGAAAAATCAAAACAAAAGCTGATCGATATTATTCAACGCTTCCAAATTGAAGTAATCGCTATCGGCAATGGAACAGCTTCAAGAGAAACAGAACAATTTGTTGCAGATGTAATAAAAGAATTAAAAGAAGATATTTATTATTTAATTGTTAACGAGGCGGGAGCAAGTGTTTATTCAGCTTCTGATTTAGCCCGGGAAGAGTTCCCAGATCTTGAAGTCGAAGAACGCAGCGCAGTATCCATTGCTAGAAGGCTTCAAGATCCGCTTGCTGAATTGGTGAAAATTGATCCTAAATCAATCGGTGTTGGTCAATACCAGCATGATGTATCCCAAAAGAAATTGCATGACTCTTTAACGTTTGTTGTGGAAACAGTTGTCAACCAAGTCGGTGTCAACGTAAATACTGCTTCGCCGTCTCTGTTGCAATACGTATCTGGATTATCAAAAACAGTGGCTCATAATATTGTGAAACGAAGAGAAGAAATTGGAAAATTTGTGAATCGCAACGATTTAAAATCCATCCCACGGCTTGGGGAGAAAACGTATGAGCAATGTATCGGCTTTTTAAGAATATTGGACGGCGACGATCCGCTTGACAGGACGAGCATTCATCCTGAAAGCTATGAAGACGCTAGAAAACTGCTGTCAAGCCTTTCATTGACAGTCGATGATATCGGTACAGAACTGTTGAAAGATAAAATCAGATCGCTGAATATTCAAGAAACTTCAAAAGCCTTGCATATTGGCGAATATACATTGAAGGATATATGCGATGCTTTAATGAGACCGGAGCGCGATCCTCGTGATGAAGTTCCAAAACCTCTTTTGAAAAAAGATGTGCTGCAGCTTGAAGACTTGAAAGAAGGAATGGAGCTGCAAGGAACGGTTCGAAACGTAGTAGACTTTGGTGTATTTGTTGATATCGGCGTTAAACAGGATGGACTTGTGCACATTTCAAAATTAAGCAAACAATATGTAAAGCATCCTTTGGACGTTGTTTCGGTTGGGGACATCGTGACAGTCTGGGTGGAAAAAGTTGATGTTGATAAAGGAAGAGTCGCTTTAACAATGGTTAAATAAATAACAACAGAAATCACGGCTGTCGGCAAAGTCGACAGCTGATTTTTTTATCAACCTTATATTGCATGCTGATGGAAGCAAACAACGATCTATCAACCAAAAATTTTGAAAAAAGTTAGTCTGTTCTTTGAGAGCTGTTGAATTATGAGCAATGCTTTTTTCTATAGAAATACCAGCATTGATTTAATAACTTGATTTGATAAACGTTTTTTTCATAATATGCTTTCTTCATTTGATTTATAAGCCAATTCGGCATTGGTTAATACCTCCTTGGATGTATTGTTCTTTTTGGCTTGCCATTTTATGGTCAAGAAAAAAAGCATATGCTAAAATAAAATATGTGAGTCCGATTAGATGTAGTAATATTTATTGTATGCGTTAAGTTGTTGTCCTGTTCAACATGTTTTTAAAGTAGGTGCAGTACATTGAATGATGACCAGCTTCAAAAACTTGTGGAGCAAATTTCACTATCCTTTTTTGGGAAAAAATTTGTTCACAAAGCGTATTTTAATCACCGTCTTCGAACAACAGGCGGAAGATATTTATTAAACAGCCATGATATTGAAGTGAATAAAAAATATTATGAACAATACGGAATGGACGAATTAATAGGGATTATTAAGCATGAACTTTGCCACTACCATCTTCATATCGAAGGAAAAGGTTTTCGGCATCGGGACTCTGACTTTAAAATGCTTTTAAAAAAAGTAGGTGCACCTAGATTTTGCACACCATTAAGAGAAAAAAATAAAAATAATATTATTTATATTTATAAATGCCTATCATGTATGAGCACTTTTATTCGCCGTAGAAAAATGAACCCAGAACGATATTTATGCGGAAAGTGCGGAGGAAAAATTCAATTTTATAAAAATAATGGTTGACGAAAAGGAGAAAGATATGATAAAGTATAAAAGCCGTCGCTAATTGGATGGCAGCGAAAAACAATATATAACGAACTGTTGACAAAATTATAAATGCTCATTACAATGGTTACAGTCGTCAATTTTTTCTTCATTCCGCAGTAGCTCAGTGGTAGAGCATTCGGCTGTTAACCGAACGGTCGCAGGTTCGAATCCTGCCTGCGGAGCCAATTTGGAGAAGTACCCAAGTGGCTGAAGGGGCTCCCCTGCTAAGGGAGTAGGTCGTGTAAGCGGCGCGAGGGTTCAAATCCCTCCTTCTCCGCCATGAAAAATGGCCCGTTGGTCAAGTGGTTAAGACACCGCCCTTTCACGGCGGTAACACGGGTTCGAATCCCGTACGGGTCATTCATATTCGCTGAAATAGGAAGTTGAAAAACTTCCTATTTCTAACTTTAAAAAATCCAAAACAAAAAGTCTTTACATAGCGTTCAAAAAATGTTACAATAAATTTTGTGACTTTTTGATGGGCTATAGCCAAGCGGTAAGGCAACGGACTTTGACTCCGTGATGCGCTGGTTCGAATCCAGCTAGCCCAGCCACTTATTATAAAAATAATAAGAGCCATTAGCTCAGTCGGTAGAGCAACGAGCAAGGCTTCATCGAATAAGCAACGAGTTGTCCCGACGCATCCATCATCCTCGAAAAAGCTAGAAGAGGAAGGGACATCTGACCGACTTTAAAACAGATTAGAAGAAATTACTTTTTATGAGCCATTAGCTCAGTCGGTAGAGCATCTGACTTTTAATCAGAGGGTCGGAGGTTCGAATCCTCCATGGCTCACCATTTAATGCGGGTGTGGCGGAATTGGCAGACGCACTAGACTTAGGATCTAGCGCCTTACGGCGTGGGGGTTCAAGTCCCTCCACCCGCATATTCGCGGTAGTGGCGGAATGGCAGACGCGCTAGGTTGAGGGCCTAGTGGGGGCGACCCCGTGGAGGTTCGAGTCCTCTCTACCGCACCAAAAAAAAGTATTGACATCATATTTTAAGTGAGTTACAATAAAAAAACTGTGGAATGCGCCCGTAGCTCAATTGGATAGAGCGTTTGACTACGGATCAAAAGGTTAGGGGTTCGACTCCTCTCGGGCGCGCCATATACGGGAAGTAGCTCAGCTTGGTAGAGCACATGGTTTGGGACCATGGGGTCGCAGGTTCGAATCCTGTCTTCCCGATTTTGATCAATAAAGGATTAAAAGCAAAATTGCATGAATAAATTAAGATATGCGGGTGTAGTTTAGTGGTAAAACCTCAGCCTTCCAAGCTGATGTCGTGGGTTCGATTCCCATCACCCGCTCCAAAATGATCCTTGAAAACTGAACAAAACGAAAAGCGTGCCTGTTGATTCTAAAAGAGCATTTGGTGACAAACTTTTTTTGGAGAGTTTGATCCTGGCTCAGGACGAACGCTGGCGGCGTGCCTAATACATGCAAGTCGAGCGGACCGAAGGGAGCTTGCTCCTTTAGGTTAGCGGCGGACGGGTGAGTAACACGTGGGCAACCTGCCCTGCAGACTGGGATAACTTCGGGAAACCGGAGCTAATACCGGATAACACCGAAAACCGCATGGTTTTCGGTTGAAAGGCGGCTTTTAGCTGTCACTGCAGGATGGGCCCGCGGCGCATTAGCTAGTTGGTGAGGTAACGGCTCACCAAGGCGACGATGCGTAGCCGACCTGAGAGGGTGACCGGCCACACTGGGACTGAGACACGGCCCAGACTCCTACGGGAGGCAGCAGTAGGGAATCTTCCGCAATGGACGAAAGTCTGACGGAGCAACGCCGCGTGAGCGAAGAAGGTCTTCGGATCGTAAAGCTCTGTTGTCAGGGAAGAACAAGTACCGTTCGAACAGGGCGGTACCTTGACGGTACCTGACGAGGAAGCCACGGCTAACTACGTGCCAGCAGCCGCGGTAATACGTAGGTGGCAAGCGTTGTCCGGAATTATTGGGCGTAAAGCGCGCGCAGGCGGTTCCTTAAGTCTGATGTGAAATCTCGCGGCTCAACCGCGAGCGGCCATTGGAAACTGGGGAACTTGAGTGCAGGAGAGGGGAGCGGAATTCCACGTGTAGCGGTGAAATGCGTAGAGATGTGGAGGAACACCAGTGGCGAAGGCGGCTCTCTGGCCTGTAACTGACGCTGAGGCGCGAAAGCGTGGGGAGCGAACAGGATTAGATACCCTGGTAGTCCACGCCGTAAACGATGAGTGCTAAGTGTTAGAGGGTATCCACCCTTTAGTGCTGCAGCAAACGCATTAAGCACTCCGCCTGGGGAGTACGGCCGCAAGGCTGAAACTCAAAGGAATTGACGGGGACCCGCACAAGCGGTGGAGCATGTGGTTTAATTCGAAGCAACGCGAAGAACCTTACCAGGTCTTGACATCCCCTGACAACCCTAGAGATAGGGCGTTCCCCTTTCGGGGACAGGGTGACAGGTGGTGCATGGTTGTCGTCAGCTCGTGTCGTGAGATGTTGGGTTAAGTCCCGCAACGAGCGCAACCCTTGACCTTAGTTGCCAGCATTCAGTTGGGCACTCTAAGGTGACTGCCGGCTAAAAGTCGGAGGAAGGTGGGGATGACGTCAAATCATCATGCCCCTTATGACCTGGGCTACACACGTGCTACAATGGGTGGTACAAAGGGCAGCGAAACCGCGAGGTGGAGCGAATCCCAAAAAACCACTCTCAGTTCGGATTGCAGGCTGCAACTCGCCTGCATGAAGCCGGAATCGCTAGTAATCGCGGATCAGCATGCCGCGGTGAATACGTTCCCGGGTCTTGTACACACCGCCCGTCACACCACGAGAGTTTGTAACACCCGAAGTCGGTGGGGTAACCCTTACGGGAGCCAGCCGCCGAAGGTGGGACAAATGATTGGGGTGAAGTCGTAACAAGGTAGCCGTATCGGAAGGTGCGGCTGGATCACCTCCTTTCTAAGGATATATACATTGAAAAAGGTACGCTTTTCCGTTTTGTTTAGTTTTGAAGGATCATATCCTTCTTGATTGTTCTTTGAAAACTGGATAACGGAAAGACATTCACGAATAGATCGCTCATGTTAGGAAGAAACGGTTAAGTTAGAAAGGGCGCACGGTGGATGCCTTGGCACTAGGAGCCGATGAAGGACGGGACAAACACCGAAATGCTTCGGGGAGCTGTAAGTAAGCGTCGATCCGGAGATGTCCGAATGGGGGAACCCACTGTCCGTAATGGGGCAGTATCCATACCTGAATCCATAGGGTATGGAGGGCAACCCGGGGAACTGAAACATCTAAGTACCCGGAGGAAGAGAAAGCAACAGCGATTCCCTGAGTAGCGGCGAGCGAAACGGGAACAGCCCAAACCAAGAGGCGTGCCTCTTGGGGTTGTAGGACACTCGATTAAGGAGTGACAAAGGAACGGGGTAGACGAAGAGGTCTGGAAAGGCCCGTCAGAGAAGGTAACAACCCTGTAGTCGAAACTCCGTTCCCTCCCGAGTGGATCCTGAGTACGGCGGGACACGTGAAATCCCGTCGGAAGCAGGGAGGACCATCTCCCAAGGCTAAATACTCCCTAGTGACCGATAGTGAACCAGTACCGTGAGGGAAAGGTGAAAAGCACCCCGGGAGGGGAGTGAAAGAGAACCTGAAACCGTGTGCCTACAAGTAGTCAGAGCCCATTAACGGGTGATGGCGTGCCTTTTGTAGAATGAACCGGCGAGTTGCGATTTCGTGCAAGGTTAAGCCGAAAGGCGGAGCCGCAGCGAAAGCGAGTCTGAAGAGGG
>NZ_JBBPAA010000002.1:330000-842500 GCF_038008865.1 Aeribacillus sp. FSL K6-8394
ATTTGAATATAAGCTTTCTAAATTATCGCGGGGTGGAGCAGTCCGGTAGCTCGTCGGGCTCATAACCCGAAGGTCGCAGGTTCAAATCCTGCCCCCGCAACCAATGGTCCCGTAGTGTAGCGGTTAACATGCCTGCCTGTCACGCAGGAGATCGCGGGTTCGATTCCCGTCGGGACCGCCATTACAACAATATACGAACAACTAACGAAACGTTCAACGTTTCGTTTTTTTATTTTATGAATATCTTGGATAAGCTAAACATATGCGGTAAACTATACAAGAGGATTGAATTGGATTCTTTAGGAGAGCATCTTTTAAAGAAAGAGGTTTTATATGTCAATTCAGGATGAATTTGAGTTTATCCGAAGTATTCGGCCAGCACATTATTTTCATGAAGGCCTTGTTGTCGGAATAGGTGACGATGCCGCAGTTTACACACCGAATAAAGGTTTTCAGCAAATAGTCTGCACAGACACAATGGTCGAAGGGGTTCATTTTTTACGTAAAACAATGGAGCCTTTTGATATCGGCTTTAAATGTTTGGCAGTGAACATTAGTGATATTGCCGCAATGGGCGGGATTCCAAAGTATTTTTTAGTTTCCATTGCGATTCCCTCTCGATGGCACGAGAAAGACTTACAATCTATATACAAAGGAATGGCAGATGCCGCAGAAAAATATAAAGTGGATTTAATCGGTGGAGATACTGTTTCTATTGCTGATCACCTCGTCATCACCGTCACCTTGATTGGAGAAGTTGAACGCGGGAAAGCCCAATTGAGAAGCTCAGCAAGACCGGGGGATGTGGTTTTTGTTACGGGTACTCTGGGGGATTCAGCTGCTGGATTGCACCTTCTATTAAACGATGAGTTCAATTTGCCGGAGGACGATTATCAATATTTAGTATCTCGCCATAGACGTCCGAAGCCGCAAGTAAAAGCGGGCAGGATTATTTCTGAAGTGGATCGGGCAAGCCTTAATGATATTAGCGACGGTATTGCAAGCGAATTGAATGAGATAGCTGTCATGAGCAACGTACAAATCGTCGTACATAAAGATCTTCTTCCATTAAGTGATTCAATACAATTATTGCCGTTAGAAAAGCAATTTGAGTGGGCTATCACTGGAGGGGAAGATTTTGAACTGGTAGGAACGACTTCTAAACATTCCTTTGAAGTGTTGAAAAAAAAATGCGAGCAAGAAGGAATACGCATAACGAAGATCGGAGAAGTATTTGAAGGCAGCCCATCGGTTTATTTGCAAGAAAAAAATATTCGCAAACGGCTATTAAGCAAAGGCTACAATCATTTTAAAAAAGGTGATTCATTTGGATCAATTTGAAATAAAAACGACAAATCCTGAAGAGACAGGGAATATGGCGATGAAGCTGGCTCAGCACTTACAAGCGGGCGATGTAATTACGCTTGAAGGAGATCTTGGAGCAGGCAAAACTACATTTGTGAAAGGACTGGCAAAAGGTTTGGGCATTGGCAGAACAGTGAGCAGTCCTACTTTTACAATCATGAAGGAGTATACAGACGGCAGACTGCCGCTTTATCATATGGACGTTTATCGGATTGAAAATAGCGATGAGGATTTAGGGTTTGATGAGTTTTTTGATGGAGACGGTGTAACAGTTGTAGAGTGGGCGCATTATATAGAAGATCAACTGCCGGAGGAAAGACTGGATGTATTCATCCGTTACATTCAGGACAATACAAGATCTCTAATTTTTAGGCCGAAGGGAAAAAGATATATTAAGCTGTGTAAGGAGTTTTTTACTGATGACGGTATTAGCGATTGATACATCAAACGACTGTTTAGGCATTGCGTTAGTAGACGAAACTAAAATTATTGGCGAATATATGACGAACTTGAAAAAAAACCATTCTGTTCGTGCAATGCCGGCAGTTGATTATCTTTTGAAAGAGTGCCACGTTCAGCCCAGCGACTTAACAAAGATTGTGGTTGCCCAAGGTCCTGGCTCTTATACTGGTGTGCGAATCGGTGTAACAATTGCTAAGACGCTTGCATGGGCTAGAAACATTCCTTTAACGGGCGTTTCCAGTCTTGAAGTGCTTGCGCTGAACGGGCGTTTTTTTGACGGATTGATTTGCCCTTTATTTGATGCAAGAAGAGGACGAGTTTATACCGGGCTGTATGAATTTAAAGAAAACATACTTTGTGTGAAAGAAGACAGAAATATTCTGCTAGAAGATTGGTTGAATGAAATAAAACAGCTCAAAAAGCGGGTGCTCTTTTTAGGGAATGATGTTTCTCTTCATTTAGATCTGATCAAAGAAATAATGGGTGAGTTGGCAGTCATCGGGGATCCGTCATTGCACCAGCCGCGTCCGGGATTGCTAGGTTTGCTGGGAATGACTAGAGAAGCAGTCAATGTTCATCAGTTTGTGCCAAATTATTTAAGGTTAGCAGAGGCGGAAGCGAAATGGATCGAGCAGCAAAAAACGTCAACATGATTAATAATCAAGTAAATGTTCGAAAAATGACAGTTGAAGATATACATCGTGTTTATGAAATCGAACAGCTGTCATTTTCGGTTCCTTGGACAAAGGAATCATTTTATCGGGAATTGGTCCATAACCATTTTGCTACTTATTTAGTAATAGAATATGAAGGAAAAGTTGTAGGTTATTGCGGTTTATGGGTGATTGTTGATGATGGGCAGATTACCAATATTGCTATTTCTCCAGCGTATCGGGGAAAAAAGCTGGGAGAGACCCTGCTTAGAAGCGTTTTAAACGTAGCAAAAGAAAAAGGAGCCAAAACCGTTACATTAGAAGTCCGAGTTTCGAATACGGTTGCGCAATCATTATATAAGAAATTGAATTTTGAACCAATCGGAATCCGGGAAAACTATTATACGGATAACCAAGAAGATGCGATATTAATGCAGGTGAATTTATAATGAAAGATCGATTAATTTTAGGAATTGAAACAAGCTGTGATGAAACAGCAGCTGCCATTGTGAAAAACGGAAAAGAAATTGTTGCACAAGTCGTTGCTTCCCAAATTGAAAGCCATAAACGTTTTGGTGGAGTCGTTCCAGAAATCGCTTCACGCCATCATGTCGAGCAAATTACTCTCGTATTAGAAGAAACGTTAAAACAGGCGAATCTTTCGTATCACGATTTGAACGCCATAGCCGTGACAGAAGGACCGGGGCTGGTTGGTGCATTATTGATTGGAGTCAATGCCGCAAAGGCTTTAGCTTTTGCGTATGATCTTCCACTAATCGGAGTACATCATATTGCAGGACACATTTATGCGAACCGTCTTGTGAAAGAATTTTCTTTCCCGCTGATTGCATTAGTTGTTTCCGGCGGCCATACAGAGCTTGTCTATATGAAGGAGCACGGTTGTTTTGAGGTGATTGGGGAAACACTTGATGATGCAGCAGGAGAGGCTT
Source organism: Aeribacillus sp. FSL K6-8394 (assembly GCF_038008865.1). Lineage (NCBI taxonomy): Bacteria > Bacillati > Bacillota > Bacilli > Caryophanales > Bacillaceae > Aeribacillus > Aeribacillus sp. FSL K6-8394. Next base: position 333,431 of record NZ_JBBPAA010000002.1, read on the forward strand.
ATGATAAAGTAGCGCGAACATTAAACCTGCCTTATCCGGGCGGGCCTCATATCGACAGGCTAGCACATGAAGGAACTGCTTCCATTGATTTGCCGCGAGCATGGCTTGAAGAAGGCTCGTTTCATTTTAGTTTCAGCGGGCTGAAGTCAGCGGTGATTAACACTCTTCATAACGCGGCGCAAAGAGGGATCACGATAGATCCGAAAGATATGGCTGCAAGTTTTCAGCAAAGTGTTGTAGAAGTTTTAGTGGAAAAAACTGTTCGTGCCAGTGAGAAGTATCAAGCTAAGCAAGTTCTTTTATCAGGCGGAGTAGCAGCGAATAAAGGATTAAGAACTGCTATGGAGGAAGCATTCAAAAAGAAAAAAGGGATCGACCTTGTCATTCCACCATTGTCCTTATGCACAGATAATGCGGCCATGATTGCAGCTTTCGCTGATGTACTTTATGAAAAAGGAATTTTCGGTGATTATCGCATGAATGCTCATCCTGGATTGGAATTAACGTCATATATAGAGGCAAAATAGGGTCGAATGAACAGCGGCCCTATTTTTTTGTTTTAACCACAGGTTATCCACAAAGAAAATCTTCATTTTGGATAAATAAGACGAAACATTGAAATAGAAGAAGAAAAAACAAGGTGAAACATGTGGATAACTAAAGGGGTTTGTTGTGGATAATGTGAACAAATAAGAAAAATATTATAAGGTAAGGAACTAATGATGTGGATAACTGTTTGAGAGAAACATGCTGAAGGAAACAAAATAAATAAAAAACCGGCATGAGCCGGTTATTCAGAAAGAAGTGATTCCCATTCCTCTATCAGCTGATCTAGTTGTTCCGTTAACATGACATTTTGATCATGAAGTTTTTGAGCTTTTTCATGATCTTGGTATATATTTGGATCGCAAAGCATTTCATTGTTTTCAGCGATCGCTTCTTCAATTTCTGCTATTTTGTTTTCAAGTTCTTCAATGCGGCGCTGTCTTTGCCGTTCCTTTTTTTTCAATATTTTTTCTTGTTCATAAGATAATTTTCCTTGTTTTTGCTCTTTGGTTTCGATAGTTGGTTCTTTCAACTGTTCAAGCTCGATCATCTCCGCTTTTTTTGCAATGTAATAATCATAGTCCCCGATATATTCGGCAATGCCTTCTGTGGATAATTCAAAAATTTTGGTCGCGATTTTGTTGATAAAATAACGATCGTGCGAAACAAACAAGATTGTTCCAGGAAAATTTATCAGAGCGTTTTCCAATACTTCTTTGCTGTCGAGATCCAGATGATTCGTAGGTTCATCCATGATGAGAAAGTTAGCTTTTTTTAGCATTAATTTCGCTAAAGCGAGCCGAGCTTTTTCTCCTCCGCTTAAAGACGAGACGGTTTTCAGCACTTCATCTCCGGAAAAAAGGAAATTCCCTAAAACCGTTCGGATTTCTTTTTCTGTTTTTTCGGGATAGTCATCCCACAATTCATCTAAAACCCGTTTAGATGAAGACAAATCCGCTTGTTCCTGGTCATAATATCCGATTTGGACATTAGATCCAAACTGAATTTTTCCGCTCAGCGGCTTTAAGCGGTTGATGATCGTTTTTAATAAGGTAGATTTTCCAACTCCGTTTGGCCCTATTAAAGCAATTGAGTCCTTCCTGTTGATCGAAAAGTTAATATTTTTCACGATCGGAGTTTTTTGATCGTAGGAAAGGGACAAATCAATGGCTTTTAACACGTCATTGCCGCTTTGCTTTTCGATTTCGAAGGAAAAGCTGGCTGACTTCTCGTCCCCAGCGGGTCTGTCCAGTATTTCCATTTTCTCAAGCATTTTCCTTCTGCTTTGCGCACGTTTCGTTGTCGATGCTCTTGCTAAGTTTCGTTGAATAAAATCTTTCATCCGCGCGATTTCTTCTTGCTGTTTTTCAAATTGTTTTAATTCCCTTTCGTACGCTTCCGCTTTTTGTTTTAAATAAGTGCTGTAATTCCCAACATACTTCGTACAAACTGTTCGTGATATTTCATAAACAGTGTTGACAACGCGATCTAAAAAGTACCGGTCATGGGAAACAATTAGAACCGCTCCATTATAATGCTGTAAATATTGTTCGAGCCAGTTTAATGTTTCCATGTCGAGATGGTTTGTCGGCTCGTCGAGTATGAGCAGATCCGGTTTTTTCAACAGGAGCTTTCCGAGTGCTAACCGGGTTTTTTGTCCTCCGCTCAAAACCGAAATTTTAGTTGAATAGTCGTAATCAGCAAACCCTAATCCATGCAGCACAGAACGGATATCCGCCTCATATTGATATCCGCCATTTTCTTTATATAAATGTTGGAGTGAATCATATTCCTTCATTAAGCTTTGCAAAGCATGAGAATCTCCAGCTGAGGAGATAGCTGCCATTTTTTGTTCAATATTTCGCAGCTCAGCTTCGATGTTCCGCAGCTCTTCAAAAACGGTTAGCATTTCATCCCATATTGACTTAGTTGATTCTAATCCTGTGTTTTGTGCCAGATAGCCGATTGTTAAATCTTTTGGCTTCACAATTTCACCAGAATCAAAGGGCATTTCACCGGCAATGATTTTCAATAATGTTGATTTTCCGGCTCCATTGCGGCCTACAACGGCGATTTTATCTCCTGTTTGGATTTCCAGCTTAATATTCGATAAAATAAGGTCAGCACCATAATATTTTGTGATTTTGTTTAACTGCAATAAAATCATCCATAGTTCACCTCAATCTTTGCTAGAATAAGTGTAGCCTATATATTTGACTGCAGGCAACTGACCTGATGAACAAAAGGACAAGAAATTGTAACAATCGTTCAAAAGACACGAATAAAAAAATAGTGTATAGTTTTTATATAAGGAGAGTTTGGAGAAAAAACAAATAAAAAGAAATGTAGACGGAGAAGAAGATCAGGATGGAAGCGTTATCAGTCTGATATTGTTTCATACAGGCGAGCAGCCGCTTGCTAGAAAACATAGTTAAAAACAAAATTAGTCAGGTTGTTTTGGATTGCGAGGGATGAGCATTGAATCAAGATCAATCTAAGATACCGCAAGCAACTGCAAAAAGATTACCTCTATATTATCGGTTTTTGCAAAATTTACATGCCTCGGGAAAACAACGTGTTTCCTCTCAAGAACTGAGTGAAGCAGTAAAAGTAGATTCTGCGACAATTAGAAGGGACTTTTCATATTTCGGAGCGCTGGGCAAAAAAGGTTATGGATATAATGTCAATTATTTGTTATCATTTTTTAGAAAGACGCTTGACCAAGATGAGTTGACCAAAGTTGCCCTCATTGGCGTCGGAAATTTGGGAACAGCTTTTTTAAATTACAATTTTACAAAAAATAACAACACACAAATTGTTATTGCATTTGACATTAATAAACGAAAAGTAGGAATGAAAATTGGTGGAGTTCCAATTTATCATTTGGATCAGCTAGAAAGTGAATTGCCTGATGATGTGCCTGTTGCGATATTAACGGTCCCGGCAACTGCCGCTCAAGGAATAACGGATCGGTTAGTGGAAAAAGGCATAAAAGGCATTTTAAATTTTACGCCGGCTCGCTTAAATGTTCCGGATAAAATTCGGATTCATCATATCGATCTATCTGTTGAACTTCAGGCTCTTGCATATTTTTTAAAACATTATTCGAATGAAGATTGAAGGAGCGATATTAAATGCCAACAATTGGAATTGGAAGCTTGCTGTTGATTGTATTTGCAGCTCTGCTTGTTTTCGGGCCGAAAAAACTTCCTGAGCTTGGAAAAGCTATAGGAGAATCATTAAAGGAGTTTAAAAGTGCCACGAAGGGCTTAGCAGACGATGATGAAGAAAACAAGAAAAATGAATAGCAAGAAGAATGGATGAATAATGATGAGCGAAAAAAAAATGTCTGTGTTGGAGCATATAGCGGAGCTTAGAAAACGGCTGATTATTGTAGTCGTTTTCTTTTTCGTTGCTATGATTACTGGCTTTTTCATAGCGAAGCCAATTATTGTTTTTTTACAGCAAACTGATGAAGCAAAGCAATTCGCCTTAAATGCTTTTCGTCCTGCAGATCCATTGATCGTTTATATGCAGTTTACATTTATTATTGCTTTAATTCTAACTTTCCCTGTTTTATTGTACCAGCTTTGGGCGTTTATCAGCCCAGGACTGTATGAAAAAGAAAGGCGGGTCACATTAAGTTATATACCGTTGTCGGTTGCTTTATTTCTTTTAGGTATAAGCTTCTCTTATTTTATTTTGTTTCCTTTTGTCATCGATTTTATGGGGCGGCTTTCCAATGATTTAAACATTCAACAAATGATAGGAATAAATGAATACTTTCGTTTCCTGCTGCAGTTAACATTGCCTTTCGGACTGTTGTTTCAGCTTCCCGTTGTCATTATGTTTTTAACAAGACTCGGGATCATCAATCCGGCGTTTTTGGTAAAGGTTAGAAAATATGCGTATTTTGTATTGCTTGTTATCGCAGCGATCATTACGCCGCCTGAAATTGTGTCGCATTTAATGGTCACGATTCCGCTATTCATTTTGTATGAAATAAGTATCATTGTTTCAAGATTTGCTTACAAAAAAGCACAGTCTTCTCAAATAAAAGAATCAGATCAAAAGTAAAACCGATGGGCTGTTATAAACATATCCCTGTCAAGTAGACAGTATAGGCTTTTTTCCTACTGTCTACACAAGAGGGATAATATCATTACACCTCATCGGTTGTTTTTTGCTTTCCGAATTTTATATGAGAAAGTGAACATGCGGATGGAAACAGCAAAATCAAACGTGGCTAAAATCATTAAAATCATATTTGTAGCTGTCCACATACCATTTTCAGCATGATGAATTGCTAAATATGTAAATAGAACTCCCATGATAAAATAGAAGAGTCCCATGGAAACGGGATGAAAATTCATAATCTTAGCTGCCTCCAATAATGATTTGTATTTGTTCCATTTGCTTCATCATGTTTTCAATCTCATCATGATAAATTGTTTGAATGATGACTACGATTGTATTCATCATTGTATGGGCAAAAATAGGGACTAATATGCGTTTTGTTTTATAATATAAAAAAGCGAACGTAAATCCCATTGCTGTATAACGCAATAAAAGTTCAGGCTCCCCATGCACGATGCCGAACAATAGCGAGCTGACAAGCGCGCCGATCCAAAAATTCGTTTTTTGATAAATCACCCCGAAAATAATTTTTCGGAAGATAATTTCTTCAAGAATCGGTCCTATTATTGATGTGACAATAATCAAATAAGGCGTTGCTTCAATTAAATCCATAATAACTTGAGTATTTTCCGACATCGGATTAACTTTAAGTACATATATTTCAATATTGCCAACGATTGTTTGAATGAAAAAAGCTAAAAAAACTCCGAAAACAGCCCATATGGCAGATTCGCCGAAAGAAGCTTTTTCAATCCGGACATTATTTTTTCGTTCATGACGAAGGAGAAATAAAATAATGACAAACGCAGCAGTAAAACTTGTAATCGACCAATATGCTTGCGCTTGAAAAAGTCCTGCATTGAGATTTTCATCGACGCCAACACCCAGTTCATAAAAAAGGGGAACTCCAATATAGGATGAGAGCTGCATAATGATGTACGTAATGATGATCCACCAATATTGCTTTTTCACGAATAGTTCTCCTTTATAAAAGATTCATATGACTATTTTAACACACAATGTTTTAAAGAAAGAAAAACAATTTTGACAAGGTAAGCACTTAATGGTGGATGTTAAAATTTTTTTAAAAGAGACTTGAAAAATAGAGGAGGTTTCTTTAATATAATAATTGGTGTTAGCACTCGATAGCAATGAGTGCTAATAATGAATAAGGAATAAATTTTGAAAATCTCAAAAGATATTTGAGGAGGTTGTTTCCCTTGTTAAAGCCATTAGGTGATCGCGTTGTAATTGAACTTGTTGAAACAGAAGAAAAAACAGCAAGCGGCATCGTATTGCCTGACACAGCTAAAGAAAAACCTCAAGAAGGTAAAGTAGTAGCAGTTGGTACTGGTCGTGTATTAGACAGCGGTGAACGTGTTGCAGTTGAAGTTGCTGTTGGCGATCGCATTATCTTCTCAAAATACGCCGGCACAGAAGTAAAATATGACGGCAAAGAATACTTAATTTTGCGTGAAAGCGACATTTTGGCTGTGATCGGCTAATAGAGACAGCCCAATATCATAGACAATTTAAATTTTGAGGAGGTTTTCGCAACATGGCAAAAGAAATTAAATTCAGTGAAGAAGCACGTCGTGCAATGCTGCGTGGTGTGGATAAATTAGCAGATGCGGTTAAAGTTACTTTAGGACCAAAAGGCCGTAACGTTGTTCTTGAGAAAAAATTCGGTTCTCCGTTAATTACAAACGATGGCGTTACGATTGCAAAAGAAATTGAATTAGAAGATCCATTTGAAAACATGGGTGCAAAATTAGTTGCAGAAGTTGCTAGCAAAACAAACGATGTTGCTGGGGACGGTACAACTACTGCAACAGTTTTAGCTCAAGCAATGATCCGCGAAGGACTTAAAAACGTAACAGCTGGCGCAAACCCAATGGGTGTACGTAAAGGAATTGAAAAAGCAGTTGCTACAGCTGTTGAAGAATTAAAAGCAATTTCTAAACCAATTGAAGGAAAAGAATCAATTGCTCAAGTTGCTGCTATTTCTGCTGCGGATGATGAAGTAGGTAAATTAATTGCTGAAGCAATGGAACGTGTTGGTAACGATGGCGTTATCACTATTGAAGAATCTAAAGGTTTCACTACTGAGCTTGACGTTGTAGAAGGAATGCAGTTTGACCGCGGATATGCTTCTCCATACATGGTAACAGATTCTGATAAAATGGAAGCTGTTCTTGAAAATCCATACATTTTAATTACTGACAAGAAAATCTCTAACATCCAAGAAATCTTGCCAGTTCTTGAGCAAGTTGTACAACAAGGCAAACCTTTATTAATCATTGCTGAAGATGTTGAAGGCGAAGCTTTAGCAACATTAGTTGTGAACAAACTTCGCGGTACATTTAATGCTGTAGCTGTAAAAGCTCCTGGATTCGGTGACCGCCGCAAAGCAATGTTAGAAGATATCGCCATTTTAACAGATGGTGAAGTTATTACAGAAGATTTAGGTTTAGATCTTAAGAGCGCTACTATTTCTCAATTAGGCCGCGCTGCAAAAGTTGTTGTAACGAAAGAAACAACTACAATTGTTGAAGGCGCAGGCGCAAGCGACAAAATTGCAGCTCGCGTAAATCAAATTAAAGCTCAATTGGAAGAAACAACTTCTGAATTTGATAAAGAAAAACTTCAAGAGCGCTTAGCAAAATTAGCTGGCGGCGTAGCAGTTATCAAAGTTGGTGCCGCTACTGAAACAGAATTGAAAGAACGTAAACTTCGCATCGAAGACGCTCTTAACTCCACTCGTGCAGCAGTGGAAGAAGGAATTGTCTCCGGTGGTGGTACAGCTCTAGTTAACGTTTACAAAAAAGTTGCTGAAATTGAAGCAGAAGGCGACGTTCAAACTGGTGTAAACATCGTTCTTCGCGCTTTAGAAGAGCCAGTTCGCCAAATCGCTCACAACGCTGGTTTAGAAGGCTCTGTTATCGTTGAACGCTTGAAAAAAGAAGAAGTTGGAATCGGCTTTAACGCTGCTACAGGCGAATGGGTGAACATGATCGAAGCTGGTATCGTTGACCCAACAAAAGTAACTCGTTCTGCTCTTCAAAACGCAGCATCCGTTGCCGCTATGTTCTTAACAACTGAAGCAGTTGTTGCTGACAAACCAGAAGAAAACAAAGGCAACGGCAACCCAGGCATGCCTGACATGGGCGGAATGATGTAATAATTGCAGTGAACTAGTCACAGAAACAAATATATTCAATCGTAAGGACTACTTCCTATAAAAAGGAGGTAGTCCTTTTTTGTTGCTCAAATTTGCATATCAAGATTTTTTAGAAGATCGGAAATTCAAAAACACAACAAAAGCGAACATAAGAAATTATGAAACGCTTCTAGGTGAATTTATCAACTATTGATTGATGGTCAATATGCTTATAAGGAAGAAGAACTTTTTAAGCCGAATGAGGATATTTTAAAGAAATTTAATTATGATGAAAAAGCTGCACATGCCTACATAGACGAACAATGGAAAAAGAATGTGATTGAGTTTTTTAATGATAAACCTGAATATGCGGAAATGTATATGCATTACATAATTAATTTTAGGCAGTATAAAGAAGTTCCTTTTGATGATGATTTTTACCGTTATTGTACTTTGAAGTTGTTGCAGCAAGGCGATTGGATAGAGTTTGAGATTAAGAAGGTAATATAATCAATTAGAAAGGTGAATTGAATGAAAAAAATTGAAATTCCTAGTTTATTTAAATGTACTAAATGTGGTTTAAAAATCCCGTATGAGAAAGCTGGAGAAATGGAATGTGGACAGTGTTCGTTTGAGGATTGGGAGAATGGCTTTAAGGATAAACATGCTGTTTTTAGTGATTATTGTGATGCCGGGCAAGAAATATTTGATACATACGAGGAAGCAAAGGCAGAATTTGAACGAAGAAAAAATGATGAAAACGAAAATGGTGTAGATGTTTACTTATGCAAGGTAATTGAAGAATATCATGCTAAGTGAAAGGGAATAAATCAAATGTTTAAAATGATAGATCACAAAAAGTTATCACAGCTATTATTTCTTTGATGTGGTGTACTGTATTTGCGGCTTTAGCGTGTGGAATTGCTTGGTTGATTGAAACGCTATTTAAAGTAAATGTTAATTATTATGTAGCTGGTGGAATTGGCGTGTTTATTTATGTGTTATTGTTTTTGATTGCGTTGAACCAATATTTGTTTATGAAGAAATTTAGTAATGAGATTGAAAAGAATTGGTGATGAAAACTACATTCTGGGAATGTGGTTTTTTATTTTTTCTTTTTGGACTCGTAGCTCAACGGTTAGAGCAGCCAGTTTGAATACTGTGCGGTTTGCAGGTTCGAATCCTGCCGAGTTCACCGTAAAATGTGTTTTCTCTTGTCGAAGTTACTAGGAAATTCCTCCTATCATTCTCGAAATATGGTAAAATATAGAGAAGATTGGAGGATGATAGAATGAGTATTGAAGAAAAAATGTCAAAACTTGTTAAGGAAGTTCAAGATCTAAAACCAAAAATGAAAGAAGAATACTTTCCTAAAGCAGAGGGGATTATAAAAAATATACCTATTGAATGCTCATTACATGAATTAGCAATTCAAAATCAAAAAAAAAGAAATGCTAATCCTAATAAAATTCATCCTATTCAAGTTAAACGAGGTCAAATTTACAATGCTCTAATTGGAGAGAATATAGGTAGCGAACTCTGTGAAAATCATTTGGTCTTAATATTACAAAACGACACCGGAAATATGTTTGCTGATACCGTTAATGTATTAACGATTAAAGGTGATGGAAATAATATTAACGAAACGTTTCATGTCAAACTCACTAATAATGATATGTATTATGGCAAACTAGATAAAGATCCATCTAGAATAAATGTTACAGAAATACTAACAATTGATAAAGCTCGATTAGATAAAAGAGTAGGTAAGATAAAAAATGAATTATTCAAAGAAATAAATAAAAAAGTAAAAAATCAATTAGGTTTAAAATAAATCTATTGACAAACCCTTATATAATACTTTAAAATGGACTCATAAAATTTATTTAGCCTTAAACAAGGCAAATGGCTCAATCTTTTGAGTTTTGTTAGGGGGAGAAATTGTCTTCCCCAATTTCATTTAATAATCATATTTTTGTCAACAGTGCATAAAATATTTACACCATTTCAAAAAATTATTTAGTCACTTTAGTGACAATAGGCTTCCAAATGGAAGTTTTGTGTATCTTTGAAATGGGGCAGGAGTTTTGTCTCCTGCTTTTATCAGTCATTAAAGACCTCCTCAATAACCATATGGAGGTCTTTTTCGTTGTAAATTTTTTAAAAAAGAAGGAATTTTGTAATGCCCTATTGAATTATACTAACGTATAATTCAATAGTTAATCAAAAAATTAATAAAAATTGTGTATAAGCATCCTTTTTTCAGGGTGCTTTTTTTATTTGGAGGGAAGAAGATGATAAAAGCCAGTGATTTGTTTGAAATAAAGACGGAAACAGTAAGTGAATCTGATTATAGTGTAACATTTGCCCATTATATAAAGCTAAAAGGAACAGATGAATGGCAGTACATTGGAGCAGTACAGTATTTTGCCAATGGCGATATTGATTTAGTGGTGATGCAATTTATCAGGAGGGAAGAAAATGAACGAAATAAAAATAAAGTAAGAAAATGTTACTTGAAATACTTTCTTAAATTAAATGAGAATCATTTGTTAATATTAAGAGTTCTTCGTGATATTTGTATTGCTAATGATTATAACCTTCGTCAAATTGTATCAGTACATGAAGATTATCGAAATAATAAAAAAGAATATGATTACCTTCATAAGAAGGGTTATATCGACCTTTATTGTGATACTGTGAATGAATCAAATCGACATGCTTCATTAACCGAAAAGGGAATAAAATTTGTACTCAAAAATCTTGGCTTTCTGACTGATGATGAACTTGAACAATTAAAAGAAATTATCAATAATTCACCGAAAAATAATATAACAAGTGATCAACTTAAATTGATAAATAGATGATAAATACGCTGTGTTAGGAGATGATATATGAAGAATTTTTGTGTTGAGAAGATCGAATTTATTAATAATGAGGAGTTTAAGGTTATAGTGAAGCTTATACATAAAGGAGAAGAAAAATATTTTGTAAAAAACTTTGGTAAAGAATATGGAGAGGAGTATTAGCGAACTGGAACAGATTATGAAAGGAATTGTTTTTGATTGTATTTTAGATGGCGTGTGTAAATTGTAGACAATTCTTATTTTTTTAATTATATAAGTGAATTATTATATGTTTATATAAAACATCCTTTTTCATCTGGTAACAATGTTACATTTTCATTAAATAGATATTCGTTGTCTTCATCTCTGTGAATTTTTAAGTATAATCCAAAGTAGTAATACTCCCACTTTTTACATTAAATTGGTATGTCAACACTAAACTAGACAATTTTTTTGAGGTGTTTCTCTTTGTACTCCACCGGGCTTAAATACCCAAGTGTTCCATGTATTCTAATATGATTAAACCAATGAACATAATCATCTAATTCCAGTTTCAATTGGTCTAAATTTTCGAAATATCTACCCTTAACAAATTCTGTTTTGATAATTTTAAAGGTTGCTTCAGCTACTGCGTTGTCATAGGGGCAGCCCTTCATGCTTAACGACCGATTATCTGAAAAGTATCTAGAGCTTCATCAATTGTCTTGTTCTTGAATTCATTGCCTCTGTCTGTGTGGAATAATTGAATTTGCCGTAAATCTGCTTTCACGGTCGATAAAGCTTGGTAGACTAGCTGGGCATTTTTGTTCGGGCCTGCACTATGACCAATAATTTCTCGATTATAAAGATCGACAAATAAACAGATGTAATGCCAGCTTTTTTCTACTCTAACGTATGTTAAGTCACTAACCACAACTGTTAATTCTTTTTGTTGATCAAATTCTCGTTTTAACACATTTTCAACTTTTGATTCATTGCATTTATCTACATGAGGTTTAAAATGGGCAACCGTATAATTTGATACTAGCCCGTTTTCTTTCATGATTCTGCAAATTCTTCGTCTTGAGGCAATCATACCAAGCTTCTCTAATTCATGTTTGATTTTACGTGTACCATAGTTTTTTCGGCTTTTCTGGAAAATTTCCAGAATGGCGGCTGTCAGTTTATCTTCTGCATTCCTTTTTTCTTTTGCTTCGTAATAATAGGTGCTTCTTGGAAGTTGTAGGACATCGCACATTGCTGATATCGAGTATTTGTGTCTGTTATTCTTGATCACATTTACTTTTGTCCTAGTATCAGCGCGGCTTGCTTTAAAATATCATTCTCCATCAATAAACGCTTGTTTTCTTTTCGAAGCTGGATCAATTCATTTTCTTCTGGAGAACGATTGTCCTTTTCCTTAAATGAACCGGATGTTTGGCTTTGTTTGATCCATTTGTCCAAGGCTGAAGGCGTTAAATCATATTCACGAATAATATCTTTTCTTGGTTTCCCATTTTCATAAAGCTTGACCATTTGAGCCTTGAATTCTACAGTGAATGTTCGTCTGTTTCTCATTTTTAAACTCTCCTTAACTGTGGTAGTGTTGAAGTAGACCACCAAAACAGTGGGTTTGCGACGAAACTTGACATGGAGCTTCTGCGGGCATGCTTTCCCAGCCAGGAAGTCAGATGATGTGTTCATCTGTCTCGCCGACAAGGCTAGCATCCCCGCCACTCCACGTAAAGTTTCTAGTACGGATCCTTTATGTTTAATAAGCAGTATACCCAAATTTGGTGTTTAGTCTACTTGACCTTAATTTTATTGTCCAGTTAAGTGTAGCCGATTCAAATGTGTAGTCTTTGTTGGTTTCTCCATTAATCTTTAATTCAGGTTGAAAACTCATTGTAGTATTGTTAGCTGTTGCGTCAATCATTAAATCTTTGATAGCAGTATCGGATTTTCCAATATTATAAACGTCAATTTTTATTTTTAATTCTAAAAATGAAGCTTCATCGGGAGTTGCTATCTTTTCTACGTCAAAACCATTTTCATTTACAAAATTTTTATAGTAATTAAATTTTCCAGATGACTCATTGATCCCAGTTCTAATTTTAGGCTTATTTTGAATATAATCTTTGATTAAATTTAAACAAAAACCTAATACAACACCAATTAATGTCATGAAGGGTAATAATAACTTCATATTAATTAAATTTATTAAACAAAAGCCTAGTACAACTCCTATCAGTATCATGAATGGCAAAAGTAACTTCATATACTTACTCCTTTATTATTGTACTGTACAACATTAGGATTGAAGTCTACTCATAAAAGTTTATTCTTCCTCTTCAACCTCAACCAGTTCCGCAAGATCATCCACTTTATACCCTACAATTTTCGCTAAAATAAAGGCTTTCTCTAAAGTCGGGAAACTTACTCCATTTTTTCAATTCCAAAGCTGTTTTTGTTGCACATTTACGTGTTTTCGTATGTAATCATTCCGCAATTCACTCTTTTCAATTAGTTCCCCAATATTGCTTTTCAGTTTGTATTTTTTCATCACTCATCACCATTTAAAATAATTCCACTCGTTTCATTTTTTCCTTCGTCCAAAATAAATAATACAGTTATAAATAAAAAGAGTTAATGTAAAAAGATTATCCATTTCGTATTGTCCAAGTAAATGGACTAAAATTACGCTCATAAGGGACGGTAAGTTACCGTTCCTTTTTTGGTTCACATAGTAATGTTATAATTAGTAGGAAAATTTCGTAAAGAGGTGATTAAGTTTGAAAAAAAATTTGCTTTTAACAATATTTTGTTTGGTATTTATGAGTATGATAGGTTGCAGTTCAGAAAAAACTGTTGAAGAAAATAAAACAAAGGAAGAGCAACAAGTGCAAAGTAAAATTGAAAACAAGGCAAAGTACGATATAGATAAAATTATTGTTCCCGTTCAGACAGAATGGACAAACGATTTAAAAGTATATCGAGACTTTAATATCGCAGTAATAAAAGAAATGGCTCAATCAAATAATATTCCAGTTGAACTAAGAGAATTTCCTACATTTGACGATGTGATTATTGCTTTAAAACGTGGAGATGTTGATGTTGTGCCGGGTATTGATAACCTCGTAGAAACAGATTTAACTAAGACGTATACATATTTTACGGGAGCTATATATCTCCCTAATGGAGAAGAGTTTGTACCGAAGAAAAGCTATGCAATGGCAGTAAGAAAAAAAGATACAGAACTTTTAAAATTTTTCAATGATATGATCTTAAAGTTTAAAGAAACAGGTAAATTAGAAAAAATCCAACAGGAATATCTAGGAGATCGAAATTAAAGAGAATTTCGTTCAAAAAGGTAACCGTTTACGAATATTAACATGGACAATAGCGTTAATAATTAAGACCACTCATTTCGAGTGGTCTTTTTCATCATCAATATATTCAATAAGATCCTCAACTTTGCAATCCAAAGTTTTACACAACTTGTTTAAAGTATCAAACTTTATTCCATCAGTTCCCTCATTGTATATCTTTGCAATTCCATTCCGATGCAACCCTGTCATTCTTGCCACATCTGAAATCTTCAACCTTTTCTCTCCCATTATCCTTGAAAGATGTACTTTAATCATTATTTTATAATATCCCCATTGACTACTTTACACTTTTTTGTAACTATTTTATAATGTAAATATCTTAATTAAAATAGGAAGTAGTCAGTATGTTTTAAATATATTTATAACTGTGATTTATATATGTTTGGACATTGTTGGAAAAGTATGAACTTCAAAACTATTACTGATTCAGCAATACTTTATTGTTAAGCCCGCAAGGATTAAAAATATAACTCCTTCTTAACATTCATAATGTCTATCCTAACTTTTCCCTTGATATATCATCTAGGTTAGAAAAAAGAATGTCACATCCTAAGAATAGAAATGTAATAAAAAAGGATAAAAGTAACTCTCCTCCTTGAAATATGGATACATTACTTAGATGGCTATCTGTAACATACTGTATGGAGAAATAAACAGCTATCCATGCAACAGCAAACTCACATATGTAAGTTATCCACTTAGGGATTCTGAGAAATATTGAGAGTCCTTTTATAACTGCCATAAGTATAAGCATGTAAACAAGTGCTAATGCGCTTACCAATAAAGAAAATATATATAAATCGGATCGAGAGCTATAATTTACATAGTCGCCTAAGAAATGATTAACACCTAAAGAAACAAAGTAAATAATTAGGCTAGTAACAGCTATGACAAAGAATAAACAAAAGCCAATAAGGAGGATAAAGGATATAAATGCTAAGGTGTTTGGAGGATTATCTATAACACCCTTTTTAATCAAAAATAAAAACAAACCACAGGAAATAACCAAACATGAAAGTATAGATAGAGTTATTGCTGTAAAGATAGTCAAGTCATCTTTAACCTCCATTAGAAAAGTGCCATTAGCAGGGAACTAACAGCACTTTTTCTTAAATTTTTAATGCGTTAAATCAGCGCAACAATGAATTTTGCCAACGCTCTCGCCACATCAGGTGGACAGCCAATGCCTCTAAGTCCATTATAAAACTGATTCTCTGTCCATTTTTCGCCTTTATCCATCAACTTAGCTACTTTAGCAGAGTTTTTTCTAACCCATGCGGCGGCCTTTGGAGACAAAGGTCTTAGCATTTGCGATAAAGCCCATCCTCCTGAGCGGAGAGCTAATTTAAAGGCTTTATAACTCCAGGACACTGCGCCTTGAGTTTGAAAATTCCCATTAGCAGTAGCTACTGTTTTAACAGGTACATTCTGTGACTTGATAGCGTTTTGTATCCCTTTATGAACAGTCACTTTCACAGGAACAGGAGCAGATGACGCTGTTTTTTCAGATGCTAATGCACCTGATGTGCCTAAGAAAGATGTAAGAAGTGTAGCGCTTAGAACCACTGAAGCTATTCTCTTTTTATTTTTCATATATATTTGCCTCCTACTATTTTATGAACATTTTTTAATAAATTGCTTTTATTGCAATGGTTGTCCAATGCGGCATAGCTTTAGCACTTGAGTCAGAAAGTCCTGACTTTTTAAGCGATTTATATAGCTTATTTTGGACATCAGACCATCCAAAAGCAGAATACTCATCCAAAAGGTCTCTCAGTACCGGCTCAATATACTTTGAAAACCTTTTTTCAAGCTCAGTTCTTATTTTCTTTTCTGCAAACTTTTCTATAAGTTTGAAAAGCTTTGCTTTGTTTTTTAGTACAGCTCTAATAGCATCTTTGACAGGATTTTCAATGAGTAACTGAATCTTTGATGGTTGATTATCTATAGTATAAACAACAGATGAAGCTATTCCAGTGGGATTGGTATCATTTTCTTTAGTTTGAGGTGACTGGACAAAAGAAGTAGAGGCAGGAGCTAAAGAAGCAGTTACTATGAATCCTTTAGCTAGTCTATTGATGCTCATTTCCTCCCCTAATTAGTCGTATAATTAGTAGCAAACCAATGACCATGTATTTAGGTTACAACCTGTAATTGTTTGCTTTAGTATAAATTCCCACCTCCTCCTTGTTATCATTCTATCAACAGGAAAAATATAGGTGAATAGGAAAAAGGAACAATATTTATTTACATAATTTACACTCTTAAAAAAGTTCAAAAAGTGTAATTGCGGATAATAATGTATTTGTCATATCGGAGAAGTTTTAAGTATTAATAACAGAAACCATGTAAAAAACATAAAGATAACTTTTTAGAAAAAGTTTTCTAAGTGAAAAAACAATTACAGTAGAGGGAAAGATGGTAAAAGCCTTTTGCATCAATAAAATTATCTTTTTAAGGGTAAAACAGATAACAAAAAGGTAGCTAAATCCTTCTCTTAGCAGATAAGGAGAATTTACAATACCTATTTAGCCCCTAAATGAACTTGGACAATAAGAGTAAAAAATAATATACTGCTTAATGTACCAAGGAGGCTAAACAACATGACACGAACCAAACACTCCAAGGAGTTTAAATTACAAGTCATCAAAGAGGCACAGGAGACAGGCAATAACAGCCTTGTTGCCCGCCGTTATGAACTGAATTCCAACATGGTATCCCGTTGGGTGCGGGAATATAAAGATGGCAAATATGGTGATGTTGATGTCACTGTTTTGCCGGGCCTTGACCCGAAAGAAATATCCAAGGAAAATGAAAAGCTCAAAATATTGCTTGGTGAAAAAGACCTTGAAATCGCGATCTTACGCGACATGATAAAAAAGAAAAACCCTCACTTGCTGAAAAAATTGAAGTAGCCGACAACTGGATCCAAAAAGGCTATTCCATTTCCAAGGTGCTAAAGATTATAGGGATTGCTCGTTCCACCTACTATTATCAAAAGAGCTACCGAGTGGAAGAGAAAAAAGTGAGTGAGGGGCGTCCGGCACCAGGTTATTCCTTCACAGAAGACGGGCGAAAAGTATCAGACGAACAAATCAAAGAATTCCTGCTGGAGGAAATTGCAGGCGATGGCTTCAACTAGCAGGCATAATGCTTCTTTTTCGCGATATCCATGCCAACGACGAGCGTTTGATCGGTGACTTGATTAATCTTCTTGTTTGAGATAGAATTCATGTATAGTCCTCCTTGGTATCCAAATTAGGGGTCAATTCATCCGATTGACACCCCCGAATCATACCAAGAGGGCTTTTTTTATTCAAGTCCCCGAAAAAACTTCTAACAGGAATGCTCCTTCTTGGTTTTTACAGAAAAAAGTGCGTCATTTTGGAAACATTGTTGTCTTTTTTTGCTAGCTGTTAAAATAATAATACAACAATTCAGAATATTTTAACACCATATTTTATAAAAACTATTTCAAGTTTTTGCTTCTTTGCTAATAGAATCATTCGTTGACCATACTGGATATGAAAATATGCAAAGAGGTGAACGAAATAAAAAACTATCAAGTAAAGTTGTTTCAAGAATCGTGGTAAGTTGTGGAATAAAATGATGAAAACTGATCAATACCTTTACCGATAAGGTTTAACTAGAATAGGTTTAGCAAAGAGCTTGAAATTTTAGTATTTTTTGATTCATATTTTCCAAAACCTTATTCGGCTCTACACAAGAAACAGAAAGGAATTTTATGGAACAGGGATGGAAGGAACGTATTTCAACTCGATTGAAACGTTCTTTATGCTTTCCAGGAGGGTTTTACACATTGCGTTTGCAAGCTTCTTGAAGTGTTTGACATAAGTCAGCCGTCGATTAGCAAGCATCTTCGCAAATTAGATTAATATAATGCAGCAAAACTTTATTTATCAGCATCTAAAGCAAATTAGCAGATGGATCCTATATAGACTATAAAATGGGCTTGGACAGTTCTAGTTACTTAAACTATACTGAATGTAACCAATAGAAAGTGTAGCAAAAAATATTTTTCAAAGCGCAGTTTTTGAGCTGCCGTGTGAAAAAATAGCAGGTCAATTTCAAAGCGGGGTAGAATGCAGATGGCAGAAGAAATGGAGATCATTGATAAAATCATATCAGATATTCATTCTGGCAGGTATGAAGCCAATGATAAATTACCATCCGAAAATGAGCTTGCTGACTATTTTAACGTTCCGCGAATGACAATCCGCAAAATATACGAAAGGCTTCAGGAGATGGGATATATTTATTCAAGACAAGGAAAGGGCAGCTATGTAAAAGATCGGCAAATGCAGATTCCGCTTGTTCTTTCCGGGGATGAAAGCTTCAGCAGGAAAATGATTAGACTTGGGCACCATTTCCGATCGAAAAACATTTTCTGCGAAGAAATCGGCTATAATAAAGCAATCTTTCATTCTCTCGGTGCTGAGGAAACGGATCGAGTATTTAAAATAGGCAGGCTGCGCATTGTCAATAATCGACCAATTGCCTTGCATATTTCCTACGTGGCGAAATCCGTATTTGATGATATTGATTTGTACGGCAAGGAAATCACGTCCATGTTTGATTATTATCAAAAGAAAGGCTTCACTGAATTTGAATCGAAGTCAAGCGTGTTAAAGGTTTTATTTCCGACTAAATTTTTATGGGAAATTCTTGAATGCACGAGCTTAATTCCGCTTTTAGTGTTGGAGACAGGATGTATCGATAAAAAAACCGGAACGGTGCTTGAACATACAGAAATTTTTTATCGAAGTGATTGCTTTAACTTTGTTATATGAAAAACTGTTTGCTAACAGGGGATGACCGATAAGTCGCTAAAATCAAACAAGTAGAGGAAAACATGCGTTTTTCTCTGCTTGTTTTTATATGCTTTCGATTTTGGATTGAAAGCAGCAGAGAGATTCATTCAAGGAATCTCTCTTTTTTTTTTTGTGTGCTCATTAACATTTTCTTAAAAATGCGTTTGCAAAAAATTAATAGAATTTACTTTTTTTTAAATTTTTTCCACTTGGCAACAAGATATGCTTAAATCAACGGAAGCAAAAAATCATGATGGAGGGGCGGAAATGGAAAGAAGGCGAAGAACAGAAATTTTAATCAACGGAAATAAGAACGTTGCCGCCACATTGGCACAACAAATTTTAGCTAAGTATGAGGTAAAAACGATTGAAAAGCCGAACAACGGTTTAGTAATGGTAAAAGTTCGGGAAACGGCAAAGAACAGTTTGTTCTACTTAGGAGAAGTTTTTGTAACAGAATGTAAAGTGGAAATTAGCGGGTATATCGGCATCGGCATATTAAAAGGACATGAGCCGGAATTAGCATACCATTTGGCTGTGGTCGATGCAGCTTACAATGCACAATTGCCAGAAACGGAACGATGGAATGAAGTTTTGTTGAAGGAGGAAGCAGCAATTCATGAGCAAAGAAAGAACTCCTTCATGAAAATTTTGAAGACAAAAGTAAATTTTGAAACGATGGATGTTTAAAAGGAGCAGAGGTTGAATGAAATTAGATTTTATTCACGATATTCAACGTGCATATCGAAAAGTTGTTGATTCCATGTCTAGGCCCGGATTGATAACAAATTTAAAAGATGAGGTGGCCAAAGTAGATCTTGAGGCTGGCTGTTTTCCCTCGACACTTGTTCTGGCTGCAATGCTTCTAGATACTGAAGTGACCTTTAAGGTAGTTTCCGAGAAGGAAGAAGAGACAACTCGCTGGATAAACCAACTAACCTATGCAAAAGCTGATGCAGCAGAACGCGCTGATTTCGTTTTTGTACTTTATGACAAAGCTGAAGATGAACTTGGGCAAATATTACGGCGAGTAAAAACCGGCAGTCTCATCGATCCCCATGATTCAGCAACCATTATTGTTGAGGCAGATGCTGTTACGGATGGATGCGATTTCAAATTAACAGGTCCGGGCATTGAAGAAGCAAATTATGTAAATGTTTCAGTAAATGGGAATTGGATGGAAGTTCGACAGCAACAAAACGCTGAATTTCCAATGGGGGTTGATTTAATTTTTGTGGACAAAAATCATAATCTCTTATGTCTGCCAAGGACGACGCAAATTTTATCAGAAGGGAGGAAGCTTTGATGGGATATGTGGCAGTGAAAGGCGGAACAATTGCCATTGAGGAGTCGATTAAACGGCTGAAATATGAGCGGTTAAAAAAAGGAGTTGTTCTTGACATTGGCAGAATTGAAGCTGGCCTGCGGGGATTGATTGATCAGGTGATGTCAGAGAGCAGTCTATATGACGAAACCCTTGCGGCGCTAGCGATCAAACATGCTGAAGGCAATCTTGAAGAAGCGGTTTTTCTGCTTCGTGCATATCGATCCACTTTACCGCGCAAGCATTATTCGCAAATAGTTAATACAAAGGACATGAGTATCGAAAGAAGGATTTCAGCTAGTTTTAAAGATATACCAGGCGGCCAAATTTTAGGAGCTACAACTGACTACACTCATCGTTTGCTCGACTTTGACCTCATGGAGGAAACAGATGAAGATGCAGTAAATTGGCTTTCGGCCTATGAGAAGGAAATGCTCGATGAAGTGGATGAAAAACATTTTGGCAAACTGCCAAAAGTAAGTGATTACTTAAGAAAAGAAGGTTTGTTCTCGGAGTGTGTAATGGATAATACAGAGCCTGATGATGTAACGAGAAAAAGCTTGACGTTTCCTTCCACCCGCAGTCAGCGTCTCCAAGTTTTAACGAGAGGCCAGACAGGGGCGGTGACTTCATTAGCTTATGCCGTCATTCGCGGATATGGAAGTCTTCATCCAACAGTAGGTGAACTGCGTGTCGGCTATTTGCCGGTTTACATCGATAGCCCTTTTCATTCATTTAATAGAGAAGACGATGCTTATTATATTGGGGAAATTAAAGCAACCGAAGTCGAAATGTTAATTCCGGAAACAGTTGAGATCGGGGACGGGAAAAAGGAAATTAAGTTTGAAATCGGATATGGTCTTTGCTTTGGTCAAAATGAAACGAAAGCAATCGCAATGGGAATTTTAGACAATAGTTTGGAGAAAGGAAATAGGGACTATCCGACAGGAGACGAGGAATTTGTCCTTTATCATATTGATTCGGTTGAATCCACCGGGTTTATTTCACATTTGAAGCTGCCTCACTATGTCACTTTCCAATCGAAGCTTGATATTGTACGCAAATCAAAAAGCAAGCAAGAAATGTAAAAAGGAGAGGAATTCATGCAAATCCATTATAATTTTGCTTTTTTCGATGAAGGTTCCAAACGGGAAATTCGAAGAGCCACATTAAAAGCAATTGCCATTCCGGGCTATCAAGTTCCATTTGCATCAAGAGAAATGCCGATTGCACGCGGCTGGGGAACAGGTGGACTGCAATTAACCCTTTCTCTCATTGGCAAAGATGATGTTTTAAAAGTAATCGACCAAGGCTCTGATGAATCCGTTAATGCGGTAAACATTAAAAAATTGGTGATGAAAACGGCGGGCATTAAAACGACGGAGGAGACGCAAGAAGCAACGATCATTCAATCAAGACATCGAATTCCAGAAATTCCTCTTACAGAAGGCCAGATACTTGTATTACAAGTACCACTGCCTGAACCGCTGCGCGATTATGAACCGAGCGAATATAATACGAAAAGGCTTCATGCGGAGAAAGAATACAGCGGCGCATGGCTGATGCTTTTTGAACAAATCATGAAATACGGGCATATGGCTTCGGATTTTGATCATCCTGTGATGGTGGAAAATCGGTATGTCATGGCGCCGAGTCCTATACCAAGGTTTGATAATCCGAAAATGCACTATTCAAAGGCATTAATTTTGCTTGGAGCCGGTCGTGAAAAGAAGATATACGCTGTACCACCATACACGAAAGTTGTTTCGCTTGCGTTTGACGATTATCCGTTTGAAGTGGAGAGCTTTGAAGATAAACATTGCAGACTGTGCGGCGCTACGGGAGTATATTTGGATGAATTGTTTAATGAGGAAACAGGTGAAACCTACTACCAATGCAATGATACAAGCTATTGTTTATCAAGATTAAATGAGCAATCAGAATCAAGAGGTGTTCAACATGGATGATTTAAGCAATCCAGTATTATCGGTCAAAAAGTTAAACAAACAATTCGGACCTGGATGCAGCCAATGCGGAAAGGCGGATTCCGCCGTTTTGGTGAAAAACTTTTGCCCTGTCTGCGGTACGGTATATGCTTGCCGTGATATTTCGTTTGATCTCTATCCCGGTGAAGTATTAGGCATTGTAGGTGAAAGCGGCAGCGGTAAATCAACATTAATGAGACAGCTATATTTTGATCAAGAGGCCACAAGCGGTGAAGTGTATATCCGATTTTATCATGATGGAAAAAAAAACGTATTAAACGAGTCCTCCCAACAAAAACGGTACATTCGCAACCATCTGATGGGGAAAGTTTACCAAAATCCGCTTCTCGGCTTGCGCATGAACTTTTCCTCCATCGGCAATATTGCTGAAAAATTAATTGCGGCAGGGAACAGGAATGTTGGACAGATGGTGTTAAGAGGACAAGTGCTGCTTGAGGAGGTAAACATTCCGCTATTTAGGATGAAGGAGGAGCCCCAAAAATTTTCGGGGGGCATGCAGCAAAGAGTTCAAATCGCCAAAGCATTGTCGAATAATCCGCCGATTCTTCTTCTCGATGAAGTAACGACCGGTCTTGATTTGTCCGTTCAAGCTAATGTTTTAGATTTGATACGGAATTTACAGAGGGAACTGAAGATAAGCATGATCGTTGTTTCCCATGATTTAGGCGTTATCAGAATGCTTGCAGACAGAACGTTCGTCATGCTGGAAGGAAAAATTATCGAGCAAGGGTTGACCGATCAAATTTTGGAAGATCCACAGCATCCTTATACACAGCAGCTCGTCCATTCATTATTATGATCAATTTTTTGGACTTGTGAGAATGGAGGAAAAAACGTGTATCTCATAACAAACGGAAGAATTATAACGGAAGAAACCATTCTCGATGGTTACGATCTTCTTATTGAAGGAGATAAAATTAGCAAAATTGATGGCAAAGGGAAAATCGCTTGGAAGGAAGGAATGGAAGTAATCGATGCGGCGGGCGGATATGTCGCTCCTGGGTTTATCGATCTTCATTCTGACTATATTGAACATATGGCAGCACCAAGACCGACATCGTTAATGAATTTTCAATTAAGTCTACGCGAAGCGGAAAAAGAATTAATCACCCATGGGATTACAACAATGTTTCATTCACTTTCTATTTATAAAAGCTCGGAATTTTCACATAAACCGATCCGTGAGCCGGAAAATGTCCGGAAATTTATTGAAATGATCCACCAAACTCATCATACAAAGCATTTAATACGACATCGGTTCCATGCACGGTTTGAAATTGACAGCATCGAAGAAGTTGAAAACTTAAAATCGTACATTGCTGAGTGCAAGGTGCACTTAATTTCGTTTATGGATCATACCCCTGGTCAAGGACAATATAGAGATTTAGAAATTTACAGAAAAACGATAAAAGGCTACCAAGAGCTCAGTGATGAAGAGATTGATAGAGTCATTACAAAACATCAGCATAAGGAAAAATTAACACTTGAGGGAATAAAGGAAATTGCAACGCTGGCACAACAAAAAGGTATTGCTATCGCTTCTCATGACGATGACACGTTGGAAAAACTTGAGCTTGTGCAAAGCTTTGGGGCTTCGATCAGTGAATTTCCAATCACCTTGGAAATTGCTAAAAATGCGAAAAAGAAGGGAATGCTGACGGTAGCCGGGGCTCCAAACGTTCTTTTGGGAGGGTCCCACAGCGGAAATTTATCTGCACAAGAAGCCATTCAACACGGGTGTATCGATATTTTATGTAGTGACTATTATCCTCCATCGCTGCTTCATGCTGTTTTTAAAATGGGCGAAAAAAGCGATATCGACCTAGTCGAAATGTTTAAGCTTGTGACGATTAACCCGGCCAAAGCTGTCAAACTGGATGATCAAATTGGATCAATTAAGGAAGGAAAAAAAGCGGATATAGTCATCATCGAAAAAATAGACTTAGATTTTCCGGTTATCACGTCTTGTTTTGTGGACGGCCGTTTAATCTTGAAAACAAATTATAGAATTTAAAGATGATGGAAAGGGAGTTTCTATGATCGAGAAAAAGCTGTCAAAAAAACCTTATATCCATGAACATTGCCAGTTGTTTCATACAGAATTAGGTGAATACACAGAAATAGGAGCTCACAATTATTTAGAAAATGTAAAAATGGGAGACTTTTCTTATACAGGGCAGTTTTGCATTCTGCAAAATGTTGA
Organism: Aeribacillus sp. FSL K6-8394; assembly: GCF_038008865.1. Lineage (NCBI taxonomy): Bacteria > Bacillati > Bacillota > Bacilli > Caryophanales > Bacillaceae > Aeribacillus > Aeribacillus sp. FSL K6-8394. The sequence continues at coordinate 357,853 of NZ_JBBPAA010000002.1, forward strand.
AGTCGGAAAATTTTCCAATATTGCTGCGATGGTGCGAATCGGGCCAACCGCTCACCCAATGAATCGCCCTACTTTGCACCATATTACGTATCGGAGAAGAATGTATGGAGTCGATACTCATGACGATGAAACGTTTTTATCATGGCGCAAACAACAAATCACCTATATCGGGCATGACACTTGGATTGGACATGGGGCCATCATCATGCCTGGTGTAAAAATCGGCAATGGTGCAGTAGTCGGCAGCGGAGCTATTGTGACAAAGGATGTGGAGCCTTATACAATCGTTGCTGGAATACCAGCCAAACCGCTAAGGCGCCGATTTGATGAGCAAACGGTTAAACGATTGGAACGAATCAAGTGGTGGGATTGGTCGTATGAAACGTTGAAAGAACGAATCGACGACTTGTCTCAACATATTGAAACATTTCTAGATAAGTATGAGGGAAGAAGGGAATTCAGTGGAAAACATTTTAACGGTTGAGAGCCTTTCCAAAACATTTCGATTGCACAACGTAAACAAGGAAATCCACGCAATTAACAAGATTAGCTTTGTTGTAAAAGAAGGAGAATTTGTCGGCATTACTGGTAAAAGCGGCAGCGGAAAATCAACCATTTTAAAATGCATCTACCGCACGTATTTGCCTGAAAGTGGAGACATCTGGTACAACTCAAAAAAGTTTGGCCTAATCAATTTGCGAGAAGCAACGGAAAGAGAAATGATTTATTTACGAAAGCATGAGATCGGATACGTATCACAGTTTTTGAATGCTTTGCCGCGTATAACGGCCAGGGAAATAGTAAAACAAGCGATATTAGAAATGGGGCATAACGATAAGTATGCGGAGGAAGAAACAGAAAAAATATTGACGCATTTTGAACTGGATCCTCAGCTTTGGGATAGTTATGTTGCTACTTTTTCCGGAGGTGAAAAACTGCGGTTGAACATCGCTAGAGCAATGGTAAAGCGTCCGAGACTACTTTTATTGGATGAACCGACGGCAAGTTTAGATGATGAATCGAAGGAAAAAGTAAGAGTATTGATGGAACAGCTCGTTCGCGAAGGGACAACAATGCTGGGAATTTTTCATGATATGTTGTTCATGCAAAACTTATGTGATGTAGAATACCGAATGCTGGACGGGGAAATCATCAAGTATTCTGAAAAAAATCCCTTTACAAAACATTAAAAATTATTTAGTAATTCAACAATATGAATTAACAGTTCCTTTACATTCATCCTTTATATTCAATTATAAATGGAAAAATAATCTATTTGAAAGGAAAAGGGGTAATGAATATGAAAAAAATGTTGAGGTTTATGAGCATCGCTTTCATCTTGGTCATCTTTTTATCAGGTTGTTCATCATCAGCAGGAACAGAAAGCGATTCCGCTCAAAAAAGCGGCGACGATACGCTTACAATTGCATGGTACCCGAATGAATCCGGCGAAGATTTGAAAGCGGCACGTGACGAAATCGCTAAGTTGATTGAAGAAGCAACTGGAAAGAAAGTCGAGCATAAGACGACAACTGATTACATTATTGCCATTGAGGCGATTGCAAACGGAAATGCTGATTTAGCGTTTATGGGTGCACAGGGATACATAGAGGCTCATGACAAAAATGAAAAAGTGCTTCCTCTCGTCGTTCCGAGCGGTGAATCCGGCACACTTGATGATGCCATGTACTACAGCTGGCTTGCCGTAAATAAAGGGGATGAAGACGAGTACAAAAGCGGCTCCGGGTTTTCCATTGATAATATAGCTGGAAAGAAATTTTCATTTGTGTCTAACAGCTCCACATCAGGCTTTAAAGTTCCATCGACCGAAATCGTTTCGTACTTTAGCCAAAAGGAAGAGTACAAAGATTTAACTGCTGAAGATTTATTAGAAGGCGGCGAGGGCAAGTTTTTCAGCGAAGTGCAATATGGAGGCTCTCATCAAGGGTCTGCGGTTAACTTACTGTCTGGAAAAGTAGATGTAGCAGCATTTTGCGACACATGTGTGAACAACTATATTGAATTAGTTGACGGTGAGCAAAATAAACCGGGAGCGGTATATAAAGTCAAAAAAGATGCTGCTGAGCCGTTTCATACTGTGCCTGGAAAGGAATTTGTCTTAATTTCAGTCACACCGGTATTGAATGCTCCGTTTGTTGTCAATACGGAAACCGTATCTGAAGAAGATCGCAAAAAGCTTGTGGAAGCTTTTGTTTCTGATGAAGTAGCCAACAATACGAAGATTTTCGTGCCGGAGGATTCTGATTTTAGCGGTTTGTTTACGAAAAAAGCTAATGAGCGTTTCGTTGAAGTAGAGGATTCTTGGTTTGATCCGATCAGAGAATTGTCTAAATAAGGATTTGGTGAGGGATAAACGATGACAGCCATTTTAACATTAAATAACGTGTCAAAACGTTATGGAACCAATACAATGGCACTTCAAGACATGAACTTTTCTGTAAAAGAAGGGGAATTCGTTTCGATTATTGGTCCATCGGGGGCGGGGAAATCAACCCTCCTCCGGTGCATTAACCGCATGATCGAAGCGTCTAGCGGTGAAATCATATTTGATGGTGTCGACATTTTAAAGCTTGGCAAAAAGAGCTTAAGAAAAGTAAGAGCAACCATTGGAATGGTCTTTCAACATTACAATCTTGTCACTAGATTAAGTGTCATTGAAAACGTGCTCCACGGAAGGCTTGGCTATAAGTCAACTTTGGCAGGAGCATTCGGCTTTTACAGCGAGGAGGAGAAAAGACAGGCAGTTCATATTCTCGGATTATTGGGGCTGGAGGATCAAGTGTATAAACGGTGTGATCAGCTAAGCGGAGGACAAAAACAGCGCGTCGGAATTGCCAGAGCCTTAATTCAAAATCCGAGAATGCTATTGTGTGATGAGCCGATTGCCTCCTTAGATCCAAACTCAGCCAAAATCATTATGGATCATTTAAAAAATATTTCTTCTACACTCGGAATTACTTGTATTGTCAACCTGCACCAAGTCGATGTCGCTTTGAAATACTCTGATCGAATTATCGGTATTAATAAAGGAAAGAAAGTGTACGATGGCTCGCCGAAACAAATAACAGAAGATATTGTTCGCAATATTTATGGGTCTGAAGTAAAGAATCTGATTCTTTAATGTAGGTGAAGATCATGCAAGCAGATATCTTTGTAAAAAGAAGAAGAAGCTTCTCCTTATTTTTTTTATTGTTGATTGTGTTAACGTATCTTTCTATGTTTATAACAGATTTTCAGCTTGTGAAAGGACTCACCTCTGTCGCAAAGGCAGTAGAGTGGGGAGTGACAAATTTTTTTCCTGATGCAAAAGCGATGGAAAAGCTTCCGGATATTTTAAGTAAATTACAAGAAACAGTTTTAATATCAGTCGCTTCCACGACATCTGCAGCTATTTTTGCTACTTTTTTCGCAATATGTGGTTCGAAGACGACGAAAGTGAATGGTTTATTAAGTGCAATAAGCAGAGGAATTGCAACTGTTTCTCGTAATATTCCGGTAGCTGCATGGGCATTGATTCTGCTCTTTTCTTTTGGACAAAGCTCCATTACCGGATTTTTTGCTTTGTTCTTCGCCTCCTTTGGTTTTTTAACGCGAGCATTTATAGAAACGATCGATGAAGTTAGCAATAGTTCCGTTGAAGCATTGCGTGCAACCGGCGCCCAATTTTTTCCGATCATCTTCCAGTCGGTCATTCCATCCAGCCTTCCCCAGATGATCAGTTGGGTATTATTTGAAATTGAAACGAATATTCGCAGCGCGACTTTAGTTGGAATTTTAACCGGTACAGGAATTGGTTTTTCTTTTGACTTGTATTATAAAAGCTCCAATTATAGTGCAGCGAGTTTGGTTGTCATGACTATCGTACTGACGGTATTTGTCATTGAATATCTTTCGAATTTGATAAGAAGGGTCATTTTATAACGATGAATGAAAATTTAAGGAAGAAAGGGTGATGATATGAATAATGAATGGTTGATGAAAACTGGAAGCACTCTGAAAGACAGCGGAAAATTAACGCATTCTTCGAAAATAAAAGTGAAACCGTTGACGAAGCAGGCAATTGCCATCCGGCTGACATTGACAGCATTATTCGTTATTACTGTTTATGGCTTTACCGTGTTTGATTATGGCGATACAAATTTCATGTCTGGATTAAAAGAAACGTTTGCGAATTTTAAAACAATGTTTTTCGAAGCAAGCTTTTCGCGATTAACTATAACAGAAGCAATCTATCAAGTGTTGATAACTTTGGGGCTTGCTTTTTTGACGACAGTGTTCGGAGCTGTTATTGCACTTTTTCTAGGGCTGTTCGCAGCGCAAAATTTATCAAATAAAGTTGTTTCCAATACCATTAAAGCATTTGTTGCATTTATTCGCGCCGTTCCTACTGTTTTGTGGGTGCTGATTTTTTCCGTCGCTGCTGGTCTAGGAAGTGTTGCAGCTGTTATTGGCATGACGTTTCACTCCATTGGCTATTTGATTAAAGCATATTCTGAATCGTTCGAAGAGTTGGATGAAGGTGTGATCGAAGCATTAAAGGGCTGCGGGGCCAATTGGTGGCAAATTGTGTTTCAGACGGTAATCCCCTCGTCAATGACGTATTTAATTTCTTGGACGTTTATGAGATTTGAGATTAACTTTTCCGTTGCCGTTGCGATGGGGGCTGCCGCAGGAGCAGGCGGGATCGGATTTGATTTGTTTATGGCGAGCGGATTTTATTTTGATTTAAGGGAAATCGGAATGATTACTTACTTCATTCTTGTTTTAGCGATCATTTTCGAATTTGTTTCGACAAGAATGAAGGTAAATTTGCGTGAAACTCATTAATTATTTTATAAAAACAGTGAAAGCAGGTGTTGACCGTAATGATTGATTTACATTGTCATTCAAATATATCAGATGGCTCAATGAGTCTATTTGAATTGATTTCTCTTGCGAAAGAAAAAGGAATCACCCATTTGGCAATTACGGACCATGATACGACAAAAGGATTAAAGGAAGCGAAATATATAGGAGAGCAGCTCGGAGTAACCATTATTCCAGGGATCGAGATTTCGGCTTATGACTATAAAAGACAACGGAGAGCCCATATTTTAGGCTTTTTTGTGGAACCGCATCACGAAGCGATTGAAAACCTGTGCAGCCCGCTGTTAAAGATGAGACACCTAGCATCATATGAAATGACGAAAAGAATTATGAAAGCAGGTTTTAACATTTCATGGGAAGAAGTAGAACAATTCGGCAAAGACGGCACAGGGGTATACAAACAGCATATTATGCATGCTTTAATAAACAAAGGATACGCTGACAAAATCTATGGCGATCTATATGATAAGCTTTTTTCAAAAGGCGGGGAAGGAAAGCCACAAGGATTAGCGCACATACCTATACAGTATGTCGATGTGGAAGATGCGATTGTTGCCATCCGCGAGGCGGGCGGTTTGCCGGTACTTGCCCATCCAAAACAATTCAACAATTTTGATGCAATCCCCGAGTGGGTTGAGATTGGCTTAGAAGGCATCGAAGCAGTTCACCCTTTGCATGGACCTAAGGACGAAGAACTTGTCAAATATTATGCGGACCAATTCGAGCTGATCGAAACAGGAGGATCTGATTTTCACGGCTTTTATGGAAATTTTGAACTAGGCAGCAAAGATGCCGGAATGGTTCGATATGAAAAACTTCTCGAACGCTATCAAAAGCTATGTGAAAGTAAGAAAACATTATCGTAAATGTAAGAAGCTCTCAACTTTCATTTTTTTGGAGCCAAGTTAGGAATATAATTCGCGCAAAAAACGCTTCTCTTTTCAATAATTGTAGTGTGTAAAAAATATGTTCCGTCATTAACAGTGGGAAACAGATGAATATTAAATTGATTCTTTACTTCGTCGATTATTTTAACAACAATTTGCAGCCTTTTGTCTTCCGATTATTATCATTTTGAACGGATAAAGGACTTACATATAAAAAAGTCCTTTATTCAATTTCTTTTCTCCTTTTTCATTTTTCCTGCCAAATTGCAGCGTGCAAGAGCTCCCTCAGCAATGAGAACAATAACTGCGGCTTTTTTGACAATTTTTACTCTTTTCCCTATCAGTAGGCTTTCGTCTTTTCGGTTTGGAAGATAGAATACAGAAACTGACAACTTATTAAACATTCCGTTTTGCGTTCATCCTTCAATTATGATTTTCTGTAAGGGCTTCAACAAAATTACTGGTAAAAGAATCTCATGTTAAAGAGAAGCTCTGTCAATCTATTCCCCCTCATCTTTCAGCGCTTGAAGCTACTTCAACGGCAAAAGGCAACCTGCTCAAGTTCACTTTTTGTAACTCTCTCATGTAATCGTCAAATCATCTCTGTAAAATGGACGCTTATTAAAAAAGCGCGGGCATTTCCCCTAAAATAAAATTTATCAGAATATGGAATTTTTTCTATTATTTATGATATATTCAATCTAGATAAAGAATGGGCTCGAAATGGCAAATTAAAAAAATCGAGTGATGGCGAAATAAGTTTTTGCCATCGCCCTAGATTTTAAATTCAGGGGGCAGTATGTTAAAGTCTAATCTATTTTATTCGAATTTCAAGTTAAATTTTAGACGCTATGTCAATAGATTTCTTTTTTTCTTTCCGTTTGGGGAAAATTTATTGAATCAAAAAATATTACTAGTTTTATTTGTTTTCATTTTTGGAGTATACAATTTTATCCTATATCATTTAGTAGAACTAATCATTCCTTATTTTTCTCAAGCAGCTGTTTTGTTAGTCAATTTGCTAGTATTATGGAATTTAATCAACAATCTTCGTTCTTCTCATGATATTTTTCAAAGGTTTGTTTATCCGGAAGATTTTCTCTTACTATACTCCGTGAAAACAGATCCAAAAGATATATTATTGGTAAAATTTTTTACGCAAATCATTTTCAAGTCACTGTTTTCGACTCTTTTCTTTTTATATCCAATCCTGTTCTACGTTTTAAATTTTGTAGAAGAATCAATAACTTCTAGGCTATTGTTATTTGTATCGTTTCCATTTTATGTTCTTTTTTTAATTGGGGTCATCAGTTTTTATTCTTCAGGATTATACATAATATATTCAAAGTTTTTGCATGTTGTTTTTCAGTCAGCTGTGAAAAGTGTACTTTCTTTCGTTTTTGTTATGCTTTTATCATTTCTGTCTACGATTGTATTTGGCTGGTTAGGCTTTAGCTACTTTTATGAGGAAAACTATATAGAATCAATCGTTCATTCTATTTCTAGATTCAATCTTGATGTGATTTTGACTGGTTATGTGCTGCCTACTAATTGGTTATTTAATACACTAATGGAAGTAGAATACTTTCTCTATTATCAATCGTTGTTGTTAATTATTGGAATCATTCTAATTTATATTTCGTTTCTTATTGTAAATAAATATTTAGACGTAAAAGATATGTCGCAGCTTTCCAATGAAAAAACAAATGTCAACATAATAAAAAACAGATCTTTTCATAACTTTATTGATAGAAAACTAAAAAAGCTTTTATCAAGGAAAGTTTTGGCGATTATGAAAAAGGATTTCATCGCTTTCACTCGAGCGAAATTTTTAATAAAAAAGAGGTTTTATTTATCTATCTATATGCTGGCTTCCGAAATCGGTTTATTGCTCGGATTAGGAATGATGCAAAATTGGTTTGAATTCCCGGCTTTTTTCGTAATATATCCGATCATCTTTGCAGTTTCATTAAATGTCTCGTTTTTAGGAGACGGATTATTAGGGATTACATCAGCTGATGCTGAAAGGGAGAACTTGTTTTTATATAAAGGGTCAGGCTCTTCTTTGAACCAGTTAATCGTAAGCAAGGCGATTTTACATGTTATTCCTATTTTGATCGTCATGAACGTTTTATTTATATGTGTTGTATCGTTTTTTCATCTGAAACTAAGTACTGTCATTATGATATTTGTCCTTGTAAATACTACCGCTATTATCATCAGCAGTGCTCAAATTATTGGAACGTTTTTGTATCCGCGTCTGGATTGGGAACATATTGAAGATATTGGCTCTTCCGTTAAAGCTTCTGTTTTTGAACACACGATTCTTGGAATTGTTTTAATATTAAATTTGGAAATATATGGGCTGTTGGGGGTTCTTTACTGGAAAAACTACATCAGCAGCATTCTTTTTAATGTGTTGGCAATCTTAGGTTCTTTCTTGCTATTCATAAGCTTTTTTATATTCTTTTACTTTTGGATTAAACGAGTCGGTATTTCTCATTGGGAGATGAGCAGATGATTATAAAAGATGTTTCGAAAAGGTATAAGGAGTATGATGTATTAAAATCAATTAATATTACATTAAAAAGAGGAGAAATATATGGATTATTAGGGCCAAACGGTGCTGGGAAGTCCACTTTGCTTAAATGTATAATCGGATTGGTCACTCCAGACTCTGGAAAAATATTTATTGACGGTAAGACAATTGATGATGATCGATCTGAATTTTTACAATATATAGGTTATGTGCCGGACACACCTTTTATTTATAATTATCTTACTCCAAAGGAATATTTAGATTTTATAGCTGACCTGCAGCAAGTACCCGATTCGCAAAAAACTGACCGTATTCAAATGTTGTTAAAAAATTTTTCACTAAAAGATAAGGAAAATGAAATGATTTCAACTCTTTCCTTTGGTATGAAGCATAAGCTGTCTGTTGCCGGTGCTATCATTCATGAACCGGATGTGCTTTTACTAGATGAGCCGCTAAGCTCATTTGATCCTCCGACAACAATGTTTATGAAAAAGTTTTTAAGGGAATACGCAGATAGTGGAAAAATTATTTTCATGTCTACTCATTTAGTGCATGTTGCTCAAAATCTATGCGATCGTGTAGGAGTTTTAATCAATGGGGAAATATTAAAGGAATACACGAACATGAAAAACATAATAAATTTCGAAAATATGATTATTAACGATATGGAAGAGATTGGTTAAATGAAAAACGTTCTACTGCGAAATAAGCGGGTTTTATCAGTAGCGTTTATAATATACGTGATTGGAATTATCATGGGTACTTTTTTTAGCAATATCTTACCTGTAGAAAGACAGGAACCAAATGTTGGGCGTACTATATTTGATTATTTTATACATAACGTACTTGCGGATGTTTTCATAAGCTTTACTATATTTACGTTTGGAATTTTTACTGCTGCTTTATTACTAGTCAATGGTTTTTTAGTTGGTGTATCTATCATGCACAGTCTTCAACATGGGAACGATCTAATTTATATTGTAACAGCCCTAGTTCCACATGGTATATTTGAGATTCCTGCTATGATTATTGCGGGTTCTATTGGGTTTAAACTGATTGATGCGGTCATTGCCAAAATTAGGGGAGAATCAAATTCCGTTTTTTTAAAGGACATCTTTACATTCTTTTTTCTAATGATCATTTTGACATTTATCGCTGCAGTTGTAGAGGCTAAGATCACTCCATATTTAATGGCCCAACTTTCATGAGGAGGTGTAAAGCATATGCTATGGGAAAAACTAAACTTAGAAAAATTACTGAATGATTCGAATAATGGGTCAGATGATGAAGAAAATGAAAAAAGCACATGGTTTATACCCGTTTTTTACGTTTCCATATTATTAGCTTTATGTATAGCATTTATTGAGATAAAACTCATTTTAATCACTCTGTTTGCTCCTGCCATTATCGTCATAATGTGGAAGCCGCCGTTTAAAAATAAAAAAAGGCTCTTTCGAATTATATCATTCATATATCTTTTATTTCTAACTATTGTTACGATATGGTGGTTCCAAGGTTAAATTTCTAACGAAAGTTGTAAAGACTGTATCTTATGACGCTCACAAATTTTCATTCATCTAATATATTGAAGTCTAATTCGCGATTTTGATAGAAATATACATTTCTGACAGATTTCGCCGCAGCCATAATGTAAAAGACAATAAAGGCTGTTCGAAGCACAAACAGGGGCTGTCCAGCAAGTCAAAATCCACTGAAATCGAAGCATCATAAGCGTTGATATATCAACGTTTCTAAAACATTAAAGGGGCGTCTATAAGCCGGAAAATCGACTTATTAGAAAGCCCCTTAAAAATTTGTTTCAGTTTGCTGGATAGGCAAAAAGATTGGCCCGGAAAATCTCCGATATTCAATGATTGATATTGATAAATGTAGTGCATAAAAGGATTCTTAAAGAAAGCGCTATCGAATATATTTCTAACAAGCTCTTAAGCTATGGCTTCCGCCGCTGAAGTGTATGTTAGAAAGAAAATACTTTAGATGATCATCCATCCGCACTTTGTGACATGATACGGAGTAAGCGGGGGAGTCATCTGTATAGTCTCCATTCCCTAGATCAAGTCGTAATCTGACCGAACCGTTTCAACGTACTATAGACTGCTGACTCGAATTCGAGGAAGCCTAAGTATGAACCCACATCTTGGAACGGAAATATTTGCGTAGCCCAATATCCGCCAATCCCGACCACATCAATTGGCCTGCTGGACGACCTGTAGGGGTAGGTTCATCGTTTACCTGGAATGTATAAGACCACGACTTTTGTACGCCGGGGTAGAACTCGCCGTCATTAGCCAGCGTTGGATCGGACGAAATCCATCCGCCGCTCTTCAATTCCCCAAGTCCGTTTTGAGACATTTGCGCGACTGTTTCTGGTTTGAGTACACCCGCACCGTCATTCAGAATCATTCGGATAAACTTCGTGTATTCGCCAATGCTCGCATACAAACCATGTCCTCCCATATCCATTTCTGGAGATTGCGGGAGAATAAGCTCAGGTTTTGGTGTGAGTTGACCATCCTGACTGCGGCTGTGGATGGTTGCGCGGCGTTCCATCATCGAAGGTGATAACGTGAAACCGATGTCGAACATGCCGAGTGGGGCAAAAATACGCTCTGCCATCACTTCGCCCAGTCGTTTACCGGATACGGCTTCAACAACTTTACCAACCCAGTCGATGTTGACGCCATAGTTCCAGCGTTCACCTGGCTCGAATAGAAGCACGCTCTTTACAGAGTCAAATGTACTAGTGAGAATGGAAGGTACTCCCTTTGCTTCACGGTATTTTCGATCTTCATGACTGAAGAACTCGTAGCCGAAGCCGGCAGTGTGAAGCATCAACATGTTGATCGTAACGTCGGTTTTTGCTTCCCTTAGTTTTGGCTGCCCGTTTTTGTCAAACCCTTCGAGAACTGGAATCTCGGCAATCTCAGGTACATACTTCTTGACCGGATCGTCGAGACTGACTTTTCCTTCCTCGACCAATTTCATCAATGCCGTACCGGTGATGGCCTTCGTGGTCGAAAAAAGAGCGAACACTGTATCGGTGGTCATCGGTGTTTTCTTTCCAAGATCGCGTACACCGGCTGCCCCCTCATAGATGTTTCCGTCCCGGTCAGTTACCATTGCAACTACACCAGGGGCTCCTCCAGCCCTGCCTACAGCGGTATCCAACACCTTGTCAAGAGTTTCCTTGAAAGCATCCTTTACTGCTTGTCTTGTCATATCTTCACCCCATTTAAGCGCTTACAATTTTAATTATTTAAATAATTTTCTGTATTTTCAAAACAAACTATATCACGCTCAAACAGAGCCTGTCAAATTTTGTGTTGAGCGTTTTTTCATTGTCTTTTTTAAAGCTGTATCAGCAGCGAATTCAGCATTGAAGGCTAAGTTCAAGTACTACAACCGAAGAGGCAGAGAATTTTTAGATTCCACTGTCGGCAAGGATTTTCGCATTGAACGAAATGTCCTTTAGCGTCCTCCAAAGGGGGCATATAAAATATTTTGCGATTATTTCCGGGATCAATCTCATTTGGAAAAACAAACTGAATTTTTTCATCTGTGTGGGAAACTGCTAGTAAACTCGGAAAATATCACGTCCGCAATGATTTTTATAATATGACAACACATGTGATATCTAAACAAAAAAGAGTGTATTTAGCAAAGAATATGAATAAATCGTAAAAAATTTACAAACAATTTACATTCTAAGTTGGGAATGATGCATAATTACGATTTGAAGCCGCTTTTTCATTTCTTATTTTTATTTTTTCATTTACAGAATGTTTACAAAAGTTCAAACCGCCTTTAAGTGTTCCTTAACAAATCTTTTCTAAACTTAAGATAGATGAAAAGGAAGTGGATATACATATTCCAATTGCTTGTCAGAATCAATTGTTGATTCAGGAGGAAGTGATTTTCATGGGCTTAACTCACGAAATCTTTCTCTAATCGGCAATGTAAAAATGAATCTCTCCATTTCATTAAAAAATAAGAAAGGAAATCAGTTCGATGAATATACGCTTTGCTTCTACACTTGCATGGGCATTTCCGGTTGAGGAAGTGATTAGGCTGGCAAAAGAGTTAAAATTTGTCGGTGTTGAGGTTTGGGCAGAGCATGTGTGGAAATATGAAAGCATGCCTAAACGAATCCGGCAGGTCAAAGAAGAAACAAATATGCAGCTGACGATGCACGCAGCAAGCTGGGATTTAAACTTAAGCTCTCTAAATAATGGCATTCGCAAGCAGTCCGTTCATGAAATTATTCGATCTATTGAGCTGGCTTCACAAATTGGAGCTGATAATATTACATTTCATCTAGGAAAGCTGACTCTTGCGGATTCAGACGTTTCTATCCATGAAGAGCTTTTGTTCGAATCAATGGAAGAACTTGATCGAAAAGCTAGACAAGAAGGACTCACGTTATCGTTAGAAATGATGGAATGGAAGGCGAAAGAGTTTATTATTAAACCAGCCGCCGTAAAAAAAGTGATTGTACCTTTTTTCCCGCAAATTCAAACGACATTTGATGTCGCCCACATTCCATTACACGCAGACATTTTTTCTATCTGGAATGAAATGCCGGAGGTAAACAAAATTCATATTAGTGATGCAACAAAAGAAATTCTTCATTTACCGTTAGGTGACGGTGATATCGGAGAAGAAATATTAAACAAATTTTTAACTATCGAGAATATTCCAGTAATTATTGAAGGGTTTGATGCTTCAAAAGATTTGATGGTGTTAAAGAAAAATGTACTGTATATAAAACGGAACGGAAATCGCTTGAAGGAGGTCGTCCGTTGAGAATTTTAGTTACAAACGATGACGGAATTTTTGCGCCAGGAGTCGAAGCACTTGTAGAAGTTCTTCAGCATTTTGGTGAAGTTTATGTCGTTTGTCCTGACCAAGAGCGAAGCGCAGTCGGCCATTCCATTACCTTGCGAACACCATTAAAAGTAAAACCTGTGGAAATATTCTCTGGAACGAAAGGGGCATGGGCCGTAAACGGTACTCCGGCCGATTGTGTCAAACTTGGGATGGAAGTGCTGCTAAAGACTCCGCCAGATATATTGTTTTCAGGTATTAATCTTGGTCCGAATCTAGGAAGGGATTTATATTATTCTGGTACATTGGCAGGTGCGGTTGAGGCATCTCTTTACAATGTTCCAGCCGTATCAGTATCGTTGAACGAATTTGATGAAACAAAGGTAAATTATTTAAAAATCAAACAGCTTTTGTATAAAGCGGTTGAAATTATTTTGCAAAACCGAATTCCTAAAGGAGTTTTTTTAAACGTTAATTTACCGAATATTCCGGTTTATCTTTGTAAAGGTGTTGAGGTAGTTCCTTTAGATTTAACAGTTTCCCGTTATCGGTACGTAGGGCTTAACGATCCGCACGGTCAAGTATATTTTTGGTTAAAGGATGAATTAAACCAATTAGTAAACCTTAACGAAAACAGTGATTATTTAAAGCTAAAGGAAGGTTATATCACTGTTTCACCTGTGGAGTTTCCCGTTCATCACAAACGGAAAATGGAACAGATTGAACGCTGGTTTCGAAAATGCTCTTTAAATTTCTTAAAAGAGGGTAAGGAGGAACATTCCAATGCGTAAATGGTTGTCCGCTTTCATTATATTCACATTACTTTTTGTCTTAGCTGCCTGTGGGAGCAGCAATAATGCCTCATCAAGCAATGATGTAGAAACACAGTCAGAACAAACGAAGGAAGTCTCAGGGGAACTTAATTTCTATACTTCACAGCCTGATGAAGATGCTCAAAGATTAGTGACAGCTTTTAATGAAAAATATCCTGAAGTAAAAGTCAATACTTTCCGGTCGGGAACGGAAGAAGTAATTGCCAAATTACAAGCTGAAAAAGAAGCTGGAAACATTCAAGCAGATGTTTTGCTTGTTGCAGACGCTGTAACGTTTGAAAGCTTAAAAAATGACGATCTTTTACTCTCTTACAAATCAAAAGAAGCAGAACAAATTCCGGATCAGTTTATTGACAGCGACGGCATGTACACAGGCACAAAAGTGATGGCAACTGTTCTTGCAGTGAACACGAATAGTGTGAAAAACATACCCGATAGCTGGAATGTATTGACGGAAAGCGATGCAAAAGGAAAAGCGATTATGCCAAGCCCGTTTTATTCAGGAGCAGCTGCATACAATCTTGGAGTGTTTACAAGACAAAACGATTTAGGATGGGATTTCTTCAAGCGCTTAAAAGAAAATGGAATGGCTGTTACGAAAGGGAATGGCGGTGTATTAAAATCGGTTGCTTCAGGGGAAAAGCAATACGGAATCGTTGTTGATTATCTCGCTGCACGTGCCAAAAAAGAAGGTTCTCCTGTCGAATTTATCTATCCGAAAGAAGGCGTTCCTGTCATCACTGAACCGATCGGTATTATGAAGGATACAAAAAATGAAGAAGCAGCTAAAGCTTTCGTAGATTTTGTTTTATCAGAAGAAGGACAAAAATTAGCAGCTGAACTTGGATATACACCGATTCGCCAAGACGTTAATGCTCCAGAGGGATTAAAAACGATTGATGAGTTGAACGTGCTGAACGCAGACATATCTGAGCTATATCAATCTCGTGAAGAAGATAAAGCAAAATTTGGTGAAATATTTGGTCAACAATAATTAAAGGAGAGAGGACGATGTTTCCTGGCAAAGAGCAAACAAAAGGGATGACGAGGAGCACGTCCTCGTTTTCTCGTTTCTTCCCATTGAAAAACTTCTGGATGGTTTTTGGATTTTTGCTAACCATTTTATTTTTTGTAGTTCCCGTTTTTCGCCTTATCTTATTAAGTTTAACAGAAGAGGGCGCCGTCTCTCTTTCGAATTACTCAGAGGTGCTGAAAGAAGAACAAACATGGATCACTGTGAAAAATACGCTTTATATCGTCATCGGTTCTACTTTTGTTTCTCTCATTTTAGGGATTGCGATGGCATGGGTTATCGCCTATTTAAACATCAGAGGAAAAAAATGGATGCAGTTGTTTATCTTTCTTCCGTTTATTATTCCTTCGTACATTACAACACTTGCATGGGTTCAATTTTTTAGCGGCAATGGACCAATTGCAGCTCTTCTTCATATACTTCCAGGAGATTGGAAACTGCCGAATTTGTATAGTATCGGTGGAATCATTTTTATTTTAGGTTTGTCTCATTATCCGCTTGTATATTTACTAACGGTGGAAGTGTTTAGAAAAATTCCTCTGGAGCTTGAGCAAGCAGCACAAACATGCGGTGCTAAAAGAGGGACTATTATTCGTAAGGTCATCCTTCCGCTTGCATTGCCGGGGATCTGCAGCGGCGGAATGCTTGCTTTTTTATCAAATCTTGATAACTTTGGGATCCCCGCCTTTTTAGGTATCCCGGCAAACATCCGTGTGCTAAGTACGTATATTTACGAAGAAGTCGTCGGATTTGGACCGGCTGCCTTTGCAAGAGCGGCTGTTCTATCGATTTTGTTGGGAGCAATTGCTTTAATCGGACTGTCTATTCAATGGCTTCTTTTAAGGCGAAGCCGTGTAATTGAAACGGTCAAACGGGATAAAGAACCTCGCATTCATTTATCGTTGATGTGGAAGCGTTTGATCGAAATAGCCATTTGGGCATTTTTGTTGTTCACGAGTTTCGTTCCGTTCGTTTCAATGGGAACGACATCATTAATAAAAGCTTACGGGCTCCCTTTTCAATTAGAAAATTTATCACTGGAAAACTATCGATACATTCTATTCTCTGATCCAAAAACGATGTCAGCGATCAGCAACAGCATGAAGCTTGCGATGTTAACGACAATTGTCTCATTGATTGTCGGAACGGCCATTGCGTATCTTCGCTATAAATCACCAAATAGATGGACAAAGTTAGTGGAGCTGTTTGTAACGATACCTTACGCACTGCCGGGGACTGTCTTTGCTCTCAGTATGATCTTTTCATGGATGCAGCCGTTGCCAGGATGGAACCCGGGTATTTACGGCTCCATTTGGATTTTAATTATTGCCTACATTACAAGATTTATCGTTTTACAGGTTAGGGGAAGCTACACGGCGCTGACACAAGTAGAGCCTTCCATTGAAGAAGCTGCTCGTACGTCAGGGGCTAAACCTTTGGTCAAATGGCGGCGAATTCTCATGCCGCTTCTTCTTCCGGGTGTCATTGGCGGAGCCTTGTTGGTCTTTTTAACCTCTTTGACCGAACTGACAGTTTCCAGTCTTCTCT
This sequence comes from Aeribacillus sp. FSL K6-8394, assembly GCF_038008865.1. Classification (NCBI taxonomy): domain Bacteria; kingdom Bacillati; phylum Bacillota; class Bacilli; order Caryophanales; family Bacillaceae; genus Aeribacillus; species Aeribacillus sp. FSL K6-8394. The sequence continues at coordinate 374,425 of NZ_JBBPAA010000002.1, forward strand.
GGTCTACAGGAGCTGAAACGGTGGGAGTTGTTATTTTTAACTACGAACAGGCTGGATATACCACTTATTCCACAGCATTTTCAAGTTTAATTGTTTTAGGAATTTTGTTCGGCAGTTTTTTGTTTATCAGCCTTGAAAAAGTTTGGAGACGAAAGGTGTTGAAACAAAATGATTCGGCTTGATGAGATTTCAAAATCATATGGGGATGTCACAGCTTTGCATTCCATTGATTTAACAATCAAGGATGGAGAATTTATCGCCATTTTGGGTCCTTCTGGTTGTGGAAAGACTACATTATTAAAATTACTGGCCGGTTTTATGAAACCGACAAGCGGAACTATTACGATAAATGATACTGTTGTTGCTTCAGCGGAAATTGTCCTTCCACCGGAAAAAAGGAACATAGGGATGGTCTTTCAATCATTTGCCTTATGGCCGCATATGACTGTATATGAGCATGTTCAATTTCCTTTAATACATCACTCGTTTGCTCCAAAGGCTGATAAGGAGCAGCGGGAGGAGAGAGTGAAAAATGTTTTACGAATGGTTGGATTAGAGTCGCTGGCCCAACGATATCCTCATGAACTTTCCGGCGGACAAAAACAGCGGGTGTCTTTAGCCCGTGCAATTGCGCCAGAACCAGGTCTTTTATTAATGGATGAGCCTCTCAGTGCTTTAGACGCTGAACTTCGAATGGAAATGAGAAAGGAGATTCAACACATTCACCGTCATACAAATGCTTCCATTGTATATGTTACTCATGATCAAAGCGAAGCATTTGCGATGGCAGATCGAATTGTCGTAATGAATCGTGGGAAAATTGAACAAATTGACCGGCCGGAAATGATTTTTACAAGGCCGGAGACAGAATTTGTTGCAACTTTTGTAGGTAAATGCAATTTAATTCAAGGTAAATGGGAGGCAGGAATGTTTATTCCGAAGCTATTTCCTAATGAAAAATGGCCGGATATAGGAGTATCTATTAATTTGAAAAAAAAGGGCCTATATCCTGTCCGTCCGGATCAATGGGCACTCTCAAAAGCAAAAGAAGGTTCTTCGCATGGGGTGGTAAAATTTGTTCAATATCAAGGAAAAGAAATGTATTACATCGTACAAGTAGGTGAAGAAGAATGGACGGTACATGAATTGATTCAACATTCTTCCCGCTTTCAAGTTGGAGATCCGGTCAATCTCGTTCTTCAAAATACTGTAATAAAAAAAGAAGCAGTTCTTGTATAACATAAAAGATTCAAAGGTTCTGTGTAAATTTGATTTCTCTTGATGGTGATTGAGTTTGATCTAATCTGCTTGAAAGTACCCTCTCAAATGAGATGGGTGCTTTTTTGTCATTTCTTATAGATTTAAAATTTACTATATTTAGAATAGATTTAAAAATATGGAATAGGGTAAAAAACATAAAGTCAAAAAAAGTAGTAGTGTTTTCAGAATGCGGATTACTTCTACTTGTCAGTCTATCTGCTTTTTATTTTTTATACAGTGAAGAAAATGTCAGGCAAAAAGATCAAGAGTCAACTAATGAAGCCAGTAATGGGAAGAGTAATGAATCGAATCTTTCTTTAACGTATACAGAACAACAAGAAGAAACAGCTGAAAACAATGAAGATGAATTATCTCTCTTTATTTCCCGTTGATGTATTTAACCAACTAACGAATCGTGTTCAGTATCAAAATATCGATTGGGAAAAATTTCAGGAGCTAGGAAATGATTTGATCGATGAAATAAATAACATCTTATCCAAAGATGTTCCTTCAGAGATGGAAATAGATTTGGAACGAATCATGCAATTAATCCAAAAAGGCAGCCAAAATCATGATTCTAATACCGCCATTTATATTCATCGAATTTTGCATGATCTCGATATTGAATACAATGATTACGAACAAACGAAGTTCGGATTTTCCAATTATGACGGTGGAGGGGCGGAACAACCAACAGTTGATCAGTATATTAAAGAACATAAAGAATTGGCAGATATGAAATAATACTTGAGTGCGTTTTTTAAAAAATTTTTATGTCAAGAAGCATTCTTCTAGCAAGGAAACAATAGCTCACAAGGTTCAGATATACATTTTGCTGTGAGAAAATTAAGTAAATTGTAAAATTATACAGGGCAGATCGTTAAAAAAGGAGATACATTGTTTCCTAAAAATCTTTCAGAAACAGAAATTAAGAATATTATTATGAAATCTCTAGAAAAAGGAACTTATAAAGGAACAGCAAGAAATGGGGATAAATCTTATGTTTATTCTATTAACAAGTACGGAATAAACCAAGTTAAAGTAATTGTGAATAAAGATGGTGTCATAAAAACAGATTATCCTTTATCTGGTAATAAAAGTAAAGTAAATTTGTGAGGTGGATTAGTAGTTGAAACTAATATTCGAAGTTGAAGAATATGAGGATACAAAAGATGAGCCCTTTGAACTATTCTTTTATTTTTGCAAAAGATTATATATGTATATTGTTGAAAATGGTAAAAAACGTGAATTATTAAATTCAACATTTCATGATGGTCTTTTATTGGATATTGGAGATTGGGGCTGTCCAGAAAGTCAAAATCCATTGAAAACAAAACATCATAAGCATTGATATATCAACGTTTCTAAAACATTAAAGGGGCGTCTATAAGCCGGGAAATCGACTTATTAGACAGCCCCTATGGAGAAATAGTTCAAGGTACCGTTGAAACTCATGAGAATGAGTTAGAATATACATTTAAAAAATCCCAAAATCGCTTGTTCATTGATTGTTTTAGTTATTATGATTCAAGCAAACAAAGAGTACTGGATTGCCATTTTATGGACTTTATGAAAGCCTTTGTAAAAGAATACCAAGAATATATAGATAACATTAAAGAAAGATGAAAATGCTTATGAAGATAAAAATTTTGTTATGATGGTTGATCAAATCAAGAAGTTGAAGAATATCTCTTAAATTGTGGAAAAATTGTTTTTGTATAAGTTGTTAAGACGAAATTTGAATGAATTTACTTTAGAGTCTGTCTATTAAAGAATCGGCTCTACTTTTGTCTTAATAAAGTTATATAGAGGCATTTTTTGACCTATAATGAAAAGGCATATAATAAAAAAGATTCTTGTCCTTCATTATTTCCTATCAGATATAATGCTCCCTCGTAAGCGGAATGATACTCTTCCATGACTACAAAATCATCTGCGATAGTAATAAGATCCCTACCAAGCCAAGCAGGATAGAAGTTCATACTTGCCTGATCTGTTGGGTTAGGGTGTTGTAAAAAATTTAAAAACTTGAGTGAAAGTTTTGTGAATAAAATTTACAAAGATGTATTGATAGTGGTCTGAATATATCTTAAACTTAGGTGGTAATAAAAAGTATTTTAGTAAGTAATTTACTGTTAATGGCTAAAAGAAATAAAACAAGCTGTCTTTTCTTTTAGTGCGTTAGCAGTCGGCTTTTTAACGTTTGCACTGTTCTCACTCTCTCTTCAGCTTCTGCCAGTTGCAGATCTTGCTAAAGAATTTGGTATTCCAGGAAGTGTAGCAGCGGTTGTATTAAACGTTGTTGAAGCTGGTGGAGCCGTCACAACAATCGTTTCTATTCTAACAGCAGTTGGTTCAGGCGGTCTTTCATTGATCGCTGCAGCAGGTAAAGAAACAATTCGTCAATATCTAAAGAAGGAAATCAAGAAAAAAGGAAGAAAAGCCGTTATCGCTTGGTAGTCAAACTATTTTTCGATGAAGAAGGAGGATTTCCTCCTTCTTTCATACTTGGAAATGCAGGTGTGAAAGAATGTTAGTGAAGCTATTATCACTTATGCTATCGGTTAGAATGCAGCAGCAATATTCTGCTGTCATCGAGTTCATGAAAAAAGTGCCCTTTTTAAGCAAACTTAGCTCAAAACAGTATATGTTATTTTCCTTTATTCTCGATATTTTGTTTGCCTTCATTATCGTATCCGTTTTGTACAGCTGGCTTTACTTCCCGCAATATCGCCAGCAATGGGAAAGTGGTTTCATTGTCTTCTTTCTTCTTTATTCAATTTTTAAGGGCGCCGAAACTTATCGAAGAACTCATATTCCACTGTTTATGGATCTTATTCAGGTTGCTCCAGCATCATTAAAATCAATACATATTACATTTATTGCTTTAGAGCTGGGATGGAGCATTTTTACAAATTCCAGCCTATTTTTTGTTTATATTTTATTTCAATCACGAATTGCGGAATCATTAGATCCTTTATTCTGGATGAAGCAGTTGAATATTTTGCTGTTGGGCGCTCTGTTGTTTATTACGAGCAATAAACTTGCTGGTGCCTATATTCATAACATTGTAGTAAAAAAAATAGGGTGGGTTCGTTTCGTATTTTTCGCTGCTGTCTCAACTGCTTTTTTTATGCTGGGGCGCATTCTTGTGTCAGGTCTTCTAATCCCTATTTTCAAAACATTTAAGGATAATTTTCCATCCTTTTTGGCTGCAGCTGAAGATACAGCTTGGGTCAATCTATCTCAGCAGCTGATCAATCTATATGGGAATAAAATAAACTCCTTTCAAAAGAGTTTATTTTCAGATGGCTCTTTATATCTGCAGATTGAACATTTTATTGGGACTCCGTGGATGTTAGGATCTCTGATTTTACTTCTAGTTGGCGTACTTTCCTTGCCTGTTAAAATGATACCAACTGAAGATCATGGAGAGATTAAGAGATTTCGTGACTTTTTTCACTTCTATCTACTGCTGCTGCATTGGGTACGTTCTATTATATTGCCGAAGAATGTGCTGATTTATAAAGATCTACAAATCATACGTGAAAAAAGATGGCTGCTCTCAAAAGAATTTTTTAATTATATGCTCTTATCTTACGAAGCTTTTTTTTATATAGGTTTCTTTACTGCATGCATGTCAGCAGCAGGGAACACGGCTCTCCAAATACAGCTATTATTTACATTAAACCTGATGGTTTTGGCTAACCAAGCAATGGAAATGAGAATGTTGACCCTTTCTTTCTTTTCTTTCAGCATCGAAAAAAGAAACATATGGATGTATCAACTATCATTTTCTTCGTTAACTGAATTCTTTTGGGCAAAATTGAAATTGTTTTATTGCCTATATCTAATTCCATCTTTCTTTTTGACGATAGGGAATATAATGATTCTTATGTATTTCCAAATAGCTGATCTCAGGATGATCATTCCTTTTATTGGAATAACTATCTCTTTTTTCGTTTTTCCATTTATTCAATTATACTTGTTTCCATTTATCACCAAGTTCCATTTTATTCATGAATACGAGATTGGAACAACAGAAGAAGAGGAAAGCATAGTAAATAACGGCCAAGCTTTTATGAGGCGCTTTCTCGTCATGCCTTTTATTTATTACTTGCTCGCACTACCATTTATTGGTGTATTGAGGGAAGCGGCAGGTGTTGTCAACTACATATCCGTTCTATATTTCATCATAGTTTCAGCCATTTGCCTAATTGTTTGTAAGAACACAATGAAGAAAGGAATTGACCATGTTGAAAAAGATAAAATCCTTTCTATTACTGAATAAGCTGATCGTTTGGTTGGGCCTCGTTTATTTCATTGTTTTTGGATTTGCTGTAATATATGGTTTTTTCACCCATAATGAGCGCATTCCAAATTTACAACCAAGTAACAATTTTTCTTTCGTAGATATTTTCTCTAATAATATGTTAGTTAGCTTATCAATGCTTGGAATTGGTTCGCTGACTGGGGGAATGATGTCTGCAATCATTTTGTTTTACAACGGTTATCTCATAGGAAAATTGCTGCAATATCTCGACTTACATGACCAATGGTTGTCATTTTGGACCGGCCTTGTTCCTCACGCAGTGCTTGAAATACCGGGACTATTAATTTTTTCAATCATAAGTACTTATCCCTTTATCTTGATTTATGGATTTTTAAAAGGATTGCAAGTAGACATCAAGCATACAGTCAAACTCCTATTGCGATTAGCTGCTTTAGGTATTGTACTCCTTCTTCTTGCATCCCTAGTGGAGGACTATGTTAGCTTTGTCCATTAGCACAATGATGGAAAGGGGAGATTCTGTTACATGAATTTATTATTACAGCCCAAGCAATATTTCTTAAAACAAAAGCCAGCCAAATCAATAGTAGGCCTGGTTATCCTGCTTTTATTTGTATCTACTGTTTTTTTGAGCCTATTCATCTTAGATATACTATCGGATGAAGTATACGATCTTGACAAACAACTGGCAACTTTTGTTTTTATTTTTCTATTAACAGTGCCTTTATATTTTATTTTAAACTTTCTGATAACCACCCTTACATCTATTATTTTATTTTTTTTCAATAAGCACTTTGTCTTTAGAAAAATGTATATTGTTATTCTCGTTTATAATGCTTTTATCCTGTTAGTGAATAGTGCAGCTCTATTTTTAGTGATCACGCTAAATGCCGACAATTATTTTGTTATAATACAATTGATTTCTTTTCTTATCAGCACCTACTTTTTACGCCTGCTTTATTACGGAATAGTTTCTTACGCTGAAGGAAGCAGAATAGGGGCTGTGGCGATTGTCACGCTTTATTGGATTATAAACTGTTTGTTGATTATTGGAGGATTTCTATATGGTTAAGCTTCAAGTTTCACAACTGGCTTTTCAGTATGAACAAACTGCAGAAAAAGGAGCATTACTGGAAAATGTTTCTTTTCAATTACAGTCAGGAGACCGAGCATGTATCATCGGAAAAAATGGCAGCGGCAAATCAACTTTGCTAAGGCTAATAGCGGGATTAATCCAACCGGATTCAGGCAACATTTTATTAAATGAACAGTATAAGCCTGGAACAGATCGTTTTAAAGAAGCAATGGCCTATATTCCTGATAAACCACTTGTTTATGATGCATTAACTGGATTTGAAAATAAGGAGCTTATTCTTTCACTTTGGAGGATCAAAAAAGAAAAAAGAGCTGCATATGAAGAAAAATTCCAAGAGCTTTGTGAACAGTTTGATCTGACACATGCTTTGCAAAAGCCAGTCAAACATTACTCTCTAGGCATGAAATATAAACTATTCCTTATTAGTATGTTAGCAAGATCACCTGAGTTGATTATTTTGGATGAACCTTTTACTTCATTAGACGAGAACTCACAAAAGCAGTCAATCATGATGCTGAAAGAAGCGTTCAAGGAACAATGCATTTTATTTACAAGTCACCAGCGATATATTTATGCCGAATTAGGCAGCCGATTTTTTCTGCTTGAAAACAGACAGCTAAAGGAGATGAACCTCATATGAAAACTTATTCTCTCATTATGATCGCCATCAGTTTAGTCATGATTTTGGCAGTATTCGTGCTGAAAATAACAGCATTGCTTGTCGGAAAAATTCTTCTAGCTGTTGCTGCTGCTTTTTTGGTCTCCTCACTGATTCGTTTAATAAGTCTCAAAAAATAAAACCTGCCGACAGACAGCATTTCGGAAATTCGGACAGAAACAGGTGAAGTTTTTTGAAGGCACTGCGGATTGCCTCCCGGATTCAACAGTGAAATCTTACAGAACTAAAGCAGATGGCAGAATCGAGGAAAAGAAATTGTTCGTTAAATAATCAAACAGAGGGGAAGAGAGAAAAACATTTTTGTTTTAAAATATTAAAACCAAGTATATAATGAAGAAAAGATGTTAAAGGGGCGTGAATACATGAAAAAAATCGTTGCCCTGACAATTTTTATTTTTATAAGTATTACCTGTTTATACATTTCCAGTGATCGTTCCAGTCATACTATAAATGCTGTACACGAAATTAGCACCATCGATCATTTGGCAGAAAATTTTGCTCCGATTGATGGACCAGATATAGGAAAAGACTCTTGGTTTGATATTGCCAGTTACATTTTTATAGCGTTAAGCACCACTTATTTCTGCTATTGCTTTGTGCAATCTGTCAAAAGACGGTTTTTGCTAAATCCCGTCTTTTACGAATCGAATTATGTGGTCTCACCTGCTTGAATGAATCATAAACAAATCATTCAAAGGAGGATGAGTACCATGATATGGTTACGTATGTTATTAACAGCATTTTTTTCAATTACAGCTCTCTCTTTATGGTCTTATCAAGGATTGGAAATTTTCAACGCGTTTACTGACTTTTTTAGAAAAAATTAATGGATTGAAGAGGGTTAAATAGAACTCTCCTTTCCTATCAGCTTGCGGAGAAAGAAGTATTTTTTCTCTGCAAGCTTTTTTATTGTTGAAAATAGCCCACTTTGCACATAGATAAGTCGTCGTTCTTTCATTTGCCGCAACGTGGCCGATCTGAAAAAAATCAAGTAATGGGTAAATTTAAAACATATTAAGAGAGCTGTGCAAAAGAATCCGGCCAGCTTGTCCTCTGAATGAGAGAGGCAAGCTGGCCTCTTTTTTTTAAATTGCTATGGATGAAATGGCACACTGAAAATTTTTGTCGCAGGGATTTAACGGCTTTTTTTAAAATATTCCAGAGTTTTCAATCAAAATTTTTTGAAGCGGTCCTGTGAAATAGCGCTCCCTTTTTCCAATACTCATAAAAAGTTGATCGATTAGTTAAAAATACACCAAATAAGATCAAGAAGGCGCCGATCAGCGTAATGGGTTTCATGATTTCATTTAATATTATGTAGCCGGCGATTAGCGCGACAAGAGGCGAAATGTAAAGCCAAGTTGACGGAAAAACCGGATTTGTTTTTGAAACAAGCCAATAATACAGCCCGTGGCCGACGATGGAGCCGATGATGATTAAATAGAGCAGTGATAACACCGTTTCATAGCTTGCCAGCAGCAGCCATTTGCCTTGTTCGCCCGTTAAAAAGGATACAGCCAATAAGAAAATGCCGCCGTAAAACATTTGTACGGCATTTGAAAGAAACGGCGAGATATCCGGATGTTTGCTTGTAAACATTTTTGCCCGAACTGTCCCAAGTCCATAAAACCATTCGCTTAATATGATCATAAAGCAAGCCAAAACCCACATGCCGGAGACAGACAAAGAGAACCCCGGTGAAGAGATCAAAAAGACGCCTATTAAAGCAACCGCCATCCCTGCTAATTGTTCTTTTTTGATCGGTTGTTTATTCTCTCTTGCCTGATGGAGCAGCACCATCATCGGGCCTGTTGCAGATAATACAGCAGCTAGTCCGGACGGGATGAATTGCTCAGCCCAATATAATGAAGCGAAAGTGATAAAAGTTAAGCAAAAACCGTTAAACACGAGTGAAGAGGAAAATAAAACAGTTTTCAATCGATAGTTCCGCATTTTAAAGACGGCCATCATGATCGCCCCGGCGGCCAAAAAACGTATTCCCGCCGAAAAAAACGGTGGTGCCCCTGCTTCAATTCCGATTTTGATAGCTAAAAAAGTTGTTCCAAAAATTAAGCATATTAAACAGTAATTCAAAATCACCACGACGAATAACTCCTTTTTGTTAAGTTTTTTGATATTATAACGACAACGATATATAACAGTACAATGCACTGTATAACAGTTATGCACTTTGATCTTTTGTCTTCTATGGAATGGGAGGGGAGACAATGCAATTATCGATTAATAAAAAATTAGGCACTCCATATTATGAACAAATCAGCAGGCAAATCGAAGAACGGATTCAATCGGGCATGCTTCTTTACGGTGAAAGGCTTCCTTCTTTAAGATCATTAGCAAATGAGCTTGATGTAAGCTTTCTGACGGTGCAAAAAGCCTACAAACTTCTGGAATCGAAAGGATATATACAGATTCAGCAAGGAAAAGGTGTTTTTATTGCAGCGGGAAAGAAAAATTCTTATGAAAAGCATTCTGAATCTTTCGACTGGCAGCATCAGATGAAGATGAATGGAACAAGATCACAATATCTCGCCTATCGTGAAAAAGAGATTTATGACTTTTCCCAAGCAGTCGTTTATCCAAGACTGCTTCCATCTCACTTCCTTGTTCAAGAAATGAAAAAAATTTTGGAGCAGCATCCCCTTGTGTTGTCGACATATGGTCCTATTGAAGGAGATGAAGAATTAAGGTATGAAATTGCCAATTACTTATTTAACTTCCATCACTTATCTGTTAAACACGACAAAATGATCATTACAAGCGGTGCACAGCAAGGAATTGACTTAGTGGCGCAAACTTTGTTAAGTCCAGGGGATGTTGTGATGGTTGAAAGCCCTTGTTATGGTGCGGCCATTGATGTGTTTGTCAATAAAGGATTTCAAGTCGTATCGATTGGAGTAGATGAAGAGGGATTGAAAGTAGATGAATTGGAGGATAAATTGCAGGTGCATCAACCAAAACTATTATATGTAAACCCAACCTTTCAAAATCCTACTGGAACATGCATGCCGGAAAAGAGCCGCAAGCAATTGGTAGAACTAGCAGAAATGTACCATTTTTTAATTTTAGAAGACGATTCATTCAGCGAAGTTTCATTTGACAATATTACGGTGCCAAAGCCAATAAAATTCTTTGATAAAAACGGTCACGTCATTTATCTTAAAGGATTTAGCAAAACAACTGCGCCAGGCATTCGCATTGCGGCTGTCATTGTGGATGGGGTTTTATTCGATTGGCTGTACGGCACGAAAGCGACGATGGATATCGGAAGCCCGCTCTTACCGCAAAAAGCGCTGCTTCCCATGTTGCGGACGGAGCGGATGAAAAATCATATGGAAAAACTAAAAATTGCGCTTGAATTAAGAAGAAATACGGTTCTTGACGCATTCAAAAATTTAGAGGAAGTAATGATTTATAAACCAAAAGGCGGATTGAATGCCTGGATTAAACTTCCATCCATGATTCAGCCAATAAAATTGCAAGAAGCAGCTCGGAAAAATAAGATTTCTTATTTGCCCGGAAGCGCCTGTTTTCTTCATGAACCGAAACAACATTATATTCGCATCAGCTATTCTTATTTGAGCGAGCATGATTTGCAAGTCGGTATCGAAAAGCTGGTGGACATTTTGCAAAATATGATGGCAAATTATAAAAAAGAGATGTGACACATTTGACGCATTTGAGCTGCCGTTCATGTAATGCTGCTCGCTCGTTTCTTTTTTAAGAGAGCAGCGCAAGCAAGAGCGGCACTGTAGCAATGCTGGCCAGCGTCGTGGTTAATGTGCTGAATGAAACTAAATCTGGTTCTGTTTGAAATTGAACAGCAAACATTGTCGTGTTGGCTGCAGTAGGCATAGATGCAAGAATGATTAAAATTTTTGCAAGCAAGTCTTCAAGCGGAAGACAAAGAATAATACCAATTGAAATAATAGGCGATATGATCATGCGAATGATAAAGATGGAAGCGACGTCGCCAGCTTTTACACTTTTTAGCTGGATGTTGGCGAGCTGCATTCCGAGAATGACCATAATGGTCGGAATCGTTGCATCGGCAATCAAACCGACAGGCTGCATGATGAAATCAGGCACCGGAACATGCAGGATTTGAAGCAAAATGCCGGCAGCTGAACCATATAAAACGGGCATTTTCACTATTTTCATAAGGGCGCTTTTTATGCTGCTGTCTTCTTTGCTGCCAATGGCAGCGTAGTAAAGACCGATCGTATTCATTAAAAAGGACTGGATAACCATCATGATGACTGCATAATCAAAAGCAGTTTGACCAAAAACAAACAATATAATTGGGGCCCCAAAGTTGCCGCTATTCATGAAAACAGCTGATAACATCATGGCAGACTCTATCGATTGCGGTAATTTTTTTAATTTACTTACAATTTTTACGATAACCATTAATATGAAACATAAAAGCAAGCAAAATATAAGAATATAAAAATAATCAAGTGTAATTTTGTTTGTATAAAATGTCCGGAAGACAAGAAACGGATACATTAAGTATGTCGTCATGACCGAAATAGATTTAATGTCAAAGCCAATTGTTTTTTGCCCTATATATCCGACTGCAAAAATGATAAAAGCCGGCAATACAATCAGAACAAATTCCATAACCTTTTCACCACTCTGCGTAAAATGAACAAACAATAGAGCATTGAGCAGATGCCCAATGCTTTATCACGTAAAGTTAAAGCTGAAATATGAAAGCACGCCAATTCTTTTTTAGATAGTTGCAAAGTTCAAATCGGCTGCCACCTTGCCTGTTCCGTCCATATTCTTCTTACACAAAAGGATAAAATACCATTCTTCCTAAAAATACCCAAAACATTTGAAAGCCCAATTGTTGAGACCACTGTATTAAATTGGTATAAGCAACACCTATTTCAAATAATAAAGTAAAAGCCCAGTTATTAGCAACAAATTTAATAAATTTAAAGATTCACAGAAGAAATCCGAATAAAATGTAAAAGTTATATTGTTAAGGAAAATGGGAAAACAACTTTATTTTTTTAACGGAACGTTATCATACTCTTATTATTTTATGTCCTTGAAAAGTGGGTGGGAAAAATTTCTAAAACAAACTGCATGATATTTTCCATCTTTAAGAATTTTGTCTTATCACCATATTCTATTTGATCCTGCACAATTTGACGTACTCATCTCTCCTAATGGTTGGTTGCCTGAATTAAGCAAGAAATTTAATAATAGTAACTTCATTTAGAATTTATAGAAAATAATAAAAATTATATTGACATAAAAAAGGTCTTTTTTATTATTAACTCAGCTTTCGCAGTCCAAAATCTTGTTTAAATGCTTGATGTAAATGGTTTTGGGAAGTACAAAATTATCATTTGCCATTTTTTAAAACATAAAGAAAGACACCTATTCTTTTGGTAAAATATTGGTGACGAAACCAAATCCAAAAGAAAGGTGTCACCACTATGATAACGAATAAAGACTACTTTGCGCAATTACCAAAAGAAATTAAACAAGGATTTTCCGAATTAAATATTGGATATCATTTAAGAAAAGCGAATATTACGAAACTTTCCGGGTATTCTTGTCTTACTGTTTTCAAACTGATTTTTCTTTTAGTCTTCCAATATAAGAACTGGTTTCGTGCTTTTATGAGTAAACGATCTCAGGATCTGCCCGGAAAGGATACAGTCTATCGCTTTTTAAATACACCAACCTATCATTGGAGAAAGTTTCTGCTTTCATTAAGCAGTGAAATGATCCGTCTGCTTCAACCATTAACTTCAAAAGATCGTGTCACAGCTTTTGTGATTGATGATTCTGTCTTTTCAAGAAACCGTAGTAAGTCGGTTGAACTGTTGGCTAAGGTTTTTGATCACTCTACCCATCAGTACTTGAAAGGGTTTCAAATGCTTACCCTTGGCTGGACCGATAGTTTTACTTTTATTCCCGTTGATTTTGCTCTTCTAAGTTCACCGAAAAAGGAAAATCGCCTGCAAGAAATCAATACCAATATTGATAAACGAACATCTGGCTATAAGCGTCGCCAGGAAGCTCTGAAATCAAAACCGGACGTGGCTTCAGCTTTACTTGATCATGCGCTTGAAAAAGGGATTGTAGCTGACTATGTTCTCATGGATTCCTGGTTTACACAAGCGCCTTTAATTGAGAAGATTACGAACAAAGGGTTATTTGTCATTGGCTTGGTGAAGCAATTAAAGCAGCGATACGTTTACAATGGTGAACGTTTCACACTGAATCAACTTTACAAATTGGCAAAACCTCACATGGGTAAAAAAGACATTCTCGGATCCGTTTATGCTACTTTAGACAATGGAATTCCAGTAAAAATTCTATTTGTACGAAACCGTAATAAACGGAGCGAATGGCTTGCCATTCTCAGCACAGATACAACATTAGAAAATGAAGAGATCATTCGTATTTACGGCATGCGTTGGGACATTGAAGTCTTCTTCAAATGCAATAAATCCCTTTTAAATTTAGAGAAAGAATTCCAGGGACGTTCCTACGACATGTTAATTAGCCATACAACCATTGTTTTTACACGATATATTCTCATTGCTTGGCAAATGCGAAAAGAGGAGGATCCTAAGACGATTGGCAACCTTTTTTACATCCTTTGCGAAGATGTAAAAGACATAGATTTTATTACTGCCCTTCAATCACTTATTGACTTTTTCCAAACTTTGCCGGAAGCCGAGGTTTCTTTGAACATGGACATCTTTAAAAATCAAATGAATAAATGGTTGGCCACTATACCTAATTATATCAAGCAATGCTTAAATATTTCTGTGTGCGAAAGTTGAGTAATTAAGAAATAAAAAAACAGAGGAGGCGAAAAAGGAGAAGTTCCGGAAGAGGAATACACGATTCCTTTAGGAAAGGCGGATATTAAAAGGTCTGGAAAGGATGTTACGATTGTTACGCTGTCAAGAATGGTACAGTTTTCGCTTTAAGCTGCAAAAGAATTAGAAAAAGAAGGAATCGATGCTGAAGTAATTGATTTGCGTACTCTTGTTCCTCTAGATATAGAAACAGTTAAGGAGTCAGTAAAAAAGACGAACCGAGTAGTTGTTGTGCATGAAGCGACTCGTTCTTACGGCTGAGGGGCTGAAATTGCTGCCAGAATTCAAGAGGAGGCTTTTGATGATCTGGATGCACCGGTACAACGAGTGGGGGCGGAAGATGTTCCTGTTCCATATAACTTAAATTTAGAAAAAGAAATGCTCCCGCAAACGAAAGATATCATTCAAGGAGTAAAAAAATCTTTGTATTTACAATTGGAAACAGTGTAATGGCACAGTACAACAATTATTTGAAAGCATTTTGATAAATAATTGCAATTTATATACACAAAAAGATGCTATCTATGTGTTATGACGAAGGAGGAAAAAAGGTGCGGCAGGAAATTGTACTTCCTAAATTGGATTCATCAATGGAAGAGGCTCGTATAGTTTCATGGGAGGTCAAAATTGGTGATACCAAATAGATGACCCAATTTTAATTGTAGAAACTGAAAAATCCAGTCTTGAGGTTGAATCAGAAGTAGAGGGAACGTTAGAAGAAATTGTTGTGGATGAGGGTGAAACTGTACCAGTAGGAACTGTTCTTGCATATGTATCGAGTGGTAAACATTCCACCGAACAAAAAGGCAGCTCCGATCATAATCCTGTAAAAGAAGAGAACATCTCACCAGGAAAGACTGAAAGAATCCGAGTTTCTCCAGCAGCTAGAAGACTTGCAAAGCAGCGCGGAGTAGATCTAACCAAAATTAAAGGCTCGGGACCAAGGGGAAGAGTGATTCTGAAAGATGTGGCGGAAGCTGCTGCAAATGTAGTGGATCAAAGTGTTAAAACAGAAAATAAAGTCATAGCATCGATACATGCTAAAGGGAAAAGGGTTAACCTTACAAGTATGAGAAAAACGATTGCGCAGCGCATGACCGCAAGCTTTATGAATGTTCCTCAATTCCAAATCAAGAAAAGAGTCGATGTATCATCCATTGTGCAATTGCGGCAGGCAGTAGTTTCAAGCATTGAACATTCGGCAGGCGTTCGTTTATCATTTAATGATTTTCTCATACAGGCGGTGGCTTTAACATTGAAGAAATTCCCGAGGGTAAATGCCTCATTCATAGATTCTGAAGGAGATCCTTATATTTTGGAGCATGAAGATATTAATATTGGTCTAGCGGTTGCTATTGATGACGGTTTAGTTGTTCCCGTCATCCATCAGGCAGATCAATTGTCCTTAATCGAGATTGCAGAAAAAAGAACAGAATTGGTTGAAAAAGCGAGAAAAGGCTTATTGAAGCCTGAAGAAATGCGTGGAGGAACTTTCACAATTTCCAATCTCGGCTCAGTTGGAGTTGACGAGTTTGTGGCAATCGTAAATCCTCCTGAAACCGGCATCTTAGCAGTTGGAAATATAATAGAACAGCCTGTTTTAACGAATCGTCATGAAACTTTGATAAAGCCGATGATCACATTAAATGCTTCATTTGATCATCGTACAATTGATGGCGCCTACGGTGGAAGATTTCTCGCTCAATTATGTGATCAACTGCAATCAGATCAATGGAATATCTTTTCAACAGTAAAATAATGAAATCATTAGGAAGTTGCCATGATGGGCATTCGAACATTCAAACAATTTTTCTGAGAAGGACATTAAGCAAAGCTTTTAATCAAGCTATCTTTGACTCTGATCTGAGGAGCAGGAGCTGGTGCACACCGAAAATATTGTCTGAAGATTTAGGATAAAGCGGTGAGAATCCTTATTTCAATGAGGAGATGAATCAACGCCTTCTTTGTACAGATAAAAGACTATATGTAATTAATCTAATCCATATAAATATTGGAATTTCGTTGTATTTGTAATATACTATATGTATGGATAAAAAAGCAAAAATTACTTATGCTAGAACTTGTGTTTATAATGTCAATTATCATATTGTATGGTCTGTCAAATATCGAAGAAAGGTGCTAATCAAGGAAATCGAGAAATATTTAAAAGACCTTTTTCAAGAAATCGCAAAAGAAAAAGGATTTGAAGTGGTCATGATGGAGGTAGGTGAACAAGATCATATTCATGTATTTGCGACCGCTCATCCAAAAGTAGCTCCTTCTTACATTGTAAAAATGTTAAAAGGAATTTCGGGCAGAAAATTGTTCTTAGAATTTCCTGAGATTAAGCAAAAGTTATGGAAAGGGCAACTATGGAACAGCAGTTACTATATTGAAACGATTGGTTCTATTAGTGAAGGAGCGATTAAGAAATACATTGCTATGCAGAAGAAGGGCAGTGAATAACATGATTCGTGCATCGTATTTCATTTATAAACCAAATCAAATGAACGAGATTATCCTTCGTCAGCTATGTTATGCGAGCCGAAAATTATGGAATGTTGCAAATTTTGAAAGACGTAACTGGACAAAAGATAGTGGTATTCCTTATCCTAACTGGTACGATCAAAAGAAGCGGTTAAAGAATCACTTTTGGTACAAGAATCTTCCTTCTCAATCCGCACAAGAAGTTTTGAAGGTGTTACAAGAATCTTGGCAATCATTTTTTGAATTGAAGAAATCGGGAGGGATTGAAAATCCCAAACCTCCACGATTCAAACATCACAATTTCAATGTAAAGTTTCTAAACAATGGTTTTCGCATCGAAGGAAATCGTATTCGATTGTCTATTCCTGCTAAACAAAAGGCTTATTTGCAAGAAACGTATGGGATTATAGAGAAATTCGTTTATATCTCTATCCCTAAACATATAAAAATTCATCATGTGAAAACGGTCGAAGTAAAACCGTTGAAAAATGGGAAGTACAAAATTATTTTGGCACAAAAATACGATGATGTGTTGATGAAGGAACATTCTACAAAGTTTATGTCTATCGACATAGGGATTGTGAACGCTCTTACTTGTTATGATTATAAAGGAAACTCTCATATTCTATCGGGTCGCCAATGGTTAGCGGTTGAACGGTATTTTCACAAGAAAATAGCGCACTATCAAGCTATTTCTGATGCTCAACAGGTAGCCAAAGGAATGAAATACCCGAAGAAATCCAAACGAGTGTTGCAGTTATATCGCAAAAGAAAAGGACAAACGTTTCATATCTTGCATTGTATGACGAAGAAAGTTGTTGATCTTGCAGTTAAGCAAGGTGTTGAAACGATTGTCATTGGAGATATAACAGGTATTCGTGATCAAACGAATTTTGGGAAGAAAACCAATCAAAAGTTTCATCAATTACCGTTTGAAAAGATAGTTCAGATGATCACGTATAAAGCCGAGGAACAAGGGATTTCAGTCGTTAAGCAATCAGAAGAATATACATCACAAACGTGTTCGGTATGTACACCATATCCAGCGAAAGAATTTGCGAAAAGGTCGAATCGTAAGCATCGAGGACTATATGTATGTAAGGATTGTCAAAGTGTAATCAATGCAGATGTGAATGGAGCGATCAACATCAGCAAAAAGTATCTGAAAGGGCTGAAAGCCCAATCAGTAGTGGTGTTGGACACGCCAACTGTGTATACGTTTAATGGACAAAAGTTCATTGCGTAGAACAGGAAGCTCGTCATTTCAATGACGAGTAGTTCACGCGGTAACTAAAAAACAAGTGAGAACTGATTCATCAACGCCTGCATCAAAAAGTTTCAAAAAATTCGGAACAACTTGAAATTTTCATGAGAAGCTTTTTCTCCAAAATAATGTTAGCATGATAGGAGAGTGTAAAAATGGGCAATATGAACAAAATAACCGATACCCTTCAGCGTCCTCTCCGTGATTTGCGCATTTCAGTTACTGATCGGTGTAATTTTCGCTGCCGCTATTGTATGCCAGCGGAGATTTTTGGTCCTTATTTTCAATTTCTCAAAAATGATCAGTTGCTCAGTTTTGAGGAAATAACTCGACTGGCTCGCATTTTTGCCTCACTTGGCGTCGAGAAAATTCGCCTATCAGGGGGAGAGCCGTTGCTGCGCAAAGAGCTGCCGAAGTTAATTGAAATGCTCGGTTCTATAGAGGGTATTTCTGACATTGCTTTGACTACGAACGGTTCTCTTCTTGCCAAACATGCGAAAGCATTAAAGGACGCTGGTCTTCACCGTGTCAACGTTAGTTTGGACAGCTTAGATGATAAAGTTTTTCGCCAAATGAACGGCGGCCGCTGTGACGTCAAAACAGTTCTTGAAGGGATTGAAGCGGCCGCAAAGGCAGGTATGAAGGTGAAAGTGAATATGGTTGTACAAAAGGGGATCAATGATCAGGACATTGTGCCCATGGCGCGTTACTTCCGCGGAACCGGACATGTTTTACGCTTTATTGAATTTATGGATGTAGGAAATAGCAACGGCTGGAATCTTACACAAGTGGTATCTAAGCAAGAAATTTTCGAACGTGTGAACGCTGAAATGCCGTTAGAACCAATCCCGTCCAATTATTTTGGAGAAGTAGCCTCTCGTTATCGCTATTGCGGCACAAATGAGGAAATAGGCATTATTTCTTCCGTAACGGACTCTTTTTGTTCCACGTGCACAAGAGCTCGCCTCTCAGCGGACGGCAATCTTTACACCTGTCTATTTGCCTCGCAAGGGACAGATTTGCGTGCGCAGCTCCGTAGCGGGGCAAAGGATGAAGAAATTAGGAATCTCATTCAGGATGTTTGGAGCCGTCGAGCTGATCGTTACTCTGAAGAAAGATTTAACAATACAACGATGCCGAACAAAAAGAAGATAGAGATGTACTATATTGGAGGATAAAACAGAGCGGGGGAGAAAAGAACATATATTTCAGCTAAACGCTATGATAACAACGAAATTGTCGGTCGATTGAAGGGACAAAAGAACGTATTTTTCAACTAATGAAAGGCGCAGGATCATTTCAAAATATACAGGTGGTGATTGCATGTTATATATCCCGAATTCTTCCCCTATCCCATTTGAAGAAGCACAACGTCTTATTCTCTCTGTGATACGTCCCCTTCCGGTTATGACCATACCTCTGTCTGAAGCTCTTGGGTACTATTTAGCGGAAACGGTAAGGGCAGATCACGATGTTCCTATGTTTGACCGTTCCACTGTAGACGGTTACGCACTGCGTGCGGAGGATGTGATCAATGCCAGCGCTTCTAACCCGGTAAAGCTGAAGGTTTTGGAAGAGATTCCCGCTGGATATTTACCTCAACAAAAAATTACCCAAGGTACGGCCAGCCGCATTATGACGGGAGCACCTATCCCCGAAGGTGCAAACGCAGTCGTTATGGTAGAGAAAACTGAGAATGCAGCGGAAGATAGCGAAAGCGTTTTGGTTTATCAATCGGTTAAAATTGGCGACGCTATTGCCAAAAAGGGACAAGATATTGAAGAAGGGAAGGACGTCCTCACACAAGGGACGCTTTTAGGACCAATTGAACTGGGTCTGCTCGCTACATTCGGGATTGCATCTGTTCCGGTTTATGCGAAGCCTAAGGTTGGTATTCTTTCAACGGGAAGTGAATTATTAAACGTAGACGAGCCGATCGTCCCTGGAAAGCTTCGTGACAGTAACGGCGTAATGCTGGCCGGTCAAGTGAGTCAAGCAGGAGGTGAACCGGTTTATTTCGGGATTGCCCCGGACAAAGTAGAAGAGCTAGAAAAAAAGATGCTAAAGATACTACAGCAGGTGGACATTTTAGTAACAAGCGGAGGCGTGTCCATGGGCGAATATGACTTCCTTGGAAAGGTATTTGAAAAAATTAATGCGAAAGTGATATTCTGGAAAACATTAGCTCGCCCTGGAATGCCAGTTTTGTGCGGAGTATGGCAGGATAAGCCGATTTTTGCTTTGGCAGGAAATCCAGCTTCGTCTTACGTCAATGCACATCTTTATGTGCTGCCTGCTATACGCTATATGAGCGGTTCTAAGGATCCGCTGCCGAAACGGGTAACGGTTGTATGTGACGAGGCAATTGAAGGGAAGCAAATGCTTCACACCCGGTTTTTACGAGGATTAACGTACGTTTCCCCAACCGGTGAACTAAGAGTGAAAATATCAAAGAAACAAGCTTCTAATGTTCTGTCCAGCTTTCTGGAAAGCAATTGTCTCGTTAAAGTGCCTGGGGGAAAAGGATTTAATGCAGGTGAGAAAGCGGAAGTGTATTTGCTGGGTGCAGTTGAGGAATTGAGACAGTGACAATGAGTCTGGGGGAGAGATGGTTTGAAAAAGGTTGGGGCAATTATTTTAGCAGCCGGAATGTCAAAACGGATGGGAAAACCAAAGCTGTTATTATCTCTAGGTGGGAAGCCATTATTTCGCTACTCTGTGAACACCGCTGCCGCAGCTGGCTTAAAACCAATTGTATTGGTCGGCGGCAAACATATTGAAGAACTGCGCAAACACACATCTGATTTAAGAGAAATAGAAATCATTGAGAATCGGGATTATGAATCCGGCATGGCTTCCTCTCTTAAAGCAGGGATTCAGGCTTTAAAGGGACGAACGGATGCAGTCTTCGTATTTTTGGCAGACCAGCCCTTTGTACCTCCAATAGTTATAACGAAATTACTAGAATCTTATGATCAATATCGAAAAGAAGGTGTCCGCATTTTCCGCCCTAAGTATAATAATGTGCTTGGACACCCTGTATTGTTTGATGCTGAATTATTTGATGAATTTGAGCAAATTCAAGGTGATGAGGGAGGAAAATCAATTGTCCAAAAACATTATTCCAGCTTAATGGCTGTACCGTTTGAAAATTCAGAATGGGGATTTGATATTGACACCACAGAGGATCTGCTCAAACTAAAAAGGATTGCGCCAAAATATATTAAACAAAAATAGGGATAACAATAGATTCATTGTTGTCCCTTTTTAAATTTGTGTAACGGTCGTTGTACTTGAAGAAGTGCGTGGTTTTATTCAATCAAAAATTTCCCGGTTCAACAAGATTGACCGAGACTTTAGAAAATTTATTGCAGGAGTCCCATATTGAAATCGATAAACAAACAGCTCTGATGGGATCTATATATAATTCGTATCTTAATAAGGCTCTTTATGATTGTTGAGAAAATTGTATCTTAGTTATCCGGTATTAGAAATAACAAGCAAATCCTTCCTTGATCATCATTCATTAGGATACTTGTGCGAGTGTTCCTCATCTCTTTGCACCGCTGAGTACGAATGCGGTTCTTCCATTTCGTTTTAATTTCTCCCGTTCATTCAGATAGTTTATACTTGACAGTTTCTCAAAAATGGTATTAAATTTGCATTAAGGAAAAATATATGCAATAACAACAAAATTTAAACTCAATAAAATAAATATGTGTGAAGGAATTTTTTTTAACATAAAGTTTGCCCTTAGGCAATATTTATAACTATGGTAAAAAAGTAGGTGAAGGAATGGAAAAAATTCTTATTTGTGCAACATGAAGCCGGCAACTTTCTGTAAAGTATTAAGCCAAACGGTAAGCTGAATGGCGAAGCTGAAACAAATCAACTAGCGAAATGAAATTCATGTCTGTAAGTGTTTTGGCATTTATTCATTGATTGCGTTTTTTCAGTTTTGTTTCTTCTCAGGAATAAAAACAAATTGAGGTTACATATAGGAGTTTTCTATAAAAAACGGACAATGTTTGATTCCTGAATTCACAATTTGCCAGAATGGTTGTCGATATTTAATAGAGATCGTTCGCCAATAAACTAGAGAGATGGGCTGACTTAAAAATCAAATCAATTCATAAAAATAAAAGGAGAGTGCGAAAAAATGAAAAATGTTATGAAAAAAATGGGGTGCTTATTCTTAATTAGTGCCTTGCTGGTGTTAAGCGCGTGTAGTTCTGGACAAGAAGCATCCAAACGATCAAAAGATGGAAAAATTAATGTCGTCACAACGATTGCACAAATTGGCGAGCCGTTGTCTGTAATCGGCGGCGATCGTTTAAATGTCAAAAGTTTAATGGGGCCGTCTGTAGACCCTCATTTGTATAAGGCTACTCAAAGTGATATGGAAACTCTTGAAGAAGCAGATATCATTTTTTACAACGGGTTGCATTTGGAAGCGAACATGGTTGAAATATTTGAAAAGATCTCTGAATCAAAACCTGTTCTTGCAGTCGGTGAAACCATTCCTGAAGAATCTCTTTTAAAGGATGAAAAAGGGGTAGTTGATCCTCATATTTGGTTTGATCTGGACCTTTGGCAGCAGGCATTGGATGCTGCGGTTGAACAATTAAAAGAATTCTCTCCGGAAGACGCAGATTATTTTGAAGAAAATAAAAAGAAATATTTTGCTAGATTAGCTGATTTGAAAAAAGAAGCCGAAAAGCTTGCGGACATTCCAGAAAGTCAAAGAGTTCTTGTCACAGCGCATGATGCTTTCGGATATTTCGGACGAATGCACGGCATTAAAGTAGTTGGTCTTCAAGGACTTAGCACTGATTCCGAAATCGGTATTACAGATATTCAAGATACGATTGACATTATTAAAAAGTACAAAGTTCCTGCCGTATTTATCGAATCAAGTATTAATGAAAAATCGATCAAGGCTGTCATAGAAGGAGCGAAAAGTGAAGGAATTAACGTTACATTAGGCGGGGAGCTTTACTCTGATGCAATGGGTGAGGAAGGAACAGAAGAAGGAACTTATATAGGAATGTATCGCCATAATATCAATACGATTTATGAAGCATTAAGCGAAGGAGGAAAATAGCATGGCTGAAGCAGTGCTTCAAGTAGAGAATCTGTCCGCTTCCTATCGAAAAAATACAGTGCTCTTCGATGTGAATTTTGTAGTGCAGGCTGGTTCGCTAGTGGGAATCGTCGGTCCGAACGGTGCTGGAAAGTCGACGCTTTTAAAAACAATATTAAATCTTCACCCTTCCTTAACGGGATCAGTGAAATTTTTCGGATTGCCATTCAACAAGGTCCAAAAAAGGATCGGTTATGTACCACAGCGAGGTTCGGTTGATTGGGACTTTCCAACAAACGCATTGGATGTTGTCACTATGGGACTATATGGGCAAATCGGATGGCTGAAGCGGCCATCCCGATTGCATAAACAAAAAGCATTCGAGGCCTTGGAAAAATTAGGGATGGCTGATTACGCTGACCGTCAGATAAGCCAGCTTTCTGGCGGTCAACAGCAGCGTGTGTTTTTAGCACGCGCATTAGTGCAAAATGCCGACTTGTATTTTATGGACGAACCGCTGGCTGGTGTTGATGCAGCAACAGAACGCGCTATTATGACATTGCTGAAAGAATTAAAAGCTTTAGGAAAAACGGTCATGGTCGTGCACCATGATTTGCAAACAGTAGAAGATTATTTTGACCATGTTCTTTTATTAAATCGCACCGTCATTCAGTACGGAAAAACGAAGCAAATTTTTACTAGAGAAAATATTTCGCGAACTTATGGAGGAGACTTGCGCTGGTTGAGAGAGGAGAGTCTTCATGTTCACAATCCTATTAAATAGCAACACACAATGGGTGTTATTTAGCACGATGATTTTTGGGATTGCTGCTGGAACAATGGGCTGTTTAGCCTATTGGAAGCGGCAAAGCTTAATGAGCGATGCCTTAGCTCATGCAGCATTGCCCGGTGTTGTGATCGCCTTTCTTCTACTTGGAGAAAAAAACTTATTTGTCATGATCATTGGAGCATCCATCAGCGCTTTAATTGGAGCATCATTTATCCAATGGATACGTTCATCAACTAGAATTTCGGCAGATACGGCGATGGGAATGGTGCTGTCTATTTTTTTTGGCTTAGGAATCATGCTCCTGACAGTTGTGAATCGGACGTCAGGCGGAAATCAGAGCGGTTTGGACAGTTTTATTTTCGGTCAGGCCGCCTCGATGGTCAGATCAGATGTCACTACAATGTTAATCCTAGCTTTGGCGGTTATTTTGATTGTATTCATTGCATTTAAAGAATGGAAAATATATCTTTTCGATCCGGAATTTGCAAAAGGATTAGGACTGTCACTTAAATGGATGAACGGATTATATACAACGATTCTTGTCACAACGATTGTCATCGGGATTCAAGCTGTAGGAGTTATTTTAATTGCCGCCCTGCTGATTATCCCGTCAGTAAGTGCCCGCTATTGGACACAGTCTTTTCAACGGATGATTATCATATCAGCTCTGTTTGGGGGAGTGGCTGGAGCATTAGGAACATTCATCAGTGCATTGGGAAGAGGATGGCCTACAGGACCTTTTATCGTCATTGTGGCGTCCGCGCTGTTTTTCTTATCGCTTTTCTTTGGCAAAGAGAAAGGGATTCTGGTCAAGTATTTACAATTGAAAATGCAAAAAAGATTAGTGAATATTCATACCAGTAAGGCCTTAAGAACAAAAGGGGTAGAATGACCATGACTTATCATGCTATGTGGATTATCGTAACTGCTTCTTTAGTAGGGCTGTCCTGCGGCTTAATAGGTGTATTTCTGATACTCAGGAAAATGGCGATGATGGCTGATGCAATTAGTCATACGGTTCTGTTAGGAATTGTCATCGCTTTTATTATTACACGTGAATTAAGCGGAACTCATATGCTCATTGGTGCTATATTTGCAGGACTATTGACAGCTTTTTTAGTGCAATGGCTTCATTCTTTAGACGTTCAGCAAGATGCAGCAATAGGAATTGTGTTTACGACGATGTTTGCTATTGGCGTTATTTTAATAGCGACTTCTGTAGGAAATGCACATTTAGATGTTCAACATGCTTTAATGGGGGAAATCACCTTTATACCTTGGAATAAAATGTCACTTCCTCTAATTGGCGAGGTTCCGAAGGCTACAGCATTGCTGGCTCTCGTTTTGTTTGTTGTTTTATTTGTTCTTGTCGCTTTTTATAAAGAATGGAAAATCACTTCATTTGATCCTGCGCTTGCTGCCAGCTTAGGGATTCCTGTTTTACTCATGCATTATGTATTCTTATGCTTAGTATCGATCACGACAGTTGCTTCTTTTGATGCGGTCGGCGCAATTATGGTCGTTGCGATGTTAATTACTCCAGCTGCCTCGGCTTATCTTTGGACAGATAGACTTTCTATTATGCTAGTATTAAGCGGATTATTTGGCGTAATATCTGCTGTAGCGGGCTATTATATAGCAGCTTGGGTCGACACTTCTATTTCTGGCTCAATGGCATTTGCCACAGGATTAGTGTTTTTCATAAGCTTTTTGTTTTCTCCGAAACATGGATGGATTGCGAGATATTTGCGATTGCATAAAACTGTAAAAAAGACAGGATGAAAATCGGCTATTAAATTGTCTTTCATAACGGTTGATCTCCTCCATACGCTTGTCTTATGGTGCTTTTATATAGTAAACTTTGTATGATGAAGATATTAATGGAGGATAACCAATGCCAACCCCGAGTATGGAAGACTATATTGAACAAATATATTTGCTAATTGAAAATAAAGGCTATGCGAGAGTGTCGGATATAGCAGAAGCGTTATCTGTACACCCTTCTTCCGTTACAAAAATGGTGCAGAAGCTCGACAAGGATGACTACTTAGTTTACGAAAAATATAGAGGGTTCGTCTTAACGCCGAAAGGAAAAAAAATCGGAAAACGCCTCGTCTACCGACATGATCTGTTAGAGCAATTTTTGCGGATTATTGGCGTCAAAGAAGAAAACATCTATCGCGACGTGGAAGGAATTGAGCACCATTTGAGCTGGGATGCTATTGACCGAATAGGGGATCTGATTCAATTTTTTGAAAAAGATAAAAGTCGAATCATAGAATTGCAGCAATTGCAAAATTTGAATGAAGAAAATGAAGAAAACGACTTCTAATTTAGAAGTCGCTTTTTTTGTGCATGAAAAAATTTTTGTAAAAATTGTAAAAATTTTGTTGATTGATTCGTTATTCCTATTTATAATTTTCTCAAGAGATATAAAAAAAGAGGAAAAGAGGATTATGATGAAAAAATGGGGATTCATATTACTAGCTTTTATTTTGTGGATAGGAGTGATGCCAAAGCCGTCATCAGCTGCACAACAAGCATCTTTTGAGAAAGAACTGAATCAATATTTAGAGGAAGTAAGTAAACAAAGAGGTTTCAAAGTTACAAGAGAACATATCGAATTTTCGTTAGCTCAATATGAAGAAAAGATCGAAAATTTTGATTCTGTTGAAGAACTTCGTGATTTTTTAGGAGAGGTCATTCAAAAAGATTTAAGCAATTTAACCGAAATATATGACGAATTTAATTTAAATGAAGCCAGTTTGCGCCAGCTGCTTCAAGCACACGGTGAAGATCTAGATGAGTATGTGTTTGTAGAAAATCTGTATGATGCCATCATGCTTTACATAGAGCGTGATCCAAATTTTGATAAAAATTTGCAAGACTATTTGGCGAAAATTAGTAGTATTAGAGGATTTCCTGTGACGATTGACCATATTAATAGATCTTTGAGTTTATATGAGAGAAAACTGGAAGACTTTAAAACCGTTAAAAGTTTAGAAAGATTTTTAGGAGAAGTTATTAAAAAGGATTTAAGCAATTTATCCTATATTTATGATGAATATGATTTAAATGAAAAGGAGTTGCGCCAGCTGCTTCAAGAACACGGAAAAAAATTGGAGGATTACGTTTTTCTAGATGATTTGGAAGAGGATGTTATAACATTTTTAAGTGAAGAATGGGATGCTGGTGTAGAAGACGAGCTCCTTTACGATTTATTAACGGTTTTTGAGCAGGAATACGGATTGACAAAAGAAGAAATCGAGCGGTTAAAGAACCATTTGCGATCAATTGAAGAGCATCTTATGAAAGAAGAGACAATTATAGCTTTGTTGGACTTGGCGGATCGGATGATGGCTTTTGAAGGGTTTGATGAAGCGACAGAGCTTACAAAGAGCCAAATCGAGGAGTTAATTTCGATTTTTAAAGATTTTCAACGTATTTTTAAAATTAAAGTTACATTTTCCCTTGTAAAAGATGGGTCTGAAAAGGAGCTTTCGCTGTTTGATCTATTTAACTTGAAAGAATTGATCAATGCAAAATTGAAAATCAACATATACAGTGAAAGTGGAGAATTTTTGGCTGATCTCCTCATTACCGGAGAAATCGTTGATTCAGATACGTTACATCGAACTGGGCAAACGATTCGTCACGGCGCTCAAGAAGCCAAAAGTGTGAAACAAGAGAAAAACGTTTCGCAAAAAATAGAAAAAAAGCTAAAAGCTGTAAAGGACAATGAGCATAAAACAGTAAAAGGTGCAAAATTGCCGAAAACAGATTCCGGCTATGGCATGAATGCTATTGTAGGATTGTTCATTGTTTTAGCGGGATTTTTAATTTTTAGACAAGCAAGGAAGGTTTAATATGCTGGAAACTACAAAAAGAAGCAGCCGAAACAAGCGGTTGTTTCTTCTTTTCTTTGCATCAATGATTATATTAGCCGGCCTATGGTTTTCAGCCGCAAACAGCTATAAACTTTTCAAAGGAATGCTACTGCCTGAGACCCATTCTGAAACGAAACAGAAGGCGGAAGCTCAACAGCCGGCCCCAGAAAAAAATATGAAGGCAGAAAAGGTTTTATATCCGACACGACCTAAAATTGGGGAGCAAATAGGAGAGCTGTTTATTCCAAAACTAAATGCAGTACTTCCGATATACCATGGAACGAACGAAGAAGAGCTTGAAAAAGGGGTCGGTCATTTTGCAGGAAGCGTATTGCCAGGAGAGGCAGACAATTCGGTTCTTTCCGGTCATCGCGACACCGTGTTTCGTAGGCTGGGGGAAGTAGGAAAAGGAGACGAGTTAATCGTCACAACTTCAGCTGGAGAATTTACTTATAAAATCTATAAGGTTCGGATCGTTGATAAAGACGACCGGACCGTGATCGTTCCGAAACCGAGGGCTACGTTAACTGTCAGTACATGTTATCCGTTTCATTTTATCGGCTCCGCGCCGGAACGATACGTGCTCGTAGCATATCTTGTTTCCGAGAAGTTGAAAAAATAATCTGTTATCTTGACCTATCATAATGTTTCCAATTCCCGTCTTACGGTGGGAAAACTATCATAAAAACGGCTTTAGCCCTGTGTTCTAAAGGGCTAAAGCCGTTTATAATCGACTGTCTGACAGGGGAAGGTTTCCCCCCTAAAATTTGTTATCATGTGCATTTTTCAAGACACTGCATTTTTTTGACAGAGTTACGAATGAGTCTTTTAATGTCCTTATTTTACGGACTTTCTACCTTATCCTTGTTATTTTTATCACTTTGTTCTTTTCTGTTTTTATTCATAAAAGAAAATATGGTGAGCAGAGCTAAGATGACAAGGCAAACAGTAGAACCGATCATATTTTTCTTATTAAAGATAAAAGAGAAAAAGATGACCAATAATGAAACGGTGGCTACTATCGTTGTGTATGGGAACCATTTTACTTGGAAATATGGTTTCTCCTTATACTGAGAACGAAGCTTTAGCTGAGCCAGACAAATGCTTGTCCATAATAAAATAATCGTAAAACCAGGTATCGTCATTAAATAGCTGATGACTCGGTCTGGAGTCATATAAGCTAACAATACCCCAAATAAAATACAGATAGCCGTAACGGTAATACAGTTGATCGGTATTCCTTGTTTGGAAATCTTTAAAAATCTTTTTGGCGCTTCACCGCTTTGAGCCATGGAATATAATGTTCTGGAAGTTGCGTAAATCCCTGAGTTCGCCGCTGATAAAACAGCAGTAATAAGGACAAAATTCATAATATGAGCGGCTCCAGGAAGACCTGTGATGCTCAATACTTGGACAAATGGACTGTCTTCCCCTGTCACTTGATTCCACGGCATTAAACCACAAATAATAAGAATAGGAAGCATATAAAAGAGAATAACTCTCCACATCGTTCCTTTAATGACTTTCGGCAAAACCTTTTCTGCATCTTTTGTTTCTGTGACCGCAACACCGATTAACTCAGCCCCGCCGTATGAAAACATGACGACTAAAAAGGCGCTTAACATTCCTCCAATTCCATAAGGAAAGAACCCGCCGTGTGCCGTATAGTTAGAAAAAGGATCATCAATATTGCTCGGAATAATTCCAAACAAAATGCCAAAGCCTAATAAAATGAAAGCGATTAATGCGAAAATTTTAATTCCGGCAAACCAAAACTCAATTTCACCATAGTACTTTACTTGAAACAAATTCATTCCAACGATTAAAACCATACAAAGGAGACTTAAAAGCCATAACGGTACGGTTGGAAACCAATATTTCAGAAAGCTTCCTGCTGCTAAAATTTCAACAACGGTGACAACAATCCAATTGATCCAATAAAGCCATCCTACAATAAAGGATATATGGAAGCCAAAAGCTTTATAAACAAGATGCTGAACGTTTAAGTTCGGATAAACAATCGCCATCTCAGCCAGTGCCGTCATGACAATAAATAATAAAAGGCCTCCTAATAAGTAAGCTATTACAACACTTGGGCCGGCAATATTTAATGTATCTGAGCTCCCTTTAAAAATTCCTGTTCCAATCATGCCTGCTAGCGCAATAAACTGAACATGTCGAGGTAGTAACCCTTTTTTTAATGTTTGATCTTTTTCCATGGTGTTCATGCCTTTCTGTCCATTATGAAAAATATACTAGAATAACTGGCAGCATACTTTTTTACTTAATCGCTTTTCAGGTTTTACGCTTTTCTGCGTTTAAGTAAAAAAATAAATATGTTTCTAGTATATAATATTCTTTCGATTCATCAAAGAATAATGAAAAAACTCATTGCTATAAAACTGTTACAAATTATGGTAAATAGCAATACTCTCGAACTTCGAAGATATTTACGGAGCAAAGATAAGGTCGATTCTTCCTCTATTTAGTAGGAACTTATTACGATCTGTTCGATAAAACACTTCCTAAATGAAGAGGAATGTTATGAAGGTTCGCAAATCTTTTTCAAAACAGGGGTACTATTTTAAAAAAGTGTTTTATTTTAAGAGTAGTTCAAATAAGTGTTATAATTTTTTTTGTAAAAAAATTGTCTGTTGCCGACAAATTCCACCACAAAAATCTTCTCGTCATCCGTATAATCTTAATCGTGTATTATTTATAGATTACCTTCTATACAGGTTAGGAGGAGACGGAAATGGGAGATCAATATCAGACGCGTATGGAGAAACGTCAAAAAAAGAAATCAGCTTCTAAAAAATCTCCGCTCATAAAAATCATGACAGCCTTTATTCTTGCGATTATCGTAATGATGACTGCGGGCGGTATCGTGGTATTGTCTTACATTATAAGCGCCCCTGCACTAGACCCGAAATTACTGAAAGATCCGTTATCCTCAACCGTTTATGATATGTATAATGAAAAAGTGCGAGATATTTCAGGAAGCGAACATCGGAAAATCATCAAAATCGAAAATATACCGAAAAATGTACAAAATGCGTTTATCGCAACAGAAGATGTGCGGTTTTTTGAGCATAATGGAATCGATTTTAAACGAATCGCAGGTGCAACCGTTGCGAATGTAAAAGAAGGATTCGGCGCTGAAGGCGGAAGTACGATTACCCAGCAGGTAGTCAAAAATTCATTCTTAACGCCTGAAAAAACGCTCAAGCGAAAAATACAAGAAGCTTACTTGGCTGTTCAGTTGGAACGACGCTACTCAAAAGAAGAAATTCTTGAAATGTATTTAAATAAAGTGTATTTCGGTCAAGGAGCATACGGGGTTGCGACAGCGGCAGAAACATATTTTAACAAATCCGTGAAAAAGCTGACGATTAGTGAAGCGGCGCTGTTGGCGGGGCTGCCGCAAAGACCGAGCGAATACGATCCATTTAAAAATCCGGATTTAGCTGAAAAAAGAAGAAATATAGTATTGTCGTTAATGAGGAAGCATGGTTTTATTACCGAAAAAGAAGAGCAAGATGCGAAAGCGATCCCGGTTGAGAAATTATTAAAGAAGAAAAAAGAAGGGCCGAAATATCAAGCGTTTATCGATCAAGTCATCAAAGATATTGTTGATGCCGGAATATCGGAAAAGGATATCTATACGGGCGGTTTAAAAATTTATACAACCCTTGATCCGGAAGCTCAAAAATTTACAGAAAAAGTGCTGACAACTGATCAATACATTTATTATCCAGACGATCAGTTCCGGGCAGGAGTCGTGCTACTTGATACACAGACTGGTGCCGTCAGGGCAATTGGCGGAAACCGCAACTCAGATCAAGGAATACAAAGAGGTTTTAACTACGCAACACAAACGAAAAGACAGCCAGGTTCGACGATTAAGCCGATCTTGGATTACGGCCCGGGAATCGAACATTTCAAATGGTCTACATATAAACAGTTCATTGACGAGCCGCTCACCATCCATGGCAAAGAAATCAAAAACTGGGACGGTCAATATCGCGGCAGTATATCGATGCGAAAGGCGCTACAATGGTCTTACAATATACCGGCTGTAAAAGCATTTTTGGAGGTAGGGGAAGACCGGGCAAAAGAATTTGCGGAAAAACTCGGAATCCCGCTCGATCAGATCTATCCTTCATATGCGATCGGAGGCTTTAATAAAGGTGTGTCCCCGCTTCAATTGGCTGGGGCGTATGCCGCTTTTGGAAATGAGGGCGTTTATCATAAGCCTTTTACGGTAAGGAAAGTCGTGTATCCAAACGGTAAAGAAATCGATCTTTCTTCCAAACCGGTGAAGGCGATGAGCGACTATACCGCCTACATGATGACCGATATGTTGAAAACCGTCGTGAAAGAAGGAACAGGGCGACTGGCGAACATCCCAGGACTTCCACTAGCAGGAAAAACAGGAACAACCAACTTGCCGGAAAATATACGAGGAGATGGAACATCTGATGCCTGGTTTGTCGGCTACACGACTCGTTATGCGGCTGCGGTTTGGACGGGATACGACCAGACGACTCAGGAAACGTATGTGACAAACGAGAAGGCGAAGATTTCAAGACTTATTTTTAAAGAAATCATGTCTCACGTTTCTGAAAAAATAGAAACACCTGATTTTGAAAAACCGGACAGCGTCGTCGAAAGAGTGATTGGCGGCCGAACTGAATTATTTGTAAGGGGAACTCCAATCCCAGCAATTCCAAAACAAAAAGAAAAGGATAAAAAAGAGGATCAAAAACAGGATCAAGTAAAAGATAATGAACAGGAGCAAAAACAAGAAGAGGAAAATCAGGAGCAAAATCAGGAGCCAAAAGAAGAGAACAATCAAAATGACATGGATAAAGAGCAGCAAGAAAATTCTGAGGACAACAAAGAGCAGCCTGAAGATAATAAAGAAATAAAGCAGCCAAATCAGCCTCCTGCCAATGAACAGCCGCAGCCACAACCACCAGCTAACAACGGCAGCGGCCAAGGAAACGGCCAAAAACCACCAGGAGGAGATAACGGAACTGGCGGATCAAATAATAACAGAAACGGCGGCTCGAATAGCAACGGGAATGACAGTGGATCAAGCAGTAATAATGATCCAGGAAAAGGAGCCGGCACAACCAATCCGAACGGAAAATCACAATCTGAAAAGCAATCAACGGATAACGGCAGTCCATAAACAAAAGGGCTGAAAAAACATACTAACAATAGTAGTGCAGACCACGGCCATGGTTTGTGCTACTATTTTTTTTATAGATTCTACGTGAATTATTGAGGTGCCCTTGCAGCGCGCCTCGTATGAAAGTTAGATCGCAAGCTGCGTTTATAATCCTTTTCTTGAATTGTTTTGATTATCAGAATGGAAAATGAGCCTTAAAAATTAGTAAATAACCTTTTACTGTTATACTTCTAATTTAATAGTTTTATTCAAGAGATAACAGCATTATTCTAACAATTCATTATAAAGAACGATTTATTTGTAAAAAAATAAAAATATTTTTAAAAAAGGGGTTTACAACATGATAGAGTTAAATTATATTTAAGTTGTGTTCGTTATAAAGAACATAGTCTTAATTATATTTCTTATGAGGAGGATTTAAAAAATGGGTATTAAACAAAAGTTGGGAATGGGTGTAGCAACTGCGGCTTTAGGTTTATCTTTAATCGGGGGAGGTACATATGCCTACTTTAATGATGTTGAAACCTCCAATAACACATTTGCAGCAGGTACATTAGATTTAACTCTTGATCCGC
Source organism: Aeribacillus sp. FSL K6-8394 (assembly GCF_038008865.1). Classification (NCBI taxonomy): domain Bacteria; kingdom Bacillati; phylum Bacillota; class Bacilli; order Caryophanales; family Bacillaceae; genus Aeribacillus; species Aeribacillus sp. FSL K6-8394. The sequence continues at coordinate 407,906 of NZ_JBBPAA010000002.1, forward strand.
AAACAATTATTAATGTCAACAACTTAAAGCCTGGGGATTGGATGGAGCGTGAATTCACATTAAAGAACAGCGGAAGTTTGGGTATTTCTAAAGTTCTTCTTGAGACAGATTATACTGTAACGGATGCGAAAAATGACAATAACGGCGATGATTTCGGCAATCATATTAAGGTGCAAATTTTAAAGAATGTGAGCAATAAGGAAGTTATTGTTTATGAAAAAACGTTGGCACAGCTTAAAAATCTAAAGCCGGATTTAGTGCAGGATGAATGGCTCTGGTGGAATATTGGCGGTTTAGATCCAAATGAAACGGATAAGTTCAAAGTTAAATTCGTCTTTGTAGACAACAATCAAGATCAAAATCGTTTCCAAGGCGATTCTTTAAAACTAACTTGGAAATTTGACGCGAAGCAAGAAGCAGGTGAAGCAAGATAGCTATCAATATAGGGGAGAAGGCGGGGAACTGCCAACTTCCCTTGATTGCTAAAAGTTGAAACGGTGGTGAGAGAAATTCGGTACTCACGAGTAAAAAAATTTGGGCAAAAGAAAATGCATTTGAAAATAATGTTCAAAATTGTCGCAATTTGTTACTTTCTTTTCATAACATTCAACTTTGTTAGTTCCTACACCGGGGCCAGTTTTAATAAAACAGTAGCCATAACCGGTTTTCTTGCTGCAACAATTCCTGAAGAGGACAAATCCATTCTGCTGCGCTTTGTGGACGATAAAGACAAGGTCATTCAATCGTGCGGAATAGTTCGAATATCATCTGTTATTCAAAATGAAGGGGATGATTTAGCGGAAGCATTGCATTATGAAATATATTTCATTGCTCAAGGAGATCCAATGAATGGAGAAAAAATAAGTCAAGGAAAGATTCCAGCATTAAAAAGTAAGAGTCAATTCCAATTAGCATACAATGCCGAAAAACCTGGAAATTATAAATTTAACGTTTTAATGAATACAAATGATGATGTTTGGAGCAAAAACATTCAAGTAATTTGCAAAAAGAACGAACAACTTGATCAACCTGCGAATGACTCAGATCAAAACCTTAATGAAGATAAGGCAGCTCAACCATCCGAACATTCGAAACAAGAACAAAAACAACTTCCAGTGGAAGAACCTATACGGGAAAATAATGGGAAAGAAAACGAAGTAAAGAAAGAGCAATCCAACGAAACGTTAATGAAAGAAAATGAGAATCAAGAAAATCATTCAAAAGATGAAATGAAAGAAAATGGAGCGCAACAAATAGAACAGAATAAAACCGAAACAAAATCAAATGACATTCACCTGAAAGAACAGCAATCAGCAAAACAAGAACAAGTTTCAAATGCTTTAGAGCAAAACGAACCACCTTTACAGTAAAGTGATTACAATTATTTCATTACGTTTTGTGTCTTGAGCAAAGCGAAAGGAATGGGTAAAAAAATGAAAAAAGTTGTTAAATGGATCAGCAACACGATATCGGTCATGCTGCTGGCTTCATTAATCATCATGTTATTCACAGTCATTTCGTCAAAAGCTTCAGGCGGGGAGCCTAAATTTTTCGGACATCAATTAAAAATTGTTCTTTCAGGATCAATGGAACCTAGTATACAGACTGGTTCCGTGATCGTTGTAAAACCTGAAAAAGAAACGGAAAAATACAAAGAAGGCGACATCATTACATTTCAAGCAGATGAAAACGTGTTTGTAACACATAGAATTATAAAGGTTGTCAAAAATGGCAATGAAGTTATGTACCAGACAAAAGGGGATAATAATGAGGAAGCCGATTCCGAACTTGTGTTAAGTAAAAATGTTGTTGCTAAATATACAGGCATTACCATCCCATATATTGGCTATTTTATGAATTTCGCCAATTCTAAACAAGGAAGCGTTATTCTTTTAATCATACCAGGCATTATTCTGTTCAGCTACTCATTAATCAGCATTTTTCGGGCACTTGCAGAAATTGATAAAAATTTGAAGCAATCAACTGCAAAAGAAGACTTCAACCATTCTCAAAATCAATAATGGAGGAAATACATGGTCAAATCAATTGGACGATGTTTCATATGTTTTTTATTTGTCTGGCTCATAATGCAAGTTCAAAATTTCAGCGCTGAAACACAAATAGGTATCGCTTTAAAAAATCTTCATTCAAACCATATGCTATTTCAAGTAGAAAACATGAAACCAGGCGATTGGGCTGAAAGAACGGTCATTATCGAGAATGTTGAAAATGCTGATATACAATATAATACTTTAATTGAAAATATAAAAGGATCAAAAAAATTATTTGATGCTTTAACTTTAGAGGTTAAAGATGGTCAAAAAAATCTTTTGTTTAAAGGATTGTTAAAAGATTTTAAAGGTTTTACACCGCGAAATATCCAAAGTTCCAAAGAAGACCAGTTGACATTTTTAATCACATTTCCTGAACAGTTAGGAAATGAATATCAAGGGTTAGAAACTTCTTTTAAAATTGTTTTTCAGGCAAATTCTTCTTTAGGCAGTATTCAAACGTATGGCAGCGGGAATAATGAAGGTTTACTTTTGCCAAATACTGCGACAAACTTTTATGCATTTATTCTTGTTGGGATAATGTTTTTCGCGATGGGAGCCATTTTTTTCTTTCAAAAACGAAATAAACATAAAGATCAGCTTCATGAGTTATGAAGCGCTTGGAGGAAGCGGTGTACAAAAAATATTGTCCTAATTGTCTGCGTTTTTCATATAGCAGCTGCTCTGAAAGAAAATGGTTGTGCCCATCATGTCGTTCTGATCTTACTTCCATGGAAGGAATATTCTGTCGCAATGTATTAAAATATTCTGCCGCCCTTGCGGAATATAAGCAAAAAAATCATAACCGAAGAGAGGTTCATTTTTCTAAACAAATATAAAAATTTTAGTTAACATTTAGATCTTTCTTTTCCTGTAATTTCCATTTTTTTGTAAATCCTGAATCCGTGATGAATTGAAATCGACTTTGATTTTGTTGTAATTTTGATGGATTGATAATCCATAAAACCCCTTTTATGCTTATGACCTATGTCATCTCTATTTCCGAAAATGGAACAAATCTCTTTTTTAGGTATACGAACCAAAAAAATAGACAAAAAAGCACAGGGAGTGACGTTGGACATCAGTGCCCGAACATTCGTTCGTTATCTTGCCTCTCTCCATTTCTGATAGACGTTCAGTAGGGGCTCGCTATAGCCACTCCTTCGCGTCAGTTTCATCCAGATCTGTCGTGATCGACGGACGAGTCGCCCTGCCATCGTGATCACCGTCTGAATAATCGTCTTGATGCGGCGGCGTTTCACTTTGTGGTGCAACGGATGTCTCGGATCGCTTAATAGATCTTGTCCAATCAGACGAAGAAGATTGTAAACGAAGGCTCCCATGACCAACACGAGCGCATTCGTTTTCATCTTCCCAGATGGAAGCCGCTCTAAATCTAAGTCGCTCTTCAGTTCGCTATGAAACTGTTCGCATGTCGCATGGTCATGATACAACGCGAGCACATCGCTCATTCGAACATGCTCGTATCCTTTGAGCCGCACCCAATAGCTTTCCACTTCATAATCAGGAACGAGCATCAGCTGTCCATTGCGTTCCATCGTCCGTTCCGTCACTTGGGTGACTTGAACGTACGTATACGTGTTTCCATCGATCGCTGCCTTCTGTGGAAGGCATAGCTCATAGGTTTGTACTCCTTCGCTTTGTCCATCATCGACACGTTTGCCCTTTTGCGAAGCGATCTGGAACCAAAGCGCTTTCGATTCTCGGCGTAAGTTTCGCTTGATGACAAAGTCCACGTCTTCCTTTAGGCATACGTGCACATTCGCTTCTGCATCGTTTCCTGCATCCATGCGAACAAGCAGACGAGATGAAGTCAGTTGACGAGCTCGACGGATAGCGGTGACTAAAAACGAGGGCATGTTGTCTTGCACATGTTGTTTCCCTGGACGCAACTCGGCATGAACGAGATACCCTTCCTTCCCTGCATACGCAAACAACGGTGTAAAACCGTCAAATCCTTTATACGTTCGACTGACTCCTTCTTTTTTCGTATCGGAGTTGTCAAATGGGGAACCATCTATATCAAGGGGAAGCCATGTCGTCTTTCCTTTGGTCCAACAAGGGGACAAAGTGGCATGTCGTTGAATCAACAGACGTATGGACTCCTCCCAAAGAATCGTTTCGGTCATCGGAAGACAAGCGAGCTGATCGAGTCGTTGTCGCAAGGTTGGAGAGGAAGGCACGTGCTGAATCCCCATCGATGCCGAAAAGATATCGTCCTGACGATACGCTTCGATATGATCGAAATCCGTTTTTCCTGTGGCAAGCAAGCCAATCATCGAGCGAATGACATCGCTATGGGAAATGTGCACTTCTCGACGAACCGTTGGAAGCCGAAGTGCGTTTACCCGTTTATCCAGTTTCGTTCGATGGAGTAAGTAGCCAACGAGAGCAAGCCCAGCACTTGGGGTAATCGCTTCATCTGTCAATACAAACCGAATCGGGAAATCTTTCATCACATCACCTACTTGATGAAGAATCGTCAACGTCGTTTTCCCTTATCGTATCAACGGTTTGCGACCATTGTAAAGATGTTTTGTCACGGATTCAGGGTAAATTCTAAAAACTGACGGAATTCTTCTTTCGATACTCCGGAATTCATTGCTTCCTGTACTAATAACATCCATTCAGGATCAAGAACATTCGTATTTTCTTCATTTTCCCCATTTATTAATGTATTAACAGGAACATCTAAAACGGATGATATTTTTTCCAAGAAATGGACAGAGGGGTTTGATTGAAGATTCCGTTCGATAGAACTTAAATAAGATTTTGCCACCCCTGCTTGTTCAGCCAGTTCAGATAGCGTAAGACCTTTGTTTTTTCTAAGCTGCTTTATGCGATCACCAATCATCATGATCATTTCACCTTCCTTTAACGGTTCTATGTCAATTATTGGGTGTACTTGATGTGAAGAGCACCTCTTTTATATGTATGAAAGTTAGATAAGTGAGCATAATATCTTATTTCTGAGTCGATCAAAGTTGCGAATACCATAAGAAATTCGTTTCATCACTTTAATTTTATTGTCAATCCCTTCTAAATAACCGTTGGTGTAGGGATAAATAAATGAATGGATAATTTCTTTTTCCCAGCTTTTAAAGATTCGTTTCTCATTCAGTCCCGATTTATCAATAGCTTAATACAGCAGTTCTAAGTTTGACCTTGCATTTCGCTCATTATTTTGTGTCATCTATTTTTTAAAGACTTCTATCACTTGGTAAGCTTTCCTTAAATCGGGGGCAACTCTAAATAATATTGAGAGTTCCTGTTTACGTGTGATGAGCTTCTTTTTCGATTTATGGGAGAGAAACCGCAACTTTTTCATCGAGTTTCGATCTTTGTCTTGGTTCGAGTGCCCAAAAGTTTTGGCGCGCATAATGGAATTGGTCCACGATGATAATCGAATTTTGAAAGAGTTGTTGGGCCAAAATTTTATACGGCTGCCACATATCCATGACTACCATTTGAATACGATAAATCGGTAAAGAGCGAAAATAATCTTTTAACTTGGACCAACTTTCAGTCTTGAATGACATCCAATACCTTGTAGCCTTGAGGGTCACCAATGACACATTGATATGTTCCTTTTTCGGTTGTCCACTTGATCTCATCAAGGGCTAAAATTCGTGGTAATGAGTGGCTTTCATAAGTATCATAACGGTCAAAATATCGAATAACCGTTGAGTATCATCATCCAATATCTTTAGACACTTCCTTAAAATTGGCCGTTCTCCTTTTGATAAGAAGAGCTTGAAGGACAAATTTCGTATGACGCTGATAACGCCCTAAAAGGCATATAATTCAAAGAAACGTTTTCCGCAAAATGTACATTTATAACGACGCTTTTTCAGAATGAGGTACGCATACATTCCACGAAACTTGATATCTCGAATCTTCTGCAGACATAATCATGAATGGATCTTGCCTCTTCCAGCATTGAGGGCCATGTTTATAACAAGGTTTGGTTTCGAGAAAAATTCAAGGTGCGTATCTGTCTCCACAATCTTTGACGCCATTACATTTTCCAATCCAATCAGCTCTGGGATGCAAATAGTCTTGCATTTACGAAGTCTCCTTTTTAATGAGGTTTTGCCACTTTCATTATAAAAGAGAGCATTTCGTAAATGCTTTTTTATTTTTTAAGAAATTTCTTCTACCTCAACATTTGGTATAGAACCCTTTTAACCCAAATGTTTGTTTTTATTTAGAAACAACATAATCGCAATTAAAAAAAGTAAACGTAAAAGTCCAATTTTAAATCAAATTCATTTGCAAATGCATGAAAATACAAAATATTAATAAGGGAAAGCTCCATTCCGAAGAAATGACTAGAAAACATGTTTCCCCTATTCAGAATCATTTTACATCACTAAGTCGAACCATGTCTACTTATGCCGAATAAATCTTTGGCTATTCATACTTATTATATTCTCTTCTAAAAGCTGCTACCCCTTTTTTATTAATTCAAAATTAACGTTTTCTGCTCGTCAAGCTAAATGGGGAAAATGGAGAAAAAATTCGTTGAAATTGCCGTATTGCTTTTTTATTAACTACCGGCAATTAATCGGCATAAATCCAGGTAAAGAGGCTGTAAACATTTAAGGGATTCGGAGATTTAAACTGCATGGAAAGCCGAAAAAAGCTACTTTTTCCGTTTTTGCTTCTCTTTAAATGTTTTAAAAACATCTCGTGTTTGCTTCATATATTTATAAATGCTGTAAGGCTTTTTTATGATCCGGATCGGAAGGGAAAGCAAAAATTTACTGAGGTCATTCCGGTATTCCTCTGTAATCTCAGCCGGTTTATGAACAATTTTTTCATACACCTCATGGTAAAATTCGTTTAATAAATCAATTTTTATTTCAACTGTGTGATGGCAGTTTGCACATTCTATCCTTGAAATTTTATCGTTAATGTAAGTAATGATGTGATCTTGTTCCTCATTGCAATGAATACAAAATAACGTTGCTTCCATTTCTTTAATTTCCACGTTCTTCACCTCTTTTTATGAAGGATGAATTCTCCAAAATCCTTCTCTACACTAAGTATATTATTCAAAGCTGCATTCATTTCCTTCTATAAAAATGTTTCTAAATGCCAACAATTGATAAAACATCTTCAACGATTTAAATCATTATAACCAAATTTTAATATGTATTTCAAAGTATAAAAAGTTTGAAAAATACTTTCAAGAATTTATTGACTTTTTAAACATCTGGAATATAATAAGGATTACAAACGATTAACAAATGTTATAAGTCGTAACAAATGTTACAGGGTACATGCACATACGACAAAAAATTGCCTAGAAGGAGCTGGAAACATGTCTATTTATCAAGAGTTGCTTTCACGGGAACGTGACGGCCAGCCAATTAAAGTAGGTGTTGTTGGTGCAGGTCAAATGGGATTCGGTCTGATTTCCCAAATCTCACGCATACCTGGCATGGTAGTCAGAGGGATTTGTGATGTCAATATTGAAGCGGCAGAAAGAGCCAGCAGCTATTATCAATCGAAATTAACGAAAAAACATCCTGTTCTTGTCAGCAGTGATTACCGAAAAGTGATTCAATCTGATGAAGTAGAAGTCATTGTAGATGCTACAGGGGTTCCTGAAGTTGGTGCAAACATTTCACTGGAAGCATTAAGATCTAGAAAACATTTAGTACTGCTTAACGTTGAAGTAGATATTACAATCGGATCAATTATGCACAATTTGTTTACCTCAGCCGGATTAGTTTATACAGGATCTGCGGGAGATGAACCGGCAGCAACGCTTGAACTGTATGAGTTTGCGAAGACAATGGGTCTTGAAGTGCTTGTTGCTGGGAAAGGGAAAAACAACCCGTTCATACCAAACGCCAATCCGGATACATGCAAGGAAGAAGCTGCTCAAAAACATATGAGCGCCCATATGCTTGCAGCGTTCCAAGACGGCACAAAAACAATGGCTGAAATGAATTTATTAAGCAACGCTACAGGCCTCATTCCAGATAAAGTTGGTATGCACGGCGTGGAAGCAAATTTGGAAACGGTTGCCGACAAGTTGAATTTACAAGAAAACGGCGGTGTTTTAAGTCAATTCGGAGTAGTTGAATATGTAAACGGATTAGCACCGGGCGTGTTTGTCATTGTGAAAAGCGAATTAGAACCTGTAGATGCAGAATTAAGATATTTGAAAGTTGGCAAAGGCCCTCATTACGTTCTTTACCGGCCTTATCATCTAGCAAGTTTAGAAACTCCTATTACGATTGCAAAAGCAGTATTGCAACACGATACATCGATTCATCCATTAGGGGCGCCAGTTTCAGAAACAGTCGCTGTTGCCAAGCGCGATATTCAAGCAGGAGAAGCCATTGATGGCATCGGCGGCTACTCAGTAAGAGGCGTGCTTGAAACTCATCAAGAGATGAAGAAAAATTCACACATCCCAATCGGTTTAATCAGTGGAAACATTGTTGCAAAACGTTCCATTAAACAAGGTCAATTTTTAACATTAGATGATGTTGAGCTAGATCCATCCACAACCGTTTGGAAATTAAGATCTCTTCAAGATCATCTATTTTCTAACTAAAAAATGCATTTGTGCAGAGCAAAGGGGGTGATTCTTTTTGAAGCTTGCTATCATTTTAACCATGATTTTGCTAGTTCAATATGTGGCGACAATTATACAAGTCAGACATTATAAAAAATATGTCGACAAAATTGTAAGCCGTTACAAGGGTAAAGAAGGGTATTTTTTGTACTCAGGCATGAATCGGCGAAAATTTAGTTCCGGCGCTATGGCAATGATTGTTGTGAACAAGGATTATGTTATAGAAGATTGCTATATTCTAAAAGGTATTTCAGTTTTCTCAAAGTTTAAAAAATATGAAAAATACATTGGCCATCATGTAGCCAAAATTTTGGATGATCACCATGAATTCACAGAAAATGCTGCAGGAAAAAAGAGGCAAATCCCTTCATTTTTGGCGGCTTTATCGATGGCGGCCGAAAATGCTATCGTTTCCATTTCCAAGAAAAAGCTTTCAATATAAAATGTGCTGAAAGGAGAAGTGAAAGATGGAATGGTTGAAATGGATTGGTGAACATTTTATCGGAATGTTCCAGGCTGGCGGAGAAACGTTTATGGGTATGTTTACAGGCATTATCCCGACTTTGGTTGTTTTGCTTACATTTACTTATGCAGTTATTAAATTTATTGGTGAAGAGCGGGTCAATAGAGCGATACAATTTGCTTCGAAGTATATGCTGTTACGATATACTGTCATGCCGATATTATCAGTATTGCTGTTAACAAACCCGATGTGTTATACGTTCGGACGCTTTTTGCCAGAAAAACAAAAGCCGGCGTTTTATGATTCAGCTGTATCGTTTGTTCATCCGGTGACGGCGTTGTTCCCGTATGCAAACGCAGGAGAATTATTTGTCTATTTAGGAATTGCCAACGGAATAAAAGAAGCGGGCTATTCTATGTCAGAGCTTGCTGTTCGTTATTTTCTCGTAGGGATCGTAGTTATTTTATTGCGGGGAATTATTACGGAATATATAACAAAATTTTTGGCGCGCAGAATGGAAGCGAAATCTTAAATTTTGGACAAAGATGAAAGCGAGTTCAAATTTTAAAGAGGAGGAGAACATATGTCAAAACGAGCTGTTTTTGTTGCAAAAGGTTCTGGCGGCTGGGGAAAAGGCTTGCGCATTGAACCGAAAGGAAAGAAACAAAAAGTTGTATCCATTACAGGCGGCGGCATCCATCCTGTAGCAGCGAGAATAGCAGAATTAACAGGCACTGAAGCTGTAGATGGTTTTAAAAATTCAGTTCCGGAAGATGAAATGATGTGTGTCGTGATTGACTGCGGCGGAACAGCCAGAATTGGTTTGTATCCAATGAAAAGAATCCCGACCGTTGATATTCTTCCTTCTTCACCTTCTGGTCCATTGGCGAAACACATTACAGAAGATATTTTTGTATCGGGTGTTACTGTGAAGGATATTTATCTTGCGGACGAAGCAGAAGAACAAAACATTCAGACGGATGCTTCGGAAACGGAGCAGCAAGAAGACAGTCCAAAATTCAATGTGAATGATAAGGAAGCATTTAAAGCTCAATACGAACAAGTAAAAAAGGAACACCGTGAAAACAATGAAAATATATTAATGAAGTTTTCAAGAGGAATAGGAAAAGTAACTGGTACTTTTTATCAGGCGGGACGCGATTCTGTTGATATGCTGATTAAAAATATTATTCCATTTATGGCTTTTGTTAGTATGTTAATAGGTATAATTAATTATACGGGAATCGGTGATTTGATCGCTAATACTCTTTCTCCTCTTGCCAGTTCTTTATGGGGATTGATCGTCATCGTTATCGTATGTACAATCCCGATTCTGTCACCGGTGTTAGGTCCTGGAGCTGTTATTGCGCAAGTCATTGGGGTATTAATTGGAAGCCAAATTGCAGCGGGCAACATTCCGCCTCAATTTGCTTTGCCGGCTCTATTTGCCATTAATGGCCAAGTGGGTGCGGATTTTGTCCCTGTCGGTTTGTCTCTTGGAGAAGCGAAGCCAGAAACGATTCAATACGGTGTGCCAGCTGTATTGTACAGCCGTTTAATCACAGGAGTTCTTGCAGTTTTAATCGCATATGCCGCAAGCATCGGCATGTATCAATAATGAATAGGATTTCAAGGAGGATCAGAAGATGTCGAAAACGATTATTCGTGAAATCGGTACTCTAGTCCCATCATTTGAAGAAGAAAAAGTTTTAATTCTCTTTGGACCTAATGCTCCTCAAGAGCTTAGAGAAGTATCTGTTATTCATGAATTTGAAGGCGATGTGTCGGATGAGCCGCTTGTTGAGGGCGGAAAAATTATATGGGGCGATCAAGAATATTTCATCACAGCAGTCGGCTCGGCAGCAAACAAAAATTTAAAGGAATTAGGCCATATTTCGATCTATTTTTCCAAACCAAATGAACATGTGCTTCCAGGAGCTGTTTTTGTCGAGCCTTTTACTTTCCCACATATTGAAGTTGGAAAAGAAATTCGCTTTGAAAAATAACAATTTTCTTTCTGTTACCATTATAATTTAATACGAACCTAGATTTTATAGAAAGAAGTGGGGAATTATTGGAAGATAGAAGGCTGCTTGTGAAAATTTCTCATATGTATTATGCGGAAGGAGCTACACAATCAGAAATCGCAAAAGTGTTCGGTGTAAGCCGGTCGCTGATCTCAAAATATTTATCAAAAGCAAGAGAATTGGGAATTGTTGAAATTAAAATTCATGACGGCTCAAATCATCCTCTCATGAATATAGAAGCAAGAATTGAAAAAAAATATGGACTTCGGGAAGTCATTTGCGTTCCGAATCTAGGAAACGGACCGGATTTGGAAAATATCGGGGAATATGCGAGCAAATATTTATTAAGGATATTGAAAGACGGACAAATTGTCGGGGTTTCTTCTGGCACGACATTGCTTTCTGTTGCGAAGCAGATACCAGCTAACCTTAATTATTCCTCCACGACCTTTGTTCCGATTGTAGGAGGAATGGGGGATGAACGGGTAGATATACATGCCAATGTTCTTGTTTCGATGTTTGCTGAAAAATTGAAGGCAAATTATAAGCTTCTCCATGCCCCTGTGATGGCTGACAGCAAAAAAGATAAGGAATTGTTTATGACCCAAACATCTATACAAAGCATTTTTAACCTTGCCGAAAAAGCGGATATCATCCTTGTAGGAATCGGCGGTTCACCTAAACACTCAACCATTACGAGATCAGAGCTGGGAAAAAAGTATAGACAATATTTTAATGAACTCGATGCTGTTGGCGATATTTGCTATAAGTTTATCGATGAAAACGGAAGCGCCCCTTCAAATATTTGGAATGATAAAATCATTTCTTTTAATATTGAAAAATTAAAAGAAATTCCGTTTGTGATTGGAGTGGCAGCAGGACTGGAAAAAGTCGATGCGATCAAAGCCGTTTTAAAAGGGAAGTTAATAAATGTGTTAATTACAGATGAAAAAACAGCGGAAATGCTTTGACCTAAAAAAATTAATCATATGTGTAAGATGGGGTTCGATAAGTCCCTAAATAAATCAAGTAAAAAACAATAAACCGTTTTTCTCTGCTTGATTTCGTATGTTTCCTATTTTGTCTAAAAGAGCTGAGCTGCCATAACTACAAATTGGCAGCCATTTTTTTTGCATAAAACATGGTTGCAGCCCCTCGATTATCTTTAGTTAACCAAACAAAAGAAAGAAGCTTGAGTACTTCCACTATTTTGAAAGGCTCCAATAAATAAGCTTATATAGATATTCCTTGACTATTTTCGGAAAAAACTCTATATTTATTACAAAAGTAACTATAAAGAACAAATGTAAAGGAGAGGTGGAAGAAATGAGTAATCATGCACTTCCAGCATTTATAACGGATGAAAGATTAGTTGAATTGTATAAACAAATGTGGCTGATTCGATATTTTGATGAAAAAGTCGACCAATTTTTTGCAAAAGGGATGATTCATGGAACGACTCACCTTTGTGTAGGACAAGAAGCAACAGCAGCAGGATCAATTGCCGTTTTGCAAGAGAAAGATAAAATTACCAGCACACACAGGGGTCACGGCCATTGCATTGCTAAAGGTGCAACAGTCGATAGAATGATGGCCGAACTGTTTGGCAAAGTAACCGGATACTGTAAAGGGAAAGGCGGTTCCATGCACATTGCAGATGTAGAGAAAGGAAACCTAGGGGCAAACGGAATTGTTGGCGGAGGCATTCCTTTGGCAGTCGGTGCGGCATTAACTTCAAAGATGAAAAATGAGGGGTATGTTGTATTGTGCTTCTTCGGAGATGGTGCAGCAAATGAAGGAAGCTTCCATGAATCATTAAACCTTGCTTCCATTTGGGATCTTCCAGTTGTGTTCATTTGCGAGAACAATCAATACGGAATGAGCGGGTCTGTAAAAGAGATGTTCAATATTGAAAATATAGCAGATCGTGCACAGGCTTACGGTATTCCAGGCAAAGTAATCGATGGAAACGACATGCTTGAAGTGATGAATACAGTTTATGAAGCTGTTGAACATGCCAGATCAGGGAAGGGCCCTGTGCTGATTGAAGCAAAAACATATCGATGGAAAGGCCACTCAAAAAGCGATGCAAAAAAATACCGCACTCGTGAAGAAGAGCAAGAGTGGAGAAAAAAAGATCCGATCAAACGGTTTAAAGAGTACTTGATTGACAAAGGAGTATTAACAGAAGAAAAGGCTGAACAGCTGAGAGAAGAAGCATTCCAGGAAATTGAAGACGCTGTTAAATTTGCGAAAAACAGTCCAGAACCGTCTGTTGATACATTGCTTGAAGACGTTTATGCGTAAATTTAGGGAGGGGAAAAGCGATGAGAGAGATCACTTATTTAGAAGCAGTTCGAGAAGCAATGAGTCAAGAAATGAGAAAAAATGAAGATGTTTATATATTAGGCGAGGATATCGGGGTTTACGGCGGTGCATTTGGTGTCACGCGGGGGATGATCGAGGAATTTGGTCCGGAACGCGTGAGAAATACGCCAATTTCTGAAGCGGCCATTGCAGGTGCGGCTGTCGGATCAGCGCTGACAGGCATGCGGCCGATTTTGGAGCTTCAATTTTCAGATTTCATCACAATCGCTATGGATCAGCTTGTGAACCAAGCTGCAAAGCTCCGATACATGTTCGGAGGTAAGGGGAAAGTTCCGATGGTTGTAAGAACTCCTGCCGGATCAGGTACAGGCGCAGCTGCCCAGCATTCTCAAAGTTTAGAAGCTTGGATGGCGCACATTCCGGGGCTGAAAGTCGTACAGCCGTCAACAGCTTACGATGCAAAAGGATTATTAAAAGCAGCGATTGACGATGATAATCCAGTTATTTTCTACGAACACAAACTCCTTTACAAAACAAAAAGCCACGTTCCAGAAGAACAATACTCGATTCCATTAGGAAAAGCGGATATTAAACGGGAAGGCAAAGATGTGACGATTGTTGCAACAGCGATTATGGTGCATAAAGCATTAGAAGCGGCAAAAGAGCTTGAAAAAGAAGGAATTGACGTCGAAATTGTCGATCCAAGAACACTTGTCCCGCTGGATGAAGAAACGATCGTCGAATCTGTGAAAAAGACAGGTAGAGTTGTAGTCGTCCATGAAGCTGTAAAACGCGGAGGATATGGCGGTGAAATCGCTAGTGTCATTGCAGAGAGCGAGGCCTTCGATTATCTCGATGCCCCAATCAAACGTCTTGGCGGGCTACCTGTCCCTATTCCTTATAATCCGAATCTAGAAAAAGCAGCTGTCCCGCAAGTACCGGATATTATAAAAGCAGTAAAAGAAACGGTTCAATTTAAATAAAAAGGGGGGAGAACCGATGGCAAAAGAAATTTTTATGCCGAAGCTGAGCAGTACGATGGAAGTCGGCACACTCCTTCAATGGTTTAAAGAAGAAGGAGAATCCGTTGATATCGGCGAACCGTTATTTGAGATAATGACCGATAAAATCAATATTGAAGTTGAGGCATATGACAGAGGAATATTGTTGAAAAAATATTTCCAACCGGATGACCAAATTCCGGTCAATCAAGTGATCGGATATATCGGCGAACCGGGGGAAAAGGTTCCTGACGAGCCGCCGGCTTTATCAGAGGAATCAAGCGAACAATCCGTTGAAAAGACTGAACAGTCTGAAACAAACGAAGACGCTGTCGAAGTAAAAAGCAATGAGAATGGTAAAGTACGAGCCACACCTGCCGCAAGACGTTTAGCTAAAGAAACGAAAGTAGATCTTCGGAACATTGTAGGAAGCGGGCCAAAAGGACGCATACACCTTAAAGATGTGAAGCAATATTTAGAAACAGAAAAGGCACAACCGAAAGCATCGCCGCTAGCAAGAAAAATTGCAGAGCATGAGAATATAGACTTGAAGGCGCTTCAAGGCTCAGGTGCAGGAGGCAAGGTGATGAAACAGGATGTTATCAACGCCATTCAAGCATCAAGTCAGAAAGCTCAGCAGTCTGAAGTTCGGAAGAAACTATCCGGATTGCGGAAAGTGGTTGCCGACAGAATGGTGCAAAGCGCATTTACTGCTCCACATGTTACATTGGCCAGCGATATTGATATGACAAAAGCAATCGAAATGAGAACAGCGCTTCTTCCGGTTGTCGAAAAACAAACTGGATTCCGTTTAACTTATACAGACATTATGATCAAAGCAGTCGGTACAGCTTTATCACGATTCCCTGAAGTGAACGTTCATTTGGAGCATGATGAAATCATTTATAAAAATGAAGTTAATGTTGGAGTGGCAGTTGCGGTAAAAGACGGTTTAATGGTGCCGGTAATTAAACAAGTTGAGCAGAAAGGATTGGCCGCTATTTGTGCAGAAGCAAAAGATTTAAGCAAACGTGCAAGGGAACAAAAACTCCGGCCTGACGAGCTTAAAGGCTCTACCTTTACGATCAGTAATCTCGGCATGTATCCGATAGATGTATTTACACCGATTATTAATCAGCCGGAAATAGCCATTTTAGGTGTTGGTAGAACCCAAGAAAAACCTGTAGTAGTCAACGGGGAAATCGTCATTCGGCCGATGATGACAGCCAGCCTGTCTTTTGATCACCGTGTAATAGATGGAGCACCTGCTGCAGAATTTTTGGCAGAAGTTAAACGCATTCTTGAAAACCCGTATGAAATGATCTTATAAGGAGGGGGCTCAATTTGACAAAATCGTATGATATTGCAGTAATTGGCGGTGGACCAGGAGGCTACATGGCAGCACTTCATGCAGCACGGTTTGGAAAAAAAGTAATGCTAGTCGAAAAAGATTTTTTGGGCGGCACATGTTTAAATAGAGGCTGCATCCCTTCCAAAACATGGTTGAAAAACGCTGAAATTATTGAGGCAATTGAATTATCAAGAGAATGGGGAATTCAAACGGACAACATCACGATTTCATTAGACAAAATGAAAAAGCGCAAAGACGAAGTCATCTCCCGTCTCAGAAACGGTGTTATGTTTTTGTTAAAGCAAGGAAAAATTGATGTATATGAGGCAGAAGGCTTTGTAGAAGAAGGAAATATTGTAAAAGTAGTTTCGGATAAAAAAGAGGAACGTGTTCAAGCAGACAAAATTATTGTGGCAACCGGTTCATCCCCTTCCGTTCCCCCAATAGATGGACTGGGCTCTGCGTCTTTTTATACAAGCGATACCATTTTTGATATTGAAAAAATACCAAGCTCCCTAACCATAATTGGCGGCGGAGTCATTGGGGTGGAGTTAGCGACTATTTTTTCCAGTCTAAAAACAAATGTTACGATCATTGAAATGGCCGGACGGATTATTCCAACTGAAGATGCTGACGCCTCCAAAGCGCTAGCTAAATCGCTGCAGAAAAAAGGAGTCCAAATTTTAACAGATGCGAAAGTAACAAGCGTGAAACAAAACGGAGACAAAATCATTGTCGAATGTCTAAATGAAAAAGGCGAATCGGTATCGGTAGAAGGGGAGGCGCTTTTAGTAAGCGTTGGAAGAAAACCTAATTTATCTGCCGTTCAGGCAGTAAAGCTAGAACAAAACGGGCCTTTTATTAAAGTGGACGAAAAAATGGAAACGAGCTATCCGAATATTTATGCTGTCGGCGATGTCATAGGAGGATATCAGCTGGCGCATGCGGCATATATGGAAGGAATTGTTGCCGCATCGAACGCAGCAGGCTGTGAACGGAAAATGGATGAAAAAGTTGTTCCCAGGTGCATTTTTACGCTTCCAGAAGTAGCTAGTGTTGGCTTGACAGAAGAGGAGGCCAAGCGCAAAGGGCTGCAAGTAAAGGCTGAAAGATTTGATCTTGCCGGAAATGGAAAAGCGCTTGTTTCTGGCGACACATCAGGATTTATAAAAATAGTGTATGATGAAAAATATGGAGAAATAATTGGAGTCACAATGGTTGGCCCACACGTGACCGAAATGATTTCAGAAGCTTCCTCTTTCATATCCCTGGAAGGCACTGTAGAAGAACTGGCCAATATGATCCATCCTCACCCAACCATATCTGAATCGTTTTTTGACGTCGCAAGAAACATTATAGACAAAAGTAAAAAATAATAGCGTGATGTAAAAAGGGCTTATTTACAATTGTTATACTAATTAACATTTAGTAAAACAAATTTGTAAATAAGCTCTTATTTTTTCTAATTTAATTAAAAAGTATTGACTCGATAATTCTAACAATTTAAAATATTATTAACAAATGTAATATTAAAGAACTTTTGGAAAGGGGATGAGAATGTTCCAAATGATTGTCTTTCCTTATAAAGAAATAGGGAGATGGTTTTATGGAGAAGTTTGTACATCTAGATGAAGATATCATTTGCTTGGATGTCGACAAGAAAACGAATGAAGATGTAATTACTTATATGTTTGAAAAAATGAAAAAAAAGAATTATGTGAAGGAATCGTTTCTTAAAGCTGTTTTAAGTAGGGAAAAAGTATATTCTACTGGTTTACCTCTTGAAAATATGGGGGTAGCGATTCCACATACGGATCCCGAACATGTTAACATTCCAACTGTTGGTGTTGCAGTTCTTCGTGAACCTGTGACTTTTCAAATGATGGGAAATCCATCTCAATCTGTAGAAGTAGAAATAGTTTTTATACTAGCAATTAAAGATCCTAGTAAGCAGCTAACAATGTTAGAAAAATTGATGGAAATGTTTCAAAATAATGATGAAATGTTTAAATTAAAAAATGCCAGGGAAAAAGCTGAAATATACAAAATATTAGATAATAAATTTAATTTTTAATATTTTAAAATGTAAGCGTTTTAAATACCTTATTTATTACAGGGGGTGGGTGAAATGATTAAACAAGCTGTTGATTTTATTCTTGATTTAGGACCATCCATCATGTTGCCTATCATAATGACAATTTTCGGATTGATTTTAAAACAAGGATTTAAAAAATCATTTCGGGCTGCTTTGACAATTGGAATTGGTTTTGTTGGAGTAAACCTTGTCATTACTCTTTTAACTAATTCATTAGGTCCAGCTACAGAGGCAATGGTCAAAAAACTTGGTTTGGAGTTGGGAATTTTAGATGTTGGCTGGCCGATTGGTGCAGCTATTTCATTTGGTACTCCAGTCGCTCCACTTATGATTCCTTTAGTACTAATTTTAAATGTTATTTTATTGTCGATTAATTTTACTAAAACTTTAAATGTTGATATTTGGAACTTTTGGCATTTAATTTTTGCAGCTTCTGTTACTTATTATGCTTATGACAATATGATACTTGCATTGTTTGTAGGTTTAGTGGTTTCTGCGATTACATTAAAACTAGCCGACTGGACAGCACCAGCTGTTGAACACCATTTTGGCTTAAAAGGCGTGTCTTTAGCACACTCGGAAACGGTCAATTTTGCCCCAATCACTTACGCAACAAATAGAATATTGGACAAAATACCGGGAATTAACAAAATTCATGCAGATCCTGAAACTTTAAGTAAAAGATTTGGAATATTTGGGGAACCGTTGATGATGGGGCTAATTTTAGGAATGCTAATTAGTATCCTTGGAGGCTACGATTTAAAGGGAATTTTAACACTTGGCGTACAAATGGCAGCTGTGTTAGTTCTTTTGCCTCGGATGGTATCCCTCCTTATGGAAGGGCTGATCCCTATCTCTGAAGGCGCAAGAGATTACATTAATAAAAAATTTCCTGGAAAAAACGTATATATTGGATTAGATGCTGCTATTGTAATTGGTAATCCAGCAAATATGGCAGTAGCTTTAATTATGGTTCCTATAACGATTCTTTTGGCCGTGATTCTTCCATACAATCAAATGTTACCATTTACAGATTTAGCGGTTCTGCCTTTTACCGTCATTTGGGCTGTAGCAGCAGCTAGAGGAAATATTGTTAGGGGATTAATTAATGCTATCATTACGATCATGATTGTTCTTTTTATAGCAACGAACTTAGCGGAATTGGCAACAACAATGGGAAGAGCAGTAGGTTTTGATTTTCCTGAGGGAGCTTCGTTGATTTCTGGTATTGATTTAGGATCTCATGTTATTCCTTGGATCATCGTTCGTTTACTGGACCCAACAAATCCTTATTTTATTGCTGCAATTATATGCGCAGTACTATATGGGTTGATTTGGTATTGGGTGAGAAATGATATCAAAAAGCAATTCTCAAAGGAAATGGGAATCTTGGAAGAGAATAATAAAAATATAGAATAGCAAAAAAAATATGAGGGAGGAATAAATTTGGCACAGAAAAAAATTTTAGTATGTTGCGGAACAGCTGTTGCCACTTCTACTGTAGTTGCCAAAAAGATTGAAGAAGTTTTAAAAAATAAAGGATTCAATGTAGCTGTTGAACAATGCAAGGCTGCAGAAGTGCCTGTAAAAGCTGAAAATGCTGATGTAATCGTTACGACAACACCAGTAAGTAATGTTGGGGATGTGCCAGTTATTCAGACTGTCTCTTTTTTAACGGGTGTTGGGATTGATGATGATATTAACAAAATTATTGAATATTTAAACAAGTAACATGTATCAGGAAAAAGAGTTAGATTTCAAATTCCTTAAAAAAGAAATCTAACTCTTCTTTCAATTCGGAGGTTGTTATGAAAAAGTATAGGTATAGTAAATGGATGGTTTGCAGTAAAAATTTTGTTCCTTTGATTTTAATGGTTGGTTTGTTTGGTTATGGGATATATGGCTATCTTATTGATGAACATAATGAATTATATAAACTATTAATCGTTGTTATGCCTTTTTTAATATTATCCTCCGTTATTGGTTTACAATTTCCTTCTTCTATCACGGTAACGAAAGAAGGAATTTTATTTGAAGGATTTGGCAGACAGCATAAATATGATTGGAGTGAAGTTAAAAATGAAATGAAAATAAAAAAATATGATTTTGCTGGCCAAATATACATTCGCATAGGTAACCCGCGAATATTTGGCGGAAGATATTGGATTTCATATAAAATGGACGGTTACTCTGAATTATTAAGTGAATTAATAAATAGAGGTGCTCGCGTACTTTAGTGGAGGAGATCAATATGAAAGCTGCTGTCTTTTATGATAGGGAGGATATAAGGTATGAAGAAAGACCAATTCCTCAAATAGGTGAAAATGAAATTCTATTAAAAATGAAGATATGTGGTGTATGTGGAACTGATATTCATAAAGTAGTCGATAGAATTGTACCGCCTAATACAGTATTAGGGCATGAAGTATCAGGGGAAATTGTACAAGTTGGTAAAAATGTTACACAATTTGAAGAAGGAGATCGTGTTTTTGTTGCCCATCATGTACCATGCTTCACCTGTCATTATTGTAATAGAGGAAATTACAGTTTATGTACTCAGTTTAAAGCAACAAATCTAGATCCTGGTGGTTTTTCAGAATATATTCGAGTCTCTGCTGTTCATGTAAAACATACAATGGGAAAATTGCCATCTGATATGAGCTTTGAAACAGGAGCTTTTGTAGAACCAGTTGCTTGCTGTTTGCATGGATTTGAGTCCATTGCATTAAATCCTGGAGATACAGTTTTTATAATGGGGGCAGGTCAAATAGGGTGCATTCAAATTCAATTGGCAAAATATTTCTTAGCTGACAGAGTAATCGTAAGTGATATTAACCCATTTCGGTTAAACAAATCATTAGAATTTGGTGCGGACTATATCATAAATAGCAAGAATGAACATGTGAGGGACAGAATAATGGAAATAACAGATGGTCAAGGGGCAGATGTAGTTATTATTTCAGCTGGTGTTAATCATCTGTTGACGGAAGCAATGGAATGTGTAGGCAAAGGTGGGACAATATTAGTATTTGCTCCGTTTAAGAGGGACCTTGTCCCATTACGGGCGGATAGGTTTTTTCAAGACGAAATTAAACTTGTTGGCTCCTATTCATCCAATCCATATAATTACGATAAAGCATTACAACTACTTAAGATGGGTGTTGTAGAAGCGGATAAGATGATCACACATCGTTTCCATTTATCACAGCTGAATGAAGCCATTCAATGTGCACACAGTACTAAAGAGAATGTGTTAAAAGTATTGATTAAATCGTAATAAATGGTGGTGAAAAATCCTTTGGAAATAAAGTTAAAAAATAAAGTTGCGATCGTGGTTGGAAGTAATTTTATTTTTGGGAAAGAGATATGTTTAGCACTTGCTTTATCTGGCGCTGAGGTATGGATTCATCATTTTAACGAGGAGGACAAAATTGAGCAAATTTCTAAAGAAATCTCCTCGCTCGGCGGAACAGCAAAGGTCATCTCAGGCGACTTAAGGAAACTAGAAGAGGTTCAAAAAGTTATTTCAAAAATTGCAAAGAATAGTGGCAAAATTGACATTTTAATCAATAATATTCATGTTTTGTCAAAAGAAACAATTGAGGATTTAGATCCTAATGATTGGATTGAAACGTTGGAGTTCAACCTTGATATTCCGTTCTTATGCAGCAAGGAAGTGATTCCACACATGCTAAGAATTGGGGAGGGAAACATTATTAACATTTCAGCAACCGCGGCAGTCACCGGTGAAATCGGCCCCCATTATGCAGCGTCGAAAAGCGCATTAAATTCAATGACTAAAGGATTGTCTAGGGAATTCCGTGAATTTGGAATACGTGTAAATAGCATTTCTCCTGATATCGTTCAAACATCGACATCATTGTCTTCTCTCAGTAAAGCAGTTGCAAACACAGTTTTGTTTTTATGCTCTTCATATGCTACACATTTAAAAGGTGAAATAATTTTCCTTGGAGAGGAGGAAAATATTCATTGAATAGAGAGAATGTATTGGTAATTGGAGGAGCAGCGGGCATTGGAAAACAGATTGTTTTAGACTTTGCCGGAAGGGGAAAAAAAGTAGCAGTAGCTGATATTAATAAAAAAGCACTTGATCAACTAATTAATGAAAGCGGAAGACCAAATGACATTTTTAGTTTCGAAGTAGATGTATCGAACTGGGAAAGCGTTCAAAATATGATGACAAAAGTTAAAGAAACTTTAAATTCGATTGATATTTTTGTTTATTCTGCAGGGATTACGAAACAAGTTTCTTTTTTGAATATTGATTGGGCATCGTGGAAAAAAACAATAGCTGTAAATTTACATGGACTTTTTTTCAGTACAAAAGCAGTGTTGCCATTAATGAAAAATAAAAATGGGGGTAGTATTATAATCATTGGATCTGGTTCTGCTATAACCGGTTCAGGCGGAGGTATCCATTATGCAGCTTCAAAAGGTGGTGCTTTTGGATTTATGAGATCTTTAGTAGGAGAGCTAGGTAAAGAAGGAATTAACATAAATGTGATTGCGCCTCGTGTAATTGAATCGGACATGCTTGACCGCTTATATCCTTCAGAGGAATCCAAAAATACTCTAAAAAAAGAAATTCCGATAGGCCGACTGGGTAAACCTTCTGATATTTCAAATCTCACTAATTTTTTGTCTAATGAAGAATCAGCATATATTCATGGGCAAATCATTATTGCAGATGGCGGGAGAACATTTAAACCAAAAAGCGGTTAAGTTCACTTGATTAGTTTTGAACTTGATCATCTATTTCTTGAGCTTTACAAGAACCATTTTTTCATCTTAAAAATAATGGTCAATATTGTATTGGGGCAACTTTATGTTCAAAAAACAATAGCTATATGTGTTTTTCGTTCATAATTGTTTTTGCTCACATAAAATTGAGCCACTTCGCTCATGAAAACGTGCACCACTCCATTTCCATCGAAAAACACCATCTTGATATGGAGTGAGAGGCATGATAGGCTTGTTGCCTATCGAAACACTTTGATGTGTCGCCTTTCGAGTGAAATCATGCCTCTGGAGGCTCCATGTCAAGACACTCCAGATTTACCATTTGCCAATTTCGAAGTGACTCACAAGGATGTAATCGGAGTGGCTCAAAATTCAATTATCAAATACAATAATAAAAACATCCATGAGTAATTTTACTCCCCACCCATGCATGAAAATCCATCATTCCTTCCCATAATGGATATGAACGCAAACAGTTTTGAAAGACGTTCTCTTTAATGGTGGTTCGACCCTGTAATAAAAACTGTTTGAGTCCATTTGGTGTTCCACCCATTGTCAGCCCTTTTCGTGTGAAAAGGTGACTACGAACAGAAAAATGCCTAACGTGCAAATGGACTCCCTGTTTGCGAATTTATCGATGGAAGGAGTAAGAATCATGGATGTTCTTTATCATCGTTGTGCAGGATTAGATGTCCATGCCGAAACAATTGTCGTTTGTGCTCTTCTTGGAGAGGAAGAACACGTTCAAAAGGAAGTTGAAACATTTCCTACTTTCACGAAAGACTTGTTTCGTCTTCTGAAATGGTTAGAAGATCGTGGTGTCACTCATATTGCGATGGAGAGTACGGGCGTTTACTGGAAACCTGTGTTCAATATTTTGGAAGATTACTTTGACATTACACTTGCCAACGCTCAGCGAATCAAAAATGTACCGGGGAGAAAAACCGATGTTTCCGATGCAGAATGGATCGCCAAATTGTTGCGTTACGGATTGATCGAGAAGAGTTTCGTACCTCCTGAGAACATTCGAGAATGACGGGATTTAACTCGCTTGCGCAAAAAATGGATCGGGCAGTTAACCGCGGAGAAAAACCGCATTCAAAAAGTGTTGGAATGTTCCAATATCAAGTTAAGTTCCGTGATTTCGGATGTATTTGGTGTATCTGGGCGAAAGCTACTGGAACGTTTAATGAAACAGGGATACATCGAAGAAACCGAAGTCGATGCTTGCATTCACAGGAGTATGAAGAGGAAAAAACAACAAATTCAGGATTCTCTCTTTGGTACATTGACCAACCATCAACTGTTCATGATTCGCCAATCGTGGAAGCACATCGAATCGTTGGAAAGTTTACTTCGAGACATCGAAGAACGAATCGACCAACTCTTACAAGTATACAAACAAGAGATGGAGCTTCTTGTGACCATACCGGGGATCAAGAAGGAAACCGCTGCCGTGATTATCGCTGAAATCGGAGTCGATATGGGACAATTTCCAACGTCTCAACACCTCGCTTCATGGGCGGGAGTCGCGCCGGGAAATCATGAAAGTGCTGGAAAACGAAAAAGTACCCGAACGACGAAGGGGAATCCGCATATCAAATCGGCGTTATGTGAGGCGGCTTGGGCTTTGTCTCGATGTAGGAATCAACGTTTGGCAGCGAAATATTGGTCATTGGCGGCACGCAGGGGAAAGAAAAAAGCACTCGTTGCGATCGCGCACCGAATGCTTACCATCATTTACTGCATCATTTCTCGAAAAGAACCGTTTCGAGAGCAGTAAATAAATTAGTATAACCAAAAAGGTTCAGAAATATACGAGATACCTAAAAATAAGGTAGCTCTGCTTTCCTATTTCCTTTTTTTGGTCGTTAATAGGGTATCCAATTTGATTGTGGGGTATACCGCTTCAGCCATGGTTAATTGATTTTCACAGAAAAAGATTAATAAGAATTTATATGGAAACAAGGGGAATGATAGTTAAATAGTCTAGATGGTCCCAGTTCACCTTCGTTAAATTGTTGTTAAAACATGGCGGATTCTTTTTTGTGTTTGACCTTTTTGATTAAAGAAATTGAATAAAGGAAAAGTCCTTTGTTTATTTCAATATAAAAGTGTGGAGAGGAATAAAGTGCTTATGCAGTGATATACACTGGGCTTTACATGGAGGAAGGCAATAAAAGTTTAACTGTTTTAACTGGTGATTGTTGGAAGAATTAAGCTGCAGCGGCTCCATGTCAAGCCTTTTATAACTGAATCGTTGAGTTATATTATTGCAAATTTTTAATGTTGACTCCACACTCTGCTTTTTTTCTTGCAGAAATAGTCCTTCTCAGCTCTGGCAACAACTTTCACCATTCCCCATTTTAGATCTTTCGTATGCTTTTCATTTAGGCTATCTAACTCAAGTGTAGAAACTTAAGGCCGTTAGTTTCTTAACGTGTTTGATGAATCAAATTGAACAACTCAGAAAATTCTTGCTTATTCATTTTACTTATTAGTTCATTTGTTGTGTTTTTTGTGTTATCCTTATCCATGGGAATTATCCTTATAATTAGAAATTCTAATTATAAGGATTTTTTATACTGATTAAAGACCATGTATTTTCCATATATTTAAAAATATTACAAAATTTTTTGAATATAACAACTTGAGGAATAAGATTAATTTAAGTCAAAGGTTAGTTAATATAAGTTATTTTTAACAATGCTGATGGTTAAATAAAGAGGTGAAGAAATGTTAACGTGGGAAGAAAGGAGACAACTTGTCAAGATAGCGACTTTATATTACACAGAAGGATGGACACAAGAGCAAATTGCCAAAAAGATTGGCGTGTCTAGACCGATTGTTTCGAAAATGATACAAAAGGCAAAAGAAGCAGGAATTATTGAAATATATATAAAAGATGAGAGTATCCATACAGTTGAATTGGAACAGAAGCTGGAAAAATATTTTAATTTAAAGGATGCAGTTGTTGTTCCTTCTGTAGGTTTAACTCCTGATTTGGTAAAGAGTGCGGTAGGACGAGCAGGTGCTTATTATCTTTCTAAAAATTTAAAAAACGTAAAACGTCTCGGAATTTCCTGGGGAACTACACTTGCCGAACTTGTAAAGGAATTTCCATATGTACGTAATGAAGATATACATATAGTTCCGCTCGAAGGTGGTATGGGAAGAAAATACGTTGAAATTCATGCAAATCAACTGGCATATGAACTGGCAAAAAAGTTAAATTGTACATGCTCTTATTTATACGCTCCTGCGATTGTAGAGACAGAAGAATTAAAAGAAAGATTATTAGCAATGCAGGATATAGAAGCAGTGCTTGAAGAAGGACGAAATGTCGATATAGCAGTCATCGGAATTGGTAACCCGCATAGGTCATCTACATTGCGGAAGTTAGGTTATTTGAGTGATGAAGATTTAAATTATTTACGCAAGCTCGGTGTAGTCGGAGATATCGGATTTCGTTTTTTTGATGATTTTGGAAATGTTATTATCGACTCTTTTACGAACAAAGTAATTGGCGTTACTTTAACAGAACTGAAAAAAATTAATCAAGTAATTGCTGTTGTTGAAGGGATACACAAACTTGAAAGTATAAAAGCTGCATTAAACGGTGGATTTATAAATGTTTTAATTATCGATGAACAGACTGCTGCAGCAATTGTTGAAAACTGGTAATACCCTGTTAATTCAATCCCATGGGCCGATTTATAGAAAAATTAAATAAAAATACTATGCTCCAACTCTCAAATCATTAAGTTTTGAAGTTGGAGTTTTTTTGATTTTGCTGAAATATTTTGCCGATTTAAAACGTCGACGCTTACTTAAAAAAATCACGCGTCTTTGTTTAGCATGGGGCATTTTGTAACGGATCATGACAAGGCAGTTATTCCACTAAAAAAAGTGGGGTAAAAAATTTAAAAGCAAAGTTGAAAATGGTAATGGCGAAGGAACAGATAAAGAGCGGACAATAGGTTGAAGGAAAGCAAGGGAGGAGGAGCAAAAGTTGAAAATTCAACGCATTGAAAGGCAAAGTCGGCGGAAAATTCTGAACTTTTTTCTAGAATAATCGTTGTTATTGAGAACTCATAATGTGGGTTCGAAAGCCTTTCTGTGTCCCGATTGAAAAAGCAAAATGTCCGATAAGAGAAAATTGACACCATTAGTATTCAACGTGCAATGACTGTTCCCCTGATAAAGCCAACATAGCATTTATTTGTCCTAGCAATATAAAAATGAGAAAAGTGGTCCAGCTCAATGATTTTTTCGTTTGTTTTTCACCTCTAGCCAAGCTTAATCAGAATGAAACATATATCGATTGACAGGTCTTCCGATGCTGCCATACTGAACATGGATTGAGACTTTTTTGATTTTCGCCAGGTAGTCTAAATATCTTCGTGCAGTAACGCGTGCAATACCGATTCCTTCCGCAACTTCTTCAGCGGAAATCGGTTCTTTTTGATTTTGGAGGAAACGGATGATCTTATCAAGTGTTACTTGGTTTAACCCTTTAGGCAGGTCTGGATCCTCTGGCTTGCTCTTTAATTTATTGTTTAACAACATAGTGTCTACATCTTTTTGCGTTAATTTTTCTTTTTCCTTCAGCTGGCTATGATAAAGCAAATAGTTTTTTAACGATTGTTGGAGCCGTTCAAATTTAAACGGTTTCATAATGTAGTCAAAAGCGCCGTTTTGCAGGACACGGCGAACAGTTTCCATATCTCTCGCAGCGGTAATCGCAATGACATCTACGGAATGACCCTCTGACCGGATTTGCTTAAGCGTTTCTAATCCATCCTGATTAGGCATGTAAATATCTATAATAACTAGTTCAGGTTTCAATTCTCGAACAAGCTCTATGCCTTCTTTTCCGTTCCCTGCGATTCCAATCACAGTAAAGCCGTCGACTTTTTGGATAAATTGTTTATTCACCTCTTGAACCATGGGATCATCTTCAATCAACAATACACTAATTTTTTTGTTCAAATTTTTTGCCCCCTTTGTTTTTTACATATCAAATGTGATGATAAATGTAGTTCCCATACCTTTTTGCGACTCAACATGAATGTGACCGTTTGCTCGGTCAACAATTTGTTTGACCAGATATAAGCCTATTCCATGATTTTGCTTGTTTTTTGTGGAAAAACCCTTTTCAAAAATGTTCGGTAATACAGAATCGTCTATGCCAGGACCGTTATCTTCAACTAATATCGTGCAAATTTCTTTATTTTGATCGATGCTGACGAATATTTCTTTGTCAGGATCAGTCGACTCTTGAAAGGCATCAAAAGCATTTTCAATTAAATTCCCAATGATGATCACCAGGTCGTGATGATCGATATTTTTTGGAAATCGCTCCAAATGGCTGTTTCTGTCAATGAATACTTTAATTCCGAGCTCTTTGCCCCGGCTGATTTTGCTGAGTAAAAGGCCCGATATGCTTTCATCTTTAATATGTTCAGTTAAAAAGTTTGTCAGCTCTTCTTGCTCTTCCGTTATTTTGAATACATATTCTAACGCTTTTTCTTTATGTCCAAGCTGAATGAGACCTGCTATTGTGTGCAATTTGTTCATATGTTCATGATTTTGAACACGAAGCGCGTGGACAAAAGCTTTGACTCCGGTTAATTCTTCCGCAAGCTTTTTGATTTCAGTTCGATCCTGGAAAATGGCGACAGCTCCGACCGTTTCGTTATTCACTCTGATCGGGATGCGATTGCTTAAAATGCTTAGATTCCTTACCTGCAATTCTTTGTTATAAATAGGACGGTCAATTACTAATATTTCCGGGAGTCGGGTGTCGGAAATAACGTCGCGAATCGGCTTTCCGATCACATCTCCTTCAATGCCCATCATTTGTTTGGCACGGTCATTAAAAATAGTTATACGTTCATTTTTATCAATGGCAATGACTCCTTCGTGCATAGCATTAAATGTTTCAGTCCGTTCAACTAGCATTTTAGCTATTTCAAAAGGCTCCAAGTGAAACATCTGCTTTTTTATATGTCTTGCCAGGAGCCAGGCCCCCAAACCGCCTAATAGTAAGACAAGAAAAGAAATCGAAAAAATTTGCGATTTTAAATTTGCAAGCAGCTCATATAAGCTTGGAAGCTTATAGGCTGCGATGACGACTCCAACTTGTTTATGTTCTTTATTCATGACAGGTACAAAGGCGCGGATAACAGTGCCGATTTCTCCATTTGCTTTTGACGTATATGTGTGTTCGGCAAAGGCAGGACCTTCATCTTCTCCTTCCGATTTTGTTCCGATTAAAGATTTGACCGGATGGGAAAGGCGGGTACGATCCATATCGAGCACAACAATATATTCTGTTCCGTTAATGATTTGAAGACGTTCAATCATCGAAGGAATCAGCTGGCGATCTTTCAAGCTTCCATTGAGCCCGTTTCTGACTTCAGGCAGCGCCGCAACCGTCCTCGCAGCTAATATAGATTGCTGTTTAAGCTCTTCTTCTTTTTGGTTTAAATATTCGTTTACAATAAATAATCCTCCGAAAAAAAGCGATAAAAAGACAATAATAAAAATTAAACCTGTTATTTTCCATATAATTGGTAATCGCTTCATAAGGCAACCTCTTTTAGCTAAACGTTCATACTTGCTTTATTTTATCACAGATTTGCTTTCCTTTACTTTAGAGAAAGAGCATGCTTGGTATAATTTATGTTAAAATGATCAAAAACAAATGGTGTGATGAATCATGAAGAAAAAAATCGTGAGGTATTTGGCTATAGTATGTGCCGGGTTAGCCTTTGCGTTATTTTCCTATAATATCATTATACAATCTCAAAATGATCCACCGGTTTACGATGATGAGCAAGAGGGGCTAAAAGAGCAAATTAAAATCTATTTCAGCCATGTAGTGGCGGAGGATACGCCAAAAGGCTTGGCTGCACAAAGGTTTGCAGATTTGGTCGAGGAAAAGACGAAGGGCCGAGTAAAAGTGATTGTGTTTCCAAACGGTTCATTATATTCAGATAAAGATGAAATAGAAGCTTTAAGAAAAGGCAAAGTGCAAATGATTGCTCCTTCCTATTCAAACGTGGCAGAATTGGTTCCGGAATGGGAAGTGTTAGATTTACCGTTTATTTTTCAAAACGATGATAATGTTGAAAGGGTTTTAACAGGAAAAATTGGCGAAGAGCTGCTCAGTATGTTAGAACCGAAAGGATTTAAAGGACTGGCTTTTTGGGGAAATGGATTCAAACAAATGGTAAATAGTCAAATGTTTATGAAAAATCCGGATGATTTCAAAGACCAAAGATTTCGGATCATGCCTAATAAAGTCATAAAAAAACAATTTAACATGTTAGGAGCGGAACCGATTGCCCTCTCATTTGATCAAGTTTATGAATCATTAGAAGAGGAAGCATTTGACGGACAAGAAAACACAATTTCGAATATTTATTCAAAAAGATTTTATCAATTTCATCCGTATGTAACAATTAGCAATCACGGTTATTTAGGATATGTCGTAATGGTCAATGAAACATTTTGGAATCAGCTACCTAAAGACGTTCAAAAACAAATTATGGAAGCAATAGAAGAAACGACAGCTTGGAATATGAAGCAATCGAAACAGCAAAATATAATACAGCTTGAAGAAATGAGGCAAAATCCAAATATACATATTCATACGTTAACGGAAAAAGAGCGAAAGAAATGGCAGGAACGATTTGTGCCGCTTTACCAAGAATATGAAGCGAAATATGGAAAGCTATTAAAAGAAATAAGAAATGCAGCAAGCTGAACTAGCCATCGTTTCAGCAAAAATGGACTGTCCGCGAGGCGGCAGTCTTTTTTTATGGAATTTGAGAGAAAAAATTTGTTCAGTGAGGTGTTATATTCGCCGCTCTCAACCATTTTTACGCATGGTACACCACAAGAAATAGTCCAACGAGCATTCGGTGGAAAGATGTAAGATAAAGTACATGGACATCACAGCGGCTGCACTTTCTTTACAGGAATGGCTGAAATAAAACCTTTCAGCTTATCGGCAGTAACTATTTGAAACGAATGAATGATTCTAAGAAACTCGATCTCATGGTTTATCGCCCGTTGTGTTTTGATTTTTTTGGGGTTACCAATGGACAATCGGTTATGAAAATGGTCATCGTTGGAGTTACGACTGAAGCATAAGAGTCGTTGGGCAGTAGTTAACCAGCTCTGTTAAGGAAGGAGAAGAAGCCGTTTACGTTTCTTTGGAGTGACCAGCTCGTTAGACTTTAAGTGGGAGTAGTTGAAAAGCAAAAATGAATCTATTAAGAGTTTCTGCTTCTGTTTCCCAGAATGACTAGGGAGGTGCTGATCCTTTCTCATTTTTGGCCATTCAAATTAATTTTGAGACCAAAAAGAACAAAAAGATTAATAAAACCATAATATTAAAACTTTTTGAACATTCTATTAACATAAATGTACGGACGTTTGAAAACGTTATCAAAGGGGAAAGGAGAGAGATAGATGCGAATAAACTTTAAAAACCTGACTGTACAAGTTATTATCGGTATCATTTTAGGGATTACAGTTGGATTTTTATTCCCTGAGTTCGGGGCGAAATTAAAGATTTTGGCAGATATTTTTATTAAACTAGTGAAAATGGTGATTGCACCAATTGTATTTTTCACCGTTGTCATCGGCATCGGATCGATGGGTGATCTGAAAAAAGTAGGCAGGATCGGCGGGAAAGCTCTGATCTATTTTGAAATTGTTACGACGATTGCTCTAGCTATCGGGATCTTTGTCGTAAACATTATGAAGCCAGGTGAGGGCTTTAACACCGATAGTGTGCAAGGAAGCGATATTTCTCAATATACGAAACAAGCAGAGGAAACAAGTCACGGTGCTTTAGACTTTATCATGAGCATTGTGCCAGAAAATGCAGTGGGAGCGCTCGCGAACGGAGAACTCTTGCCGATTTTATTCTTCGCAGTCCTTTTCGGATTAGCAGCGGCAAGACTAGGGGAAAAAGCAAAACCTGTTATCAATTTGTTTGAACAATTGACAAATATCTTTTTTGGCATCGTAAATATGGTTATGAAAATTTCACCGATTGCGGCTTTTGGTGCAATGGCCTATACAATCGGAAATTTCGGTCTGGGATCGCTTGTGTCTTTAGGAAAATTAATGGCCTCTGTCTACATGACGATGTTCTTATTTATCGTGATCGTGTTGGGACTGATCACAAAATTTTACGGGTTCAGCATTTTTAAATTTATCGCATATATAAAGGAAGAAATATTGCTTGTGTTAGGAACTTCTTCCTCTGAATCCGCATTGCCAAAATTGATGGAAAAGCTTGAGAAGTACGGATGTTCTAAGTCTGTTGTTGGTCTTGTTGTTCCGACTGGGTATTCTTTTAACCTAGATGGAACGTCGATTTATTTGTCAATGGCGGCTATCTTTATTGCACAGGCATATGGGATCGATTTAACCATTTGGCAGGAACTGACACTACTTGGAATTTTAATGCTGACTTCCAAGGGCGCTGCAGGTGTGACTGGTTCCGGATTTATTACATTAGCCGCTACTTTGGCTGCATTTCCAATGGTTCCGGTTGAAGGAATTGCTCTTCTCATCGGTGTTGACCGATTTATGTCAGAAGCCCGTGCGATTACGAATTTAATTGGAAACGGTGTCGCAGTAGTTGTTGTGTCAAAAATGGAAGGAGAGTTTCATCCGGAAAAAGCTTCTCAAGAAGAGCAGGTTTCCAGTCAGGCGGCTGGCACTGTATATGCTAACGAACAGTGATCCGAAAATTTGATAACAAATCAAAAAGAAAAGGATGCTTTAAAGAATTCGGCATCCTTTTCTGTTTGTGCGCCCGGCATGTATATGAACTATAGGGTGTAAGTCCCGAACCCCGAAGACAGAAGTAGAGGTCAGCCAAGAGCAAGGGTGTCCGTGGTGACGCGGAATCTGAAGGAAGCGAGCGGCAAACTTCCGGTCCGAGGAACACGAACCTCATATAAGGCTAGGTATGATTGAGTGAGTTTGCAAAACAAAACAAAGCTCTTTCTGTCGAAGGTCATATCGAGTAAATGAGGCGGATAGATGGTGTGAAAGTGCATGTACTTACCCGGGGAGGTCTGGTGGATATGTGAAGTACGCTTCATAACCTACTTAGTGATAAGTAGCTGAACCGTCAGAAGTCAGCAGAGGTCATAGTATTAGTTGATCTAGAACAACTAAGAAGGACCGAACAATTAAGAGAGAATAGCCCTTGGCATTCAGTGAGTCATGATGAACACAGAAAACGTAGTACCTCACTTGAGGGAGGAAGCGGTGAATCCCGTGGGAGACCTCTTGGAGGGTGGAGTGACCACTGGCATAAAGAGAACAGCTATTCACGGAAGTTATAAAGACTTGCGTCAATTATCTTAATTGAACCGCCGTATACGGAACCGTACGTACGGTGGTGTGAGAGGACGGGAGTTAATCGCTCCCTCCTACTCAATTGATATTGAAGGTTTCTCTTCAGCGAGCTCTGTATAAAAAATGAAAAAAGGTGAAAAAATTTCAAGAACTGTTTAATATAAATAATGGGGAAATTATTGCAGAAAGGGAGTGGAACAAGGTGGTGCAGTCTCCAATTTTTTTAAAGCCTGTTTTTAAAGATCGAATTTGGGGTGGAACAAACCTTCGCACTCATTTTCATTACAAAATTCCAACGGAGACAACAGGAGAATGCTGGGCGATTTCTGCCCATCCGCATGGTCAAAGCATTGTAGCAGAAGGAAAGTTTAAAGGAAAAACATTGGGTGAATTATGGGACAACCATCGAGAATTGTTCGGCGGAATAAAAGGGGATCGATTTCCTCTCTTAACGAAAATTCTTGATGCAAACAACGATTTGTCCGTGCAAGTGCATCCAGATGATGAATATGCAAAAAAGCACGAAAATGGTGAATTAGGAAAAACGGAGTGCTGGTATATCATTGACTGCTCAGAAAATGCGGAAATCATTTACGGTCATCATGCCAAAACGAAAGAAGAGCTCGTATCCATGATTCAAAGCGGAAAATGGGATCAATTGCTGAGAAGAGTAAAAATAAAACCGGGCGACTTCTTTTATGTTCCGAGCGGCACCATCCACGCCATCTGCAAAGGAACGCTCATCCTTGAAACGCAGCAAAGTTCTGATACGACTTACAGAGTGTATGATTACGACCGTGTAGATGCAAACGGAAATAAAAGAGAATTGCATTTGAAACAAGCGATAGAGGTGGCGACTGTTCCTCATAAAGATTACACAATTGAACGTTCTGTGGAAGTAAAGGAAGGAGCAACGATTACCACATTTATCAAAAACGAATTTTTTTCAGTTTACAAATGGGAGATTGACGGCGAAGGGAAGTTTGTTCAAAATCATCCGTTCCTTCTTGCAAGCGTGATTGAGGGAGACGGGGAGCTTACTCATGATGGCCGTTCATACACACTAAAAAAAGGGGCTCATTTTATTTTGCCGAACCAAACAGGCGATTTCGCAATAAAAGGAAAATGTGTTCTCATTGTATCTCATGTATAAAACATTTATCCCGACTCTTCTTCCTCCTTTTAAAGGGGAAAGAAGAGTCGGGTTTTTTTATTTGAAAAAGGTCATTCGGTTGAAGAAATACTTTCCCCAACTCAATTGTACCCCCATAGAAATTCGCCGATATACTTGTCCACTTTCGGATGCTCATGAAGACCGCTGTGTGTGGCAAGTTTATCTTTAACAATGATTTCATGATAATTTTCTAACGGAACAATATTTCTAGCGCTGAGAGCGCTCTGGATGGAGACAACTCCATCACTGTCTTTATACTCGGGATTGATCCCTGCGATATTGAGAACTTTCGTTTTTTTAGAAAATTGATCCCGGTTGTTCAATATTTCTAGTAAAGCATGAGAATCTGGCTTTAAATCAATGATTGCTTTACCTGTATTTAGCTTATGGTAAGATTCCTGTTCTATTCCTTGAAACGGGCTGCCTATGACCACCATTTTGCGGACAATCGGGTAATCCGTCAAGCCGTTCGTATCCTCAATATATTTTGTCGAAACGAGTCCTCCCATCGAATGAGCCACAATGTATAGCTCGTCTACCGAATAGTTTTCTTTTAATAAGCGCATTGCCTTTTTCAGAGAATTTGCCGTTTCCTCAATACTTGTGCGGTTTTCCTCAAAAACAATTTGTATAAAAGGATTTTTTAAGTTTTGTGGGGTTGTTCCGGAAATATGGACAATGCCCATGCGATCAACTCGAATGACCATTGATTTTGTTCCCCAGCGGTAATCATATTCAAAACGATGCAGCATATGTTGGAACGAGCGCATTGTTCCTTTATAGCCATGGACAAAGATGGTCGGAATTTGAGGTTCAATGCTAGCAAAAGAGTCGTTTGAATCGACATGCTTCGAGCGCCACGTAATAAAAAAAACGCTTAAAAGCAAAAACGTAAATAAAAAAATAGATGCCATTCGCCCCATCATCGATTTTTTTCTCACGATAAGTTCACCTCGTAATGATAATATTATACTAATTTTTTGGTTTTATCATGGAATTTTTTTTTTACAAAAAAGTTTAGAAATTTACCAAATTTTCTTGAAATTCGTGTATAATATACATCGAAAGAACTAGTAAAAAAAGTCTAATGTCATGCAAGGATTGTCAAATATTGAAGAAAAAGGGGTGAAAGAGTGGAGCAGGTCAAAAATTATATTGTAACTTGTGACACGTTAGCATTGCTTCCTTTTTTTAATACGTATGGGGAATGTTGGACAATTGTTATTGAAAAGTATGAAAAGTATCTTGTGAAAAAGAAGCCGAAGGATCTTTTGGCGGAGAGCTGCAACTATTATGGTGTGTCTCTTAACGGTATCATTGAGGCAGCTAAGAAAATCCTGCCGCGCCAGCGCATGCTTCCTGTATGCATTCCTGTCCTCGATCTTTGTTTTTTCCCTACTAAATCAATGGAGCATTTAGACTGCCAATGGATTGCGCATTCGGCTATTCGACATGTCGTTTCAAAAGGAAAGCATTCAACAATCGTTTTAATCAATCATGAGAAAGTAGTAGTGGAGAAGCATATGAGTATCATTTACAACAAAATGAAAAGTGCGTCTCATATCAATGATACATATAAGAGAAGGATCAATGAGGGGAAGGAATACCATTCCTTTATTTTATATGAGAAGCCATCTTGTTATGATTGTAAACGAAAATCATAATGCTGCTGAATGATTCTCGGCTTGGGGGATTTTTATTATAAGTGCGGCAGTTCTTATAAAAATGCGATCGAATGGTGAACTGCCGCACTATTTCTTACTTTTCAGCGGTTTCTTTATTTAATCCCAAATGTTTTTTCAGCTCGTTGGAAAGGGAAAGACGTTCATCTTCAGGCACAATATAGTAGTAAATGCCGTTAATTTTTTTTCCGCTCCCTTTTATTTGATGCTGAATGACATTTTTTCGGGCATCTTTGTAATTTTCTTGAATCGCCCACATTTCATCAAATGTAAGATTTGTTTTTACATTGTTTTCAATGACTTTAAACATTTCTCCAAATTTTGTAATGGATGTAATGCTTGCTCCTTTTTCAATAACCGCCTCAATAATTTGCCGCTGTCTTTCCTGACGGCCGAAATCGCCCCTTGGATCATCATATCGCATTCTTGAATACGCAAGAG
Organism: Aeribacillus sp. FSL K6-8394; assembly: GCF_038008865.1. Classification (NCBI taxonomy): domain Bacteria; kingdom Bacillati; phylum Bacillota; class Bacilli; order Caryophanales; family Bacillaceae; genus Aeribacillus; species Aeribacillus sp. FSL K6-8394. The sequence continues at coordinate 444,291 of NZ_JBBPAA010000002.1, forward strand.
CTTTTTTGCCATCCAAGTGAATGGTTCCTTTTTCAAAATGGTAGCCCTCGTAAGTGAAATCTAAATCATTTTCAACCGTCACACCGCCGACTGCATCGACAATATCGCGAAAGCTTTCCATATTCACTTTGACAAAATAATCAACCGGCACATCTAAGAAATTTTCAACCGTTTTAATAGCCATTTCTGTTCCGCCGAAAGCGTAGGCGTGGTTAATTTTGTCTTGAATGCCTTTTCCGACAATTTCTGTTCTTGTATCGCGGGGAATGCTGACCATTTCCATTGACTGTTCTTTTGGATTGACTGTCATCAAAATGAGCGAATCAGACCGTCCTCGGTCTCCTTTTCTTTCATCAACACCCATCAGCAATATGGAAATAGGATCGCGATTTTTAAAGTTGACTTGCTGATCGCGTTTGTCTGATTTATCCCGCCCGATGTTTTCTTGAATGTTGGCAATGGTCGATTGTGCTTTGTTCCAAATGTAAAAGGCATAGGATCCCGTGGCAATAATGAAAACTCCAATGACTGATAACAAAATCCAGAGCCATTTCTTTCTCTTTTTTCTCTGTCTATCTGATCTCATAATTCCATCCCTCATTACTAAATTTATCTAATCTGATTATAAGTTTCCAATTCTATTAAGACAATATATTTGTGAGGAAAATATTTTCGTATATACTTGTCAGCACCGCTTGAAAAAATGAATGGACAGCATGGAACGGCAGGGCATTTTCCGCTATAATAAAGTGAGAAATTTGTCGTTTGGAGGATTATCTGTGAAAAAAAGGATTATTGTTAGTAATGTTGTCGTTTTATGTATAGCATCAATTATTGTCGGCCATTTTTACTGGAAACAAAAAATTTCAAAACCGACAGCTGCTTCTGTGGAATCGTCTGCAGAAAATATAAAGGAAGACAATAGTAAACAAAATGATACGCGAGAGGACTACGCCAAAAATTTACCGGAGGATGTTCAGAAAAAAATCCAAACAGCATTAAAAGAAGAGAAACAATTGAACTTTGTAATTTGGGGATCTGAATCAGTTCCTTCCGATCAAAATGGGTGGCCGGAAAAACTGAAAAAGGAGCTTCTTTCTGCATATGGAGATGAGCTCTTTAACATCTCGATTGTTTCCGATGCTGAGGAGACAACGCATAGTGTATTGAATAAAAAATTATATAAAAAAATTGCAGACAAAAAGCCTGACATCCTCCTTTTCGAGCCGTTTATTTTGAATGATAACGGCGTTGTCGGCATTGACAATACTCTAAGCAACATTACGGACATCTTGCGGAAAATTCAAGAAGCAAATCCTGACGTATCGATTATGCTGCAGCCTGCGCACCCGCTCTTTGGTGCAAAATTTTATCCTAAGGAAGTAGATGCGCTCAAACAATATGCCGAAGAAAACCATTTTACATATTTAAACCATTGGGAAAATTGGCCGGATAAGGAAGACGAACAATTGAAGCAATACGTTACAGAAGACCGATCCAAACCGAGCGAAAAAGGAAATCAGGTATGGGGAGAGTATTTAATTAAAAATTTTGTCGCAAAGGACGGACAATGATCGTCCATTCTCCTTTTCCCATGTAGAAAATTTGCTGTTTGCCGTCAAAACACGCGGAAAAACGAAAATTTTCTGGGAAATAATTATTGGGTGTTTATTTTATTATATTGATATTATTTAGAATAGGGATAAAATCAAAAAATTAATTAAAAAAGCTTTATAATGGGAATTGCAGAAATATATTCAAAAAGTATAATTGGGGTGTCGAAAAAGTAAAGTATTTAGAAGACAATCTGTCAGTAAAATAGAGTTAGAGATTTTTAATAACAATTTTTTTTATTAACCAGACAGTGTATCGATTTTTATACTTTCGATCAAAATTCAGGTGAAATAAGAAAATACTTTGTTGATTCTTTATAAGAAATATATTTTTTTAAATGAAAAAACTTTGAATTTAATAATGTGTATTATTCAACAACAAGAAAAATTCAAAAATGTTTTTTTGAAAATTTTTTTTGCAGTGAAAATTCATTTGAATATATAAGAGGTGAAGCTATAGGGGTTGTATTTCTAAAAGGTTCTAGGAAATCAACATTATCAAATTATTTGCATAAGTAAAATAATAAAAGGAGAAATTAAATTTTATGTGCATTCTCCCTTAATATATCAATATTAGCTGGATTAAATAATAATTTTAATAGGAATAGAAAATTTTTATCTTAAATGTATGATATATGGTATATTGGAACAGTGATGTTAGTGAAGATAAAGAAACTTTATATAGGGAACTTTAGTTAACGTTTTGTGCTATTGTTTTGAAATTAGTAGGATATTTTTACTAATTAATATCATATACAGGCTTTAATGCTATAAAATTTACAGGATCAAAGGGTGGATTAATTTGATAGCTAAAGCAAGAAATCTTTTTGTAAGGAAAATACTTAATAACTATAGAAAAAATTTAACAGACATTATGCCAAATTTTAAAACAGAATTCTTTAAAATCGAAAATTGGAATTATAAAAAAAATGGAGCTCAAATATATCTTAAAGAAAATGAATTGGTGATAAATAAAACAGGAAACGGATTGTCCTATTTTAGTTTTTTGGAAAAAAATAAAAACTACAATTTTATTCCGTCAAATAGTAAAAGAATTATGTTAAAAAACAACTTTCTTGTAAAAATTTCAGGCAGAACAACTTCTAGTGTGAAAGCACTCATCTACCTAATTGAATATGATAATTTTACTAGAATAAATACTCATAAAATTCCACTAAATAAAGAGGTTGAAGTAGTTATTAACCCAAAATCAAAATACTTAAGAGTTGCTATTCGCCTTTTTGGAAAAGGAACAGTAAAAATAACGAATGTTGAAATAGTAGAGGATTATATTTTTAAAAATTTCTCCAAGAAAATGAAATCGAAAGCAAGAAAGATAAATGAAATAAAAGTTGCTTGTATATTAGATGAATTTAGTATGTCTTGTTTTTCTGATATAATTTCTCTTATTCCGTTTTCACCTGATAATTGGAGAGAAGTTTTAACGGAAAATAAACCTGATTTTTTATTAGTGGAGTCAGCATGGCGAGGAAACTTTGGTTCTTGGGAGTATCAAGTCGGTAAATACAATAATAATCAAAATAATTTAAAATTAAAAAGGTTAATAAAATTTTGTAAAAATTGTGGCATTCCAACAGTATTTTGGAATAAAGAAGACCCTATTCATTTCGAAAAATTTATAGAAACTGCAAAACTGTTTGATTATGTGCTTACCACTGATGCAAATATGATTCCAAAATATAGAAATTATGTTGGGCATAGTAGAGTTTATGCAATGCAATTTGCGGCAAATCCTGCCCATCATAATCCAACCTCTGCAAATAAACAAAAAAGAAATAATATTTCATTTGCTGGCTCATATTATGCCAATCGTCATGAAGACAGAAGACGTGATATGGATATGATGCTTTCCGTGACTAAAAAATTTGGATTAGATATTTACGATCGAAACTATGAAAGAAATAAAAATGGAAACTCTCATTTCCAATTTCCTGAACAGTTTCAAGACAATATTGTTGGGACTTTGAAGTATAAAGATATTGATATAGCCTATAAAGAATATAAATTAATTTTAAATGTAAATAGTGTAAAATATTCTCCAACTATGTTTTCTCGAAGAGTGTTTGAAGGTTTGGCGTGTGGAACACCTATAATAAGTAGTTATTCGATAGGTATAAAAAAGACATTCAAGAATGTTGTATTGATGTCTGAAGATAAAGAGGAATTAATTAAAAATATAGAAGAAATATTAAATAATGAAAAAAAATATCGTGAGTTGTCCATGGAGGGAATTCGTTCAGTTTACCGGAAACATACTTATTTTCATAGAATAAAATTTATTTTGGATCTTTTAAACATAGAATATGATGACAATAATCAAAGTATTACTTTAGTAATTCCTGTAAGTTCCTTGTCGGAATTTAATGAAGCTCTTGCAGTGTTTGAAGAACAAAGTTACGAAAATAAAAAACTATTAATATTTATTCAAAAATTTGAAGGATATGAACAGTTATTAAATAAATATAACAATTCAGTTATCACAACTATGATTCATGACTATGTTTTTAACTATGAATCAATAAGTGATATTATTTCAACCGACTATTTTACAATAATGGATACAAATAATAGTTATGGAAAATATTATATAGAAGATCTTATGTATGCAAGTATTTATTCAGGAGCAGATATAATAGGTAAAAGAGTTTTATTTAAAGATAGTTATGAAGTTGAAAATTACGAATACCAATATGTTGATTATGTAATACCGGATACCGCCTTGTTTAAAACAGATATAGCTAAATTTTACAACATAAAAGATATATTATATAACAGGGAGTATGTAATTTCTGAGTTATTTAAAAAATATGGTGCAAAAATTTACAGTTCTGATAAATTTAATTTTAAGATAGGAGAAAAAAACAGTTCTATCTAATCTCAAAATAGCTATAACTTTAAATATTAACCCAAAAATAGTATTTATTTAAAGATAGGCATGCTTATCTATGACAAACCAATTTTTAGGTGATTGTCATATAAAGCATGCCTTACCAAATATTCGAATAATAATAGGGATTAATTTATAATTAAGTATTTTTTTGTGAACCCAAGTATTAAAAATGTTCTAGTTTAATAAAAGCATACAAAGCATTATAAATGTGAACTCAAGGAGGAGCAAAAGTGAAACGGCTGAAAATTTTACTATACGGAGATCAAAATTTAAATATAGTAGATGGATCAGCAATTTGGTTAACATCTTTGGCCAATTTACTTACTATCGATGACAGAGTAGATTTAACAATTTTGTTGAAAACTCCTGTAAAGCGTAAAGAGGTCATTTCCAATATTAAAAAGAAAAATAATATCGTATTTATAAATCCATATAATAGGTTTTCAAACTGGAATTTCAATGATAAACATAAAATGAATGTAGGGGATGCTACTAATATTATAGAATTACTAGATAATATTGAAAACTATGATTTAATCATAACAAGAGGAAAAGATTTAACAGCTGAATCATTAAAAAAATCTTTTGTAAAAAAACAAATCCCATATATAACAGATTTTACACATGATGAAACAAAGATAGCAGAAGAAGAAATTAATTTTTTTAGAGAGGTTTATACCACATTTCCAAATATATTTGTTCAGACAAAGGAAATGGGAAATTACTTAAAAAAATTGCTTAATGTAAGTGGGGAAAAATTTATTGAATTACCACCAACTGTGGAGGATTCTCTTAACCCACCAAAATTCGAATTAAATAACTATTCTATTGTTTATGCAGGGAAATTTGCAAAGGAATGGATGATAGAGGAGTTAATTAATGTTTATAAACAAGTAAAAAAATATGATCCTGCCATTACTTTAAATATAGCAGGGGATAAATTTCAAGGTGAGCTTATTGATAAAAAAGATGAAATAAAGCAAATTTTTAATGATACTGAAGGAATTCAATGGTTTGGAGCTCTTAGTAGAAGAGATTCATTAAATCTGATAAAAGATTCAGACATTGGATATGCATATAGATCTGAAGAAATAGATAATGATAATAGTCTAGAGTTATCTACAAAAGTCTTAGAATATGGGATAAATGGGAAGCCAGTTTTACTTAGAAGAACGAAACAATATGAAAAATTGCTGGGATCAGATTATCCATTATTTGCAAATAACGAAGAAGAATTAAAAAACAAAATTGTATTGTGTTTCAATGATGAAAGAATTTATCAAGAAGCTGCAAGAAAATGTTATGAAGCAAGCAAAGCTTATCAGATCAGTTTAGTTAGTAAAAAAATTTTAAGTGAATTGTGGAAATACAATAATGATAAATTGACGATTTTATTTGCTGGTCATGATTTTAAGTTTTTGAATTGGTACATTGACTGGTGTAAGGAAAACAAGAATATAAATGTACTTATTGATAAGTGGGAAGGTCATAATACTCACAACATAGAGCAAAGTGAAAAATATTTAAGAGAAGCTGATATAATTTTTTGTGAGTGGGGTTTAGGGAATTCTGTGTTTTATTCTCAAAATAAACTAAGAGGACAAAAACTCTTTATTAGGCTACACAGACAAGAACTCGATACAAATTATCTTGAAGAAGTCAATTTTTGTAATGTAGATAAAGTTATCGTGATAACACCATATTTATTTGAAGAATTTAATAAGAAAAAGAGAGTTCCAAGAGAAAAAATGATAATTATCGAAAATATGATTGATTATAAAAGATTTGATAAGCCTAAATTAGATAAAATTGATAAAAACTTGGGGATTATTGGCATTTTACCTAAACTTAAAAGATTGGACAGAGCCCTAGATATTTTTGAAAAGTTATGGATTAAAGATAATGAATATAAATTATTTATTAAAAGCAAATTGCCTAATGAACTTCCTTGGTTAATGGCTAGAGAACAAGAGAGAAGATACTATGAAGAAGTTTTTAATAGGATCGAAAATTCAAATTGGAAAGAAAATGTTATTTTTGATCCTCATGGTAATGACGTTGATGAATGGTTACAAAAAATAAAATTTATACTATCGACAAGTGATATAGAAGGTTCTCACGTTTCACCAATGGAAGGTATGGCTAGTGGTGCAATTCCGATTGTTTTCAATTGGCCAGGAGCCGACACAGTATATCCTGAACAGTTTATTGTTAAAAGCGTTGATGAAGCAGTAGATTTAATAGAAAATTATGAGGAAAAGGTAAAAAATTTTGATATCAAAAATTTTCCAAGGAAATATTCAAGGGAATCGAGAATTAATGCCTTTAATGATTTATTATTTGGTGATTTGAATTAATTAAATTAAAAAAATGTATGAAATTGATAAATTTTATTTTAAATATCTTTCGCTATTACTGGAGGAGAAATTGGTATGAAAAAACAGAAAGTATTAGTTACTGGAGGGTGTGGATTCATTGGATCTAGAATTGTGAAAAAGCTCCTAGAAAAGGATTTTGAAGTTCATGTTATAGATGATTTAAGTACTGGAAATATTTCTAATATTCCCTTAGATCAAGTTGAATTTTTTCATATTGACATATTGCATAATGATTTAGAGGATCTATTTTCTAAATTTCAATACGATTATGTTATACATCAAGCTGCACAGACAAGCGTTGCCTTTTCTGTTGAAAATATTAAAACAGATGCAAAAATAAATATTTTAGGTTCGATTAATTTAATTGATTTAGCTATAAAATATAAAGTCAAGAAATTTATTTTTGCTTCTTCAGCTGCAGTTTATGGACATCCAAATGAACTGCCTATAACTGAATCTCATAATACTGTTCCTTCTTCCCCGTACGGACTTTCTAAATTAACAATAGAGAAATATTTGGATCTTGCTCATGATTTATACGGTTTAAGTTATATTATTCTTAGATATTCGAATGTTTTCGGACCAAAACAAACAGCTAAGGGCGAAGGAGGAGTTGTTTCGATATTTAATGAATGCTTAAAAAATAATGAAAGACCTATTATTTATGGGGATGGGAATCAAACAAGAGATTTTATTTTTGTTGATGATGTAGCAGAAGCAAATATTGCAGCTATATATTCAAATGTTAGTGGAATCTATAACATCTCTTCAAATGAGCAAATTTCTATTAATAAATTATTATCAATAATGAATGATATTTCTGGAAAAAATTTAAAACCAATTTTTGATTCACCACGGGTCGGTGATATTAGAGATAGTTTATTATCTAATGACAAGGCCAATCAGTATCTAATGTGGAAGCCGAAAATTTCATTATATGATGGATTAAAGATGACATTGACGATATATTAAAAACTATTTTATATTGTATATTTTCAATTTCATATTTTTGGAATAAAATAAAAAATATGGTTCATCACCAAAAGATGTACTTGATTTTTACGTTAAAATGTGATAGAGGTCTCTAGACGGACACGCAAAGTAAAACGCTGGATATTTCGATACCCATATCCTCGCCTTTTGATCAATTTTATTTTGTTGTTGATTCCTTCCATTGGACCATTTGAGTAAGAAAAAACGATGCAAGAAAGCACTGCGTCTCTTCGGGTGATGAGTGCCTTGGCAATACTGCGTACGGCGGCACAGTCGCTAAAAAGGTACCGGTCAAACCATTGGGTCAAACGAGTTTCGGCTTGCTTTCTTGTTTGGCTTTTGGATACGTAACGGAAATGTTGAAGTGCTTGATAGACATCACGTAAATAAGCACTTTCTTGGCACCATTGTCGAACTTCCTGTCTCTCTTCTTCTGTTAATTTTTCTGGACGTTGGCTTAACAATCGGCACACGCGGCGAACGCTTCCATGTTTGGTTCCGCCTTTGGCAAGGTATTTGCGACAACGTTCCAGTGCATCGGTGAATAACTGAATCACATGGAAGTGGTCAAGAACATGGATGGCTTTTGGACATACCTTTTCAATGGCTTTTCTCATGGCAGGAGCCAAGTCGCTGACAACATACTTCACTTTGGAGGCGACGGGTTGAAGCGCCTCCACAATGGCTTCTTCATTTTTTCCAGAAGCAATGGAAAGGACATTCCGAGTCTGTGTGTCCATCACCGCTACTCCGTAATCATGTCCCTTTCGGAAAGCGAATTCATCCACACATACTACTGTAGGATTCGATGTTGGTAAAAGAGCCGGGGCATATTGATAAAACCAGCGTTCTACTGTCGTATAGGCGAGTTGTAACAAGCGAGCGACTTCTTGAATCGTTTTTCCGATGCATAACTGGGCGACCCAATGTTGAAACGATTCCGTCGCGATACTGTGAGACGGAAGTCCCGGATAAGAAACGGTGAACGTCAGAAAACAGGCTTGGCAACGCCGTCTTTCTATGGGAAGTTCAATCCAAAATAAACCGACCGTATTGGTATAGCCATGAATCCATTGTTTTCGTTTCGATGATATTTTGGTTGTCCGTCCGAAGCAAGTCGGGCAGATCGGACAATGAGGAGGGAGGGAAAGTTCAAAAATCCATCGTTCTCCCTCTTTTCGTTCTCCATGAATAAGAAAGCCTGGTAAAGTGATCAAATCTTTGATAAACTGAGATTGCATGCGAAATTTCCTCCATGGTTGATGGTTTGGTCACCTTTACCATACAGGAAATTTCGCATTTTTTGTACCCTTGATCAGAAAACAACCTGATTGTCAAGTACATTTTGTGGTGAAGAGCCAAAAATATGGGGGGGTGATATTATGCAGAGATTGATTTTTAGACGTGTGTTTTCAGTTTTGATCGTTCTGGTACTATTGATCTCATTCTTTTTACCTGTAAGGGCATTAGCGGAGAGTAATGGAATTCAAACGGATGAAGTAGAAACATTTTATTTGCGAGTAGTTGAACAAACCGATGTTTACGAGATGGAGGGCTATGTGATCGGGAAATTGTTAGAAGGCGCTGTTTTGCAGGTTGAAAAAGTGGAGAACAACCGCGTTTATTTTCAATGGAATGACGACTTGGCCTATGTAAATTTACAGGATGTTGAGATTTTAACGGAAGTAGACAATGTTTCATGGGTTGATCCAAAAGATTTTAAAATTTCAAATGTAATAGAGTTTCCCAAAGAAATAGAAGTGCTGGATGGTCAAGATCGTTTGAAAAACAGTCCGATTGCAATGATCGCTGCAGGTGTGTCATACTCCGTCATAGGAGAAGATGAACAAAACTACTATATTATTATTGGACATCGTCAAGGAACAGTAGTAAAAGATCAACTATCCGAAACAGTGGAACAACCTCAGTCTACAGAACAAACGAATGATCCAGAAAAGGGAACAAATCAAGAAGCAGTTACAGATGAAATAAATGAGGAATCTACAACAAAAGAACAAAGCAATGAAAATCAAGAATTAACCAGCGATCAAAAAACGAATCCTGATCTCAAACAGGAAAATGAAGAAACAACAAAAGGTCAAGCACGTCTTTTCACTATTCAAAATCAAGCCGATTCTAAAACATCAGATGCTGCCCAACAATCAGTCAAGTTCGAAAAAATTGACAAATATTTTGAAGTTCTAGAAGACAATTTACCTGTTTATGACAACCGTACCGGTAAACTTGTGAAAATTGGAGAACTCAAAAAAGGCCAAGTATATCCAAGAGTAAGCGATTATGGGAACTGGCATCGGATTCAGTTTAGTGATTACTATGGTTACGTAAAAAAATCCGAGACAAAGCCCGCAAATGGTACTTCCATCAAAAATGAAAATAAAAGTTATAAAAATAGCAGCAAAAGTTTTAAAGCGATAGAAAATGTGACGGTCTATGACAATACGTCAGGAAAGCTTGTTCCGTTTGGAACGATTGAAAAAGGAAAAGAGTATAAAATTGCGTCTGATTACGGGAACTGGTGGCGAATTATATTCAGCGGCCGGATTGGGTATGTACAAAAATCTGCTGTTCAGCTTCCGTTCAGTCAGCAGGATAAGTATTTTGAAGTTCTAGAAGACAATCTACCAGTTTATGACAACCGTACCGGTAAGCTTGTGAAAATTGGAGAACTCAAAAAAGGCCAAGTATATCCAAGAGTAAGCGATTATGGGAACTGGCATCGGATTCAGTTTAGTGATTACTATGGTTACGTAAAAAAATCCGAGACAAAGCCCGCAAATGGTACTTCCATCAAAAATGAAAATAAAAGCTATAAAAATAGCAGTAATAGTTTTAAAGCGATAGAAAATGTGACGGTCTATGACAATACGTCAGGAAAGCTTGTTCCGTTTGGAACGATTGAAAAAGGAAAAGAGTATAAAATTGCGTCTGATTACGGGAACTGGTGGCGAATTATATTCAGCGGCCGGATTGGGTATGTACAAAAATCTGCTGTTCAGCTTCCGTTCAGTCAGCAAGATAAATATTTTGAGGTTCTAGAGGACAATCTACCAGTTTATGATAATCGTACTGGTAAGCTTGTGAAAATTGGGGAACTCAAAAAAGGCCAAGTGTACCCAACTGTAAGCGACTATGGGAACTGGCACAGAATCCAATTCAGCGACTATTACGGATATGTGAGAAAGGATTCGACACGGCCAGCCAACGGTTCATCAATAAAAAATAAAAATTCTTCTTATAAAAGTAATGGCAGAAAAATAACACCAATTCAAAAGATAACTGTTTATGATAATAGCTCTGGAAAACTTGTACCATTTGGAGCGATCGAAAAAAGAAAAGTATATAAAGTAACATCTGACTATGGTAATTGGTGGCAGATTGTTTATAGTGGAAGAATTGGATATGTAAATAAATCAGATGCCATCGCAGAGTTTTTTAGCAGTGATAAGTATTTTGAAGTTATAAAAGACAATGTGGCTGTTTACGATAACCGTACCGGAAAACTAGTAAAAGTCGGAGAATTAAAGAAAGGCCAAATCTATCCAAGAGTGAGCGACTATGGGAACTGGCACAGAATCCAATTTAGTGATTATTACGGTTACGTGCAAAAAAGTTCGACCAATTATCCAACTAAAAAAGTCGTACTGCCAAGTGAAAATACACAATATACACATTCGAAAAGCCAGTTTGCAACGATAAGAAAAGTAACAATTTATGATAATAAAGAAAAGGTAAATGGTAAAAATGTACCTTTTGGTACAATTGATGCGGGGATTACATACCCTATAGCATTTGAGTACGGAGATTGGTGGGGAATCATTTATTCGGGAAGAATAGGATATGTGAAGAAAACTGAAACTTCTACAGTAAGTGAAATAAATGAAGTAAAAACGCTAAATCATTATTATATGAAAAATGATAATATTGAAGCTTATAAAAATATTAATCAATTATTTATTTCACCTTCATCAAATTATTTGGAATCAGCTAACAACATACTAATCAATAAATATAAAATTGGGGACTACGGCACATTTTCATTTCCTGATGGCATTGTTTGGGATAAACCGATAGTGAATGAAAATGAGAGATCCTATCTCCGTGAATTAAACGGACACTTTTTTCTTTCTGATTTGATCAAAAGTTATGAAGTAACTAAAAAAGAAACTTATATAAAAAAAGGCTATGAAATAATAAAAGATTGGATTGACAACAATTCATATGCTACAACATCTAATTCAATGGCATGGCATGATGAAACAACTGCTCGCAGACTTGTGCAGTGGATTCATTTTTACCACCATGCAAAAAATGTTTTATCTAAAAAAGATTTAGAAATTTTATTAGCAAATATTACTTTCCATGCAGAGTTATTATCAAAGGATTCCTTTTATGCCCATAATACGAATCATGGAATGTTTCAAGATGAAGCTTTGCTTGCTTTTAGTGAATATTATAAAGCACATAAAAAATCCGATTATTTTAAAAATCTTGCTAAACAAAGATTAAAAGATTATTTTAACTTTATAATTTCGGAAGAAGGGGTACATTTAGAGCATTCTCCTCAATATCACCAAATAATTGCAAGTTCATTATTAAGTTATTATAATCTTTTTGACAAAATAAATGATACTTCAATGAAAGAATATCTTTTCAAAAAATACGAAAAGATGTCAGACTTCGCTACATTTATAACAAAACCAGACGGAGTTTTTCCAGCAATTGGAGATACTGAGTATAATTTTAAACCATCAAGTACTTTGTGGAGTAATGATTACTATAAATTTGCTGTAAGCAAGGGTGCGTCGGGAAAGCCTCATCCGAAAACAGACATGGTGTTTAAAAATTCAGGATATGCAATCTTCAGAGACACTTGGAATAAAGGCCCTGATTCAACATATGTTCTTTTTACTGCTGCTTATCATACTGGATATCATAAACATTCAGATGATTTAAATATGTGGATTTATTCTAAAGGAACGGACATAATCGTTGAAGCAGGCCCACATGGATATGACTATCACAATGCTTTTACAGAATACGGATATTCATCTTTTGCTCATAACACATTAATTGTAAATGATAAAGGTCTTCCGAGACATGATTCTCAGTATAAAAAAGTTTATATTGAAAGTTATCAACTTGATAAAAATAAAGCTAAGGTCAGAGGAGTTAATGAAAGATACAAAAATGTAAAACATATTCGTGATATTCAGTATGATAAATTGAACCAAATGATTGAAGTAAATGATACGATTCAATCAAGTGTCAGAAATAATTACAAATTACTTTGGCATATGGCAGAAGGCATTGAAGTTGAACTGGAAAAAATACACAATAATGCTTATAAGGTTTATCTTTTTAAAAATGAAAATAAAATAGCGACTATTGAGGTCACTAGTGAATCAAAAATTGAATTAAATATAGTGAAAGGACAGAAAAATCCCCCTCTAGGTTGGAAATTATTAATTAAAGGGGAAAATGTACCAATTAATACTCTAATCATTTCTACAAATGATGATACTGCCAAAATAAAAACAAACTTCATATTACATTGATTTATAGTCGACAAAAATTATGGGCACCTTGAAAAAGGTGTCTTTTTTTGAATAAGCATAAAACGGTGTGTATAGTGATTTTTTACAAAATTACAAGAAATATGTCGAAAAACCTTATTTTAATTCTAGCATTTTGATATAATGTATCCTGTGTAATTTTTTAATAATAAAAAGGAGTGGTGCGTTCGAAAAATTGTTTATATTTTTAGAAAAAAGTGTAAAATTGTTTAATTTGGTAGAATATTTTTTTTAAAGAGTGCCACTAGGTTAAACAATAATTAGGAGTGAGAAAATTAATGCAGAGATTGGTTTTTAGGCGCATTTTTTCCGTTTTGACAATTCTAGTACTATTGATCTCACTCTTTTTGCCTGCAGGGGCAATAGCGGAGAGTAATGAAATCCAAACGAATGAAGCTGAAGCATCTTATTTGCGAGTAGTTGAACAAACCGATGTTTACGGGCTAAAGGAAAATGTGGTCGGGAAATTGTTAGAAGGCACTGTTTTGCAAGTTGATAAAGTGGAGAACGACCGCGTTTATTTTCAATGGAATAACGACTTGGCCTATGTAAATTTACAGGATGTTGAGATTTTAACAGAAGTAGACAATGTTTCTTGGGTTGATCTGCAAGACTTTAAAATTTTAAATGTAATAGAGTTTCCAAAAGAAATAGAAGTGCTGGATGGACAAGAAAACAGTCCGATTGCAATGATCGCTGCAGGTGAGGCATACTCCATCATAGAAGAAGATGAACAAAACTACTATATCATTATTGGTCAACGTCAAGGAGCAGTAGCAAAAGATCAACTATCCGAAACAGTGGAACAACCTCAGTCTACAGAACAAACGAATGATCCAGAAACGGGAACAAATCAAGAAGCAGTTGAAGATGAAATAAATGAGGAATCTACAACAAAAGAACAAAGCAATGAAAATCAAGAATTAACCAGCGATCAAAAAACGAATCCTGATCTCAAACAGGAAAATGAAGAAACAACAAAAGGTCAAGCACGTCTTTTCACTATTCAAAATCAAGCCGATTCTAAAACATCAGATGCTGCCCAACAATCAGTCAAGTTCGAAAAAATTGACAAATATTTTGAAGTTCTAGAAGACAATTTACCTGTTTATGACAACCGTACCGGTAAACTTGTGAAAATTGGAGAACTCAAAAAAGGACAAGTATATCCAAGAGTAAGCGATTATGGGAACTGGCATCGGATTCAGTTTAGTGATTACTATGGTTACGTAAAAAAATCCGAGACAAAGCCCGCAAATGGTACTTCCATCAAAAATGAAAATAAAAGCTATAAAAATAGCAGCAAAAGTTTTAAAGCGATAGAAAATGTGACGGTCTATGACAATACGTCAGGAAAGCTTGTTCCGTTTGGAACGATTGAAAAAGGAAAAGAGTATAAAATTGCGTCTGATTACGGGAACTGGTGGCGAATTATATTCAGCGGCCGGATTGGGTATGTACAAAAATCTGCTGTTCAGCTTCCGTTCAGTCAGCAAGATAAGTATTTTGAAGTTCTAGAGGACAATCTACCAGTTTATGACAACCGTACCGGTAAACTTGTGAAAATTGGGGAACTCAAAAAAGGCCAAGTATATCCAAGAGTAAGCGATTATGGGAACTGGCATCGGATTCAGTTTAGTGATTACTATGGTTACGTAAAAAAATCCGAGACAAAGCCCGCAAATGGTACTTCCATCAAAAATGAAAATAAAAGCTATAAAAATAGCAGTAAAAGTTTTAAAGCGATAGAAAATGTGACGGTCTATGACAATACGTCAGGAAAGCTTGTTCCGTTTGGAACGATTGAAAAAGGAAAAGAGTATAAAATTGCATCTGATTATGGAAACTGGTGGAGGATTATATTCAGTGACCGTGTTGGCTACGTGCGAAAATCTGAAGTCCAACTTTTGTTTAGTCAGCAAGATAAATATTTTGAAGTTCTAGAGGACAATCTACCAGTTTATGACAACCGTACCGGTAAACTTGTGAAAATTGGAGAACTCAAAAAAGGCCAAGTATATCCAAGAGTAAGCGATTATGGGAACTGGCATAGAATCCAATTCAGCGACTATTACGGATATGTGAGAAAGGATTCGACACGGCCAGCCAATGGTTCATTAATTAAAAATAAGAATTCTTCTTATAAAAGTAATGGCAGAAAAATAACACCAATTCAAAAGATAACTGTTTATGATAACTCTTCTGGAAAGCTTGTTCCATTTGGTGTAATTGAAAAAGGTAAAGAATATAAAATAGCTTCAGATTATGGAAATTGGTGGCTGATTGTATACAGTGATCGTATAGGGTATGTGAAAAAATCAGAAGCTATAGCAGAATTTTACAAAAATGATCGATATTTTGAAGTTATTAAAGACAATGTGGCTGTTTACGATAACCGTACCGGAAAACTAGTAAAAGTCGGAGAATTAAAGAAAGGCCAGATCTATCCAAGAGTGAGCGACTATGGGAACTGGCACAGAATCCAATTTAGTGATTATTACGGTTATGTGCAAAAAAGCTCGACCAATTATCCAACCCAAAAAGTCGTACTGCCAAGTGAAAATACACAATATACAAATTCGAAAAGCGGTTTTAAAGCAACGAAAACAATTACCGTTTATGACAATAAACAAATTCAGGGGAAATTAGTACCTTTTGGTGAAATTACTGAAGGCGCTCATTATCAAATTGCTTTTGATTACGGTAATTGGTGGGGCATTATATATGCTGGCCGAGTAGGATATGTAAGAAAAGCAGATGCAAATATAAAGTATACAAAATATAATAGAAGTTTTAATGAGTTATTAAATATGCAGATGAAAGCAGCTCCACAAACGGATTTGTATCGAAATTTACCTGCCTATGTTTCAGCATATTATATTAAAGATAATAAAGTAACAGCGAGCACATTAAATGTAAGAGAAAAACCGAATAATACATCATTCATTTATGGAACTCTGAAAAAAGGGAGCACAGTCACAATTAAAGGAACGGTAACAGGTACTGCAGTCAATGACAACACAAAATGGTACAATATTGTCATGACTTGGCGCAATGCAAAACAAGCTGATCTATCTTATTATTTAAATCCAGATAATTTCAAATCAAAAGAAGAAATGTATCAGTTTTTAGTATTGTCCAAGTATACAGGAATAAAGGGAGAAGCTTTAAATAAACTTTTGGTTGGTAAAGGGGTATTACAAGGTAAAGGTAATGCATTTGCGACTGGGGCTAGCAACCATAAAATAAATGAAGTTTATTTAATTGCACATGCCTTACTTGAAACTGGAAATGGAACTTCAACTCTTGCAAAAGGTGTGCCAGTTAAAGTCAAAAGAGATAAAAACGGAAACCCAATTAAAGATCAAAATGGATTAATTGAGGTAGAAATTGTTGAAAAAGGAGAAGATAAAATCGTTTATAATATGTTTGGAATAAATGCAACCGATAGCTGTCCGGTATTGTGCGGTGCTAAAAAAGCTTATAATGAAGGATGGACAACGGTCGATAAAGCCATAATAGGTGGCGCAAAATTTGTTGGTCAATCTTATATTCACCATCCAACATATAAGCAAGACACTTTATATAAAATGCGCTGGAATCCAGGAAACCCAAATAGTTATGCAACACATCAATATGCAACGGATATCGGTTGGGCGGTAAAACAAGCAAAAATAATCTCAAACCTTTATGATAAACTTGACGTAACATATCACACCTTTTATGATATTCCGGATTTTTGATTCTTAAAAATTGACAAAAGGTATTCGATGGCTTAGTCTATTGAATACCTTTTTTCTATATCAGATAATATATTAAAAATCATTAGCATTGCATAAATATAGTTAGAATTTTCTGTTAATTATTTTTTGTGAATTTGTGCCAAAAAGACAAAACCTAAAGAAAGGTGGCACTGCCCATTTGGTAAATATATACAGTTAAATCAGAGCGACAACGACAAAAGGGAGATTATGGACTGGCTCGCCCATCAAATTTTCGCAACCAAACATAAGCTGGTTTCCACAGAGCTCTCTTTAACCAACGAGTAATTCGAAGTAGGGATTTCTTACTTTTCATCTCCAATTGAATGAGAACATGTAAGCAATACGTGATAAGGGCTAAGAAAATTTGATTTTGAATAGCTGTTTCACTCATTCCATAAAAGTGCTTAATTTCTACGTGTTGCTTAAGCCATTTGAAAAAGAGTTCAATAGCCCAGCGAGATCGGTAAATATCACTTATCTCTTCTGCTTTTAAATCAAATCGGTTGGTAATTAAACGAAGTAAGTTCCCTTTTGTGTCCATAACTTCTAGTAGACGATAGACATTTTCAGTACGATTTTGTGTGGTACCAATGTAGACCATTTTATCGGATAGAACGTGACAATCATCAGGAAGTGAAAATGTATAGACTTCACGAATGACTGCGTTTTTCTTCAGTCTTGAAACGAAGAAATAGCCATCATCTGTCATCCGGTCAAAACGTTCATAGTCCACATAACCGCGGTCAAACACATACATGGCTTCTTTATCATCCACTAGGACTTCGAGTTGATTTCGGTCATGTTCTTTTGCTGTCGTAATCACTGCTTTTTCAGGATAGACGGTGTCTTTATCCATGAAAACGAGCCGTAAGTGTAGCTTTACACCAGCTTTTGTTTTACGGAATTTTGCCCATTTATAATTGGTCAAATTCAACGGGAGTGTACTCGAATCAATGATTTTCAGTGGCATATTCTTTCCGTTTTTATAATGGTACCGTTGAATTTTCCAAACAAGATCCAAGAACAAATTTGCAAGAATTAGTGGGTTGATCTGATTGTTTTTTCGGGATAGCTGAGAGGCACTTATCGATTCAAATCCGAGTGCTTTTTGAAGATCTTCGTCTACAAGTGCATCACTCATTTCCTCTAAGCTCTTAAATTCGAGCAGTTGGGCTACCAATAAAAGTTTAATATAGGCTTCTGTTGTCAGCTTTTTTGTGTAATAGTCCTGTTTCAATTCTTTGACTTGTTCGCTAAGTTTTTGAATATTTATGGGTGAAACCCATTTACCAAATGATGAAATTAGTGTATTCTTGTCCATAACAGTTATCCTTTACGATTGGATTTGGACAGGAACCACCTGTACTTCCATTGTAAAGGATTTTTTTGTTTCGAAATCAATAAAAAATTGAACATTCTTAGTATTTTGAATCATCAGATTTAATTACTGCAATGCTAGTGATTAAAAATTATCCAAAAAATGTTTACTTTTTTTTCTAATGGAAATAGATGTTTGAAGTTGTTATAAAATTGTTATGGAAAAGCAATGTAAGATGTTGAAAAATATGATAAAATAATGTTTGTTTTTTGGATTACATGTGTAGAATACTCTAGAAATAGGAGATATTTGCATGACAGTATTTGCGAAGTTCATTCGTTCTATTAAAGAACATAAAGATTTGATTCGTTATTTGACTTTTTTTGATTTAAAATCGAATGTGGCAAGAACCTATATGGGATTTTTGTGGTGGATTATCGATCCAATTCTCTATATGATGATTTATTATTTGCTTGTTGTCGTTATTTTAGGGCGGGGAGGTCCGCATTATCTAGTGATTTTATTTACCGGGTTAATTCCGCTTAAATTCACAACCGCCTGCTTAGTTGATTCCACGTCATCGATTGTCGGGAAAGCTAGCATAATCAAGCAAATATATGTGCCGAAAATTGTTTTTATTCTAGTTCGCCTATGTGTAAATAGTATAAAATTTTTGTTAAGCAGCATTGTGTTAATGTTGTTTTTGTTAGTTTACGGCATTGATTTTGAATGGACGTATCTTTTATATCCTTTAATCGCCGTTATTCATGCGATCATTTTATTGCCTTTAATGATTCTTTTCGCCCATGTAGGAGTTTATTTGCGGGATATCAAAAATTTAATGCAGTATATTGCAAGGGTACTTCTTTATGTATCGCCTGTATTATTTACAATTTCGGATGTTCCTAAACGACTGGCTGGTCTTTTTTATTTAAATCCATTTACAACTGTGATTGAATCTTACCGGAATATTTTGCTCCACCATTCTCAGCCATTATGGCTTTTATTAGGTGGCTTAATCGTAATAAGCTTCATTTTGTTATATTTTGCACTAAAGATTTTATTTAAGTATGAAAATGAGTATGCAAAGGTGATTTGATTTGAGTACATCGATTATTGAATTAAAAAATTTATGGGTTTCCTACCCGTTAGGAAAAAAAAGCAGAATTTCCGACTTGTTTAAAAAACGGAAAGAAAAAAAGGAATTTTGGGCTTTAAAAAACTTAAATTTTGATGTAAAAAAAGGAGAGGTATTAGGGGTTATCGGACGAAATGGGTCAGGGAAAAGCACTCTTCTAAAAATTTTGAGCGGCCTCATTCTCCCTGATAAAGGCGAATATATTGTTCGTGGAAAACGTCCTGTTTTATTGTCGCTCGGAGCAGGGTTTGACGGTGAATTATCAGGTATCGAAAATATTTATTTAAACAGTCTCCTTCTTGGCCATAAAAAAGAAGAAGTAGATGCCAAGCTAAATGATATTATTGAGTTCTCGGAACTAGGTGATTTTGTATATGAGCCTGTCAGAACATATTCGTCGGGTATGCGGTCAAGGCTGGCATTCTCCATTGCGATCTCGCTGGACCCGGACATTTTATTAATTGACGAAGTTCTCGGCGTTGGCGATCAAGCATTTAGAGAAAAAAGTGAAAAAGCCATCCTTGAAAAAATTAAACAAGACAAAACAGTGATTATTGTTACCCACTCGGCCAGTTTGGTCAATAAAATTTGCGACAGAGTTGTCTGGATTCACCTAGGGGAACAAAAAGCCGTCGGATTAACTGCTGAAGTTGTTCCAAAATACAATGCATTTATGAATGGAAGAGCGAAAAAATGAAGCGGATTGTGATGCTTCTTTACAAAGATATCCATTTTGATGCGAGAGTTCAACGGGAAGCCATCGGTCTGGCAGAACAAGGTGAAGAAGTTTTCATTCTTTGTTTGAAGGAATTTAACACAGAGCCCCCGTTTCTTCATAAAAACATTAAAATTGTAAGAATGAGCATATGTTCGAAAAAGTATAAACAGCAATTGCTCAATGAACCGAAAGAAAACAAAAAATTAAGTGTTAAGCACAAGGTGATAAGCCGCATCATTCGGAGTCCGGTCATTAAATTGATAAAAGATTTATATTCTTATCATGAATTTTACCTAAAATGCAGAAGCTGGTTGAAAGAACAGCAGCAACAATGGGATGTTATACATTGCCATGATTTGAATACATTAAAAACTGGAATAAAACTGGCAAAAGAATTTCAAGCGCACGTTGTCTATGATTCTCATGAACTGTTTAACGAAATGTCAGGCAGGAACAAGCTTGACCGTTGGTACGGTTATCGGCTTGAAAAAAAATTGCTGCGGGATGTAGATCAACTAATTGTTGTTAATCCGTATGTTGCCGAAGAATTTAAGAAACAATACGGTCAATTGCCGGAAGTAACGGTTATTCAAAACGTACCGATTTATAAGGAAGAAGATACGTGCGCTATAGAAGATGACTATTTTCGAAAAAAATACCGATTAAAAGAAAATGATTTCCTGCTAATTTTTCAAGGCGGCATTGATCCTCACAGAGGATTGGAAGAGATTTTAAAGGCAATGGAGCTGCTGCCTGAGCATTTTAAATTAGTGCTTGTTGGAAATGGCCGGATCAAGAGTGATCTAGAAAAGGCTGTTTTGGAAAACGGTTTGGCAAACAGGGTGTTTTTTCATGAACAAGTACCTGCTAGCGATATTTTATGTTATACAAAACAAGCTGATGCAGGACTTGTTATGTATAAAAACATAAGCCGAAACAATTATTTTTCTACACCTAACAAAATATTCGAATACTTGTTAGCCGGCATTCCTGCTATAGCTTCCGATCATCCTGGAAAAAGCTATATAGTCAAAAATGAACAAACAGGCATTTGTACGGAAGAAACTCCTGAACAAATTGCTAAAGCCGTGTTACAAATTTATGAAAACTACGATTTCTATAAAAACAACTGTTTACAAAAACGAGAAAAGTATTCATGGCAAAAGGAAAAAATGAAACTTGTCGAAATGTATCGAAGACTTTGAAAAATAGTTGTGTATTTTTATTTTTGGTATAATATAATGGTGTTTATTAGTGCAAAAGGAGTGTACATTTCATGAGATTGTGTGTAATGGGTCTAGGTTATATCGGTCTGCCAACTGCAGTAATGTTTGCAAAACATGGTGTGCAGGTGCACGGCGTTGATGTGAATGAAAAAGTTGTTAATATGTTGAATAATAAAGAACTTCATATTGAAGAACCCGGATTGCCTGAAATGCTTGCTGAAGTTATTGATGCTGGACAATTTACAGTCAGCACGAAACCGGAAAAAGCTGACGCATTCATAATCGCAGTTCCTACGCCGGTTAATCCGGACGGTTCTGCTAATGTTGATTATGTCCGCAGTGCAACCGAGATGATTCTTCCGTATATTGAAAAAGGGAATCTTGTCATTCTTGAATCTACTGTACCGCCAAAAACAGTTGAAAACGTGATGATTCCAATTTTAGAAAAATCAGGCTTGGTTATTGGAGAAGAATTATATATTTCACATTCACCTGAAAGAGTTCTTCCAGGGAGACTGTTTGAAGAGCTTGTATCAAATGATCGAATTGTCGGTGGTATTAATGAAAAATCAAGTGAATTAACCGTGCAATTGTATAAACGATTTGTTAAAGGTACTATCCATACGACAGATGCTACTACTGCGGAAATGGTTAAATTAATGGAAAATACTTATCGCGATATAAACATTGCCTTTGCTAATGAACTTGCTAGAATTGCTGAAAAATTGAATTTTGATGTATGGGAAGCAATTGAGCTTGCAAACTATCATCCGCGCGTAAACATTCATAAACCAGGACCTGGTGTTGGCGGACATTGTATTGCAGTTGATCCGTATTTCATTATTGATAAAGCACCTGAGCAGTCTAAGCTTATTACACTGGCACGCAGCATTAATTCCAATACACCAAAAACTGTCGTGAAAACCATTCAAAATATTGTAAAGGAAATCGAAGAGCCGAAGATTGCTGTATTAGGGTTGGCATTTAAAGGCAATATTGATGATATGCGGGAAAGTCCTTCTTTAGAGATCATTGAGGAACTGAAAAAAGCAGGATTCAAGCTCAGCATTCATGATCCGCACGTGAAAGCAGATGTAGAAGGAAAAGTGGATACGGTCGAGGAGGCGGCAAAAGATGCTGATTTATTGGTAATTTTAACAGATCATTCTGCTTATAAAGATTTGGATTTTGCGGCAATCAAGAAAGTGATGAAATCTCCGATTGTTTATGACACACGGAACCTGCTTGATCAAGAAAAAGTAGAACAAGCTGGGCTTCACTATTTAAAAATTGGTTCAAAACTTTAATGTATGAAGAGGCTGGCTCATGTCGGGGAGTTCAATCTTCCTGAAAAAATGTCTTTGAGCAGCCTCTTCTTCTATATGCTGGAGGTTATGAAACCAATGAAACAATGGATCTTAAAAATGGGCGTTTTCTTTTCTTTATTTATAAAATCTCAGCCAGTGCAAAATCGCCTTTTCCGCCTGTATTTAGAAAAAGGGGACTCTCTGCAAACGGCAATTGATTTGATTCCACTGGCAAAAAAATTTAATAAACAACTTATATACATGAACATGATTCAACGGACAAACCAATTGAAAGATACAGAAAAACGCTATATAAAAGCTCTTATTTGGGAATCTCTTTCCCTTTTTTCAAAAGCTTTAAAAGAAATTTTCCAGCTTTCAGATCAAAGTGAAGAAATAGTGAAATTAAAAGGGAAATTGCTCTATTTGGAAAGAAGGACTAAACCATTTCTGCTGCTTTTGGAAAATACAGAACACCGCCATTTTTTGCCGATTGAGATGCAATTATCGTTTATAAGATACGCATACAGCAAGGAAAAAATTGAAATAGCCAAACAGCTATGTGAACTGTTTTTACAATGGGGTCAGAATAAAAATGTAGAGGAAGTTTATCAGCACATTGTTGAAATTTATGATATAAGAAGGAAATGGGAAGACGAATTCCAACACGTCTCCTATGATATTCATACGGCCATTCAAACCATTGAAAACCTTCCCGAATTAGAACAAACACAGGCAGTCATCGCATTGCTTCAACAAAAAGACGGAGACGAGTATGAAACTGTATTGCGATGGTTATGGGAAAAAGGGGTATCAATCCCTTATTCAGAAGAAATTTTACTACCTCTAAAAGAAGCGATAAAAGCGAAGGATCAAAAAAAGTACCAAACAGTTTTTCATCAGTGCATGACAGCATACAACAGAGGTGAACGCTCCCAACTGTTAAGAAATATGCTCATCGAAAGTTTGCAAAATGCTGTCCTTTCAGAACAAGAGCTTTATTCATTAAGAAATGCGGTGGAATCAAAATATATCCATTTATTGAGCAGGGAGCTGTTAAACGCATTAAAAGAAAACAATCAGCTTATTTCTTTATATGAACAAATGATGACCGATTCTGTTACACTTGATGATTTTTCTGTTTTCATGAATTGGTGCAGGACTATAGATCACGATTTATCGATTAAAATGTTAAAGACTTTCGTCCGCAAGCTGTTTCATTCAAACAGAAAATTGCCAATTGCAAAAGAGCATTTAGAAACAATGAATCATTTTATTGCAGGCGATTTCGAATTTGAATGTGTGAAAAAAAGGTGGCTTCTTGAACATCGCCAACAAGAAGAACTGCTTAAAGAAATCGACGGCTATAGCAGCCATCATAAAACGAAGATGCTTTTTTATTTGGCGAAATATGCTTATGAACATGAGTATTATGCTGAAGCATCGCTTCTTCTAAATAAAGCGTATCAATTGCGGCCGAGAAGTCTGTTTGTATTAAGAACATTGATTGGGGTTCATCATCGATTGGGAAACATTTCTGAGCGTGTGAAATATTTTGAAGAGCTTCCTTTTTTCATTCGACGAATACTCAAGAACGATTATGAGATCGCAAAAGATGAAAAAGAACGGATGAAGGAAAAGTGGACGTGGAAAAAAGATTTGCCGCAGATCGCATTAGGCGACAAAATTGTCCACGTATTAAATAAATCTATGCCTGAGGTTAATGGATATACCATTCGAAGCAGAGAAATTGTCGTTCATCAAAAGAAGCTTGGGCTCAAACCGGTCGTCGTGACAAAACTCGGCTGGCCCCTAAATCGGAAGAAAACGAAAATAGAGAACATTGATGGAATTGAACATTATCGGCTGTACACGCAGCAAGATATTCGTTTAAACGTTGTTCCGCTGACAATGTATTTCGAACATTATGCTGAGCAGTTTGCAAATTTATTGATGGAAATAAAACCGAGAATTGTACATGCAGCGTCAAATTTTCAAAATGCTTTGCCGGCTATTCAAGCAGCTAAAAAGCTCGGCATTCCTACTGTTTATGAAGTAAGGGGCTTTTGGCACGATACGACAGCGAGCAAAGTAAAAGGATTTGAACATTCCGAACGTTACCGGATGCATGAAGAATATGAAATCTATTGCTGCCAATTAGCAGATAAAGTTGTAACAATAAGTGAAAGCTTAGCTCAACAATTGATCTCTTTAGGAGTTGAAAAAAATAAAATTTTCATCGTTCCAAATGGTGTTGACGCAGATGTTTTTACTCCTGAAGAACGAGATGAGGAGCTCATGAACTTGTATGATTTGCATGGTAAAATTGTTTACGGGTTCATCGGCTCTGTGACAAAATACGAAGGACTGGACTTTGCTTTAAAAGCTCTTAAACGATTGAAACAGGATGGTGAAGATTTTCATTTCCTTTTAGTAGGTGATGGACCTGCTGTCGCTGAATTGAAAGAACTTGCTCAACAACTCGATATAGCCGAACACGTTACGTTTGTGGGTAGAGTCCCGCACGATGAAGTAAAAAAATATTATTCTGTTATTGATGTGTTTCCGTTTCCGCGTATTAATGCGAAAGTATGCCGGCTTGTTACTCCTTTAAAACCTTACGAAGTAATGGCGATGGGGAAACTTGTGCTTGTCAGCGACATTCCAGCTTTGAAGGAAATGGTGATCGAAGGTGAGACCGGATTAATCTTTGAAGCGGAGAATGTTGAATCATTATACGAATGTATGAAAAAAGCTCAGGCAGATCTGCACATTGGCATAAAAAGCAGAAAATGGGTAGAGCGGGAGCGCCATTGGAAAGAGTTGAGCAAGCAGTATGTAAACATATATAGTTGAATGAATTGCCCAATTGTTTTGGGCATTATTTTTTTGAGTGATAAAAAATTTGTTATTTATACCGATACAACATAATGATATGATCTTTTAAGTGGCACAATTTTTATTCAGGAGGAGATGTTGTGACAAAAAGGTATTTTTCTATATTTTTAGCCTTTATCATGATATTTTCTTTATTTTTTCAGCCAGTTTTAAACGATGTTTATGCTAATAAAACTGATGCTGTTTCTCTCGTTTCGTTAAAAAAAGATTTTGTGATCACAGATGATGCAAATCAAATTTTAGGCACTATTTCCAAAGATACTGAAATTTTTGTAAAAAAAACTGAAAACGGAAATTATGTATTTGATTGGCTCGGAAAAGAAATGGAACTGCCGCAAGATCAATTTGAACTGAGTGAAAGCCAATTAAATTACTATAATGTGAATGGCGAAAATAGCAGTATAGTAGATTTTAAAAGTTTTAAGGAACGTGTGAAAGTTTCTGATCCAAAATCGAATAAAACAATTGCATACATAGAACCTGGTCAGAACATTCCATTCATAGAAGAGAATGAAAACAAGTTAAAAGTAATTATTGGCAATCGTGAAGGAATTATAACTCTTAAAAAGACTGACCAAGCAACAGATGCTAATACTGAATTGCCAGTACAAGAAAAGGATGTAAACAATAAGGAAAGTGTTCCAGATTCTAATGATGTAAACACTGAAAATGATTTTAAAAACAGCGAGGAAATAAATAAGCAAACAGAAGGAACAAACAATCGTGAGAATCAACAAACATCTTTAACCCAAAACATAAAAGAAAAACAGCTTAATAATGAAATATTAAGTTTCACAAAAAATATTAAATATTTTAAAGCTCTTGAAGACTTGGCTGTTTATGTCAAACGAAACGGAAAATTAGTCAAAGTCGGGACGCTGGAAAAAGGGCAAACGTATCCAAGAATAAGGGACTATGGCAATTGGCATGAAATCCAATTCGGAAAATATAAAGGATATGTTCACAAAAATGGAACGGCGGCAGTTCTTTCCCCGTCTATAAAAAATATTAATAAAAGCTATAAAATCAGCTCTTATTTGCTGAAGATCACCAAAAACGCCCAGGTTTATGACAATAGTTCTGGGAAACTAGTAAAGTTTGGGGAGATATATAAAGGAAATGAATATCCGGTTGTGGCTGATTATGGAAAATGGTGGAGAATAGACTATTTAGGAAGAATCGGATACATTCAAAAAAGCCAGGGAGAACTGCTTTTCGCTGCCAATATAAAATACTTCCAAGTAATCCAAGATCAAACACCTGTATATATTAAAGGAAAAGACAAATTGGTCAAAGTCGGGGCGCTAGTAAAAGGACAAGCGTATCCAAGAATAAGGGACTATGGCAATTGGCATGAAATCCGCTTTGGAAAATATAAAGGATATGTTCACAAAAATGGAACGGCGGCAGTTCTTTCCCCGTCTATAAAAAATATTAATAAAAGCTATAAAAATAGCTCTTATTTGCTGAAGATCACCAAAAACGCCCAGGTTTATGACAATAGTTCTGGGAAACTAGTAAAGTTTGGGGAGATATATAAAGGAAATGAATATCCGGTTGTGGCTGATTATGGAAAATGGTGGAGAATAGACTATTTAGGAAGAATCGGATACATTCAAAAAAGTCAAGGAGAGCTGCTATTCACTGCCAATATAAAATACTTCCAAGTAACCCGAGATAATACACCAATTTATATTAAAGGAAAAGACAAATTGGTCAAAGTCGGAATGCTGGAAAAAGGGCAAACGTATCCGAGGATAAGGGACTACGGTAATTGGCATGAGATTCAATTTGGCTCAAAAAAAGGATACATTCATAAACTTTCAACTGTTCCGGCAATAAAATTTGGTCAAAAGAAAGTGGGACAATCAAAAACAAATATAGGCACCTTTGTTGCATTAAAAAATGCCGTCATTTATGACAATTCAGGAAAGAAGCTTGTACCGTTTGCGACCATCTCAAAAAATATTGAATACCCAATAGAAGCACCTTATGGCAACTGGGTGAAAATCCATATTGCTAATCGGGTTGGCTACGTCCATAAGAGTGATGTAAAAGTTTCGTTTAAAAAACAGGCGAAACCTGGGAATCTTGTAAACCCGAATCAAGTTTACACATATGAAGAGATGGTCCGGGATATTAGCGAATTAGAGAAAGCTTATCCTAATCTCATTAGTAAGAGAATTATCGGTCAATCGGTTGATGGACGAAACATATATGCAGTGAAGCTTGGAAAAGGCAAAACGGAAATTATGATAAACGGTTCCCATCATGCGCGAGAATATATCACGACAAACTTGCTGATGGAAATGATCGATGTATATGCTTACGCATATTCAAAAAATTTACGTGTTGATGGCTATCCTGTAAGAAGCATTTTAAATAATGCCTCCATTTGGTTTGTACCGATGGTAAATCCGGATGGGGTGACATTAGTACAAAAAGGGCACAGAAGCGCTAAAAATCCTGCCTATGTATTAAAACTAAACGGTGGCAGCACGAATTTTGCAGCATGGAAAGCAAACATTCGGGGAGTGGATTTAAACCGGCAATACCCAGCAGATTGGTATAGAATTGCTGGGAATACAGGAAGACCATCCCCTCAAAATTACAAAGGGCCTAGACCATTAAATGAACCGGAAGCAAAGGCAATGGTTAACTTTACGCTAAGCAGAAATTTTAAAACGGCGGTTTCTTATCATTCTTCTGGCGAGATAATATATTGGCACTTTAATACACCAAAACAGCATGAAGTAAGAGATAGAAAAATAGCGAGTATGATAGCATCAAAAACAGGTTATCGTCTCGTTCCGCCGAGGAATAATCCTAGCGGGGGAGGTTTTACGGACTGGTTTATATCAACACAGAAAAAACCGGCCTTTACTCCTGAGGTCGCTCCATATGTTGGCAATCGTCCTGTTCCGATATCTTACTTCCCATCCATTTGGAAGAAAAATCAGGCCATTGGCATTATGCTAGCTGACGAAGCATATAAAAATAGAAATACTCGATAACAAACAATGAGGGTGTCCTAAAAGTAATTAGGGACATCCTTTTTTAAAAAACACTCCAAGGTTTGCCACTTCTTAGATATAGTTATATTGAAAAAAACGTAAAAAATTGAGATTGACGGTGTATTTTTTAGCTGATTCGAAGACAATCGCAAAATTAAACAATCTTTTCAAATATCCTGGATATTTGGGTCTTAAAAGGATCAATGTGAAAATGGTTCAAAAAGGGATGGAAAAAGCCGATGGATATTCAGCACAAAAACAGAAGCAGCAGTAAAAGCATTCTAGAAAAACATATATTTATAAAGGATGGAGTTATCGAGCCGCAAACGTAATACGTCTGTTTTAAAAATAATGAAATTTGTCGTCGACCTCCAATCGTGCAAAAATCCCAGGGGATCGACGACTCTTTTAAATCTCCATTGAGCCCGCGCAAATCAAAGGATTGATAAATTTTTACTCATTGGCTAAAATGAAATTAACCAATCAACCATTTAAATCGGAATGCTGACCTAACAACATTTTTTGGGGTTTTTATCTTAACTATGAGGAATTGAAACTCTACCTTGAATCCATTTTCGGTTTTCACCATTTCGTTTTTATCTTAACTATGAGGAATTGAAACTTTTTTCCGCTAACTCTATAAGCTTTTGTTGGTCTATGTTTTTATCTTAACTATGAGGAATTGAAACAGGTTCCGTTGCTTGATGCGATCGTGGACATGGAAGTTTTTATCTTAACTATGAGGAATTGAAACCCATTTCGCAATGCGCTAGAATCAAACCCTGCGTTCGTTTTTATCTTAACTATGAGGAATTGAAACCGTGTCGTACAGCAGTTCCCCACGGAAACTTCACGTTTTTATCTTAACTATGAGGAATTGAAACTTTTCGAGTTGCACAATCGTTCCTACTCGCAGTCCACAGTTTTTATCTTAACTATGAGGAATTGAAACTGGCGGTGAAACATTACATCTTAGAAAAGCGTACCGCCGTTTTTATCTTAACTATGAGGAATTGAAACATAGTAATAGCCATAAAAGTGTGCGAGAAGGAGTGAGTTTTTATCTTAACTATGAGGAATTGAAACTCGAATACAGGCGTGAATGAAGCTGCCTTATCACGGTTTTTATCTTAACTATGAGGAATTGAAACCGTTGTTTGTATTTGAGTTCTCTTTCAAGTTCATCGTTTTTATCTTAACTATGAGGAATTGAAACTTTGTTCTTTTGTAAGTGTAAATCATTCTATTTCCGTTTTTATCTTAACTATGAGGAATTGAAACTTTTTTGCCCTATGTGCAATTTTTTTCACCCCCTTCGTTTTTATCTTAACTATGAGGAATTGAAACAACATCTTCGATCGTATTTCAGATTCATTCATATCAGTTTTTATCTTAACTATGAGGAATTGAAACAGGACAACGGCCGATCTTGTGGAAGAAACGCAGTCGTTTTTATCTTAACTATGAGGAATTGAAACAAACGATTCAATTCTTCTCTGAACCGTTTTGGATTGTTTTTATCTTAACTATGAGGAATTGAAACGTTTATCGAAAAGCATTTCGAGCGGCTCACGGGAAAGTTTTTATCTTAACTATGAGGAATTGAAACTTTTTCAAAGATGACGATGATGACGATCGTAAATACAGTTTTTATCTTAACTATGAGGAATTGAAACACGGCAATCGTGCTTTTATGTTCGAATGCGAAGGGTTGTTTTTATCTTAACTATGAGGAATTGAAACTATAACCGCACAAAAGACTTGAATCCGACTTTTTGGTTTTTATCTTAACTATGAGGAATTGAAACTGTCGAGGATTACAAAGAACCTAAAAAGACAACAACCGTTTTTATCTTAACTATGAGGAATTGAAACAGCTGTATTTGATTGGACAGCTGCGTTATAGATGTTTCGGTTTTTATCTTAACTATGAGGAATTGAAACTTGCTTCTACTAGGTCATCGTATGTTCCCACGAATCGCGTTTTTATCTTAACTATGAGGAATTGAAACAATATCACATGGAATCTACCACAATCTCCTTGCATATGTTTTTATCTTAACTATGAGGAATTGAAACTAGAAAAATAGAGTATATCGCGGATTTTGAAGTGGTTTTTATCTTAACTATGAGGAATTGAAACATATGCTCGATTTGTTCTTTGTGTGTTTCTTCGAGTGTTTTTATCTTAACTATGAGGAATTGAAACCAATGTTTCATTGGCTTCATATCGCCTTCTGAACAGCGTTTTTATCTTAACTATGAGGAATTGAAACCATTCTTTCTAGTAATGTGTAAACGACAACGTCGTTGTTTTTATCTTAACTATGAAAAAATATTAAGCAAAAAACTTATTAAGATTAGTAGCACAGACCACGGTCAAGGTATGTGCTACAATTTTTTTATAGCAGAAGGAGAAGGGGAGAATAGATCGTGACATTGTCCAAGTATCATTAGTTCGTAATGCGGTTGCATTAAGGACAATCGGTCGTTCCGAAGAACTTTTGCGGGAACTCACCAAGGTACACATCGAGTTTAGAATTGCGGAATTGGTTCACAACATAGTGAAGTAACAGTCATCCGCCAAGCTGCTTTAAACAAAAATCGAAAGTATACAAAACAAGTGGAGAAAAGCAGCAAGTTTTCTCCATTTGTTTCATTTTAGGAACTTATTGGACAGTTTCTAGCAATTTGGTGAAAAATATGAAATTCGTTTGTACAATGATTGTGGTTATGATAATTTAGTAATTGGTGCATATTAACGAAAAAGGAGACGTCAGAATGGATCGAAAGATTAGGGTAATGACCATATTTGGTACAAGACCTGAGGCGATTAAAATGGCTCCGTTAGTGTTGGAGCTAAAAAAATATTCGGACGAAATAGAATCGATTGTGACGGTAACAGCTCAGCATCGGCAAATGCTGGACCAAGTTCTTGAACTGTTTGAAATTAAGCCTGATCATGACCTCAATATTATGAAGGATCGACAAACATTGACAGGCGTTACGGTGAGAGCACTTGAGGGGCTTGATCAAATTATGAAAGATGTCAAGCCTGATATTGTGTTGGTACATGGAGATACGACAACAACATTTGTTGCCAGTCTTGCGGCTTTTTATAATCAAATTGCTGTCGGACATGTAGAGGCTGGGCTGAGAACATGGAATAAATATTCTCCATTCCCAGAGGAAATAAACCGACAAATAACAGGTATCATTGCGGATTTGCATTTTGCACCGACGACAAAGTCAAAACAAAACCTTCTTCAAGAAAATAAAAACGAAGATTCCATTTTTGTTACTGGAAATACAGCGATCGATGCTTTAAAAACAACTATTAAAGATTCTTATCAAAACGATATTCTCGATAAAATCGGTTCGGATCGGATGATTTTGCTAACTGCCCACCGGAGGGAAAATCTGGGTGAACCAATGCGCAACATGTTTAGAGCTATTAAAAGAATTGTTCAAGAGCATAATAATGTACAAGTTGTGTATCCGGTTCATTTAAATCCTGCTGTTCGTGAGGTAGCGAATGAAATTTTAGGAGACGACGATCGGATTCATCTTATTGAACCGCTTGATGTATTTGATTTCCATAATTTCGCTGCCCGTTCGCACATTATTTTAACCGATTCCGGCGGAGTACAAGAAGAGGCGCCTTCATTAGGGAAACCTGTTCTTGTGTTAAGAGATACGACAGAAAGACCTGAAGGTATTGAAGCGGGTACATTGAAATTAGCGGGGACGGACGAAGAGACCATCTACAAAATGGCCAAAGAGCTGCTTACAAATAAAGAGGAGTATGAACGAATGGCGAAAGCGTCGAACCCATATGGAGATGGAAATGCCTCTAAGCGCATAGTAGAGGCCATTTTATATCATTTTGGCAAAAGAGAAGAAAGACCACAATCTTTCCAACCATATTAAGAAAGAGGGAATTTTAAGCATTCCCTCTTTCTTTCTTTTTATGAAGTAATTCAATATGATCTGATAGTTTTTTTGCGAACATTTCTCGATTGTAATGTGCTAGCAGCCGTTCCTTCAAATTTTTCCGCATTCGTTTTAATTCCGCCTCATTTTCAAAGGCGTTGAATAGAGCGCGGATAAAGTCGTCTGCATTTTCAGGTTCAAAGAAGTAACCGCCATTTAATTTTTCAATAATTTGTCTCGCCTCTCCATCAACACCGATTAAAACAGGAATGGACATGGAAAGGTAATCGAACATTTTCGATGGGATCGTAATAGAGAAAAGAGGGTGCTTTTTTAAACTAACAATACCGATATCTGCTGCTTTGTAATAGGAAATAAGCTCATCTTTCGGAATTTGATCGATAAATCGAACGTTTGATAACTGATTTTGTTCAGCTAACTCTTTTAACCGTTTTTTTTCGACCCCTTCACCGATGAATAAAAATATATAATCAGAATTGTCTTTTAGCTTGATTGCCGCCTGAATAACGGTTTCCAGTCCTTGGGCTGAGCCGATATTCCCTGAATATAATATCACTCGTTTGTTTTGAAGATTGTACTCTGTTTTTATATCTTTATAATTAGCATAAGTGTCATTAAGCAAAGCAGGATTGACGCCGTTAGGAATGACAATAATTTTTTCTTCCGGAATTCCTTCGGATACTAATCTGTCTTTATATCCATTGGTCACAACGACAATGAGATCAGCCTTTTTATATAAAAATTTTTCCAACTTCCGTGCAAGGTTTAAAAGCTTTTTATTTTTGAATTGGCCAAGAATCTCAGCAAAATCCACCCATAAATCGCGGACCTCCAAAACAAATTTGGCTCTGTGCCATTTGCTTAAAAGCCATCCGGAAAAAGTTTGAAAAAGCTGTGGCGTAGTAGCGTAAACGATGTCAGGCTTTTGAACAAAAATCCCTCCAATAAAGCTTGAAAAAGTAAAAGAAAAATAATTCATTAAACGCCGCAATGCGCTTTGTTTCGTATCTTTCATCCGAAACATACGGTAAACATTTACATGCTCCATTGTTTCTTTTTTAAAAATGCCAAAATTCGTTTCATGATTAGGGAAGGCTGTTATAATAGTAACGTTATGTCCTAATTTTCCTAAATAATAACTTAAATCGTATGCCCTAGCAGGCGCAGCGCCTATTTCAGGCGGAAAATGCTGTGTAATGTAAATGATTTTCATGTTAATTCCCTCTATATGAAAATAGAATTCGCTAATCTAATAGTGTAAAGTAAAATTATGAAAATGACAATGCATAAAGAGGTTGGAGAATATGACAAAAGTGTGCGTGTTAACAACAGTCCATCATGCTTATGATGGAAGAATTTATCATAAACAGTGCAAAACGCTGCAAAAAGCCGGCTACGAGGTTACGCTGATTGCTCCAAAACCGGAAAAAATAATTGAACATGATAATATACAACTGATTCCGATTGATAAACCGAAGAAAGAATGGAAACGTTTTTTACATACATTTTCTATTATAAAAAAAGCAATAAAAACGAACGCAGATGTTTATCATTTTCATGATCCGGAATTGCTCCCTGTAGGGGTTTTGTTAAGGCTTATAACACGTAAAATTGTAATTTTTGATGTTCATGAGCATTATCCGAATGCGATTATGAGCAAAAAATATTTAAAAAAATGGGTAAAAATTCCTGTTCGAATCGCATATGAGATTATTGAGAAAATTTCTTTGCAGTTTATTTCCGGGGTTATCTATACAACAGATGAAGTAGGGGAAAGATATAAAAAATATAAAAGCTGCAAAATTGAAAACTACCCTTTGCTTGAAATGTTTGAACAACTCAGCATCAATCAAAAGGATCCAAAACTTATTTTATATTTAGGCGGGATTACACCTATAAGAGGCATTCGGGAATTAATTGAGGCATTCAAGATCGTTTCTGAAAAAATGGATGCAAAGCTGCTGTTTGTCGGCGGGTTTGAAGCAGAATCTTTTGAGAAAGAAATAAAAGATAAAATCCGTCAATATGGACTTGAGAACCACATTCAATTTGCTGGGAAAGTTTCTTATGAGCAAATCCAAACATATTTAGAAAAGGCATCGATAGGGATTATTCCTTATTTGCCTGTTCCGAATCATCTTGTTTGTTTGCCTAATAAAATTTTCGAATATTTAGCAGGCGGTGTTATTCCGATTGCATCAAATTTTCCACATTATGATCGGGTGCTGAAAAAAGCAGGAAGCGGCAGAGCGGTCGACCCTGAAAATCCGAAAGAGATAGCGGATGCCATTCTGTTCTTTTTGCAATGCGGTCAGGACCAGTTAAATCAAATGAGGGAAAGAGGGAGAAACGAATTTTTAAAAAGCTTTAATTGGAAAAGTGAAGGGAATAAACTGCTTGATTTTTACCAATCGTTTCAAAAATAAATGAGTCATAAAATAGTTATAAAAATTTAAAAATAATATTGTTGAAAGTTTCGCCATTTCTGCTATGATGAAAGAAGTGAATACTTCTTGCAATGAGTGGGGGATTATATGAATTATTCCCAATATATAATAGCCTTTATTTTAACATTCGTTATTGCGGCATTGCTTACACCTTTTGTAAAAAAATTGGCTTTAAAAATAAATGCAGTGGATTATCCAGAAGGAAGAAAAGTTCACACAAAAGTTATGCCCCGTTTAGGCGGGCTCGCCATTTTTTTTGCAGTGGTGATCGGTTTTCTGTACTTGCAGCCGGATGATCCTCACATGTTAAAAATTATTTTAGGGGCTACTATAGTTTTAATTACTGGCATTTTAGACGATATTTTTACTTTGACACCGAAACAGAAATTATGCGGGCAATTGTTGGCTGCATTCGTTGTCGTGACATCAGGGCTTTTGATTGATAAAGTAACATTGCCGTTTGTTGGAACGGTTTACATAGAAGAATATCTTAGCTATCCTTTGACAATTTTGTGGATTGTCGGCGTTACGAATGCCATTAACTTGATAGATGGATTAGATGGTCTTGCGGCAGGAGTCACAGCGATTGCCTTGACAAGCATTATGATTATGGGATTTATGGATGGCCGTTTAGTTGTTGTTGCTCTGTCTGTCATTCTCATCGGCAGCACGTTAGGATTTCTTGTCCATAATTTTTATCCTGCCAAAATATTTATGGGCGATACGGGCGCAATGTTTTTAGGCTATTCGGTCGCGATCATTTCGATGTTAGGATTGTTTAAAAATGTTGCGCTGTTCAGTTTTGTCATTCCGATTATTGTGCTGGCCATCCCATTATTTGATACTATTTTTGCGATCATTAGAAGAATTTTGAACAAGCAAAGCATTACAATGGCTGATAAACATCATCTGCATTATTGCTTAGTTGATTTAGGATTTAGTCATCGGACATCGGTGCTAATCATTTATTTAATAAGCGCATGCTTCGGCGTTTCAGCGATTCTCTTTACTCATGCGACATTATGGGCATCGTTGATCATTATGATTGTGCTGATTATTATAATTCAAATCGGTGCTGAGATAGTTGGGTTAATCGGAGAAAATCAAAAACCTTTTCTTAATATGTTGAAAAAAATATTTTCTTTAAATAAACCGCAAAAAGATAATTCATAACCTTTGCCAAATATAAAAAGCTGTCAAAAGATTGACAGCTTTTTCCTTGTGCGCCCGGCATGGGTGTAATCTATAGGGTGAAAGTCCCGAGCTGCGAAGGCAGAAGTAGCAGTTAGCTTAACGCAAGGGTGTCCGTGGTGACGCGGAATCTGAAGGAAGCGAGCGGCAAACTTTAAGGTCTCTCGGAACACGAACTTCATATGAGGCTAGGTATCACTGGGTGAGTTTGCAAGACAAAACAAAGCCCTTTCTGCCGAAGGTGATACAGAGTAAATGAAGCAGATGGATGGAAGGAAAGATTACACTCTTACCCGGGGAGGTCTGGCTGGCACGCCAAGTAACCTTGGTAACCTATCTAGTGATAGATAGCTGAACAGTCAGAAGTCAGCAGAGGTCATAGTATTAGTTGGTCTAGAACAACTAAGAAGGACCGAACAATTAAGAGAGAATAGCCCTTGGCATTCAGTGAGTCATGATGAACACAGAAAACGTAGTACCTCACTTGAGGGAGGAAGCGGTGAATCCCGTGGGAGATCTCTTGGAGGGTGGAGTGACCACTGGCATAAAGAGAACAGCTATTCACGGAAGTTATAAAGACTTGCGTCAATTATCTTAATTGAACCGCCGTATACGGA
This sequence comes from Aeribacillus sp. FSL K6-8394, assembly GCF_038008865.1. Lineage (NCBI taxonomy): Bacteria > Bacillati > Bacillota > Bacilli > Caryophanales > Bacillaceae > Aeribacillus > Aeribacillus sp. FSL K6-8394. The sequence goes on from NZ_JBBPAA010000002.1 coordinate 481,372, forward strand.
ACCGTACGTACGGTGGTGTGAGAGGACGGGAGTTAATCGCTCCCTCCTACTCGATTAGGGGAATCTGTCTTATACGTTTGCGCGGCTCGGCAATATCTATGTCGAGTTTGGGATTTATGGCAGTTATCCGACATCTTAAAATAGTCGGCGACTGTTTTCAGCAAAAAATCGAAAAAATTACAAAAGCCGGTGGAAAAAACAGCTCATTTTTTCCACCGGCTTTATTTAAGACTTCTCGGACGTCCCTTTTTTCATTTATTCGAGGGAAGCCCTATTATTCAATTGAAAATTTAGGTGATCCTGCAGATCATGTTGTACCTCCGCAAGGGATTCATCGTCTACGATATAATAGGAAACGCCATTTATATATTCTGGTGTGCCTTCTAGTTTTACTTGCTCGATTTTGGAAGAATTAAAATCTGAATATTTTTTGTAAAAAGCTAGCAACTCGGTTACTTTCATATTTGTTTCTACGTTATCGCCGATTTCATCTGTTAATTTATCAATTTTCGTAATAGTTCCGATAGAGGAAAGTTTATCAATTACTGCCATTACGACCTGCTGCTGTCTTTCATTTCTTCCGAGGTCTCCGCGCGGATCTTCAAGCCGCATTCTTGCGTAGGCAAGAGCATGACGACCGTCCAAAGTCATCGGTCCTTCTTTGAATTCAAGCTTCTCTGCGACTCTGTCGTCACTGTTTTGTTTAAAGTCAAATGGGACATCGACTTCAATTCCGCCAAGAATATCTATAATATTTTTAAATCCTTCAAAATTGACTGTCACATAATAGTCAATAGGAATGTTTAAAAAGTCTTCGACTGTTTCGATTGTCAACTCTTTGCCACCGTAGGAATATGCATGATTAATTTTTGTTTTCTTATCCTTTTCTTTTATATAAACTCTTGTATCCCTTGGAATACTTAACAGTTTCATCGTTTCATCTTTTGGATTAAACGTGGCAACCATTAAAGTGTCCGACCGCCCGCCTTTTCCGCCGCTGGAGTAGTCTTCAACACCCATAATCAAAATGGAAACAGGGTCATTCGATATCGTAACCGCCTCATCGCGCAGTTTTGATTTCACCCGATCCAAATCATCATAAGCGGAATTATAAACTTTCCAAAACGTATATCCTGTGTAGCCGGCAAACACTAACAAAATTAAAATAAAAAGCTGCACAATTCGTTTAAATAATTTTCTCTTTTTTCTCTTTCGTGTTTTTTTCAATTGTTGACGTTTCATATAATATCCTCCATAAAAAAATTAGATTTTCTCCTCCAAATAAACGAAATCCCCCTCCTGGATCACACATTTCCCATTGGTGAGATCGGTCATCCAGTCTTTGAAGCTTTGAACCCGGCCTTCCTCTACATATGTTTCAACTTCCACATGATCGGTATAGTAGATGTCTTTCAGCTTATAGACAGACGAGCGCAATTCGTTTTCGATTTTGCCGAGAAAGCTGTAATCGAACGTAGTGCGAATAATTTTCATTAGCTTGCGTTCGATGATGCCAACGTGGTCAATGGCTTCTGAAACAGCTTTTCCGTATGCACGGATCAGCCCGCCGGCGCCGAGTTTAATCCCGCCGAAGTAACGGGTGACAACAACGACAGTGTCTTTTAGTTGTTTCTTTTTCAACACTTCAAGCATCGGCACTCCTGCTGTTCCGCTTGGCTCTCCGTCGTCGTTCGCTTTTTGAATTTGGTCATGCTCTCCAATTAAATATGCGGAGCAGTTATGTGTGGCATCCCAATGTTTTTTTTTGATTGTATCAATAAACTCTTGAGCTTCTTTCTCAGTTTTGGCACGATTAATATAGCAGATAAATCGTGATTTTTGAATCACGATTTCATGCTCTCCAAAGCCAGCTACGGTATAATAGGAGGAAAGCATTGTGTATCACCTCCGCAGAAGAAACAAAACGGCATAACTTTTTTTTGACAAAAATCGACTTTTTTTATAAAAAAACACTCACATTAGAATATTATAAAACGACAAAATTTTTACTTCAATTATGAACTGATAAAGTTTTTGTAACAACTTTTTTAAAATGGAGGAAAAGGCTGTGAACTCCAAAAAAATAGATTCTACTGTAATAGACGATATTTTAAATAAAATGATCGAAACCGTCCAATCAAGCAAAGATCAAATTTTTGAAATCGGTGAAAAATCCCGCACAGAGTATGAGAAAATAGTAGAAGAATTGGAAGAAGTGAAAGAGCAAGTAAGTGAGGTGATAAAGCAAACCGATAAGCTGACGATTCAATCGAAAATCGCACGGCAGCGCCTCGTGGAAGTCAGCCGCAACTTCTACAAGTTTTCAGAACAAGATATTTTGAATGCCTATGAAAAAGCGCAAAATATTCAAATTGAACTGGCCATGCTCCAAGAAAAAGAAAAACAATTAAGAAAACGGCGGGATGAATTGGACCGCCGGCTTTTATCATTAAAAGAAATGATTGAACGAGCAGAGGTCATAGTAGGTCAAATTACTGTTGTGCTGCAATATTTAAACCAAGATTTGCGGCAGGTTGGCGATTTGCTGGAAGATGCAAAGAAAAAACAAGCCTTTGGCTTAAGAATTATAGAAGCGCAGGAAGAAGAGCGAAAACGGGTGTCACGTGAAATACATGACGGACCAGCCCAAATGCTTGCAAATGTTCTGATGCGCTCTGATCTGATTGAACGGGTTTTTCGGGAAAAAGGGACTGCAGAAGGGTTTCAAGAAGTTCAAAATTTAAAAAAAATGGTGAGAAATGCGTTATCTGAGGTTCGCCGCATTATCTATGACTTAAGACCTATGGCATTGGATGATTTAGGACTCGTTCCAACACTTAGAAAGTACCTTTCGACTATTCAAGAATATGAAAAAGATATAAAAATCAATTTTCAAAACATCAGTGATGTGGAAGAAAAACGGCTCCCGCCGAAATTTGAAGTGGCCCTGTTCCGGCTTGTTCAAGAATCTGTAACGAACGCTTTGAAGCATGCGGAAGCAAAGCAAATTGACGTTAAATTTGAAGTCCGTCCAAACCAAGTAAATGTTGCAATAAAAGACGACGGCAAAGGCTTTGATATAAAGAAAGTGTTTAAAGAAAAAAAGGAGTCATTCGGTTTAATGGGAATGAAAGAACGAGTGGAGCTGTTGAATGGGAAAATGGCAGTCCATTCTGCACCCGGAAAAGGAACGTTCATTATTATTCAATTGCCTACTAATCTATGAAATAGAGAAATGGTCTGATTGACTTCATGCATACACCACTGAAAAAATAATAATGGGGAGGATTGTAAATGAATAATCAAGTTAAAATTGTCATAATAGATGACCATGCTCTGTTTCGGGAAGGTATAAAACGTATTCTTGATTTTGAGCCTAATTTTGAAGTGGTTGCGGAAGCTTATGACGGCAGTGAAGCTTTAACAGTTGTTGAAAGCTATATGCCGGATGTTGTCATTATGGATATTAATATGCCTGGTGTAAATGGCGTTGAAGCTACTAAGCAGCTGGTTAATTCATATCCGGATACGAAGGTTATTATATTATCGATCCACGATGATGAAAATTATGTGATACATGCTTTGAAGACCGGAGCGAGAGGATATTTATTGAAGGAAATGGATGCTGACACTTTAGTAGAAGCAGTTAAAATCGTGGCAGAGGGAGGAAGCTATTTACATCCAAAAGTAACTCACAATCTAGTCAATGAGTTCCGCCGTCTGTCATCAGCCAATAATGGACAAATTCCAGCTACAGTCCGGCGCCCTCTTCATATTTTAACCCGACGTGAGTGTGAAGTTTTGCAAATGCTTGCTGATGGAAAAAGCAATAGAAGAATCGGTGAAACGCTGTTCATTAGCGAAAAAACGGTGAAAAACCATGTCAGCAACATTTTGCAAAAATTAAATTGCAACGATCGAACACAAGCTGTAGTTCTTGCCATTAAAAACGGCTGGGTGGAAGTTAAGTAAAGTTACATATTTTCCATGGCGATTAATTTTGAACGATTTGAATCGTCAAACCGTGAAAGTGAGATTGATTTCTAAATACCAATTTTGCTCGGTGTATCTATATTGTTTTTTCCGACTTGGCTGATTGTCCAGCGATGATAAATGAATTCAATTGCATTTCTTCATTACGGCTGGAAACATAATATCATTTGGCAACTTGTCAATCTATTCGGATCCTGACCAGAGAAATGTTTTGATCAGAAGCTACGAGAATGAATCATAGGAAGCATTACATTCAATGTTCCGGTTTTGCAGAACTCACATCTTAGGCGAAAATAAATCAACAGGAAGCATAACGGCCTCTTCAAATAACTACAGGCGCTGGGAAGAGGTCGGTTTGCTCAGAAACAAGAAAAAATGTAGCAAAATTGGTAACCGCAATTGGAATCCACATAAAAGCTCCGTTTAAGCTGCTCAAAAATCCTTTAAAAAGGTGTAGACCTCATAAGAATAACCTCAACGAAAATCATAATGAGCCGATCGACAAAACGAAATCCGCATAAATGGCAGTATAAAGACTTTGAAGCAGCTAAAAAATTTTTCATCCTCTTGCAGTTTCATGGAAATCCGGCAAAGTTAATGATAAAAGCTTGCTTTTTTTATAAAATAGTCTTATAAAGGAGAGAATGAAATTATTAAAAGGAAAGGAAAAACATGATGCAAATTGCGATTGTAACAGATAGTACTGCTTACATTCCTGAAGAAGTTCGAAAGAGGCATGACATACATATGATTCCTCTTAGCGTTATTTTTGGAGACGAGTCTTATCGTGAAGAGATAGATATGACAGCAGAGAGTTTTTGGGAAGAAATAAAGCGCCAGAAAGAGCTGCCTACAACTTCTCAGCCGCCAGTTGGTGAATTTGTCGAGTTGTTTGAAAGCTTATCGAAAGAATATGATGCAGTCATCAGCATTCATCTTTCAAGCGGTATCAGCGGCACTTACAATGGTGCTGTCACAGCAGGTCAAATGGTAGACAGCATTAAGGTATATCCTTACGATTCGGAAATAAGCTGTATGGCTCAGGGATTCTATGCAATTGAAGCAGCGAAAATGGCAAAGGAAGGGAAAAAACCGGAAGAGATCATCGCTCGCCTTGATGAAATTAAAAAATCAATGGATGCTTATTTTATGGTGGACGATCTTTCTCATCTTCAGCGCGGCGGACGATTAACCGGTTCTCAAGCTTTAATAGGGAACCTGCTGCAACTGAAGCCTCTTCTTCATTTTGTTGATAAAGTGATCGTGCCGTATGAAAAAATTCGTACGCGTAAAAAAGCAATCCAACGTATCTATCAATTATTTGACGAAGCTGCAAGCAAACATCCGGTGCGGGCGGCTGTCATTCATGCCAACAGGCCGGAGGATGCCAAAAAAATGAAAGAGGAGCTCGAAAGTAAATATCCAAATTCTGAATTTATTATCAGCTATTTTGGCGCTGTCATTGGAACTCATCTAGGAGAGGGAGCTATGGGTCTCTGCTGGTATAAAAAGTAATTGCAAGGAAACGTTAAACCCATTGTGAAAAATGGCTGTATCCATCCTCTTAAAAGAACTTCCCCTTCAAAACGAGAAAAGGTGTGATCCACCAAAAAATGGAATGGTGTCTGACCATCTGAAGGTGCAAAAAGCACCTTTTATTTTTTACAGAAATGAAGGATATAAATGATTCATCTAGCATCTTTCATTCGGACGAAAAGCAATAAGATCAATTGAATAAATATATTGATTTTTCAGAAAATATAAGGTAAAAAATAATAGTAAGGAACAATATGGTATGTACAAGCGGAGGTTTTATATGCATGATCATGATCTTCAAAAACATCTTCTCGGAAGACATCTCCTTTCAAATGAGCTCCCGTTTTCAATGGATGCCGTTCAAAATGCCCTCTTCGTTGAAATAGAACAAGGCGTTGTGAAAAAATCCGGTTTTTTTTATTGCAATCGATGTGGAAATGATCAGCCCTTTTTATTTGCAGGCTTTGACTGTGCAAAGTGCGGAAAGTTTTGTCATTATTGCCGGAACTGCATCATGATGGGGCGAGTAAGTGAATGCTCAAAGCTTGTTAGTTTTCCAAGACGAGAGAAGGAGGAAAAACATTCGATCCAATCGGATCAAACAAACTTTTTGCAATGGGATGGTGAACTGTCTCCGGCGCAAAAAAGAGCATCTGACCGGATCGCGGAGTCCGTTTTGCAGCGTACAGACTGTCTCATTTGGGCAGTTTGCGGAGCAGGAAAAACAGAGGTGCTGTTTGCCGGCATAAACACAGCTTTGCAGAAAGGGCTATTTGTTTGCATTGCTGCACCGCGTACGGATGTTGTTTTGGAGCTTGGACCGCGTTTGAAAAACGTTTTTCCGAGCATCGATGTGGCAGTGCTTTACGGAGGAAGCGAAGATCGTTTGAAGCTGAGCCCAATTACCATTTCAACGACTCATCAGCTTCTTCGGTATAAAGAAGCCTTTGACGTGGTGATTCTTGACGAAGTGGATGCTTTTCCATATTCTGTAGATTCTGCTTTACAATTTGCGGTTGAAAAAGCACGCAAACGAAACAGCTCCCTTATTTATTTAACTGCGACTCCCTCCTCATCAATTAAACAGCATTTTAAGCCTTCCGAAATTGTGAAAATCCCTGCTCGATACCATGGTTATCCCCTACCTGTTCCTGAATTCAAATGGTGCGGCAATTGGAAAAAAAGATTGGAGAAAGGAAAGCTGCCGAAAAATATCATCACATGGGCAGCCGAACAAATGCAAAAGGAAAGACAAGCTTTTCTATTTGTACCGGAAATCAAAGTGCTTCATGATGTCGTTCCGTTACTAAAAAAATTGAATTCAGCGGTTGAAGGAGTACATGCCGAAGATCCCCAAAGGAAAGAAAAGGTTCGGGCATTTCGAAATGGCCGGATTCCGATCATTGTCACAACTACCATTTTGGAAAGGGGTGTAACAGTTCCTGGAACTGATGCAGCTGTTTTAGGAGCAGAAGAAACCATTTTTACAGAAAGTGCCCTTGTTCAAATATCCGGCCGTGTTGGACGGAGCATGAACAATCCAACAGGCTCCGTTATCTTTTTCCATTATGGCAAAACAAATGAAATGATTGCAGCGAAACACCATATTCTTGCTATGAATCGGGAAGCGGCAAAGGAAGATTTGTTAAAGCGTTAGTATTTAGAAAATGAAGGAAACGATACAGAATGTGTAAAGTTGGAAAAATCTTTTCAATTTTGGCTGAAAAAAGAAATTCCTTTTTCCAGTATGATCCAATATAATACAGATTAGAGATCATATATTTGGGGTGAGGACATGATAGTAAACGCTCTGGAAAAAATTATGGAAGAATTGCTAGATGAATATATTGACCAATTTCATATGGAATGCACGTGCCCAACTTGCCGCAATGATGTTTTAGCTCTAGTGTTAAATAGAGTTCAGCCCCGTTATGTAACGAGTGAAGATAAAATTACATATGTAAGAGCGGAATTTTTTGATCGGCAGCAAATGACATCTCTTCTTGTCAGCCTGGCAGAATGCGCAAGAATTGTTTCAGAAAACCCACGATGTGATAATAGGAAGGCTTGATGCGAAATATGGGAAGATGTCTTTATTGTTTTAAAAGTATAGATGTCCGCTTGACTTGGAGACGGCTTTTTTTCCTTGAAAAAGACCCTGTTTTATGCGAAGAATGCTCCAGCAAGCTAAACGTTATATCAGGCCCCATTTGTCCAATGTGCGGGAGGCAAAGTGAAAAAGCCGAGTATTGTACTGATTGCGCGGCTTGGGAAAAACATCCTGACTATCATGGAGTGATAAAGAAAAACCGCTCTGTTTTTCAATATAATGAATTTATGAAAGAAGTGCTTGCTAGGTTTAAATTCCGCGGGGATGCGATATTGGCGCAGATGTTTTCCGAACCTTTTGTGAAAGCATTTCACCATCACTTCGACAAATCGATGATTCTCGTTCCCATCCCATTAGGTGAAGAAAGGCTTTTGGAACGCGGGTTTAATCAAGCAAAATTATTGGCCCAGCTCCTTCAGCTTCCGATTATTGAGCCTTTGCGCAAAACAGATGCAGCAAAACAATCAAAAAAATCACGGATCGACCGAATGAAGACGAAAAATATGTTTACTGTAACAGATCCAAAACAAGTACATGGTCAACATATTGTTATCATCGATGACATTTACACAACAGGCGCAACGGTACGCCAAGCTGCAAAGCAGCTGATGAACGCTGGTGCGAAAAGTGTCGAATCATTTACGCTTGTCCGCAGCTAAATGACAAATCCGTTTTTCCGATATAAAATAATAATAATAGGAAGATTTTTGAAAGGTGGATTTTTATGGGGGAATTAGCAAACTGCCCAAAATGTGGTTCCTTGTTTGTCAAAACGCGGCTTCGTTCAATATGTGATGCTTGCTACCAAGAGGAAGAAAAGGCATTTGAAACAGTATATAACTTTTTGAGAAAAAAGGAAAACCGCAGATCGACCATTACTGAAGTTGTGGAAAAAACAGGAGTGGAAGAGGACTTAATACTGAAGTTTATTCATCAAGGACGCATTCAACTGGCGAACTTCCCGAACCTTGGTTATCCTTGTTCACGGTGCGGCAAATTTATTCGCGAGGGAAAACTTTGTGTTTCTTGCAAAAAGGAAATACAGTCTCAAATTGAGCAAATGGAAAGAGAAGAGCAGTTTCAGGAGGAGAAAGAGAAGATGCAAACATACTACGCTATCCAACCGAAAAATAATGAAAAACGTTAACAAATCCCTCTATCGATCCGATAATGAATATAGAGATAGATTTCCAGCTGAAACAATCGTTCCATTAGAGCAGGAAAGGAGGCGGTGTCCATGAAGATTCACAGCTATCGGTCATCAAACGTTAATCCTTATCAAAAGCAAATGGATGCTAGCAAGCAGATGAAAGTGGAAGTCCAAAAAGATAGAGTGGAAATATCCAAGCAGGCAAAACAGCTTCAGCAGACGAGCGGTTTTGATCTTCAGCGCCAAGAAAAAGTGCAGGCGATAAAAAAAGAAATTGAAAGCGGGACTTACAAAATCGCCCCAGACCTGATCGCGAAAAGCATGATCCAATTTTATAAGAAAAAAAATGAAGAATAAATTGCGTCAATCCGTTTCGGTTTTTGATTTGGTTGCGTACGAAGCAGCCTGTTTCGATTTTTGATTTGGAACAGAATGAAAATGTGCTGGGCAACTATATTGTACATTTCTGCATTTTTAGCATCTTCATCTTTACAACAAAAAATTATTTTTCATGTCCGGCTTTGGATCATCTTGTCAATGTTTTGAACGAAGCACCGGTAAATATGATTGTATTGAATTTTGCGGGGAGGACGTTTTCGTGTCTCTTGCCAATTTAATTAACGTTTTAGAAAAGCAGTTAATCATTCATGAACAATTGTATAACTTGGCAGTAAAAAAAACGGATTTGCTGAAAAAAGATGATGTTAATCAATTAATGCAGCTTTTAAAGGAAGAGCAGAAATATGTAATGCAGCTTGAAAATGCTGAAAAGGAACGGATCAAAGCAGCGGCTTGCTTTTTAGAAAGAGAAGACGATTTAACAATTTCCGCCTGTATTGAAAAAGCGGAAAATGAGGATAAAGAACGGTTGATAAATCTAAAAGAAAAATTGACAAACGTATTGGCTAATTTGAAAAACGCGAATTTTGTCAATCAACAACTGGCATTGCAAGCATTGCAGGTTGTGAATTTAACGCTTGATCTTTTCATGCCGGAGGAAGCATCGCCGAATTACACGAATCCGAATCAAGAATCGAAGCAATCGAAACGGCGTTCATGGTTTGATTCAAAAATTTAACGGGGGAATTCGCAATGGTATCAACATTTTTTGGACTGGAAGCGGCTAGAAGCGGATTGTATGCCGCACAAAGCGCTTTATATACAATTGGACATAATGTGGCAAATGCCGAGACACCTGGTTATTCGCGGCAGAGGGTAAACCTTGTGCAAAAGCAAGCGTATCCGACACCAGGCCGTTTTCGAGCTGATATCCCTGGGCAGTTTGGAACAGGGGTGGATACACAAACAGTGCAGCGGATCCGCGACCGCTATCTTGATGTACAATATCGCGGCGAAAATTCTAAGCTTGGCTACTGGAGCTCTAGATTCAACGCATTATCGAGAATGGAAGATGTGATGAACGAGCTGAACGAGACAGGCTTGAACAAAACGATGGATAGCTTTTGGCAATCGCTGCAAGATTTGGCGGTCAACCCTTCCAACCTGGGCGCCCGCTCTGTTGTCCTTGAGCGCGGAAGAGCTGTTACAGAAACGTTCAATTATTTGGCGGAATCATTAAAGCATAATCAGAAAGATTTACGCAACGAACTCGATGTCGCAACAACGAAAATCAACTCTTTGCTTGAGCAAATCAACCAAATTAACAAACAAATCGGCGAAGTAGAACCGAATGGTTATTTGCCAAACGATTTGTATGATGAGCGCGATCGATTATTGGATGAGCTTTCTTCGTATATTGATATTAAAGTGACGCCGGTTGAAAGCGGAGGCAACGCTTTGAAAGTAGCCGAAGGAAAAGTAACTGTCGAGCTCGCTGGCTTCGAACCGCCAATCACCCTTGTCGACGGAAATAGATACAAAGTAAGACAATTTAGCCTCAATGAATCCAAGACGAACGGTCTCATCGAATCTATTTCTGTTGGTGGAAGAATGATAGGGGCAGACGATTTTGTTGAAAATTTAAACATCAATGGAAGTTTAAAAGGCTTAATCGAGGCGCACGGTTATACGAACATAGGCAGCACGATTGAACGCGGCATCTATCCTAGCATGATGTCAGATTTAGATCAAATGGCATATGATTTTGCGAACGCATTTAACACTGTCCACAGAAACGGATGGAGCCTTGAGGACATAAACAACGGCGTTCAAACACAGCGTGATTTCTTTGATCTCGGAGGTTTAAGCTCTCCTAAAGGCGCTGCGGCTGCCATTAAAGTATCGGATGATATGAATCGCGATCGAATTGCAGCTTCTGCTACAGGAGAAATCGGCGACGGCCAAAATGCGCTGAAGCTTGCTGAAGTAAAAAATACTTCGTTTCAAAGTTATTTTGAAGCTGTTATCGGCGAAATGGCTGTTATGACACAAGAAGCGGAGCGGATGAAGGAAAATTCAGAAACTTTAGTTTCATCTGTTGAACAACGCCGCAAATCCGTCAGCTCCGTTTCATTAGACGAAGAAATGACAAACATGATCCAATTCCAGCATATGTACAACGCCGCAGCAAGAATGATCACTTTGCAGGATGAAATTTTAGACCGAATCATAAACGGCATGGGACTGGTCGGGAGATAAAGTAAAATTGACGGTTGAATAACCATAGTGGAAAATGAAAGCAAAAATTGTCGGGTTCAGAATGTATGAAATGAAATAAGGCGATGAAGTGCAAATCATATAAGAAATGTACTATTTGCACGTTATGAATTTGTACAAAAAATTTATTTAATGAAAGAGAGGTGCAGCATATGCGTGTCACTCAATCGATGCTTGCGCAAAACTCGCTCCGCCATTTAAGTAAAAGCTATGAGCTGCTGGGAAAATATCAAGATCAGATGTTGACAGGAAAAAAAATCACCCGCCCGTCCCAAGATCCCGTTGTAGCGATGAAAGGATTGTACTATCGGACAAACTTAAAGGAAGTTGAACAATATAAACGAAATTTATCAGAGGCTTACCTTTGGATCGAAAATTCTGAAGCGGGATTAGAACAGGCCAACCAAGGGCTGCAACGAATACGCGAGCTTTTGATTCGGGCAAAAAACGGTACAAATTCGGAAGACGAACGTGATGCGGTTGCCCGCGAATTGAAACAAATTAAAGACGACCTTGTTGCTGTCGCCAACACACAAGTGGCCGGTCGCTATATTTTTAATGGAACGAAAACAGACTCAGCGCCTGTCAGCGGCGACCCGCCTGTCGTTAATAACAACAATGAACCGTTTAAAATTGAGCTTTCAAAAAACATTCAAATCCAAGTGAATATAACGCCTGACAATGTCTTTAACCAAGCATTGTTTGATACAATTCAAGACATTCAAAATGCTTTGGAAAACAACGACACAACGAACTTGGACACCCTGCTCGGCCAGCTTGATGACCATATTGATGCTCTCAGTGCAGAACGGGCTGAGCTTGGCGCCCGTTACAACCGGATCGAGCAGATGGAAAACCGCATCGGTCAACAGGAAGTAATCTCTACAAAAATTTTGTCAGACAATGAAGATGCCGACATCGAACGGGTCATCATCGACTTGAAAGAGCAAGAAAGCGCGCACAGAGCAGCGCTTGCTGTCAGCGCCCGCATCATTCAGCCAAACTTAGTTGATTTTTTGCGATAATGTGAGAGCGAAAGGACCTGCATAAAGGTCCTTTTTGTTCATCGTTATGACTTTGTTTTTGCCCCATGTTTTCCTGCTTCTAAAGGGTTCACAGTTTTTATCGAAGAAATTTCAATTCCCGGCTAATTAGATTTTGCATTGTTCTTAGTATATAGTTTGTTCCTATCATTGAGGAATTTTAATTGTATCGTAATAGTTGAAACCCAATAAAAATTGTTTGTTGGTTTGCACCAACGGAGTTAAGATGAGAATTTCTTTTCTGTTTAAAACTTATGTTGTCAGTCGAGGTGAGAGGAATGCTCCTGCCGCAAATCAGAATGGAAAGCCAAATGGCGAAAATTGCGATCAACACTACTCCTGGAAAGCAGTCGATCAAACAGCCGAAAGCGGATGTCGACTTGCAGCCGGCGAAAGTAGCGGTGGAAATCAACCGCACGCCTGGAAAATTGACTATCGATCAAACGAAAGCGTGGGAAGACCGGAATTTAGCTGACACGTTCCGTTTCATTGAAAAAATAGCTGAGGAAGGCTATCAAGCTTGGCTTGAAGGTATTGCCCGCCGCGCCGAGCAAGGAGATGAACTGATGAAAATTGAAAACGGCGGCAGCCCGCTGGCTGATCAAGCGAAAGAAAACAGCGAATCCCCGATGTATGAAGTGAATGTCGGCTGGATTCCATCGCTGTTCAGTGTGAATTTTGATTACGAACCAGGAAAACTTGACATTAATTGGCATTTGAAAAAGGCTGAATTTCGCGCCATTCCCAATAAGCCGATCATTCATTACGACCGTGGCAGAGTCGATATAAAAATCGCCCAATACCAAAAATTAAAAATCGACTTTGCCAACCTCACCTTTAAAGGACAAAACTTTGAAATGAACATATGAAGGTTGTGAGAACATGAAACTAGAGACAAAATATCATGGCGAAATAGAAGCCGCAAGCGACAGCATCATCCAATTTCCATCAGGAATCCCGGGGTTTTTAGATGAAAAGCAATTTGTGCTTTTGCCATTTGGCGCCGAATCGCCATTTTTTATTTTGCAATCGGTCAACACAAAGGAACTTGCTTTTGTCATGACTATTCCTTTTTTATTTTTCAAAGACTATGCTATCGACTTAGACGATGCGACGATTGAGCAGCTGGAAATCGAGTCGGAACAAGACATCGCTGTCTATGTGATTTTAACGTTAGAAGAGCCGTTCGAAAACACAACCGCCAATCTGCTAGCTCCGGTCATCATCAATCAAAAAAACAAAAGGGCCAAGCAAGTGATTTTAACAGGCACTACATATAAAACGAAGCATCCACTTATGGAACAGAAGGAGGTGTGAAGCCGTGCTCATTTTAACAAGAAAGCTGAACGAATCCATCATTATCGGCGACAACATCGAAATCACCATCACCGCCATCGAAGGCGACCAAGTCAAACTCGGCATTAAAGCTCCAAAACAAATCGATGTCCACCGAAAGGAAATATATGACGCCATTCAAACAGAAAACAGCGCGGCTTCCCGCACCGACCTTGACCTGTTAAAACAATTTCAAGAAAAGCTCAACAAAAAATAAACCTGAGGTTTGAAACTGTAAAAACCGTAATCAAACAAGGATGTTCAACCATTTTATTTTTCTATTAAAAAAGTCCTATTTTTTCTTTAAACACTATTAAACATCAAAAAAACAATCCGATATAAAACATGTAAAGAGCAGCGGCGGCCGACGCGGCTCTTTTCATACCACATGGACGTGGAAAAATAACAATTCAAGGAGGAAAAAATCATGAGAATTAACCACAACATCTCGGCGTTAAACACTTACCGCCAACTTTCATTTAACAACACACAAACTGCGAAAAACCTTGAAAAGCTTTCTTCAGGTTACCGCATCAACCGCGCTGGCGACGATGCAGCAGGTCTTGCCATCTCTGAAAAAATGCGCGGCCAAATTCGCGGGTTGGAAATGGCATCTAAAAACTCACAAGATGCTATCTCTTTAATTCAAACAGCTGAAGGTGCATTAAATGAAACACATGCGATCCTTCAACGGATGCGTGAATTAGCGGTCCAAGGCGCTAACGATACGAACACAACTGCAGACCGTCAAAACATCCAAGACGAATTAAATCAATTGTTGTCTGAAATTGATCGTATTTCAACTACGACACAATTTAACACACAAAATTTATTAGATGGTAATTTTTCGGCTACATTCCAAGTAGGAGCAAACGATGGTCAAATTATCACATTAAGTATTACTGATATGGACGCTACTGCTCTTGGTATTAATAGTATTTCAGTAGGTTCAAACGCTGCTGCGAGTGCTTCTATGTCTTTACTTGATGCTGCAATTCAAAACGTGTCAAAAGAACGTTCAAAACTTGGAGCACTTCAAAATCGCTTAGAGCACACTATTAATAACTTAGAGACTTCAGCTGAAAACTTAACTGCTGCGGAATCTCGTATCCGTGACGTAGATATGGCGAGAGAAATGATGGAATTCACGAAAAACAACATACTTACTCAAGCAGCACAAGCTATGTTGGCTCAAGCTAACCAACAGCCTCAAGGAGTTCTTCAATTACTCCGCTAATACAATAATGTCCCTCTTTTTAAGAAGAGGGACGTTTAAAAAAGTGTCGTGTCTATCCTTTGAAATGAATGACACGATATTTTTTTAAGCAATTGGGTGAAAAAGGATGTGTACTATGAAACCATTGTTATCTTTATGTATGATTGTAAAAAATGAAGAAAAGGTATTACAACGTTGTCTTGATTCTGTTTATGGCATTGTGGATGAAATCATTATTGTTGATACTGGCTCCACAGATTCTACAAAAGAAATCGCTTTAAAATATGTAGATCAAGTATATGAATTTGAATGGACAAATAGCTTTGCGGATGCAAGGAACTATGCACAAAAGCAGGCAAAAGGGAAATGGATTTTAGTACTTGATGCAGATGAATATGTAGATAGATCGAACTTGGAGGAAGTTATAACAAAATTAAAGAATTCTGAAGAATATATAGATGGCTATGATGTAACCATTTATAACTTTATAGGAACGTCTGGAGAGCGTATTGTTCAACATCGAAATACAAGAATATATCGAAATACAACTAACATTCGTTATTTTCGTTCAATTCACGAACAACTGAAAAAAAATGAAAATGAAGATTTAACCACAGAGATGATTCCTTTAATCATTTTTCACTCTGGATACATAACGCAAATTGTTAAAGAAAAGAATAAAAAGGGACGGAATGCGAAATTACTCGATAAGGAAATAAAATTGTCTGGAAGTAAGGGATTTGATTACTTTAATTTAGCAAATGAATATCTTTCAAAAGACGTGGAAAAAGCTCTTGAATATTATGTGAAAGCTTATAAAAATAAACCTGATTTTGGATATAGTTGGGTCTCTCTTTGTATTATACAGATTATCCTTTGTTTAACATATTTAAAAAGATTTAATGAAGCATTGAACGTTATAAGTGATGCAGAGAACATTTATAGTGAAACACCTGATTTTAAATATTTGAGAGGAGAAATTTATTTTAAACAACATAGATATGATGATGCTTTAGTAGTTTTAACTGAATTAGTCCAAAACAAAAATAAATTTCAGCGGTTTATAAGAAGCATAGAATACTTGGAGTACGATCCGCACATTTTGCTTGGGCATATTTACAAATATAAAGGTAACCTCCAAGAAGCAGTCCATCATTATACAAGTGCATTATCTGTTAACAACAAGAGCTATGAGGCATTATACAATGTTTTAGGTTTATTTGCGAAGTTTCACTCTGAAAATGAAATAATTCAATTCCTTGAAAAAAGAAATTGGTTTACTAATGAAAGAGATATATCGCTACTATTAAGGATTATTCTTAATCTAAATTTGACAACGATTGCGGATTATTTTATGTCAAAATTAACAAACGAAGCTATTAGAAAAGGATTTCAAATTAAACGCAATATTCTAAAAGGTGAATACGAAGAGGCAATTACAACATTAATGAACAGCTCTATATCTTCATTAGAAAATTATATAAAAAATGGCTGCCTAGACTTATATGATATTTTAATTGCTTCTTTAAGTGTAGGAAAACGAGAGATTGTACAAATGTTATCTGCGATTGTTAGTGATAAAAAAGAAAAAGAGTTTTTATTATTTATAATAGATGAAACAAAGCATGTGCCTAAACAAGATTTTTATTTGAAACTAATTGAAAGAACAGTCCAACTAAAAAAAGATCATTTATTTGAACAATTAATTTCAAAAAAAGATAAGTTCGAAAATAAAGTAAATCTTTATCTTGGAAATCTTCTTCATCGTTATGAATTTTTTGAGGTTGCCCTTGGCTTTTATCAAAGCATAGAAAATTTGAATGATTTAGATGCAGAAGGTTTTGTCAACATTATCGAAGGGCTAGCAATGAAAAACCAATTTACAGAGGCGATTCAATATGGACTATTAGGAATTAATCTCGGTTATAACGATTTTCGATTATATAAATATGTATTAGAGCTTATGAAACTAAACGGAATGTCAGCAGAACGAAAAAATATATTGAAAAAAGCAAAAAATATTTACCCTGATAGTAAATGGTTGATGCAGCAGGGGGATTAAGAGGAGACTTACATGAAAACTAGTATTATCATTCTCACTCATAATCAATTGGATTATACAAAGCAGTGTATAGAAAGTATTACTAAATATACAAAAGAAGGCAGTTATGAAATTATTATTGTTGATAACCACTCTACTGATGGTACGGTAGAGTGGTTAAAACAACAAAAGAATATTAAGGTAATCTTTAATAATGAAAATTTAGGCTTTCCAAAAGGATGTAATCAAGGAATTGAGATTGCAACAGGGGAAAACATACTTTTTTTAAATAATGATACGATAGTAACGGCCAACTGGTTGGATAATTTACTGACATGTTTATATAGTTCTGATGATATTGGGGCAGTAGGGCCAGTGACTAATTCGGCAGCTTATTATTCAACCATCCCTGTAAACTATACGTCTATTGATGAAATGCACCAATTTGCTGCAAGTCATAATGTGTCTAATCCTGATAAATGGGAAGAGCGGTTAAAGCTCATTGGTTTTTGTATGCTGATTAAAAGGGAAGCGGTTGATGAAGTTGGTTTACTTGATGAGCGGTTTACACCAGGGAATTTTGAAGATGACGACTATTCTGTGCGTTTACGTAAAGCAGGATACCGTTTGATGCTTTGCAGAGATACGTTTATTCATCATTATGGGAGTGTATCTTGGAAAAAAGACGTAAATACATATTCTAAAGTTTTGACTAAAAATGAAAAGAAATTTAAAGAAAAATGGGGAACAGACTCAAATTCATACAGAATTGATTATGAAATGATTGAGTTGATTGATGCTTCTAAAGAAGAAGCCATTCAAGTTCTTCATATTGGTTGTGGATCAGGTGGCACTTTATTAAAAGTGAAACATGAATATCCTTTAGCAAAATTATATGGCATAGAGAACAATCCATTTTCCATTGAAGAAGCAAATCGATTTGCTAAAGTTACTAGCAGTTTTGAGAATGAAGAAATACGGAAAAGAAAGTTTGACGCTATTTTATTTAGTGATAATGACGTTAAGCTAGATAAATCATTACTAGAATTTGTTAAAGAACATCTTGAGGAAAATGGAATATTTATTGCTAAAATCCCTAATATTGGTCACTATCTAGTGATACAAGACTTATTAAATGGGTATAATCCTTTTGTGAAACATAACATAAACATGTATAGTTTTTCACAAATTGAAAATTTACTAAAGGATACTGGTTTTAATATTTCAATATCTGGTTTAAAGTCTTTTATTAACGCTGATCAACAGCAATTTATCAATCAACTAATTGCTGTGCGTGGAGACGCTATTCGTCCGATGTTAGAATCAAGCTACTTTTTAGTTTCTGGTCAATTACAGAATGAGCAACTTTTATCTTTACTAAATAAATTAGCTTCGGAACAAAGTAATGACCCAAAAGTATTAGAAGAGTTAAATCATTATCCAATGGAACACATTATCAATACAGTTAAAGAAAATTATCATTCATCTGTTACCATGCTTAATCAAATTGCTATTGAAAATTTTGCGGCAGGATATCATGAACACGTTCTTCCTTATTTGCAAGCGGCTTTTGAAGAAGAACAAGAAAATACAGATACTCTTTATAACTTAGCGTTTGTGTTAAATGCATATGGTGAGAAACAATTAGCTAATCGATATCTTTCTCTAATTAAAAACCCAGATGATGAAATTCAAAAATTATTCGAGGAAATAAATGAAGAATCATTAAAAAAGATTCAAGAGCTAACATTTTTAATGCGTCGGTTAGAGTTTGATATAGACGTAGAAGAAACAAAACAAATTATTGCTAAAAAATTTGTACAAGATGAAATAGAAGAACAGTTAATTAAAGAAGTGATCAATACAAGTATCGTTGACAAAATAAAAGTATTGCAATCGCTAGCCATTATCTGTTTTGAGCAGGGACTTCATGAGCAAGTATTACCGTATTTGCAAGCAGCTTATGAACTCGATAAAACTAACGAGGATACTCTCTATAATCTCGGTTATGTATTGCTATATTATGGAGAAAACGAATTGGCAGAGAATTTTTTACGGCAAATTCAGCAACCTGACGAACATGTATTAGATTTATTAAGGGTTGCAAGAGGAGAGTCTTTGTAATGAATGAAAAAAAAGTTGCTTTCATCTATTGTGTTAACAATCATGAATTATATGAAGAGTCAGTTCGTTATGTAAATTCCCTTAATGTACCTGATGGATATGAAATTGAAATTATTAAAATTGAAAATGCTAAGAGTATTACTTCAGGATACAACCAAGGAATGAGGCAGACAGATGCAAAGTATAAAGTGTATTTGCATCAGGATGTGTTTATAGTTAATAAAAATTTCTTATATGACATTATTGCTCTTTTTGACAAGTATCCTAAATTAGGGATGATTGGAGTAGCTGGAGCGAAGACAATTCCTAGAAATGGAATTTGGTGGGAGAGCACGCAACGATTTGGAAAGGTTTATGACAGTCATACTGGAGAAATGAAGTTACTAAGTTTTAAGGAAACAGAACTAGAGTATGAACCCGTTCAAGCTATTAACGGGTTAATAATGATCACTCAATACGATATCCCATGGCGAGAAGACTTGTTTACGGGTTGGCATTTTTATGATCTCTCCCAGTGTCAAGAATTTTTATTAGCGAGTTATGATGTAGGGGTTGTGCGCCAAAACGAGCCATGGTGTGTTCATGACTGCGGTATAGCGGATGCGAAAAATGGATTTGATAATGATCGAAAAAAATTTATTGATGTTTATGGGGAAAATGTTCAGAGATTCAACAAGACATTTCTTCCCCTTGTGAGCATACTAACTCCTACTTACAATCGTCCGCATTATTTTGAGCTTGCTTTACAAAGCGCTTTAAATCAAACATATGAAAATATTGAAGTTATTGTATGTGATGATAGCACAAATGAGGAAACAGAAAAGTTAATCAAAAAATATACTGCTAAATATGATAATTTAACCTATATCAAAAATCCAACTAGATTGGGACAATTTGAAAATGATATTAAATTATTTAACCTTGCCAATGGAGAATATATTAACTATTTAATGGATGATGATTTGTTCCATCCCCAAAAAATTGAAAAAATGATGAACTATTTCATCAGTGATGTAAATAAAGAAATAAAACTTGTTACTTCGAGTAGGAAAATGATAAACCAAAATGGGGAACAACTTCCAGATAATGTTCTGACACAGCCTCTTTTTGAAGAAGATACGGTAATAAACGGAAAGGATTTAGGAAATTTAGTTTTAAAACATAATTTTAACTGCATAGGTGAACCAACTACAGTATTGTTTCGAAAATCTGATTTAAAGGAATCATTTGGAACATTTCTAGGTAGAAAATACGGTTGCAATGTAGATATAGCAACATGGTTAACCTTGTTAGCGGAAGGAAAAGCGGTATATATTTCCCAACCGCTAAGCTATTTCAGAATTCATAATAGTCAACAACTGCAATCAACAAAAATGTTATTAGATGGGGCTTTAGATTATGCTCATGAGGTTTTATATGCGAGGAAAAAAGGGTTTTTAGAAAAGAAGGAAGATTATTTAATTGCGCTCAATAGTTGTGAGAAATATTTAGCTAATGTTATAGAGCAACTTAAACAGGAAAAAGATAACGATAATTTTGAAGAGCTTTTAGATGTTTATAAGAAGATTAATTTCGAAATAAAAACAGTTGAAAAACAATCAAAAGATTTAATGATTAATGAGAAATATCCGTTAGTAAGCATACTAATTCCATCTTATAACAAACCATATTATTTTGAGTTGGCTCTACAAAGTGCTTTAAATCAAACATATAAGAATATAGAAATAATAGTATGTGATGATAGCACGAACGACGAAATTGAGAGACTTATATCTAAATATACTTGTAAATATGATAACTTAACCTATATTAAAAATCCGGTCAGATTGGGTCAGTTTGAAAATGATGTTAAGCTGTTTAACCTTGCACGAGGAGAATATATTAATTATTTAATGGACGATGATTTATTTCATCCCCAAAAAATTGAAAAAATGATGAATTATTATCTAAATGATAAAAATAATGAAATAAAGTTAGTAACATCACATAGACAATTAATTGATAGAAATGGGAATTTTTTAAAGGATATTGTTAGTACGAGACGGCTTTTTGAATCAGATACTATTATAGATGGAAAAATGATGGCAGATTATGTATTAATGTCACTGATTAACTATATTGGTGAGCCTACTACAGTGTTATTCAGGAAGAGTGATTTAGATGAGCCTTTTGGTACTTTCCTTGGAAGGAAATATTTGTGCAATGTTGATCTAGCTTCATGGTTTAATCTTTTGGCTAAAGGAAAAGTTGTTTATATTAGCGAAACACTAAGTTATTTTAGGATTCATGATGATCAGCAATCACAATCAATTGAAATGCAGTTAAATGGAATAATAGATTTTGCTCATTCAATTATAGAGGCTAGAAAAAAAGGTTTTTTACAAAGTGATAGGAACTACGAATTAGCCTTAAAACATTGGTTAGATTATATAAATAGATTCATAGATGAAATATTGAATAATTCGGAGATTACAGAAATATTTAATTCAAATGTTTCAGATAGAATAGGAGAAATACAAAAATATAAACTATTAATGGAAACAGAGTATCATAAACTTGTTCAACAATTAAAGCGAACTAAATATGATTTTAACATAGATATAAACGCTGAAAACAATTCTCATGCTATGATACTGAGAATGGTTGGAAAAAATAAAAAAGTTTTAGAATTAGGTTGTGCCACTGGATATATGACTAATATATTAACTAATTTATTAGGCTGTGAAGTTAGTTGTGTAGAATATGATGCGGTGGCTGCTGAAAAGGCAAGAAGATATTCTAATAATGTTATTGTAGGCGATCTTAACAATTTCGATTTTAGTCAGCATTTCCAAAAAGGGGAATTCGATGTTATTATCTTTGCGGATGTTTTGGAACATTTATATGATCCTTTGGATGTATTAAAGCGTGTCAAACCCTATCTAAGTGCAAATGGGGAAATTCTTGTATCCATTCCTAACATAGCTCATTGCTCTGTCATAGCAGAGTTATTACAAGGTAGATTCCCTTATAAAGAATTAGGTCTTATAGATAATACTCATATTAGATTCTTTACTAGATCCGGAGTTGTCAAGTTGTTCCAAGACGCTGGATTAACGATTAAAGAAATGAATAGAACAGTGTGTCCACCGGAGCAAACAGAATTTAGAACTAATTTGAATGTATTTCCTCAGCAAGTTGCTGATTATTTGAGATCACTACCTGACGCGGATACTTATCAGTTTATAGTACGCGCAGGGTTAGTTAATTAGTTAAGTAAGGATGAATTTACAGGAGGATTACTTAAATGAAAGGCATCGTCCTCGCAGGTGGGACAGGCTCCCGTCTTTACCCGCTTACCAAAGTAACAAACAAACATTTGCTACCAGTTGGCAAATATCCAATGATTTACCATGCAATTTATAAACTGAAAGAGGCTAATATTACTGACATTTTAATTGTGACTGGACGCGAACATATGGGAGATGTTGTGAATCTTTTAGGCAGTGGTTCTGAATTTGATGTTGAGTTTACATATAAAGTACAGGATCAAGCTGGTGGAATTGCACAAGCATTAGGTCTATGTGAAGCGTTTGTCGGTAATGATTTAATGACGGTTATTTTAGGGGATAATGTATTTTCTGACAGCATTGTTCCTTATGTTGAAAACTTTAAAAAACAGGCAGCAGGAGCGAAAATTTTAATTAAAGAAGTTGAGGATCCTGAGCGATTTGGCGTTCCTGAACTCGAAGGTAATCGAATTAAGAGTATTGAAGAAAAGCCAAAGAAGCCGAAAAGCCGTTATGCGGTTACGGGAATTTATATGTATGATGCTAAAGTATTTGACATTATTAAAACGTTAAAGCCGTCTGCACGAGGCGAATTAGAAATTACAGATGTGAATAATGCTTACATTGAACGAAATGAATTGACGTATGATATTTTGGACGGATGGTGGACGGATGCCGGTACGCATACATCCTATTTGCGGGCCAATGAACTGGCTAAAGATGTCGATTTCGGTAGCTCGTTTAATAAGAATATGAAATAATTGAAGGATGAAGCGATATGAGGATTATTCAAACCGAATTTGATGGAGTGGTTATATTCGAGCCTACTGTATATAAAGATGAGCGCGGTTTTTTTATGGAAAGTTATAATGAACAAACATTTCGTAAATTAGGTTTCGACCTTCGGTTTATGCAAGATAACCATTCTCTTTCCGTAAAAGCGGGGACGATTCGAGGGTTACACTATCAACTAAATCCGAAAGCCCAAACAAAACTTGTTCGTGTTACTCGCGGTGCGATTTATGATGTGATCGTTGATATTCGTAAAGGGTCACCGACGTTTGGAAAATGGCAAGGATTTATTTTGAGTGCGGACAATAAACGACAATTGTTAGTTCCTAAAGGATTCGCGCATGGTTTTTGTACAATAGTAGAGAATACAGAAGTGCAATATAAAGTCG
Organism: Aeribacillus sp. FSL K6-8394; assembly: GCF_038008865.1. Lineage (NCBI taxonomy): Bacteria > Bacillati > Bacillota > Bacilli > Caryophanales > Bacillaceae > Aeribacillus > Aeribacillus sp. FSL K6-8394. Next base: position 504,986 of record NZ_JBBPAA010000002.1, read on the forward strand.
ATGAATACTATTCTTCTGAGCATGATCGGGGCATTCTTTGGAATGATCCGTCATTAGGGATTGATTGGCCAGTAACTGACCCTGTTCTTTCGGAAAAAGATGCAAATCATCCATTGTTAGCGGATGCAGAAATTAATTTTGTATGGGAGAGAACTCTATGAATCTTTTAGTAACTGGCGGAGCAGGCTTTATCGGCAGCAATTTTGTGCATTATATGTTAAATAAATATCCTGAATATAAAATCGTTAATTACGACTTGTTAACTTATGCTGGTAATTTGGAAAATTTGAAAGATATTCAAGAAAATCCACAGTATGTCTTTATTAAAGGTGATATTAGAAACTATCAACTCGTTGATTATATTGTAAAGTCTCATCATATTGATGTGATTGTTAATTTCGCTGCTGAATCGCATGTGGATCGCAGTATTTCTGACCCAAATATTTTCGTTAAAACAAATGTATTGGGGACTCAGGTATTGTTGGATGTCGCGAAGGCGAACAATATCCAAAAATATGTTCAAATTTCTACCGATGAAGTGTATGGCAGTTTAGGAGATACAGGGTATTTTACGGAAGAAACGCCGCTTGCTCCAAACAGCCCTTACTCAGCAAGTAAGGCTAGTGCAGATTTACTTGTAAGAGCATATCATAAAACATATGAATTAAATGTGAATATTACACGTTGCTCGAATAACTATGGACCATATCATTTTCCAGAAAAGCTAATTCCATTAATGATAACAAATGCATTAGAAGGTAAAGATCTTCCTATTTATGGTGATGGTCAAAATATTCGCGATTGGCTTCATGTTAAAGATCACTGTGCCGCTATTGATTTAGTTATTCATAAGGGCAAGTCAGGAGATGTATATAATATCGGCGGACATAATGAACGGACAAATAACGAAATAGTCCATTTAATTGTTGAAAAACTTGGAGTTTCAAAGTCGTTAATTAAATATGTAGCGGATCGTCCAGGGCATGATCGCCGCTATGCAATCGATCCTACGAAAATTATGACAGAACTTGGTTGGAAACCACAATATACGTTTGACAAGGGAATTGAGGAAACGATTCAATGGTACATCAATAATCCAGATTGGTGGAAACGTATTAAGTCTGGAGAGTACATGGCTTATTATCAAAAGCAATATGGTGAAAGAGAATGAGTAAACCAAAAATATTAGTTACTGGTGCGAAAGGGCAGTTAGGCACAGAAATGGTCAAATTGTTAAAAGAGATGAAATATGAAGTATATGGATATGGACGAGCAGAACTCGATATAACGGATTTTCAGCAAGTGAAAAATGTTATTGACCATATCCAACCTAATGTCGTTATCCACGCTGCTGCTTATACAAAAGTAGATGCAGCAGAATCCGAACCAGATCAAGCATTTTTAGTTAATGCATACGGAACAAGAAACATAGTCGTAGCGTCAGAGCATATAGGTGCTAAGTTTGTTTATATAAGCACCGATTATGTGTTTGACGGCACCGCCAACGTGCCTTATAACGAGTTTGCTTTTACGAATCCGATAAGCGTATATGGAAAAAGTAAACTAGCCGGTGAACAGTTTGTAAGAGACCTTCACTCTAAATTTTTTATTATTCGAACATCATGGGTTTACGGGAAACATGGAAATAATTTTGTGAAAACAATGTTAAAGCTAGCGCAAGAACAAAAACAGTTGTTTGTCGTTGATGATCAAATTGGATGTCCAACTTATGCAGTTGATTTGGCTAGATGCATTTTTCAACTTATTCAGACTGAAAAATATGGAGTTTACCATATTTCTAATTCAGGTCATTGTTCTTGGTATGAATTTGCAAAAGCCATTTTCGAAGAGGCCAGTATTAATATAGTAGTTAATCCATGTAAAACAAAAGATTATCCAAGACCTGCTCAACGCCCTCCATATTCTGTATTGGATCATATGGCTCTACGATTAAATGGATTTAAGGAATTAAGGCATTGGCGGGAGGCGTTAAAGGAATGTATCAAAGTTTATGGGGTGAAATCTTGACAACATTAGCATTAGTCATGATTGTAAAAAATGAAGAGCGACATCTTAGCCGTTGTTTGCAAAGTGTCAAAGGTATTGTTGATGAGATGGTCATTGTTGATACAGGATCTACCGATCGTACAAAGGAAATAGCTTATTCATTTGGTGCGAAAGTATTCGATTTTGAATGGGTGAATGATTTTTCCGCTGCCCGGAATTATGCACTTGAAAAATCCACGAGTGATTGGAACTTCGTATTAGATGCGGATGAATATATTATGAATGACTGCGGAAGCGTTATACGTAATTTTATAGAAAAAAATGGAAAAGTAATTGGGCGGATTAAAATAATTGATGAGTTTATGCAAGATGGTGAGAAGAGGTATGCGCAGTCTTATCTATCACGGTTGCTGCCTAGAGGGGTGAAATATGTCGGAAGAATTCATGAGCAGGTAGAGTCTGATTTACCGAGAAAAAATTTGGATATAGAAGTGTATCACGATGGATATGTTTATACAGACAAAACGGATCGAAACCTCAAGTTGTTGTTGCTAGAATTGGAAAGAGATCCTCTTAATGATTATGTTTTGTATCAAGTAGGAAAACAATATAAGTTGCGGCAACAACTGCAACAAGCAGAATTATATTTTGAAAAGAGTTATCATCTTGCTCCATTGAGATCATGGTACCGTCATAGTTTCATTATTGATTATTTATATACGATTATAGGAAATAAATCGTTCGAGAAAGGCTTGAAATTAATTGAAACTGAGCGGGACCGATTTGTCGATTCCCCAGATTTCCATTTCGCATGCGGTTTATTTTATATGGACTTAATTTTTAGCAACGTTAACAAATACATCCATTTATTTCCGCTTATTGAAAAATCTTTTCTTCGATGTTTAGAAATCGGGGATACGGATAAGTATGATAGTGTGAAAGGGACGGGAAGTTTTCTTGCTTCTTATAATTTAGGAGTTTATCACGAGGTGATTGGCAATAAGGACAAGGCTGTCACTTTTTATCAACATGCAGCAATAAAGAATTATGAAAGAGCAATTGTACGTTTAAAAAAGCTACTAAAGTAATCTCAATAATATAACTTTACAAATAACAGAGTTTTGATGGGCTGGCTTTTTTTGCCGAATATAAAAAAATACTGAGACCGAACTAAAAGAAATAATTTATCTAAAAAAAGCTGCGGATTAGTTGCTGGTACGAGCTGCAAACTTTTTTTAAGAACTGTTGACAGACAAAAAGCTCGGCATATGCTGAGCTTTTTGTCATCAATTCACTAAAAAATTTTTTTAAATACCGATTTCCCGTTTCAAAAAGGGAACTATTTTCAAGCAAAACCCAGAAAGTGCTGCGAGTATTATGAGAGCTTTACAACCGTTCTGCCGCGCAGTTTGCCTTTTAGAATGTTCGATAATGCGTCAGGAAGCTGATCGAGTGTGATTTCTTGCGCAATAGATTCTAGTAGTTTATCAGGTTTTAAATCAGCGGCCATTCGCTCCCAAATTTGTTTTCGCAATTCCATTTGGCAATAGACCGAATCGATGCCAAGCAGGTTGACTCCTCGCAAAATAAATGGGAAGACAGTCGTTGGAACGTCGCTGCCTCCAGTTAGCCCACTGACTGCTACAGAGCCGTTGTATTGAATTCTGCTAAGGATTGCGGCAAGGGTTTTCCCGCCTACAGGGTCAACGGCTGCTGCCCAATATTGTTTATCTAACGGACGGATCTGTTCTGGACAAACTTCTTCGCGAGAAAGGATTTCTTTTGCGCCAAGCTCGCGTAAATATTCATGTTCTGTTTCTTTGCCTGTACTTGCGACAACATGATAGTTTCGTTTTGCCAACATGGAAACTGCGATGCTTCCGACTCCGCCGGTTGCTCCTGTAACGAGTACTTTTCCTTTGTCAGGAGTTAATCCATTTTCTTCTAAACGATGGACAGACAATGCCGCCGTAAATCCAGCTGTTCCTAAAGCCATAGCATCTTTTAGTGTCAATCCTTTTGGAAGAGGGACAATCCAATCTGCAGGAATGCGGGCGTATTCGCTGTAGCCGCCGTAATGTGTCACGCCGATTTCATAGCTTGTTGCAATAACTTCGTCTCCCTCTTTAAAGCGCGGATCTTTAGAAGAAACAACAGTGCCGGCTAGATCGATACCTGGTACGAACGGATACGATTTTACAATTTTCCCATTCGGAATGGAAGCTAATCCATCTTTATAATTGACACTGGAATAAGCAACTTTTATGACGACATCTCCTTCTGGAAGGTCATTCATGGAAATGGTTTGTACTTTCACTGAAAAATCTGTCTCCGTTTTGTTCACTACTAACGCTTTGAAGTGGTCCACTCGACATCCCCCTTATTGTTTTTCATATTCTTGTTTTTACGATAACAAAATTATTCTGACCGGTCAAAATATTTTTATCGTCAAAAATTCATGTATAATAGCGTTATGACCGAAGTTTGAGGGGTGTTTTTATGAAGAAAAAAGCAGAAGAAAGGCGAGAACAAATTTTAAGGGCTGCTTTTCAAGCTGTTTCAGATAAAGGGTACGAAACGGTAACATTGCAGGATATTGCTGATTATGCAGGTGTAAGCAAAGGGGTTACGAATTATTACTTTGAAAATAAGGAGGACGTTTTTTTAAGCTTGCTGGAATGGGTGACGGATCGCATTTATCAACATGAGTATAAAGCGGTTAGTAAGCAGACAGCAGCGATAAATAAATTAGAGGCTTATATCCATTCTGTTTTTATCGATCCAAAAAAGAATAAAAAATTTTACAAAGTGTACCTTGATTTTATGGCACAAGCGAGCCGAAATCCGCAATATCGGCTTATAAATCTCAAGTTTTACGAAAACTGCTGGAAAATCGGCCGCGACATTGTTGCTCTTGGTCAAGAGGAAGGAACGTTTTCAGCTGACATTGATGTCGATACAGCTTCCAAAATGATTCGCTCGATCATCGATGGATGTCTCATTCAGTGGTTAATGCGTGATGAAGATCATCTTCATGAGTTTTATAAGAAAACTTGCTATGAGCTAATTTTAAAATATTTAAAATAAGGAAAGTCTTTTGGGTATGATCTCCTGAAACTAGACATATTCCAGCGCTCAGCACCTGAAAGTACTTGAGACAAACTGGGACTGTAACGAATGTTAAAATTATCGAATCATTTGTAGAAAGTAGCTGATTGGAAGCGGTTTGACGGCTAAAGGTGCATTTTGGTTGCTGAAATTTTAAAAGATGTACCTGATGGATTTTTTGCAGGCGATGATTTACGATATTGAAAAGACATTGTTGCAAGGAGTCGAAGTCTTTTGGATAATCGATTAACCTACGAAGACATGTTGAAAATCTGTGAAACAATTAATATACATTATATTCCGGATGAGCAGCTGTTTTATGACACGATTGATCATATTTTAGAAAACTCAGAAAACGAAAGTGCTTCCGAAATTATTTTAGAAACATTTATAGCACTTTTAAAATTAATAGATTCCCAAATTAAAGAAATTGAAACAAAAGTGAATATACAACCTTCCTGTTTTAAAGGCTGTGCTTATTGTTGTTATTTTCCGATTATTACCACGCGCTTGGAAGCCAAATTAATTTTGCAATATATTCAAAGACTGCCAGAAGAACAAAAACAGGATATTCTTGGACATTTGTTCAATTATTTTGAATCGAACAAGGAGCAACTGGAAAAAGTATGCTCCATCGATTTTCATGAAGATCCTCAATTTAAATTCAAGTACATTTCTGAACAAGTGAGCTGTCCATTTTTAGATCGGTCGTCCAATACTTGCAAAGTTTACGAGGTCAGACCGACTCCGTGCCGCACGTATTTAAATTATTGCCATCCGAATGTGTGTGCGCAATCTTTAATGCCTCGGGAAACCTTCAGCTACGAATTTTTGCATGAATTTTATATGACGGCATTAAATGAGGTGCTTCAAGAGTTTTTATATGAAGATGAAGACTTAGGAATCACCTTTCCAGATGATGTATTTCATATCGATTATTTACCGAAGCTGTTAAAAGAAGAGCTGTGCAATAAGTCTTGAAAAAAAGAAGTCAGATTTTAGACAAATTCAGCTTAAGAGAATTTTCTGCATGCTTTGGTGAAAAAATGAAATAGAATTTAGTAAATATGGTAAAAAAAGAAGGAGCTGTCTTAGAAAGTCAAATCCCTATTGAAAACAAAAAATCATAAACATCGATGATATATCAACGTTTCTAAAACATAAAAGGGGGCCGTCAATAAGCCGAAAAAACGCTTATTAGACAGCCCCATTCTTGAAGAAATATTTTTCTTGATTTTTTTCACACTTTCTGTGAATATAAAATAAAAATATTCATATAAACATAAAGAAGGTGATTCGATGCCCACGTAAATTTCGTGAGGAAGAAAAGGAAACGATACGTCAAACATTATTAGAAGCAGCCAAAGCAATGTTTCGTCAATACGGGATACAAAAAACAACTGTTGCGGCTTTGACTGAAGCTGCTGGCATTTCACAAGGAGCGTTTTATTTATTTTTCCCCTCCAAAGAAGCGTTGTTTTATGAAGTGTTTCAAATGGAGGAACGAAAATTAAGAGAAATACTTCTAGTTGAGTGGACAGAGAAGCCATTAACGCAAGAACGATTGGCAGATTTGTTAGTACAAGCTGTAAAGTTGATCGAACAAGAACCGATTTTGCGCTTGATGATTGATCGAAAAGAATATGAACTTTTAATGCGGAAGTTACCGCCGGAATATGTTGACCAGCATACGACAGAGGATGAAGATGCACTTGTGCCTCTTATTGAAAAATGGCAAGACGAAGGAGTTATGGTAAAAGAAAACCCACGTACAATCGTCGCGGTCATACGCAGCTTCTTTTTGCAGCTTTTGTACCGCGATGAGATAGGGGAGAAGTTTGCCGAAGCGTTAGTGCTTCAAGCGAAATGGCTGGCGAAAGGATTGATGGAGGAATGATTGAGATCAAACAATTAACCTACACATACCCAAAACAAGCGAAAACGGCATTAAAGGGATTTAACTTTGAAGTCAAGGAAGGGGAAATCGGCCTTTTGAAATAGACATGAATCTCCTAGCAAAAATGGAGGTTCATGTCTTTCGTTATTTTACCAGAGATATCCATGATGATGGCACTGAGTCGGTTGTTCTGAGCACCGTCTCCTTGTTTTTCTAGAATGGTGTATAACGATTGGATTCGAGATTTTTGGATCTAAGTCAAATTTTTGGACACAAAAAAAGTTATTTTTTTAATTAAGTGTCTGCCCATATAAGTGTGGTAAGGCAGTGACACTTGACAAGGAGCCTCTGCGGGCATGATTCTCCTGCCAAGAAGGCAGATGTGTAAAACATCGGCATCGCCAAACAAGGCTATCATGCCCGCCACTCCATGTAAAGCGGGTGCACAATCTCAAGATAGCGATTAGGCGGTACGCCGAATGTAGTCCTCTAGCTCTTGTGGGGTTTTATAGCCAATGCTACTATGAATTCTTTTTCGATTATACCAACCTTCAATGTATTGAAATAAAGCTAATGTAGCTGACTGGTAATCCATATATTTGACGTTTTGTATTTCTTCTTTCTTCAAAATGGCATGAAAAGATTCCATGCACGCACTATCATATGGGCAACCTTTGCGGCTGAATGACTGTTTCATGCCTTTGGATTGAACATACTTAGTAAATTCTTCACTTGTATATTGAGAACCTAGGTCAGTATGAATGATAAGCCCTCTTTCCGGAGTTTGAGTGTCATACGCGTTTGCTAAAGCTTGAATCACCAGATCCGTTGTCATCGTCCGCGAAAAGGAATAACCAATAACCTTTTTAGAATGCAAATCCAGTACAGAAGCTAAATAACACCAACCGTCTTTCACTGTATGGATATAAGTAATATCTGATACCCATTTTTCATTAATGGAATTTGTCGAAAAATCCTGTTCTAATAGATTTTCTCGTTCTTTCACTCTTTGATTACTTGAATATGGACGGTATTTTTTCGAAATGATCGAACGAATTCCAGCTTTTTTCATCAAACGCTGGACTCTTTTTAGGCTCACCAAATAGCCTTTTTTTTGAAGAGTGATATGGATTTTGGGAGCACCATAGCGTTGTTTGCTTTCTGTATGAATTTCTATGATTTTGTCGGTTCATTCCTTGTTTTCCCGGTTACGATTCGACTCAACCTGTTGAAGTGATTGATAGTACGTACTTCTAGGTATTTCGAACACTTTGCAAAGCGTTTTAATGGAATACTGGTCTTTATGTTGATCAATCACAGAAACGAGATCGTCTTGACTTACTTTTTCGCGAATATGGCCATAGCCTTTTTTAAAATGTCGTTTTCCTCCTGAAGACGACGGATTTCTTTTTGCAGCTTGACAACATCATCCGGAGTGACAGATGTTCCATCTTCCAAATCGATAGGGGAATATTGCTTAATCCATCTGTAGATTGATACATCTGATACGCCATATTCGCTGCATAAATCTTTCACAGAGCTGCCAGTGTTGTAAAGATCAACAACCATTTTTTTTGAAGTCTTCATTAAATTTTTTTCCAGTACTATGGTTACCCATAAGGACACATCCTTTCATTTTTTATTATGGTCAGTTATATGAAAATTTAACTTAGATGTGTCCATGGAATTATACTAGCATCACTTTTGTTGCTACTAGTTTTTGTTTTAATAAAAAGGTATGTAGGGACTATCATTATGGAGTTTGGTTTGTTTACTGTATTTGATAACTACAAAACTGTACACCGGAACAATTTCTTAATGAAGTATTAGAACAAACAGAGTACGCAGAAGAATTAGGATACGATGTTAGTAAAATTTTATAAAGATTGCAGGGTTATCAAAACTTTAGTAGAATAAATCTACAAAGAAAAGAAGAAATAAACGTTGGAAGAAAGGAGGATACGAAGGTTGGCGATCACTATCACCATGGGCATCCAAAAAGGAGCGGAAAATCAACTACCACAGGGGTTTTAGCGTATTTATTAAGCCGGGATGGATACAGAGTGCTTGCGATCGACATGGATTCGCAAGGAAACCTGACCGAGCTGCTTTCCAAGAAACCGGCAAACGAATTCGTAGAAAAATCTGTGCTCGAAGCCATGCAATACCGCGATCCGAAAAAATACATCGTGCAAATCGATGAAAACCTGGACCTATTGCCGGCCAATAACTTCCTAGCGACTTTTCCACGCTGGATTTATACGGGTATTACATATACGGGGGATAGAATCAAATATCATGGAAATCCGAGCTTGGTGCTCGATGAAACTCTGGAGGAAGTACGCAACGAATATGACTTTATCGTGATCGACATTCCTCCGTCCTTAAGCGAACAGACTACCAATGCTTTATGCGCTAGCCAATATGTCGTCGTATTGTTTGAATGCTCCAACTGGTGCTATTCCGCGATTCCAAACTTCATGGATTCTGTAGACGGCGCCAGACGACATGGAAGACACAACACGCGGCTGCTTAGCATTTTACGAACCATGAACGATGTAAGACGCAATGACGCCAAAGCTTTTAACGAAATGATCGAGGAAGACTACCCAAATGAAGTGTTTAAAACCGTCATCACACGCAAAGCCCCGATCGGCCGCTTGTCGCTGTACGGCTTTGATCAAAACAACGAACTACAGCAGGCTTTGGAACAATACGAAAACTTCTATAAGGAGCTGATGGAACGTGTCAAAAGTAGATGACATCAAAAATCTAAAGCGCCAGCAAAAAGTCATTACACCTACGCAAGTTTTAGTAGAACCTGTTGGAGATGAAACCAACGTTTCTTCGAATGAAGAAAACAACCAAGAAAGAAAGGAAGGAAACAAAGTGGAAAGAAAACGCGTATCCTTCGATTTGCGGACGGATTTGCACAAAGAGCTGAAAATGCAATCGATCCTGCAGGAGAAGAATATTTATTTGCTTATTGAAGAAGCTTTAGAAAAATATTTAAATGAGCTTAAAAAATAAAGTAATATACCCAGCAAAGTGCTGGGTTATATGAAGAAAATTCTTAATTTTACACAAAAAAATAAAAAATACCTAAAACGGTAGTTAACAGTACTTCGACGGTTTTTCACGCGGAATCCCGAGTTACTCACCGTCTATATTCAATATCTCGCGGAATCCCGAGAGATATTGATGTACCCTTATATTATAATAAGACGTAAGCAAAAGTCAACTTCCAGTTGTAAGGAAGGGTGTTAATTAGTGGGTAAGGAAAAGATAATGATATTTTTTGATGAGAGCGGAAAAGGAAGTGTCAAACCTAATTTGATGGGTGGCTTATCTATTCCGCATGAAATATACTATCAAGATGATTTCCAATTATTAACTCAAAAATTACGGGATGGATTGATTAAGTTACATTTTAAGGGTTATTATGGCGATGCGAATGAAAGGGATAATTTTATTCGTGTTGGAGAAACTTTAGCAAAGTATTCTAAGTTCATCAAAATGATTGTGATTAATTATAATTATTCTGCTCTTGTTGGTGCCACTGAATTAGGAAAAGATGTAGTTGAAGACATGATTTACACAAAGTTTCCCGAAAGAATTCTTTATGGTTTACTAAGAGGATATGGTAAGAACATCGACATAGAAGCGGAAGTGTTAATCGAAAAAGCTAACGAGTACGAAAATCTTAATCTTTTCCAACTTAGAGATAAATACGAACATGACGTTAAATTGAATTTAGATGGTTTAGTAAAGGACTTATTAAATATTCAAGCGCTTTATAGAGGGGAAAATTACGTGATTAACAATTGCAGACTAGTTCCTAAGGGCGAAGAAATCGGAGTAGAAATGACTGACATGCTGTTGGGAATTGTTAGAACAATTATAGAAAACAAGCCATCAATCACTTTAAAACCTACTGCCAAAAATAAATTAACTATGCACTTATTACGAAATCCCGATTTTTGTTCTTTAATACAAAATATAAGATATTTTGAATGGGATCAATCCAAGGAATTACCGGAAGTAAGTTTAACGAGTTACTTGCAGCTATTCATGGCTAAACATTTTAACGAAACACTAAACTGAGTACCACCAAAGCTGGTGGTATTTTTCATTCCACAATTAGCCACTATGTTACATTCGGTTTGGACTCACATTTATATTTGTTTGGTGAAGTTGTGAAGAAGAGGTTTAAAAACGGAGAAAATACCTAAACCAAAACCGAGATTTACCACTTAAAAACAGAGAACAAAAAGCTTAAAACAGCATTACATGAACACATATGATAACGTCCATAGCTATAGCTATACGTAGCGAAGCCGGAAAGCAGTTCACCGCATCGGCGGGAAGCTTTCAAACAACGAATAAAGTATCCATAATGTAAACTAGCACATTATTTCAGAATCCCTTTTTCAAATTATTTCAGGCGGATTCGGAAATAATGTGCAAAATTTTTGCGGATTGTTCCGGATTTTGCACATTCTTTCGGAACGTTTGCACGCTCTTTCAGATGAAGATTTCCAGCGCGCCTGATGGACCGATGGAAAAGAGAAAGCACAAAAGAGGCCGATTCGGCCCCTTTCGTGCTAATACCCCATTTCCTCTGCGGCCATGCGCACCACTTCTTCGTCAATGGCGTCCTTTTTCAGCTGATACCCGTATAACAGGCACGTCGTGGCTAACGTGTTGATCACCCGAGGCCATCCCCGCGACTGCAGGGCAATCGCCTCTAACGCCGATGGGGTGAAGATCGGGTGCTTCGCCCCGGCCTGTTTCATCCGATGCTTGATGTAGCCCGCCACCTCTTCCTTCTCCAGCGGCCCCATCCGGTATCGCATGATGATCCGCTGGTCGAGAGGGCGGTGCTGATTGAGCCGCAGCTTCCCCTGTAAATGGGGCAGCCCGGCCAAAATCAAGACAAATGGGTTGGTCGAATCCATCTCAAAGTTGAACAAGATCGCGATGTCCTGTAAAAATGCATCCTTCGCTAAATGCATCTCGTCCAAAATGAACACCGGCGTGATCCGCCGTTCATGATACAATCGCTCGATCGCCTGCTGGATTTGGCGGAAGAGGTCTACCTTGCGGTACTTCGGTTCCTCTCCTAATCCCAAGGCCAAACCACGGTAAAAATCCATCACGCCTCCGGTGGATAACGGAAAGTAGACGACATGATACAATGATGGATTCAATGATTCTTTCAGCGCCCGAAGGGCGAACGTCTTGCCCGCCCCCGGCTCTCCGATCAACAGCCCGATCCCCCGGGTTCGTTTCACGTACTCCATCGCCCGCAACGCTTCCTGAAACGACGCCCCTTGATACGCCTCGGACGGGTCTGTTTCTTTCGCAAACGGCTCCCGCGAAAGGGAGTAAAACGATTTATACACCGTGTTCTCCCTCCTTCGCCGGAATCGCCGCAAACGGGGACCGATGGCGTTTTACATAGGCGTTGTCCTCCAAACGAACCCGAACGGCCTCCGCCACCTTCCTTCCATCTTCGTACACATAGACGCCCCGTTCGTCATAGCGGAGTTCAATCGATTGCCCAATGAACCGGGGCGGCACTTCATACAGCTGCTTGTTCAAGGTGATCGTTCCATCGGCTTTGACCTTGCGGTGCTCCCGCTTCAGAAAAATCGCATCCAGCCAATCGCTATCTTCGATGAACGACACGAGATGCACTTGCGATTGAAACACCTCATGCGGCGTTTTTCCGTCCAGCGAGGCGTGCGGTTTTCGATGATACTCCTCTTCAAGCCACCTCCAAAAGCGCTCGTTCAGCTCTTCGAGCGACTTCGGGGGATCCAACTCCAGCAGCGGATAAAACCGCGTCTGTACGGTGCGGAAGAACCGTTCGATTTTCCCTTTGCTTTGCGGGTCATACGGCTGGGTGTGGATGAGCGTAATTCCCATCTCGGCGCACGCATACTGCAGCACCTCGGATCGATAAATTTTCCCGTTGTCCGAGTAAATGCGCTTCGGCTTCCCGCAACGAAGCACCGCTTCCTTCGTGACGATCCGCAGCCCGTCAAACTTCTCCGAAGGGAAAAACTGCGCGTACGGCACAAACCGCGAGCAGTCATCGATATAGGCGATCAAAAACGTTTTCTGGGCTTTCCCATTGACTCGAATCGTTGGTCCATGGGATAAGTCCCCTTGCCAAAGCTCATTGATCTGGTCATACGCAAAGCGCTTTCGCTCCGGCATGGGCAAGATTTCTTTCCCGACAAGGTTGTGTTTTTTCAACAATCGGTATATAGTAAAGTAAGAGGTATAATTTTCTGGGATTTCCCCCTGCTCGATCAGGTGTTCGTAGAACACCGTCACGGGCATGGTGGGATGTTCTTTTCTTAGGGCTAAAATATGATCCTCATCATCGGGCGACAGACGCCTTGAGTGGCCGCGGTCCGAACGGCGCTTCGGCTTTAAGGCGTCAAAGCCCCCTTTTTTGTATCGGGTGCACCAATCGAGGATCGTCTTGGCTGCGATTCGTTTGTCGCCCTGGTGGGGAACATGGTGCACTCGCTCGCTCACCTCTTTCAGATACGTCTTCGGTTCCACCTGCCCATTCACCAACGGAGCGATTAGCCCGTACCGAAACAGGGCAATGTCGTGTCTCATCGACTCATCCATTCGAATCTCCTCCTTGTCTCACTTGGAATCAGGACCGTTCCGGTCCGTCTGCCCTTATCGTACCGGATCGCTTTTTCTCCGTCGATAGGAAAGGTTTGTGAGAACCTCAACTATTTCCAATTTAGGATATGTATGTAAAATCAGGATCCCATTTGATTCGCAAAAGGGTGTCGGAATCCGTTCTCCCACATGTCTCTGATGACCGAATAGAGACCGTGTTTCTCCAACGTCCGGATCCACCAGGAAGCCCGTTCCTTTTCTTTTTTCACGATAGGGCCTATGATCCTCCACCGCCTCGCAAAAAAGCTGTGAAGGCTTGATAGGTTTCGGCAGAACCGTCGGACATAAAAGATGATGCCGTCCTTTGTCGGGAGAAACGGAGCCCGGTTCGTCCCCTCGGTCAATCCCAACTGCTCTTTCACGACTTGCCATATGGCGGACAACGTATACTGAAAATACGGGAGGAGAAAGGAAGGCAGCACACTCACCGTCTTCAAGCATTCCCGACAGCGATACCGGACAATCCAAATGCGATAATCACCATGTGGGGTCAATGCGTTTCGCTCATAGTAACCGTGGCGGTGCAACGGGCGCTTGGCCCGGCAATGCGGACACTTTTTCAGAAGAGGGAAGTCGTTTTCTTTTCCACGCTCTGCATACGTTTGGACGTCAATGCCAAAGTCATGAAATTGAATCACGTCCTCCTCCCCCTCCTATGAACCGATGGATTTTCTCTTCCGAAATAATTCACAAAAAATTTAGCACATTCTTTCAGAAAAGGGGAGAGGGCTTTCTGAAGGAATGTGCAAAAAAATGGCTCTTTTGTTCCGAAATAAAGTGATAATTTACACCATAAAACAATAAACGTTTATGACATCGAATAAAAGAATCAACGTTTATTTCTTCTTTTCTTTCTAACAAGATTTATATATCCTCTGCCAATCAGGTGATTCATCACATAAATAAAGCCCGCGCCGGTCTTCTCGGCTGGCCGCCTCCCTGCCTGTGGCAGTCCGGCTGGAGCCTGCGAAGCCCGGCGCTTGCTCAGCGATTTGCAGGCCGTAAAACACGCTTTTCTTCTCCCATACAGCAATGGTGTGCTGGAAGGTCAAATAAACCGGTTGAAAACTATTAAACGAATGATGTATGGCCGAGCTGGGTAACCAATATATTTTTGCTGCAAGTATTTATTTTTTAAGAAATCCCAAGAAAACGTTTACTTTAGAAAAAGCATATGTTATTATAGATACATAACTTGTAGTACATGTTACAAGAGAGGTAAGGGAATTGGGACTTAAATCGATTGATAAGCAAAGTATAGTAAATTCAGTTTACGAGCAGTTAAAAGAAAATATCATTAATGGTACCTGGCCGCCTGGAAGTAAGATCCCTTCTGAAACACAATTGCAGAAAATGTTTAATGTGAGCCGTGTTAGTATTCGAAGCGCAATACAGCGGCTTAGGGGTTTAGGGATTGTTGTAACTTATCAAGGAAAAGGAACATTTGTTTCTGAAGATATTGGTGAGGTACACATCAATGACTTTATTCCTATTATGCATCTTAGCGAGGAAGAATTTTTAGACATGATGGTATTTCGACAGACAATGGAATATAAATGTTTAGATTTAGCTGTGGCTAACGCAACAAGCGAAGACTTTGAAAATATGGAAGAAATTCTGAATGAAATGCTCCGTTGTAAAGATGATTATAAAAAATATTCAGAAGCAGATTTTAATTTCCATTTAGCTATTGCGAAAGCTTCAAAAAATAAAGTTTTCTATAGAGTGATGCTTTCCATTCGGGATCTTTATTATTATTATTTAGAAGAATTAAATCGGGTATTAGGAGTAACATTGGAAAGTATAGAAGCCCATTTACAAATATTCAGAGCTATTCAAAATAGAGATGCTGATACTGCAAAACAAAGTCTCAGTAAGGCAATGGAAACTAATAGTGAAATTATCAAAAAATTAAAGGATTCAAGAAAATAGATTACCTCTTCTTTTAGTGAGGTAATATATTTTTTAAACATAAACTTGTAGGACAACTAATAAGTATCCTCTGAAAATCCCACTTTATAAAGTTAAATACTTTCTAAACTGAGAAGGAGCTGTAAAAATGAACCAATTAAAGATTCAGGATGTAAAAGTAATTTTAACTGCACCCGGTGGAATCGATTTAGTTGTAGTAAAAGTCGAAACCAATGAACCGGGATTATACGGGTTAGGATGTGCTACCTTTACTCAACGTATTTTCGCAGTAAAGACAGCAATCGAAGATTATTTAAAACCATTTCTCATTGGAAAAGATCCAAGAAGAATAGAAGATATTTGGCAGTCTGCAAATGTAAGTGGATACTGGAGAAACGGACCAATTATGAACAATGCACTATCTGGAATTGATATGGCACTTTGGGATATTAAGGGGAAAATTGCAAATCTACCGGTCTATGAATTATTAGGCGGCAAATGCAGGGATGGAATTCCTCTTTACCGCCATGCGGATGGTCCGGATGAAGTGGCAGTTGAAGAAAACATATTGGCGCTTATGGAAGAAGGCTACCAGTATGTCCGCTGCCAAATGGGGATGTATGGTGGAAGCGGAACCACTGATACAAAATTGATTGCAACAATCTATGAAAAGTCTAACAAAATAGTTCCTAAGCGTTCGCCTAAAAATTCATTACCTGGATGTTATTTTGACCCTGAAGCCTATGCAAAAAGCATCGACAAGTTGTTTGACCATTTGCGTTCTAAAATAGGGTATAATATGGAATTTATCCATGATATCCATGAACGACTTCCACCTATTGAAGCGGTTAGATTAGCTAAAAAACTAGAACCTTATCATTTGTTTTATCTAGAAGATCCTGTTGCACCGGAGAATATAGAATGGCTTAAATTGATCCGACAGCAAACTTCTACACCTATCGGGATGGGAGAACTGTTCACTAATGTGAATGAATACAAGAGTTTAATAGCTAATCAGCAAATTGACTTTATCAGATGCCACGTAAGTTTTATTGGCGGTATTACACCAGCGAAGAAACTAGCTGCATTTAGTGAATTATACGGGGTGCGAACAGCTTGGCATGGACCCGGAGATATTTCTCCAGTAGGAGTTGCAGCTAACCTTCATTTAGATTTGAGTACACCGAACTTTGGGATTCAAGAATGGACTCCATTTAATGATGCGCTGCAAGAAGTATTTCCAGGCTGCCCAGTGGTTGAAAATGGGTTTGCCTACGTAAGCGATAGACCTGGATTGGGTATAGACATTGATGAAGAGAAAGCGAAGAAATTCCCTGTTACAGGCGGCATCCCTTCCTGGACTTTAGCTCGCACTCCAGATGGAACAGCTGTACGACCATAATCATGGGTAGGTCAAAGGAGTACATAAGGATGGATGTAATAACAATTGGCGACGGGATGATTACATTTGAACCAATCTCAAAAGGCCCTCTTCGATTTGTCAACCAGTTTGAAAGAAAAATTGGTGGGGCCGAGTTAAACACGATATTAGGATGTACTCGCCTCGGCCTTTCGACTGGGTGGATCGGTCGTCTTGGCCAAGATGAGTTCGGACGTTATATTATTAACACAATACGAGGTGAAGGGGTAGATACATCAGAAGTGAAATTAGTGGAAGGGTACGCAACATCCCTCAATTTTAAAGAAGTATTTGAAACAGGAAAGGGAAGAACGTTTTACTACCGTAATCCGTCACCTACGGAAACTTTGACTCCGGAATTGCTGCCAGAAAATTATATAAAACGATCCAAAATCTTGCATGTGACGGGTGTGTTTCCTGCAATTCACCCTCAGAACCGGGCTGTTATTTTACGGGCACTTCAAATTGCGAAGGAAAATGGTGTGAAAATTTCATTTGATCCGAATATTCGTCTTCGTTTATGGTCCAAAGAAGAAGCAAGGGAAACGATTTTAACGTATTTGCCTTATGTTGATTTCTTATTGGCTGGTCGCGAAGAATTGGAAATTATATTTGATTCTAGTGAAGACCATGAATTGATTCATTCTCTTCATCAATTTAATTTTGAAAGCGTTGTTATGAAAGATGGAGGCAACGGTTCATATGCATTGGTCAACGGGGCTTGGAAACATGCACCAGGTTTTCGGGTAGAAAAAGTTGTAGATACCGTTGGAGCAGGTGACGGATTTAATGCCGGATTTTTATACAGCACGCTTCAGGGATGGCCGATTGAGAAATCACTTGAATTTGCCAATGCAATAGGTGCAATGGTGGTGCAAGTAAGAGGTGATAATGAAGGACTTCCTTATCTTGAAGAAGTGAACAGGTTCTTAGGAGTAGAAGAAACGATCGAAAGGTAGGTGGGATTTAAATGATTATTAAACAACTATCGACAGTTCCTCTTGTACCGGTATTACGTAATGTACCGTATGCTAAGAGTTCTTGCATCATTAAAGCACTTGTTGAAGGTGGCGCTCGTTCCATAGAAGTGACAATGGAAACAGACTTGGCAGAGAAAATGATTGAGGAAACAGCCGAAGCTTACAGAAACCGGATTCTGGTAGGTGCGGGAACGGTTTTAACTGTAGATGAATGTGAGCGAGCGATTAAAGCAGGAGCTCAATTTATCGTTACACCTGTACTTGATGAAGAGGTAGTTCGGTTTGCAATGAAAAAGGAAGTACCTGTTATCCCTGGAGTTTTTACACCAAGTGAAATGCTGAGGGCGGTGAACCTTGGAGCCCCCATGATAAAACTATTCCCTGCCTCTGTTCTGGGATCGGCGTTTATTAGAGATGTAAAAGGCCCCCTTAGTCATATTCCCATTATGACAACTGGTGGAATTACACTCGATACTGCTAGAGATTTTCTGGATGCAGGTGCGATTGCAGTTGGTGTTGGAAGTGCACTGCTGCGTAAGGATTTAATAGACTCAGAGGATTGGACTCAATTAACAAAGGAGACTCGTAGATGGCTTGAAAAATTAAATATTTCAAGATCTACGATATAAAGTTATTAAATAATGACAAAGGAGTGAATTTGAATGAAAGTAGGAACATATGTAGGTCCGATGCAGGTAGAAATGACAGAAAGAGAAATACCAGTTCCAAAAGAGGATGAAGCATTAATTAAGGTTTCCTACGGAGGAATATGTGGGACAGATATGATGATTTATCATGGATTGCATCCGAGAGCAAAGGCCCCATTGATAATGGGACATGAGTTCAGTGGGGTTGTTGCAGAAGTGGGAGAAAATCAACATGTGAAAAAGGGTGATAAAGTAGCGATAGAACCCCTTTTAAGTTGTGGCATATGTGAAGCATGCAGAAACGGGCAAATGAACGTTTGCAGGACCTTAAGATACATCGGAATCGATAAGGATGGAGGATTTGCTGAATATGTGGCCATTCCTATTAATAGACTACGCATATTGCCAGAGTCTGTTACAGAAAAAGAGGCAGCAATGCTTGAACCTTTGGCTGTGGCCATTCATACCGTTCGACGTTCGAGGCTGAAAGTCGGTGATACGATAGCCATTCTAGGAGCGGGGCCGATCGGGTTGTTAATTGGCATCATTGCTGAACATGCCGGTGCAGGAAAAATCTTCATTTCCGATGTTAGTTCTATGCGACTGCAAGTTGCACAAGATTTAGGTTTTGAAGCGATAGATGCGAGAAATTCGGACATTGTCCAAGTTGTAAAAGATTATACAAACGGGGTCGGGGCTGATGTTGTTTTCGAAGTAGCAGGCACTCAGATTACAGCTAACCAAATGATTGATTGTATTAAATTCCAAGGTGAGATTATGGTTGTGAGTGTCTATAAAAATCCTCCTACTGTTCAACTGGCTAATATGCATTTTCGTGAGATTTCCTTAAAAACAACCCGATGCTATAGCCCTGAAGACTTTACGAAAGCGATTGAGTTACTCGAACAAAACAAAATTAATCTTGATCCATTGGTTTCCCATGTTCTTCCTTTAGAAGAAATTAAGAAAGGTTTTGAATTAATGAAAAACCCTGACCAGTCATTAAAAATTTTATTTCGACCTTAAGTCCTGCGGTAATATGTCAAGGTGAAAAATCATAGAAATTGGAAATTCCCTTGTCCGATGATCCGAAAAAAGGCAATACTGAAGAAACCCAGTATTGGTACATGTAATAAACTGGGTCTAAAGGTTGATATTGGTATACCAGATCGATCCTCTTATCGATCTTCCCCCTTTCTTGGCGTGTAGATTTGACCGTTGCGTAGCAGCGCATCGATCACACGCACGAGTTTTCTAGCGGTGAGGACGAGGGCTCGTTTATGTTGGTGTTTGGGCACTTCCTCATACTTCTTCCGGTAGTACGCACGAAACGTCGCATCATGCCGTTGCACCGAGTTGGCAGCCTCCACTAGGTAGTAACGGAGATAGCGATTGCCGGAACGAATGAGGGAGGTGTCCTCGGCTTGAAAACGGCCCGATTGGTGCTTGGACCATGTCAAGCCGGCATATTTTGCCAAGGCGGCCTGGTTGTGAAACCGCTCGATTTGCCCGATTTCGGCCAGGATGCCTGCGGTATAAACCGGTCCGATGCCTGGGATGGTTTGCAGTGTGTTCGGAATGCCTTCAAGATGGCGGGTAATGGCTTTATCGAGCTCTTTGAGCTGCGATTGCAGGCTGCGGATTGATTGAATCGACAGCCCTAACAGCAAGTCGATGGAATCCTCGACACACTTGGACAACCGATACGACGAACGGGCCGCCTTTTGAATCGACTTGGCGATGCATTCCGGATCGGCAAAGCGATTGCGCCCTTTTTGGCGCAGGAAGTCGGCCAACTGCTTGACATCCATTTGGCAGATGTCATCGAGGCTCCACGACTCAAGCAGCAGTTCGAGAATGGCATGTCCGAAGATCGAACTGTCCACCTCTTGGGTAAAGGAACTGCATTTGTAAAACAAGTGCTGGAGAAAATACTGTTTCTCACGGGTTAACTGGTGGACGAGATGATATCGCATGCGTGTCAGTCGCTGAAGCGCGAGAAACTGCTCCTTGAGGACAGCCGTCATCTTCAGACGGCCGAAGCGAAGCCGATCCGCAATGATCCAAGCATCGATGTCATCCGTTTTCTCCAAGTCGACATAGGCTTCTTTAAACTTGCGAATGAGCTTTGGATTGATCGTAAACACCTTGACGTTCCAAGCCTGCAAGGCCTCCTGCTGGTGGAAAAACATAGCTGGATGCCAACTGTAGACCGAGGTGGCTTCCATCCCGATCAGAATTTCGGTTGGCTTTCGCTTGTTAGCCCACAGGAGGATTTGATCCCGAAGGAAGGTGGCACCCAGAAGATGATTATCCACTTTGAAGCGTGCGCACGTATTTCCTTCATGATCCATAATGCAGGTGGCTAAGTCGCGTGAGCTCACGTCGATCCCGACGTAGAGTTTCATGAGATCACCTCCTATTGTTGTAGGATCGAGGGGTAGGACTCTTCGGGATGCCCCCGGATCGCGCCTGTTGACCAGTCACCCTCGCATATGAGAACTCACGTTGGACCATGGGCTGCCCTGGAAGCTGCTCCTTCCAGCATGGGGAAAACCAACGGGAACAGCCTGCGGGTTAGACGTCCAAACAGGGGCCGAGGAGACAGACTTTACAAGTAGTCAAAGCTACAGGAGTGAGAAGAGTATCCCCGATGATCCTAAGACCATTATCCAGGAACATTGCGAAAAGTCCAACCCCGGTACGCTCAACCCTTTGTGGGAGGGCGCGCCCCTCCCACAAAGGCAACCACCCAAGATATGCGATTGTCAAGGAGCGTATCGGACTGGAAATTCGATAAAAAAACTTTCTGAAACTTAGTATACGAGGAGTGATAATGATGAAACAAGCATTTGATTTAACCGGTAAAGTTGCAGTGGTAACAGGGGGATCTCGTGGTATTGGCAAGGGGATTGCTATTGGACTCGCAGAGGCAGGAGCAAATATAGTATTAGTGCAACGTTCTAATGATACATCTACACAAGAGGAAATTAAGGCGTTAGGCGTTCGTTGTGAGATTATTCATTGTGACTTAATCAATCTGGAAGATGTGAAACAAGTTATTCCAAACGCAATCGAAACTATGGGTTCTGTAGACATTCTCGTTAATAATGCAGGTATTCAAAGACGCTCTCCGGCAGTAGATTTTTCAGAACAGGATTGGGATGATGTTCTAACAGTAAATCTTAAAGCGGTATGGATACTTTGCCAACAAGCTGGAAGACATATGGTGAAGAGAAAGAGCGGGAAAATTATCAATATTGCCTCTCTTGTCTCTTTCCAAGGCGGTATTTTAGTCCCAGCTTACGCTGCAGCAAAAGGCGCAGTAGGTCAACTGACAAAGGCCCTTGCGAACGAATGGGCTTCACAAGGGGTAAATGTAAATGCCATTGTTCCTGGTTATATTGCGACAGAAATGAACACAGCCTTAATTGAAGACCCCGTTCGAAGCAGACAGATTCTTGAGCGAATTCCTGCAGGGCGATGGGGAAATCCAGACGACTTTAAAGGACCAGCCGTGTTCCTGGCATCCGATGCATCCAATTATATTCATGGTCATTTGCTTGTGGTTGATGGCGGATGGTTAGGACGTTAATGATAAATGAATGAGAGATTAGCAACTTAATAGTATGACTATTCAAACTTTTTAAATATTTTTAGTACAAAGGGGTAGGGCTATAGATATGAAAAAGGGGGAGACTAGTATGAGTTTGGTGAGAAATGACATTAATCAAATGGAAACTATTCCGTCTGCTAAGAAAACAAACATTCGCTGGATGATTGTAACCATGTGTTTTATAGTGACTACTATTAACTATGCAGACAGAGCTACCATATCTGTTGCAGCTGCACCTTTACAAAATGATTTAGGTATAAATGCTGTCACGATGGGATATATCTTTTCTGCTTTTAGCTGGGCTTATGCACTTGGACAAATTCCAGGTGGATGGATACTAGATAAATTCGGAACAAAGAAAATTCTTTCCTGGAGCTTGTTTCTGTGGTCTTTATTCACTTTATTACAAGGATTTGTCGGATTTTTTAGTACTGCTACAGCAATTGTGATGTTATTTGTACTTAGATTTATCATGGGTCTGGCTGAAGCACCATCGTTTCCTGGCAATAGCCAAGTTGCGGCCTCCTGGTTTCCGGATAATGAGCGTGCTACTGCATCTGCCATTTTTAGTGCATCCGCATTTGTAGCCATCATTATTTTCAACCCATTTATGTCTTGGATTACACAATCCTTTGGTTGGGAATATGTCTTTATTGTAATGGGTGTACTAGGCATACTCATAACCTTTCTTTGGTTAAAAGTCATTCATAGCCCAAAAGATCATCCACGTGTCAATCAAGCTGAACTGGAATATATAAAACAGGGCGGCGGTCTGTTAGAAATGATGGATAAGGGTGCTAATAAAGAAGCTAGCAAAATTAACTGGTCCCATATTAAACAGTTGCTTCGAAGTCGTATGTTAGTAGGGGTTTATATTGGTCAATATTGTATTTCAACCCTTACATATTTCTTTATGACTTGGTTCCCGGTTTACCTGATTCAAGAACGTGGCATGTCTATTCTTGAAGCCGGGTTTGTAGCTGTTCTACCTGGTCTAAGTGGTTTCTTAGGTGGAATTTTAGGGGGAGTTTATTCCGATTATTTGTTAAAAAAAGGGAAATCCCTTACATTTGCTCGAAAAACTCCCATTATTATTGGGATGATTCTCTCATCAACTATGATTATTTGTAATTATACGGATATGGAATGGCTGGTAGTTGGAATTATGGCTCTTGCCTTCTTCGGGAAAGGATTCGGACAGCAAGGATGGGCCGTTATGGCGGATACTTCTCCAAAAGAAATGGGCGGTATCAGTGGAGGATTATTTAATACATTTGGTAATATTTCTGGTATTACAACACCGATTATCATTGGATATATCATTAATGCAACAGGCTCTTTTAATGGCGCACTAGTCTTTGTAGGACTCAATGCGGTTGTTGCCATGATCAGCTACTTGTTCATTGTTGGTGAGATTAAACGTATTGAACTAAAAAATTAAAAAGATCAGATGTAAATTAGTAACTACTCAGCCCTCTAATAGAGCTTGTTTTTGAAGCTAGCCCAAAGAGAGGTTTTTCAGGCGTGAAAAACCTCTGGCGGGCGGCATCCCTCTTAGGAAAACAAATCATCCGTGTGTCCTTGAAGCAGCTGCTCAAGGGTGTCAGCGATCGGTTTGTTCTGTTTTTGGATTGTGGAGATGACACTCCGCATCAGGCAAAAGGCCTTACGCCTTTCTCGGAACGGAACGTGCCGGAAATTTTCTCCTTCGTTTTGGCCATCCGCAAATCACGATATAAGGGGCATCTTTCCTCTTGAGAAGGGGAAGGATTTATCAAACCGTTCTCCTTCTCAAGAGGCCACTAAACGAAGTGCGGTAGTAGGGTGTAGGGTTTTAAAATTTTTCTCGATTTTACGTGTCTATTTTCTTGACATAATACCATTTTCTACTATTTCGTACGACATATAGATCGGTTTGGATAAAGATCGACTGTCCAATCAATGTAGATCAAGAATGATAAGCTATCAATTCATGTCTGAAAATCCCTTCATAAATAACATGACAAATTTATTTGAGGACTGGATGAAATAGCAGTGAAGTGAGGTTTAAGCGAAAATATGGCAAGGCTTATATTTTGCCTGAGCAATCAGAAGAGAAGGAATTATGCACTGGCGTAACAGTAACTGAAGTGAAAAATTCCTAAATATTAGTATGAAATTTTACAGTCTTTTCTTCTTTGAAAAGCAACTGTTATCTATTTAATATCTTTTTGCAAAGCTATTGTTACATAAAATTGCTATGATTGTCGTTGTAGGGAAAAGGAGGGATTTTTCATCATGAAAAAAACAATCATTGCTTTTACAGCTGCAGTAGCGACTTCGCTTCCATTTGTAGGTCAAGCTTCTGCTGAAACATATAAGGTAAAACAAGGTGATTCTCTTTGGGAAATCTCTAAAGAATATAATGTATCAGTGGCAGATATAAAAGAATGGAACGGCTTAACGACTGAAACGATTTATCCAAATCAAGAATTAGTCGTAAGTGAAAAAATAAAATATACAATCAAATCTGGAGATACGTTAAGCAGTATTGCCGATCAATTCGGTGTGACCGTTTCGTCACTAAAATCTGCGAATAACTTAACATCCGATTTAATTTTTGCTGGTGATGTTTTAATAATTGATCAAGCAGCAAAAGAGGAACGTACAGTAGAAAAGAAAGTGAACAAACCAGTCGTACAGCAAGAA
Organism: Aeribacillus sp. FSL K6-8394; assembly: GCF_038008865.1. Classification (NCBI taxonomy): domain Bacteria; kingdom Bacillati; phylum Bacillota; class Bacilli; order Caryophanales; family Bacillaceae; genus Aeribacillus; species Aeribacillus sp. FSL K6-8394. Next base: position 529,971 of record NZ_JBBPAA010000002.1, read on the forward strand.
ACAACGACGAATGATAAAAACACAGCATCTGCAAATAAAACCAGTACATATGCTGCGAATGAAAAGAGTTTAAAAAATGAAGAAGCAACGTCTTCTTCACCTAAAGAGGAAAACAGCTCTAATCAAACTGTCAGCAAGCAAGAAGTTCAAGCGAGAGAAACTGCAACGAAAGCTCAAGAAGATAACGGAGCGAAAGATGCTGGCGAAACGATTACAATGGAAGCCACCGCATATTCTTTAGTAGGAAATAAAACAGCAAATGGAACTGTATTAACAAAAGACTCAAAAGTTGTATCTGTAGATCCAAGTGTTATTCCGTTAGGAAGCAAAGTATATATAGAAGGATACGGAACATATACTGCTGCTGATACGGGCAGTGCAATCCGCGGCAAAAAAATTGATATCCATATGCCTACTGAACAAGATGCGATCCAATTCGGACGTAAACAAGTAAAAGTAACAATTAAATAACTAGATAATACGGGTGCCGAAAGCTTCTTTTTGGCGCCCTTTTTATTTTTTGATTATTACGTTTTGTCAAAAAGGCTAAAGATGCAGAAACTGAAGGTGAAAAGGAAAGGAAAAAATATTGCAGCGATTTTTGGAAGATGAGAACTTAAGCTATAATTGTCTAAGCTTTTTTTCATGCTTCAATGTTTTGCTGGACACGAAGTCGAGGGTTTCTTGTGCGTCTGTTAATTCAGCGCGAATCCCTTCCAATTTTTTCTCTAAGCGTGTAAAGCGTTCATCCACGTTTTTTCTAAAAGATTGCAAATCGTTTTCCAGTTTATCCATTCTTGATTCCAGCTTGTCCATTCTAGATTCCATTTTATCCATTCTAGATTCCAGTTTGTCCATTCTTGCCTCTAAGCCATCCATTCTTTTTTCAAGATGATCAAATCTTGAGTCAATGTGCTCAGAATGCTCTTTCAGCGCCTGCAAAATTGTTTTTAATGCAACGTCTTCCATATTAAAAGGGCTGCCTCCTTTCTTTTCACTATATTTTTTATTATAAAAGATTATAGGTAAAAATGTAAGTTGGAATAATTCTGGAAAATACTCAAATCGGGTATTTGTCAAAAAGAGTTGATTACAGCAAAATTCAGCTGCACGTAACCGTCAGCCGTACAGGGCAAACGCGTTTGAAGATTGCAGTGAAACGCCGGGCAAAAAGAACAAACATGCTGAAATATTAGGCTTGTTGCAAGGACAAAAAAGGAGAGCAGCAAGCAAAAGTAAAATGGCCAAAAAAGGAATCATAAAAGCTTTCCTAACGAGTGAAAGAAGAACCGGCACTAGATGACTCTGACATAAAAATTGCGCCGGTTCTACAAATTTTTAAATACCCGAAATTTTTGCAAGCAGCTTTCTTTTTTTAGCTCTCCTTCAATCTTTTGAAGAAAGAATGCCAAAGATTCGTAAAATTTGAATGAACAGGTTGATGAAGTCTAAATATAGATTTAGGGCTATTAACGGCACTTCTTCTGGATGAACACCGTAATGCTTCATTCGATTAAAGTCATATAATACGTAGCCGCTGAAAATTAATACTCCTATGAAGGAAAATGCGAGCATGCCGCCTGAGTTCAACGGCCAAAAAAGATTAAGAACATAAATGATCAGAAAAGCGAGCAGGGCAGAAAATAACATTCCGCCAAGAAATGAGAAATCTCGTTTTGTTGCAGTTGCATATACAGCTAATCCACTAAAAACAGCGGTTGTGGCGGCTAGTGCCATTATGACCGCGTGCGCGCCGATTGTTGAAACATAATGCGAGATCATTGGATAGGCTGTAATCCCTGAAATAAACGTAAAACTATATAGAAATGTATAAGAAATAGCTTTTTTTCTGCGCAAAAAGAATGCAAAAATAATCATGCCAAGTTCAATTATGGCAAGTGGCAAAAACAGTGATGGCGGCACGTATATTCCCGCTGCCATTCCTAGCATGGCGATAGCCAAAGAAACGGCAAACGCCTTTAAAACACTGGGCATTTGTCTTCTATTCGTAGCGTGCGTATACATTGTTTCCCCCCGCAAATTTGATCTTCGATATAACGGTTAATGTTTTATTCTTTTGATATAATTTACGATTAACTTTATGCAAGGATTCATTTTTTTTAATTCAAGTCTTTGCAAATTCGATTTTGTTTAAACAATGTTCATTTTTTTGCATCCTTTAGAAGCGGGAAGTTAGAAATCAACTATTCTACTGGACTCGACCTTTCTCGAAGAAAAGCATTGTGAGCTTGCAAATGTCAATATTGGAAAATGGAATCGAGCCATTCACACGATTTAGCGGCGAGTTTCTGCTGATGCTTTTCGAATCAAGGAAAGGTTCTAATATTTATAAGAAACTGTTTTGATCTGTGTAATTGAACAAAAGGCTGATTTCTGCTTTTGCCTTTTGTTCAGCCTTCCTGTCATGATCTGTTGAATTGCATAAAAGCGTGCACCAATTAAACCTGCACGTTTTTTAATTTTTTATCTAGAAACTTAAGCTGCGGAAACTTTTTCGAAACGCTGGCCCCAGTGATTAGCCCTCGAAATCAGACCGTTGCCACAACAGCATAAAACGCCTTTATGCTAGAAGTTGGAAGGTACTTGAACTTTTTGCTAAGTCAGAAAACAACCAATCATTTTTCTAATCGTTTATACTAAAACTAATCAATGTAAACAGTTGCAAAGTGGCATTAGGAGGGAATTTTATGACTAGCTTTCGTCCCGATATGTCGGTTGAGGAAGCGATTTCAATTTTTCCTATTGGCGTTAATGAAGTGGAAGTATTTAACGAATCCGGTGAATTTGCAGGCTATTTAACACTTGAGTCGCTATTTGGAGCCGTTCAGCAAGGAGAATTAACAAAACCGATTCGTCATTTTATTTTAACGAATGCTCCTGTACAAAGTCTTGAGCAGCATTCGATCTCTTACTCTCAATTCCAATCTTTTTTTCAGAGCAAATTGTGCCGGATCGTTCTTAACTCATTATATGACGGTGTCTATATAACAGACGGTTCAGGGATTACGCTGTTTATCAATAAAGCTTATGAACGGATTACGGGGATCAAAGAAGAAGAAGTGAAAGGGAAGCATATGAGCCATTTGGTTGAGCAAGGGATTATTTCCAAATCTGCATCTTTAGAAACGATTCGAACGAAAAAGCCGGTCACTCTTATACAGACCATTCGCAATGAGAGGAAAATTATTGTATCTGCAACACCTGTTTTTTCTTCTTCCAATGAAGTGATGTATGTCGTCAACAGTGTGAGAGATATAACAGAACTGATTCGTTTGAAGCATGAATTGGACAGTCAAAAGCTTTCGTATCAAAAAATTTCGCAAAACTCGCTTTTTCCTGAACAAACGGGTTTTCAAAATCTTGTCATCGGTCCTTCTACTTTTCCAATTTTCCAGCTTGCGAACAAAGTCGCCAAAACTGACGCAAAAATTTTGCTGCAGGGAGAAACCGGCGTAGGAAAAAGCTTAATTGCGAAATATATTCATTCGAGAAGCTCCCGAAGCAATAAAATTTTTATGGAATTAAACTGCGGCGCCATTCCTGAACATTTAGTAGAAGCTGAACTTTTTGGCTATGAACCCGGTTCTTTCACAGGAGCCTTGAGAGAAGGGAAAATAGGCATTTTTGAAAAGGCTAACGGCGGGACGTTATTTTTAGATGAAATTGGAGACTTGCCGTTAGAATTACAAGTTAAGCTGCTAAAGGTTGTAGAAGAAAACCGGTTTATGAGAGTAGGATCTACTGAAATGAGAGAAGTCGATGTACGACTCATAACAGCAACTCATAGAGATCTTGCATCTCTAGTAAGGGAAGGGGCGTTCCGTGAGGATTTATATTATCGACTGAATATTGTCACCTTTGATGTTCCCCCTTTGCGGGAGCGGAAGGAAGAGATAGTTCCTTTATTAGAAATGTATTTGAAGGAATTTAATAAAAAATATAATGAAAATAAAAAAATGACCCCGGAATGCATTGAGTGGCTGACAAACTATTCATGGCCTGGGAACATAAGGGAGCTTGCGAATTTAGTTGAGAGACTAGTTGTGACTACCTTTCACGACACAATTGATGTAGGCGACCTTCCTCCTTTCATACAACAGATTTTCCCGGCTTCAAAGCCTAAAACTTTAAAGGAAGCTGTGGCGGAGCTTGAACGCTCCCTCATTATCGATGCACTTAAAAAGCATGGTACGACTAGAGCCGCAGCGAAATTTTTAGGAATTAGCCAAAGTGCCATTGTACAAAAAATGAAAAAACTTCACATACGATTAGAAAACTAATCAAAAAACCTAGATATGATTCGTTTTATAATCAATTTTTCCTGATTTGAACCACTACTTGAATAAAAAACGATCTAAAAAAACATTGAAGATTTTGTTACAAATATTCGAGGCTATTAAAAATTTATAAAAAATACACAAATCATTTTCGAGTTGGCACGAAAATTGCATAGACATTTGAGTGACACCAGGAAAATCAATTCATTTCTCGCTAGTTTGAAAGGAGAGGAAGGAAAAAATGAATATATCTACATTTTCAATGGCGAACAAATTAATTACAGGAACTGATTCTCTCAATCAACTCCCTGAAGAAGTGAAGCGGCTTGGGATAAAAAATCCACTTATCGTGACAGATAAGATACTTATCAAAGCAGGAGTAGTAAAACAGGTTCAAAATTTATTGCCGATGGAGCCGGGAGTATTCTCGGATGTAAATCCGGAACCGGAAATTGAAATTGTCGAACAATGTCTTCAAGCGATAAAAGTAGGAAATCATGACGGGCTGATCGCTGTCGGCGGTGGAAGCGCTATCGATATTGCCAAAGCGGCTTCTGTCATGGCGACGAATAAGGGGAAAATTGAAGAATACTTTGGAATTAATTTAGTGGAATCACCAGGGCTGCCTTTAATAGCCATTCCGACAACTGCCGGAACAGGTTCCGAAGTTACGAATATTTCAATCTTGTCGGATACGAAAGAGCAGGTGAAAAAAGGGATTGTCAGTCCGTACTTATTACCTGATGTCGCAATTGTTTCGCCGATCATGACCATTACGTGCCCTCCTAGCGTGACAGCAGCAAGCGGAGTGGATGCATTGGTTCATGCTGTGGAAGCATATATTTCAAAGTTTGCTTCTCCAATTACGGATGCACTGGCAATTGGTGCGATGAAACTTATTTCCACCCATTTACCGAAAGCGTATTCAAACCCGGAAAACATCGAATCACGTGAGGCGATGATTACAGCGAGTCTCATGGCGGGATTGGCTTTTGGTAATGCAGGTGTTGGAGCAGTGCACGCTCTCGCTTATCCTCTTGGAGGACGTTTTCATATAGCACACGGTGTAAGCAACTCCTTGCTGCTTCCATACGTCATGAAATGGAACAAAATAGCTTGTTTAGAAAGATTCCGTGATATCGCAGAAGCGTTAGGAGAAAAAGTAGATCATCTAAACGATGATCAAGCGGCTGATGCAGCGATTGAAGCGATGATCCGGATATGCCGCTATGTGGAAATTCCACAATCTTTGCGTGAATTTAATATTCCGGAATCTGCGATTTCTGAAATGGCTGAGGAAGCTTTAAAGCAAACGCGGCTTCTGCGCAATAACCCTCGAAAATTAAGCAAAAAAGATATTGAACAAATATACCGTGCTGCCTATTGATAGGAGGGAAAATCATGATCATGAAATGGAAAAATCGTCCGCACGGCGCTGAAACGCCATATATCCCTGCAGGTCCCTTTAAAATACGGCTGCCGTTTATTCATTATCGGTTTGAATGGCCCGATTATGTGCAAGGCTTGCTCATGTGTGCGGTAGACCTTGGGGCTATTACTCTTTTAGCGGATCATTTAGGGATGCCGTTTGAAGTGGCTCTCGCTGTTGTTGTATTGAATGGACTTTTATATTTACTGCATCATCTGCTTGGTGACCCGGTCATTCCAGGTTGGGTCACTCCCGCGATTCCATTGATTGTTTTGTTTGTTAAACAATTTCCTGAAGGTGAGGACCGAATCTATGCACTCATTGCATTTCAGTTGACTCTTGGAATTTTATCCATCATTTTAGGAGTAACGGGACTTGCCAGCAAAGTGGTGCGTTTAGTGCCTGACGCCATTAAATCAGGTATTATACTGGGTGCCGGCATTGGAGCTGTCGTATCGATTTTTGAAGCTGGAGGAAAGTTTGAATTATTCCCGATTACGATCACAATTTGCATTGGCTTTGCGTTTTATCTAATATTCTCTAAACATTTCGAAAAATTAAAGCAAAAAAACAAAGGCTGGGCTTTGTTGGGGAATTTAGGGATTTTACCTGCTATTTTGCTAGCTGTTTTTGTAGCGCCTCTTGTTGGAGAAGCGAAATGGCCGGACATTCAATGGGGTTTCAGTAAACCAGACTTCGCCACACTTTGGGCGGAATATACGGTGTTTGGCCTGGGCTTCCCTGCGTTATCGTTTTTCGTGAAGGCAGTCCCTGCTGTTTTTGCAACGTATTTAGTTGTGTTTGGAGATGTGCTGAAAACGAAAGCTCTCCTTTCTGAATCTGATGTCATACGTACGGATGAAAAAGTTGATTACAATCCGAACCGCGCCCACTTAATATTTGGTGGCCGAAACATTCTGATGAGCATGATCGGCCCTGATATTACGATGTGCGGTCCGATGTGGGCTGCTATGCAAGTGGTCGTGATTGAGCGGTTTAAAAAAGGTAAAGAAGCGATGCATTCGTTTTTCGGCGGAGCAGGATCGTTCCGTTGGGGTACAAATACTGGATTATTTTTGCTGCCTATAGTAAGTTTAGTACAACCGATACTTGGGGTAGCTTTAGCATTGACATTGTTGGTGCAAGGTTATGTAAGCGTTCGTATCGGTGTCATGCAGTCCCGCAGCCAGCGTGATCTTGGAATTGCGGGGATTGTTGGTGCAATCCTCGTCATAAAAGGAGCAACAATGGCTTTTGCTGCCGGCATCCTTTTATGCATCCTGCTGTATGGGAAAGATTTTCTGCGCGGAGAAAACGACCGCATATTTACGCACCACTCGAACGAAGAAAAAGAAAGAGAGGAGATTCAAGCAGTATGAAAGAACAACCATTGACAAAAGGGCTGTATCTTAACGGAGAATTTGTTCAGTTGGATGACAATTTTGCCGTTCAAAACCCTGCCACTTTTGAAACAGTTGGTTATGTGCCGAACGGAACCGCCAAGGAAGCAAAGCTGGCTGTCGATGCAGCTCACGAAGCTTTTAAAACTTGGTCAAAAACGACAGCCTATGAACGAGCAGAATTACTGGAAAAATGGTATAAGCTCATAAATGATCGGCTGGAAGTGTTGGCATCCACGATGACAATCGAGCAGGGAAAACCGCTCGCCGAGGCGAAAGGCGAAATACAATATGCAAACAGCTTTGTGAAATGGTTTGCAGAAGAAGCGAAACGGATTTATGGCGAAACGATTCCGGCATCTGTTCATTCGAAGAGAATTATCGTTCAAAAACAACCTGTTGGAGTCGTTGCTGCCATAACTCCTTGGAACTTTCCGGCGGCGATGATCACACGGAAAGTCGCCCCTGCCCTTGCAGCCGGATGCACAGTTGTCATAAAACCGGCTGAACAAACACCGCTTACAGCACTTTTATTAGCAGAATGTGCTCATGAAGCAGGTTTTCCAGCCGGTGTCATCAATGTTATAACGACTGAAAAACCAGCTGAAGTCGTTGATGTTTGGATGGAAGATTCACGCGTTAAGAAGGTTACTTTTACAGGGTCTACTCCAGTTGGAAAGCTGTTAATGAGAAAAGCAGCGGATACCGTAAAAAAAGTATCGCTTGAACTTGGAGGCTTGGCACCTTTTATCATAACAGAAGATGCAAATATTCAAGAAGCTGTAAAGGGCGTTGTGCAATCAAAATTCAGAAATGCCGGTCAAACGTGTGTATGCGCCAACCGGATTTATGTCCATGAGTCAATTAAGGAGCCGTTTTTAAAAGCATTTCATGAAGCTGTTTTAACGCTGCAAGTAGGGAATGGTCTTGACGAGAAGGTAGACATTGGACCGCTTATTGACGAAAATGCAGTCAAAAAAGTTCAACATCAATTAGAAGATGCAGTCGAAAAAGGCGCGAAACTCCATGAAGGACCTGCCGTGAATATGGACAAAGGATATTTTATGAAGCCGGTTGTAATCTCTGATGTAACAGATGATATGTTGTGCATGCAGGAAGAAACATTTGGTCCATTGGCACCGGTCAGCACATATTCAGATGATGAAGAAGTTATCCAACGTGCAAATGGTACACCATTTGGTTTGGCTGCGTATGTTTACACCCAATCTCTCAAAAAGGCTGTTTGGTTTTCTGAAAATCTAGAATACGGCATTGTCGGAATCAATGACGGCCTTCCGTCTGTCGCCCAAGCACCTTTTGGCGGAATGAAAGAGAGTGGCCTTGGAAGAGAAGGAAGCCACTACGGGCTGGACGAATTCCTAGAAATTAAGTTCGTTTCTCTTCAATTAATATAATTTTGGAAATCCAAAAAAGTGTGGAAAGAGGGTAAAAACACCCTCTTCCATGCTTTTAGCTACAATAGAAAAATCGTAATCTAACACTTTTTCATAAACCCATTCATTGACTAATCTATTCTAACTGACAGCCTTCCGAATTTTCTATCAGGTTTTGTTTGCTGACTTAACAATATGAATTTTAGCTATCACAATTGACAGTTCATAAGGGTCCCACATATCAATTGCTACAAGTTTTATATATCAAGCAAGATTTGAAAGAAATCGAACAATTTCATCTTGTTCGATTGTAATTTCGATGACTATTTTCATTGCTTCCACCTTGCAAATTTTGATTATTTGAAAAGCCCCTGCTTCTTTTACCTTCATTGTCACCTATTACATCTCTGCGTTAGCAACTATAAGGTGTTACGCAACGTAAAAGTCAATAGAAAAAGATGTTATTTTCTGGAGCTTTTTTAAAGATGAAAGTTGCCATATTTTTATTTTGAAAAGTGGCATTTTTTGAGGGATTTTACGTGAAATGGGCTGTGTAAAACAGTGGACAGTTTACAGGAATTCCATGCAATTTTCTGCTTGTGACATGCTGATCTATCTCTAATTTTTATGGGAATTTTGCACGATAATCCGAACACCATAAATTTTTTCTTGAAAAAACGCTCAGCTCTTCCGACAGGGCTAAGCGTTTTTTTTCTGCACTAATCTATTATACTTTCTGACGGTTAAAGACGTTTCTCAGCATACCGAATAAAAGGTACGCTTGATAGCAATAAAGCTGTGATAAACAAGATGACTCCCGCCCAATGGAAATGAATCCAAAAATAGCCCCCAAATGTACCAACTAAGCTTGATCCCAAATAATAGAATAAAAGATATAAAGAAGATGCTTGAGCTTTATTCTTATCCGCCCGTTCTCCAATCCAAGCGCTGGCAATGGAATGACAGCCGAAAAAACCATATGTAAATAGTGAAATGCCGATAATTTTCACCGATACTGGCGGAAAAAGAGTTAATATGGCTCCGGCAATAGTCAAAGCGACGGCAAAAATTAGCGTGGCTGAATGGCCGTGTTCATCAGCTTTTTTGCCTAAAAATACAGAGCTGAAGCTTCCGAAAATGTAGACGATGAAAAGGAAGCCAAGCAATGATTGGCTGAATGAATAAGGAGGCTCGCTCAGTAAATAGCCGATATAATTGTATAATGTCACAAAGCTTCCCATAAATAAAAAGCCCAAAAAAATGAGAGATAAAAGCGGCTTATTTTTTAAGTGTACAGTATATGCCTTTATAACAGCTTCTATATTAAACGGCTTTTTTTCGCTATTCTTTGGTGTCGGTAGAATAAAAGCAAAGACGATGCTTAAAATAAGAGCTAGCGCTCCGATGGAAAATAAAGCGGTCCTCCATGAAAAAAAATCTGTCAACAAGCCAGTGATTATTCGGCCGGCCATTCCGCCGATGCTTGTTCCGCTTATATACAATCCCATCACTTTGCCAATTGCAGTTGGATGAAACTCTTCTGCTACATACGCCATAGCGAGAGAGGGGATGCCTGCTGAAGAAATTCCAAGCAGTGTTCGGAATACAACAAGCAAAGGAAAATTTGGGCTCATAGCAATAAACATAGAGAGCATGGAAGTAAGCAGCATCGAGATGATCATGATTTTCTTTTTTCCAAGAACATCTGACAAACTAGCAGCTACCAGCATCATAAAAGCCAGTGTTCCGGTTGAAGCCGATACGGTTAAACTGGCTGATGCGGCAGAGATATGAAATTCTTTTGAGAAAACAGGCAGTAAAGGCTGTGTTGTATACAAAATGGAAAAGGTGACAAACCCGCCGAAAAAAAGAGCTATGCTGGCCTTTACATATTCTGGACTGTTCATTTTTATGTATACCAATTGGACTCGCCTCTTTCCATTATTTCCAAATATACTATACATCTAATAAGCTAAACTGTCTAATGCAACGAATGAAGTAGAGGCGAATGACAATGAAAGATAATCTGTACGAAATCACTTTTAAGGGCCGACTAGTCGAAAAAAACACAAAAATTCAATCATAAACAAAAATTTAAATCTAGCAACATTCCTCTTTCAAAAACTTGCAAATGTCAAAGCCAACATTCCCTCGGCAACCGAGTGATTTGCCGTATTTGCTGCTGAAGGAATTTGAGCACCGATTCCTTTATGTGTTCACACAACCAAGGGAAAACAATTTATACGATTGTTCCAATTGGTCATTGGCAAAAATATTGCAAGTACAAACAAACATCTTCAAACATAAAAAGTTAGCAGGCGGACAATGTTCCGTGACAGTGGCAGCAGCGGTTTGAATTCTTGTGGAGGAAGCTGCTGAAAAGTTGTATGGACGATGTGTGAAAATGTGGTAAAATATAAAAAATCGTTTTCAAAATCAAAAAATATTAATGTAAAATCAAAAGAATTTCAAAAATAATTGACAAGATTATGTTTTTTCAAAATTGATCTGGAGGGGATTTAGAAATTGAAGAAAACTCGTTGGGGAATAATAAGCACAGCACAAATCGCTAAAAAGCAGTTGATTCCTGCGATTCAAAGATCTAAAAATGCTGTTGTGGCGGCGATAGCAAGCCGATCCGATAAAGTGATCGGGGTGGCTGATGAACTAAATATTCCGAAAGCCTATAAAAGTTATGAAGACTTGCTAAAGGATCCAGATATCGATGTTGTATACATACCGCTGCCTAACCATTTGCACAAAGAATGGATTGTGAAGGCAGCTGAAGCAGGAAAACATGTATTATGTGAAAAGCCGGCAACGTTGACAGCTGAGGAGGCGAAAGAAGCGGCAGCCGTTTGTGAAAAAAACAATGTGAAGTTTATGGAAGCGTTTATGTACCAATTTCACCCACAGCATCAAAGAGTTCGAGACATCATCGCATCAGGTGAAATTGGCGATGTGAAATTAATGAGAGCCAACTTTTCGTTTTATTTGGATCCTGCCTCGCAAAATATTCGTTTAAATTCTGATATGGGCGGCGGCAGTATTTATGATATTGGCTGCTATTGTATTCATTCGATTCGAAATATTATTCAAGCCGAACCGGCTGAAGTGAGAGTAGATGCTGAAATAGATCCTGTTCATCGCGTTGATACGACGGCTGTCGGATATATGGAGCTTGACAATGGAGTCAAAGCCGTTTTTGACTGCAGTTTTCACGCGAGTTTTTCAAATGTTTATGAAGTGGTCGGAACGAAAGGTTCTATTCGCGCTCCAAGAGCCTATCGACCTGACCGCCAAGGAGGAGAAGGCTTAATCATTGTTGAAAAAGAAAATGAGCAGAGAATCGAAAGCATTGTAGCGGATCAATACGCTCTTCAAGTTGAGCATTTTTCAGATGCGGTGCTGCATGGAAAAAATCCTTCCTACACAAGCGAAAATATGATCCAAAATATGACTGTAATCGAAGCTTGCTATGAATCGATCAAACATGGAAAAAAGATTTCGCTCAAATAAAATGACAAAACGGCGGGGCATGTGTTCTCGCCGTTATTTTTTATCATTTTGACCAATAGAAAGCGTACTGGACAGAAGCCAATCCATCTCCCCATTATCGCCGGGTTGCACTCTACTCATGTTTAACTTTTTGTCTATTTAAAAGCGGAAAGCAGTTTTTGCAATCGAAATTTTTTATTGACAAATCCTAATAAATCGTAAATTCTCTTAATTAAGGACTTCTTTCATAAATAATATCGAGTGCATTTTGCAATATATAGGTATAATAGCATCAAACTAAAGGCAGGGGGTACGCGTGAAAATCGCAAAAGTGATTAATAATAACGTGATCAGCGTTATACAAGATGATCAAGAGCTGGTCATCATGGGACGAGGGATTGCCTTTAAGAAAAGACCTGGCGATGAGGTTGATGAAGACAGAATTGAAAAGATTTTTAAATTGGAAAATCAGGATATGGCCAGTAAATTTAAATCGCTATTGTACGAGGTTCCGATGGAATATGTAAAAGTAACGGAGGAAATGATACAATACGCGAAAAATAAACTTGGCAAAAAACTGAATGATATTATTTATATATCGCTGACAGACCATATTAATTTCGCCATAGAACGGCAAAAACAAGGGATAAAGATTGTGAATCCATTACTTTGGGAAATCAAGCGGATATATAAAGATGAATTTCAAATCGCTTTGGAAGCACTGAAAATGATTAAAGACAAATTGGCGATTGAACTGCCTGAAGATGAAGCCGGTTTCATTGCGATGCATTTCGTCAATGCTGAGCTGAATGAAGAAATGACGGATGTCGCCAATATGACAAAGATTATTCAAGATATACTGAATATTGTAAAATACCATTTTAAAATTGAGCTTGATGAGGATTCATTAAATTATTTCCGTTTCCTTACCCACTTGAAATTTTTCGCGCAACGGCTCATAAACAACATGCTGCTGAAGAGCGACGATGATGAATTGTATGAAATCGTAAAAAATAAGCATCCGGAAGCTTATGCCTGCACGAAAAAAATAAAAGATTATATTCAAAAGGTGCATGGCCATGAAATAACTTCGGAAGAAAAACTATATTTGACAATTCATATTGATCGAGTCGTGAATCGTAATTAAACAAAATCTCAGCTTCTCGTAAAAATTTTTAAATGAACTGTTGACAGGAAATGAAAGCGTATGCTAATTTGTAAATAACAACCGAATAGAAACCATTTCATTTAGGATTGTTACTGGTCATGCAGGCAAAACCTAAATTGTTTCGTCATTTTTATGGCGGGCAATTTAGGTTTTTTTATTTTCTTGATCGTATAAGCGCTTTGCGACAGGATAAAGTTGGAAATTTTTTTAATAATAACGAGAGGGTGAATGAACAATGGGCCATTTCGAAGCGAAATTCCCGGAAAACTTTCTCTGGGGCGGCGCAACTGCTGCCAACCAATTAGAAGGTGCTTTTGATGCAGATGGAAAAGGTCTTTCTACTGCCGATATGGTGGCTTATGTACCAAAAGAAAAACGTGGTAAAAACGGACATTCATTAGATGTGACAAGTGCAGAAATCGAGGAAATCTTAAGCGGAGCAGCATCAGATAAAATTTTCCCGAAACGTTTCGGAATCGATTTTTATCATCGCTATAAGGAAGACATCGCCTTATTTGCAGAAATGGGGTTTAAAGTATTCCGTTTATCCATTTCTTGGCCGCGTATCTTCCCGAATGGGGATGAGACCGAACCAAATGAAGCAGGATTAGCCTTTTATGACAAAGTGTTTGACGAACTGGCGAAATATAATATTGAGCCGCTTGTTACACTTTCCCACTACGAAATGCCGCTCGGGCTTGTGCAAAAGTACGGCGGCTGGACGAATCGCAAGGTGATAGATTTCTTTGTTCACTACGCTGAAACCGTATTTAAACGGTATAAAAACAAGGTGAAATATTGGCTGACATTTAATGAAATCAATATGATTACTTTCAGTCCGTACACCGGCGGCGGCATTTTAACCGATCGGGTTGAAAATGTAAAACAAGCTGCCTTCCAAGGGGTACACCACCAATTTGTAGCAAGTGCACTAGCTGTTAAAGCATGCCACGAAATCATTCCGGATGCAAAAATCGGCTGTATGCTGGCTAGATTGGAAGTATATCCGGAAACATGCAACCCGGACGATGTACTTAAAGCATTAAAAGAAGATCAGCTGAACTTATTTTTCACAGATGTTCAAGTTCGCGGCGCATACCCAAGTTATATGAAACGCTATTTTGCAGAAAATAATATTCACATTGAAAAACTTCCAGGCGATGATGCCATTTTAAAACAATATACAGTGGATTTCCTTTCGTTCAGCTACTATATGACACTTGTAGCCAGCACGAAGGATGATGCTGAAGAAGTTTCAGGCAATTTAATCGGCGGTGTGAAAAACCCTTATCTTGAATCATCTGATTGGGGTTGGCAAATTGATCCGGTCGGCTTGCGGATTACGTTAAATAAATTGTATGACCGCTATCAAGTTCCTTTATTTATAGTGGAAAACGGATTAGGGGCCTACGACAAGGTTGAGGAAGACGGCAGCATCCATGACGATTACCGAATCGACTATTTGCGCAAACATATTGAGCAAATGAAAGAAGCGATTGGCGACGGTGTTGAATTAATGGGGTATACAACTTGGGGGCCTATTGACTTAGTAAGCGCATCTACCTCAGAAATGAGCAAACGGTATGGTTTTATTTATGTCGATCAAGATGACTTCGGCAACGGAACATTGAAACGCCTCCGGAAGGACAGCTTCTATTGGTATAAAAAAGTAATCGAAACGAATGGAGAAGAATTGTAAAAACGATTGCGATGTCGAAATCACTCTGTTTAAAAATGAAATGGGAGGTAGTAAGCATGAAACACGAGCGGCGCAAGCCTTTTCCAAACGATTTTTTTTGGGGAGGTTCCACATCAGCCTATCAAGTGGAAGGCGCATGGAATGAAGACGGAAAGGGACCTTCCGTTATCGATATGGCCAAATACCCCGAAGGCACAACTGATTTTAAAGTAGCCAGCGGTCATTACCACCGTTACAAAGAAGATATTGCTCTGTTTGCTGAAATGGGCTTTAAAGCATATCGTTTTTCCATTGCCTGGACACGCATTTATCCTAATGGCGACGGAGAGGTAAATCGAAAAGGGATAGAGTTCTACGATCAACTTATCAATGAAATCAGAAAGCATGGAATTGAACCGATTGTGACGATTTATCATTTTGATTTGCCTTATGCATTACAGGAAAAAGGCGGCTGGTCCAATCGTGCAACGATTGATGCATATGAAAATTATTGCAAAACATTATTCGAGCATTTTGGCGATCGGGTAAAATATTGGCTGACGATTAATGAACAAAATATGATGATCCTTCATGGCGAAGCGATCGGGACCGTTGATCCGAACTTAAAAAATCCAAAAAAAGAATTGTATCAACAAAATCATCATATGTTTGTCGCTCAGGCGAAGGCAATGGCGTTATGCCATCAAATGCTGCCTGATGCAAAAATCGGACCGGCGCCGAATATTGTGACGATTTATCCGGCAAGCTCAAAACCTGAAGATGTTTTAGCTGCCAATAATTACGCAGCCATCCGCAATTGGCTGTATTTGGATATGGCTGTATATGGGCGCTATAACAATATTGCCTGGGCTTACTTGGAGGAAAAGGGATATACTCCAACAATTCTTGAAGGCGATATGGAAATTTTACAAAATGCCAATCCGGATTTTATTGCTTTTAACTATTATACTTCGCAAACAGTAGCAGCAAGCGAAGGAAATGAAGAAGATGTGAAGCAAACAGGAGATCAGCATATTACGGTTGGGGAACCGGGAGTTTATAAAGGAGCCTCCAATCCGCATTTAAAGAAAAATGAATTTGGCTGGGAAATTGATCCAGTCGGGTTTCGGACAACATTAAGAGAAATATATGACCGCTATCATTTGCCATTGATTGTCACTGAAAATGGATTAGGCGCCATCGATCAATTGGAAGAAGGCGATGTTATAAACGACACATACCGAATTGAATTTTTAAGAAACCATATCGAACAAATGCAATTAGCGATTAGTGACGGTGTTGAAGTGTTCGGTTTTTGTCCTTGGTCAGCTATTGATCTCGTCAGCACGCATCAAGGTATAAGCAAACGCTACGGTTTTATTTACGTTAACCGTGATGAATTTGATTTAAAAGATTTGCGCCGAATTCGAAAACAAAGCTTTTATTGGTATAAGCAAGTCATCTCATCGAATGGCGCAAATTTAGAGTAATAAAGGTAAAATTCAATAACGAAACGGTTTTTGCGAAACTGTAAAATCAGGAAGGAATGTTACCATCCGGGCATAACCTGAACTGATTTGAACAACACAGTGCGTTTATTCGTGCGCGTTCAAATTGGTTCAGGTTTTTTATATATCAAATCAGTAGCATTGCATTAAGTTAATTTTAATTTGTCAAGCCCAATTTTATGTTAAATTTCATCTTTTTGGATATAAAAAAACTCCTTATAATTAGGATTGGCAGTCCTATCCAAATCCTAAGAATAAGGAGAAACCATTATGGATAAGAATACCACAGAATCCACAATAAATGAACTATTTAAAGAGATCGATCCAATAACTTTTTCAAAACTAATTAATGTGATTGACGTTGACAAATACATTAAAAAATTAACGGTGTATAAGTTTTTACAACTTTGTATCATCGCTCAGATAAATGAATTGGAAAGCTTAACAAAATTGGCCAAACATTTGAAAGACAAGGAAGAGTTGCAGACATATCTGGAATTTGATGCAATTAGTACTTCGCAACTTTCTCGCAAATTAGGCCAATTATCCCCTCAACTGTTTGAAAAAGTATTTAAATATCTGGTCTTAAAGATCCAAGGGCAAATGAAAAATGCCCCGATCATCCGAAACATTGGTCGTCTTCTGGTCATTGATTCTACCACGATGAGCATGAGTTTGAGCCAATATCCATGGGCAACTTTTCGTAAGACAAAGGCTGGTGTTCGACTCCATTTAAAGGTTGTTGTAACGAAGGATATCACTGTTCCGGATCAAGGGATTATCTTACCCGCGAAACATGCCGATCGCACACAGATGGACGAACTCATTGAAATCGATCCAAATGCGATTTACTTGTTTGATCGAGGGTATGTCGATTACAAACAGTTCGACCGCTTATGCCGAGAAGGGGTGCGATTCATTACCCGGCTTAAAAAGAACGCAGAGATTGAAGTTTTATCGGAACGGATTCCCAATCCAGAACGTTTGATTTATAGGGATCAGATTGTCATTTTAGGAAATGACCGTAATCATACCAAAATGACTCATCCTCTCCGATTGATCGAAACGGTCGACAGCGAAGGGAATCCCGTGATCATCATAACCAATTGCTTTGATCTTTCTGCGGAAGAGATTGCAGATTTATACCGATATCGCTGGAAGATAGAGACCTTCTTTAAATGGATGAAACAGCACCTTAAGATAAAAAGATTTTATGGAAAAAGTCAAAATGCCGTTTACAATCAAATTTGGATCGCCCTAATCACCTATTGCTTACAGGCCATGCTCCAATTAAAAGTGAATCACGATGGTCCTTTATTAGAGATCAAGCGAACTTTACAGAATCTGCTTTTTAAAGGTTTTGACTGTTTTGTTCGCTCCCTTTTTAAAAAGCCAATTCGAACGTCCAACGGTCGGAAAAAATACCATTGGGAAAAAGATTTTGAAACCATCGTGTACCAATTTGAAGAAGGGGAGGTGGAACACCTAGACGATTTAGTTTATGATCCAATGTTTCTGTAATATATTACCAAATTGTGGAAATGGACTGCCGATTAAGACGTCATTGTCCTTTTAAGCTTGCTTAGAAAGATTGTATGTCTGAATATTCAGTTACATGAAATAACTGGAATTTTTATTGAGCTTGACAAACATTAAATTTTTTTATGCAACGCTACTGATATCAAATATATTTTTGGGAGGGTCAATCATGAAATATGAGCAATTGGCTAAAGACATTATCGAAAATGTCGGCGGTAAAGAAAACGTTATAAGTGTTGTTCACTGTATTACAAGATTGCGCTTTCAATTAAAGGACGAAGGGAAAGCGAACACAGAAGTGTTAAAAAACATGGACGGAGTCGTCACCGTTATGAAAAGCGGCGGACAATATCAAGTTGTCATCGGCAATCATGTGCCTGATGTGTATAAGGCGGTCGTTGCTATTGGCGGGTTTGAAGCTGCAAAGCCTGTCGATACGGAAGCGGGAAAAAAGGATAAAAATTTATTCAACCGCTTTATTGACATTATTTCGGGAATTTTTGCACCAACTCTCGGCGTTCTAGCTGCAACAGGAATGATTAAAGGGTTTGCCGCTCTTTTCGCATCACTAGGCTGGATAACAGATAAATCAGGAACTTATCAAATTTTATATGCAATTGGTGATTCGTTATTTTACTTCTTCCCGATCTTTCTTGGTTATACGGCCAGCAAAAAATTCGGCGGCAACACATTCATCGGTATGGCGATCGGGGCGTCATTGGTTTATCCGGCATTATCTAATCTTACTAGCGGAAAAGCGCTTTACACTTTGTTTTCAGGCACGATGTTTGAGTCGCCTATTTATATTACATTTCTTGGCATTCCGGTCATTTTAATGACGTATTCATCTTCCGTTATTCCGATTATTTTGGCTGCTTATTTTAGTGCAAAGGTGGAAAATTGGTTTAAGAAAGTTATTCCTGATGTCGTGAAAACATTTTTAGTTCCTTTTTTTACACTGATTATCATAGTTCCTTTAACATTTTTATTGATTGGACCAATTGCAACTTGGGCAGGAAATCTTCTAGGTCAACTAACAGTTGCCATCTATGATTTATCGCCAATGATTGCAGGTTTATTTATTGGCGGGTTCTGGCAAGTATTTGTGATTTTCGGTCTTCATTGGGGGATAGTGCCGATTGCCATCAACAATATGAGCACACTTGGAGCGGATCCCATTTTAGCACTGACATTCGCTGCATCCTTTGCGCAAATAGGTGCTGTACTTGCCGTCATGGTGAAAACGAAACAGCAAAAATTGAGAACGCTTAGTGTTCCTGCATTTATTTCCGGAGTTTTCGGGGTTACAGAACCGGCGATTTATGGTGTTACGCTTCCGCTCAAAAAACCGTTTATTATCAGCTGTATTGCTGCGGCAATTGGCGGAGGACTCATAGGAGTATTTGATTCAAAAATGTATATGCTGGGAGGTCTCGGAATTTTTGGTATTCCATCCTTTATCAGTCCGACTGAAGGCATTACGTTTGGTTTGTGGGGCACTTTAATTGCCATTACCGTTGCCTTTATCCTTGGTTTTATCCTTACTTTCCTTTTTGGATTCAGTCAAAAATCGACAGCAGAAGCAGATCGGCAATCCCAACAAGCAACAGCTGAGGCTGAAGCGGAAGAAGAATTATTAGGTAAAAAAGAAATTATTTTCAGCCCGTTTAACGGCGAAGTAAAGCCGTTATCAGACATCAAGGATGCAGCATTTTCATCCGGGGCCCTCGGCGCGGGCGTAGCCATTGAGCCTTCGGAAGGAAAATTAGTAGCGCCTGTATCCGGCACAGTAACGACTCTTTTTCCTACGAAACATGCAATTGGCATAACATCTGATCAAGGTGCGGAAATTTTGATTCATATTGGCATGAATACCGTTCAATTGGAAGGTAAATTTTTCACTGCTCATACAACTCAAGGTGCCCGTGTAGAGAAAGGACAGCTGCTCATTGAATTTGACATAAATGGAATTCAGTCGGAGGGCTTTGATTTGGCGACACCGGTTGTTATAACCAACACTAGTCACTACAAAGAAATAAATGAAACGAAAGAAAAACAAATCAAAATTGGCGAACCTTTATTGACGCTTATAAATGACTCGGAATGATTTTGCACAAGAAAAAAGCATCTGCCTGATTAAGGGCAGATGCTTTTTTTAAGAAGATTTTGAACGTTTTGCAGCTTTTCATGCTGTTTTTTTGAAAAAAATACAATTCTTTTATGTAATAATAGTTTCCGTAATATGCGAATATTTCGAGAAATTATGTTAGAAAATATTACATATTTATTGCAGATATAGTCATATAAACTATAATTCTTAATAAATAAAAAATCCCCCTAAAGAGTTTGTAGTGATCTCTCATTCTCTGTCAACCGGAAAAAGAAGGTGAAAAGCTGACATTTGCCAGCGTATCTTGGAATGATGAAAAGTGAATATCGTTCCCCGAAATAAGTGGGAAATCAAAGCTGTCTAGGGTTCCGTTGCTGGCAGGCTGTATCACCGCCGGTAAGTCTGGTCCGAGAGAGAGCGTATAGAAGCTGCGTTTGATTGCAACTTCTATATACACGGAAGGATAAAAGCCTGGGAGATCTATTCTCTCTGGCTTTTATTTTTTTAAAGCTGAAAATTTAAAAATCTGGGGAGGGGGATATAACAGAATTTCTTTAAGTACTATTTTGAAATACCTAAATTCAAAAAGAGATGAAAAATATAAAGCCGAGGTGAAAGACATGAAGAAAAAGAAGCTTCCACTACTTGTTCTTTCTATCATTTTTTGCTTGTTGTTGGCTGCTTGCGGAAGTAAATCTGCAAATGAAACTTCTTTCGGCAATAAAAGCAAGAAAGAACCGATTAAGATTGGTTTCAGCGCCTTGCCGAGCTGGTATTTATGGCATCTCGTAGAAAAAAAGGGTTTTTTCGAAAAACATGGAGTGGATGTCGAATTGGTTTGGTTTCCAGTATATGCTGATTCCCTTTCTGCATTAAATACGGGAGAAATTGATGGAAACAGCCAAGCTTTGCTTGATTCGATCTCCCCTTTAGAAAAAGGAATTGATTTAAAAGCGGTATTTATTACAGACAATTCACTTGGCGGCGATGGGCTTGTTGCTTCAAATGATATTCGCTCGGTTAAAGACTTAAAAGGGAAGAAAGTTGGTACGGAAATAGGTACGATTGAACACTTTTTTCTGCTCACGGCATTGCATGAAGCGGGATTAAAGGAGTCCGATGTGAAATTTACAAACTTATCTGTTCAAGATGCGGGAAATTCATTTATAGCTGGAAAATTGGATGCAGCCGGTTTGTGGGAGCCTTTTTTAAGCATGGCAGTGAATAAGGGAAAAGGACATAAGTTGGTGACATCCGCTGATTTTCCGGGCTTGATTTCCGACTTATTCGTTGTAAGGGGAGATGTTGCGAAAGAGAGGAAAGAGGACGTGCAAAAAATCGTAGCAGCATGGTTTGATGCGGTTGACTATCTTTCGCAAAATTACGATCAATCGATTCAACTAATAGCGGACGAGGCGGGAATTTCAAAAGAAGAGCTGGATGTAGGAATGAAAGGATTCAAGCTGTTTTCTCCTGAAGAAAGCTTGAACGCTTTTAAAGAGGGAGATAACTATCAATCTTTTTATTACACAGCTGAAAAAAATGCTGAATTTTTAAAAGAGTTAGGGTTTATTAAAGACATTCCTGATTTTAGCAGCTTCGTTGACACCTCATTTATAAAAGCGGAAATTGAACGGGCAAAGTAAGGAGGATTAATGGATGGAGCTTCAAAAAGGAAAAAGGCATCAATGGACATTATTCAAAATACGCGAGGATATTCCGAAAAAATGGTATTTTACTGGGGTATCAGCTGCTTTTATCTTGTTATTGCTCATTTGGATTTTGCTGAGCAATTTAAAACTTGTGGATGAAGTATTTCTTCCGACTCCCGCAGCTGTTGTGGGCTCTTTCTTTGCTGCCCTTTCAAGTCCGGAGTATTGGGGAGAAATCGGGATTAGCGTCTACAGAGTTTTTATGGGGTTTTTACTGGCATGTCTGTTAGGGATTCCGCTCGGAATATTGGCTGGCACTTTTAAGCTTGCAGAATCGGTTATTTTGCCCGTCTCTGAGTTTATCAGGTATATGCCGGCAGCCGCTTTTATTCCACTTATTATGGTTTGGGCAGGAATTGGGGAAACAGCAAAAATTTTAGTGATTTTTATCGGAAGCTTTTTTCAGCTCGTTTTAATGGTGGCAGATGACACAAACCGGATTCATAAAGACCTACTTTATGCCTCCTATACTCTTGGAGCAAACCGCTGGCAAGTCATCTCAAAGGTTATCATCCCTGCAATGCTTCCGAAATTAATGACAACTATGCGGCTGATTATGGGATGGGCTTGGACGTATTTAGTTGTAGCAGAGCTGGTGGCGGCAAACAACGGTCTTGGATATTCGATTATGAAAGCGCAGCGTTTCATGGATACCGAGTCCATCTTTGTCGGAATCATTGTTATCGGGCTGTTGGGACTTATTATTGACAGATGCTTTGCCTACATTAATAAAAAATTATTTCCATGGGCGGAAGGAGGAAATTAAATGTTGAATGCTATCAAAGCTGAAAAAAATCTTCGTCAAGAGAAGATTGAAATAAACATTCAAAATTTGTCGAAAGTGTATAAAACGAATAATGGCTCCTTTCAAGCGCTGGAGAATGTTTCTTTGTACGTAAAAAATGAAGAATTTGTTTCCATTCTTGGACCGTCGGGATGCGGTAAGTCGACCATTTTGAGAATTTTGGCAGGTTTGGAGGAGCCGACATCAGGCAGTGTGCAAGTATCCGGTGAAGAAGTGAAAGGACCAAGTGCGAAACGAGGTATGGTCTTTCAGTCTTATACGTTGTTTCCTTGGTTGACAGTAAGAGAAAACATAGAGTTTGGCCTCAAGCTAAAAGGAATGAAACAAAAAGAGCGTAAAGAAATTTCCGATCGATATTTAGAGCTGGTAGGACTGGAAAGATTTGCGGATTCCTACGGCAAAGAATTGTCCGGCGGCATGAAACAACGTGTGGCTATTGCAAGATCGTTGGCCAATAATCCGGAAGTGTTATTAATGGATGAACCTTTTGGAGCGCTTGATGCACAAACAAAGCAATCCATGCAGCAATTATTGTTGGATATTTGGAAGAAGGAAAAAACAACCATTGTGTTTATAACGCACGACATCGATGAAGCCTTATTCTTATCCCAGCGAATATATGTCATGGAAGCAAGACCGGGGAGAATTCTCGAAGAGATTGATGCGGGTTTGCAATTATTTCAAGATGGGGAGCTTGTGGATGTAGAGAAATTTATGAATGTAAAAAAACATATCATTTCTTTATTAAAGCATTAGTAAAAAAAATACAGAAGGATCGGAAGGGCTGTTGATGATGAAGATACGAAACAAACTGCTCCTTAGCTTTGGAACCGTTTTGCTAATTGTCCTGCTCGCCTTTCTTATTGTTTACTCTACTTTGCAGGACGTTTCCAAATCCTATTTTAATTTAGCAAATACCGATATGAAAAAATTGCAGCTTGCCCACCAGATTCAATTTGAAGACCTTGCGTTAACAGATGCGGTCAGAGGGGTGATTATCGAACCGGATAATACGGCCGAAAGGGAAAAGTACAATCAGTTTGCAAAGCAAATTGATCAACATATTAAAGAAGTGACTCCGATGCTGGATGATTCCAGGACGAAAAAAATTTTCCACGATCTAAATATAAATAATCAAAAATTAGTTGAATTAGAAACGCAGATGATGGAATTGGCCGGGGAAGACCGCCAAAAAACGCTTGCTATTTTTCATGGTGAATATGCGGATATTCGAGCTATTTTTAGTTCCAAACTGGAAGAATTCAAACAAATTGAGACAGAACGGATAACCAAGAAAATTGCGGAAGATGAAAAATTAATAAGAAAAAAAATCATGGCGGGTGCAGCGGTATTTATCACAGCACTGTTTGCAGGTATTTTAATTGCAATATTTATTTCTAAAAGAACCACCCGGCCATTGTGGAAAATTGCAAATAAATTAGAGGAATTGGCGCGAAATAAAGGAGATTTAACAGCTAGAATCCATATCACGAATAAAGATGAAATTGGAAAGCTGGCGGCGGCATTTAATAGAATGCTGGAGAACTTGCAAAAAATGATGCTAAAAATAAAGGAAACGACAGATGAAGTTTCCGCTTCAGCACTCGAGCTTTCTGAAGGTACTAAAAACTTTGCGGAAAGTACAGAACAGATCACGATGGCAGTTCAAGACATTGCTTCCGGAGCCGGTGATCAAGGGGACATGGCGGATGAAAGCTCACATGCGGTGAATAATATTGCCAATGAAGTTCAAAAAATTGCATCGTCATCTTCTTTCGCAGCAGAATCGGCCTTGACCACATCGAAAATCGCAGAAGAAGGAAACAAATCAATTGTCAAAGCAGTCAAGCAGATGGAATTTTTACAAAAATCCGTTGATGAAGCGTTTATTAAGATTGAGGAACTTGGCAAGCTTACCGACGAGATAAAAAAAATATCAGATGTCATGGCAAATATAGCGGAGCAGACGAATTTATTGGCTCTAAATGCTGCAATTGAGGCGGCGCGTGCAGGGGAACAAGGCAAGGGTTTTGCTGTTGTAGCAACGGAAGTTCGAAACTTGGCGGAAGAGTCAAAACAATCTGCGATTCAAATAAATGAAATGATACAGCATGTCCTCTCCATTGCTGCTGCCGCCGTGGAGAATATCGATAAAGGAAGGAGCGATCTAAAAGAGGGTAAAAGGGTTGTTGATGATGCTGGGCGCGCTTTCCATAAAATTTTAACATCAGTTGAGAAAGTAACATGTCAAATACAAGAGGTTTCCTCATCTGTCCAGCAAATGTCAACAGGAGCTGATCAAGTTGCTGTTTCTATCGGACAATTGGCTGACATCGCCAAAAAATCATCAGCTCATTCACAAAATGTGGCAGCCTCAACGGAAGAACAACTGGCTGCAATTGAAGAATTTACAGCAACGGCAGAAAATCTCTCAAATGTAGCAAAAAAACTGAGAAACATGATCGGGGAATTTAATGTTTAACATTGTTTTTATCTATTTCCAGCATTCATTGTAAGTTTCATGTTATATTATCTAACAAAATCATTGAACAATGCTGCACTCCTTTCTATATTAATCTTAAATAAAAATTTCATAAAGGTTCCTGATCGATAGGAACAAAAAAGCTGTCTAGGGTTCCGCTGCTGCTTAAGTTTGCAGCAGGTCTGGTCCGAGAGAGAGCGTATAGAAAGCATCAAAAGATGCCTTTCTATAAACACGGAAGGATAAAAGCCTGGGAGATTTCCCCAGGCTTTTATTTTTTTACAACGATCATTAAGAAAAGTCTCAAGGGAGGTATTTTGGATGACTAAAATTTTCAGCAAAACGATCGTACCTGGAGGAAAATGGTCAGGAAAAATTGGAAAAGGAAAGCTTATTCGTTTTACAGCCTTGGAGGCTGGAGCCAATCTTTCACTTATGATGTATCATGCACATGATCTTTCAGAGCGTTATAACATGCCAGATACATTAAAAGCCCAGCACACATTTCACTTGACAAAGGGAAACGTATTGATGAGCGATAACGGCCGAGTATTGGCCAGCATCACTAGCGACAGCCTTGGCTGGCACGACACTGTTTCAGGCTATACCACAAGGGAAGGAACAGATGAGAAATATGGAAAAACAAGCTATCAAGAATTAAGAAATGACTGGCTCAGAAGCGGAGAAGAGAACTTTGCCATGGAACTTGTAAGAAACGGGCTCAGCCTGCGCGACATGGCTCCTGTCGTCAATCTGTTTTCAAAAGTGAAAACCGACGACAAAGGCAACCTTACCTATTGTTTGGATCATTGCAAAAAAAATGACACAGTAACATTAAGAACAGAAATGGATATTTTGCTGATTGTATCTAATACACCAAATCCGCTTGATCCAAGAACCAACTATCCGTCCGTTCCGGTGGCAATGGAAATGCTTCCGGCAGAGCCTGTCGATTTGAACGATTATTGTGTAAATTATCGTCCTGAAAACCGCCGGGCATTTGAAAATACTTGGGAATATTATGCGCTTTTGTAGCATTGGGCAGGAAATTGTTTGAGTACCCAGGCTGATGCCTTTAAAGATCAACATTATAGAAAATACCGATTTAAAAATACGATATGGGGAGGAAAGGAACATGGAAAATATTAAAAAAGTAGAAAGTCCTCGAAAAGAAGAAAATGCAATCTATAACAAAATCATCCCTGCCGGTGAAGGCTGGATGCATGAACTAAAGCCAGGGCAAGTTCTAAGAATTGTCGACTTGGAAGGAAACCAAGCAGTAGATACATTGTTTTACGATGCAGATAATCCGGAGGATCATTACAGTGTAACAGCCACCATTACAGGACAGAAAAATATTTACTTAACAACAGGTTCGGTGCTTCGTTCTGAATCAGGAAATGAATTGCTGAAGATTGTAGCGGATACATGCGGGCGGCACGATACATTAGGCGGTGCTTGCTCAGCACAAAGCAATACCGTCCGATATGCACATGATAAATTGCATATGCACAATTGCCGCGACACGTTTATGCTGCAGTTGTCGAAATATGGGGAGCGTTTTACAAAAAGGGATCTGGCTCCAAATATTAACTTCTTCATGAATGTTCCGGTTACAGAAGATGGTCATTTAGAATTTGCTGATGGAATCTCTTATGCCGGAAGTTATGTGGAATTATTATCCCTTCGGCGGACATTGGTGCTGATCAGCAACTGCCCGCAATTAAACAATCCTTGCAATGCTTACAATCCAACAAAAATACAAGTGCTGATTTGGGATAAATAAACAGAATCAACTAGGATACGGATGCGTCAGGGGGGAGTACAAAATGTTTAAAAAAATTCTGATTGCCAATCGCGGGGCAATAGCCGTCCGGATTGAACGGACGCTTCGCAAACTTGGAATTCTATCGGTTGCTATATATACAAAGGCGGATCAAGACAGTTTACATGTAGACGAAGCAGATGAAGCTATTTTAATAGGAGAAGGCCCGGTCAAAGACAGCTATTTGAATGGAAATTTAATCATAAAAGCTGCCATTGAGTCAGGAGCCGATGCCATTCATCCCGGATATGGATTTTTAAGTGAAAACGCAGATTTTGCCCGCTTGTGCGTACAAAATGGAATTACGTTTATCGGACCTTCACCTGAACAGATGGAGATATTCGGATTAAAGCATTCTGCCAGAGAAATTGCAAAAAAAGCCAATGTTCCTTTATTGCCGGGAACGGACCTCATCACCGATTTGGATGAGGCGGTAAAACAAGCTGAACATATTGGTTATCCAATTATTTTAAAAAGCACGGCAGGAGGCGGAGGCATCGGAATGCGCGTTTGCGAAAATGAACAGCATTTGCGCTCGGCATTTGAGGCGGTACGTCGTCTTGCTGAAACAAATTTTAAAAATAAAGGAGTTTTCCTGGAGAAATATATCGCTAGAGCACGCCATATAGAAGTTCAAATTTTTGGAAATCGATTTGGTGAAGTGGTAGCTTTAGGCGAACGAGACTGCTCTATTCAGCGCCGCAATCAAAAAGTTGTGGAAGAAAGTCCGGCCCCTCTTTTGTCCCAGGAAGTCAGAAAAGAAATGTTCGCAGCCGCCATCCGATTGGCGGAAGAAGTTGGATACCGGAGTGCAGGCACTGTTGAGTTTTTATATGATCCTGAAACAAGCTCCTTTTACTTTCTTGAAGTGAATACAAGACTTCAAGTGGAGCATGGTGTAACAGAAGAGGTCTTTGGCATCGATCTTGTTGAATGGATGATACGTGAAGCAGCAGATGATCTGCATGAATTGCATTCCTTAGTAAAAGAGCCGAAAGGGCATAGCATTCAAGCGCGTATTTATGCGGAAGATTGTTTGCATGAGTTTCGGCCGAGCGCCGGACAGATTGATGAGGCAAAATTTCCTAAAACAGCTCGAACGGAAACGTGGGTAAGAAACGGAATCACGGTTACGACTCTTTATGATCCAATGCTGGCGAAAGTGATTGTTCGTGGAAAAAACAGGGAAGAGGCGATCGGAAAACTCATACAAGCGCTAAACGAAACGAAATTGTACGGTATTACAACCAATCTCCACTACTTGAAAGCTTTATTGAAGGAAAAGGATTTTATAAAAGGAAATGTATACACCCGTTTATTAAACCATTTTCAACCTAGAGAACATGCACTGGAAGTATTGGACGGAGGAATTCAAACAACTGTTCAGGATTGGCCCGGACGCATTAAATATTGGAGCGTAGGTGTGCCGCCTTCCGGTCCAATGGACCAGCTCTCGTTCCGGATTGGAAATAAACTTCTCGGGAACAGAGAAGGCGCCCCTGGTCTTGAAATGACATTGCGCGGGGGATCTTATCGTTTTCGAGATGATATATGGTTTTGTATTACAGGTGCCGATATGCAGGCTAAGCTTGACGATCAGCCCGTGCCGATGTATGAACCTGTTTTGGCAAAAAAGAACCAAGTATTATCATTTGGTGAAGCGAAAAGGGGAATGCGGACTTATTTATTAGTAGCAGGCGGTTTTGACATGCCTGAAGTTTTAGGAAGCTCCTCCACATTTACGCTCGGCGGATTCGGCGGCCATGGCGGACGCGCCTTGCGCACTGGCGATGTGCTTTTGGTCAACCGGGGGGCTGTTGTCAAAAAAACGAAGGGGCTTCCAGCTGAATATAGACCGATCATGACGAATAAATGGACGATAGGCGTCATTCCGGGCCCTCATTGTACAAGCGAATTTTTGCAGCCGGATTATTTGCAGCAATTAACTGAAACAGAATGGGAAGTGCATTTTAACAGTTCGCGCACAGGCGTCCGGTTAATGGGCCCAGCCCCGAAATGGGCAAGAGAAGACGGCGGAGATGCAGGTTTGCATCCATCAAATATTCATGATAACGCTTATGCAGTGGGAACGCTTGATCTAACAGGCGATATGCCGATTTTACTGGGACCTGATGGACCTAGTTTAGGAGGATTTGTCTGCCCAGTTACGACGGCTTCAGCTGAGTTTTGGAAAATTGGGCAATTGCATCCGGGCGATATCGTCAAGTTTCATTTGTTGTCATTGGAAGAAGCGGAGGAACTTCGAAAAAAACAAGAAATGTTTATGCAAAAAATTGAAAATGGCAGTTTGTACGGATTTCAACCTTCTCAACTTCCTGCCATTAATCCAAAAATTACAGCCGACGATTCAATTTTGGCTCAAGAACAAACATCTCGAAACATTCCAATTACGATTCGTTCAAGCGGCGACGAAAATTTGCTGATTGAGTACGGTTCAATGGATTTAGACCTGCTGTATCGGTTTCAAGTACATGCTTTAATGCAAGCGATACAACAAAAAGGCAACATCCCTTTCCTTGATTTAACGCCGGGCATTCGGTCTTTGCAAGTGCACATTGACCCATCGAAAATGTCCGTTCGCGAGGCTTGTCAAAAAATTTTAGAAATTGATCGCGAGCTTCCGCCGCTGGAATCGATAAAAGTCCCTTCACGTATTGTTCGGCTGCCTCTTTCCTGGGATGATCCGGCTACTCAATTGGCCATTGAACGCTACCAGAAAAACGTCCGTTCCGATGCTCCGTGGTGTCCGAGTAATTTGGAATTCATCAGGCGCATAAATGGCTTAAAAAGCATTGATGATGTAAAGAAAATTGTATTTGATGCAAAATATCTTGTTTTAGGATTAGGTGACGTCTATCTTGGCGCTCCAGTAGCCATTCCAATTGATCCTCGGCACCGTTTAGTCACAACAAAATATAACCCTGCCCGGACTTGGACGCCTGAAAATGCGGTAGGAATTGGCGGTTCGTATTTATGTGTATATGGAATGGAAGGTCCTGGAGGCTATCAATTTGTCGGCCGGACGATTCAAATGTGGAATAAATTCCGGACAACGAAGAGTTTTGAACAAGGAAAACCTTGGCTATTGCGGTTTTTCGATCAAATTCAGTTTTACCCAGTAGATGCGGAACAGTTGCTGCAATTGCGGGAAGATTTTCTTAGAGGAAGGTTTGAAGTGGAAATAACAGAAACAGCGTTTGATCTTGGCGAATATTTAAAATTCTTGGATTCGATCAAAGATAGTGCCGAAACTTTCCGCATGCGGCAGCAGGAAGCTTTTCAAGCAGAGCGAGAACGGTGGAAGCAGCTAGGATTGGCGGAATATATATCAGAGCATGAACCAATGAAAGAAGGGCAAGAGGAAAATATCCCTCCAGGTGCTGAGGTTGTTCGTTCTTCCATGCCTGGAAGTGTATGGAAAGTTCTTGTGTCTCCTGGACAGCAAGTTAAGAAAGGCGATGTTCTGATGATTGAAGAAAGCATGAAAATGGAGTTTCCGCAGCTGGCCCCGTGCGATGGACAAATAGTAAATGTTTACGTGAAACCAGGGGACGAGGTGCAATCAGGACAATTGATTGTCAGCATTTTAAAGCAGAAAGAACGAGAGGAGGTTCTCAAATGAAATCGGTCAAACATTTTCCTCAACCTTTGACGATTGCGCGGTTGAGAGAGATGTACCTTAACAATGAATTGACTCCCGAAGAAGTAGTCGTTGAAATCATTCATCGAGTTAAACAAGATGAGGATATGAATATATGGATTACCCCTCCGGCAATGGAAAGAATTCAGCCTTATCTAGACAGGCTTGCTTCACTGGATCGGAAAAGCTTGCCATTATGGGGAATTCCATTTGCTATTAAAGACAACATTGATTTAGCCGGGGTTCCGACAACTGCAGCTTGCCCCCAATATGCTTATATACCAGAAAAAAGCGCAACAGTGGTTGAGCGGTTAATTGCAGCAGGTGCAATCCCATTAGGAAAAACAAATTTAGATCAGTTTGCCACTGGGCTTGTCGGTACAAGAAGTCCTTATGGAGAAACGAAAAATGCCTTAAAAGAAGAACTGATCAGCGGGGGATCAAGCTCTGGATCTGCGGTGGCCGTTGCACGAGGCCATGCAGCGTTTGCACTCGGAACGGACACTGCTGGGTCCGGACGAGTGCCGGCAGCCTTAAATCGCTTAGTCGGATTTAAGCCGAGCAGGGGAGCCTGGCCGACCGCTGGAGTAGTTCCGGCTTGCGCAAGCCTTGATTGTGTGACAGTTTTTGCGCACAATTTGCAGGATGCATTGGAAGTTGATCGAATTGTGCGCGGCGAGGATGAAACAGATCCTTGGTCACGCTATTTCCCGAACGTATCGCCGAAAAGTCCGAGCAAAATTTGTTTGCCGAAACAACCGCTTTCGTTTTTTGGCCCATTTCGTGAAGGATATAGGAATGCATGGATGAAAACGATGAAAAGATTGGAACGTTTGCGTCTTCCGATTGAGTATATCGATTATGATTTGTTTTCCGAAGCGGCGTCTCTTCTTTATGAAGGTCCTTGGGTGGCGGAAAGATGGGCGGATTTAGGTGATTTTGTGAAAGCAAATACAGAAGATGTGTTTTCCGTTACGGAAAAAGTCCTTTCTTCCGGAGCTTCTCCTGATCATACGGCAGCATCAGCTTTTCAAGCGATGCACAGGATCCAATCAATCAAGCATAAAGTGAAAAAATTGTTAAAAGATGCAGTATTAGTTTTGCCTACTTGTGGCGGTACTTGGACGCGCGAACAAGTTAGGCTCGATCCGATTCGCACAAATAACGAAATGGGAAAATACACCAATCACTGTAATCTTTTGGATCTGTCGGCAATCGCCATTCCGGCAGAGGATGCGGAAGCAAATGTTCCTTTTGGCATGACGATGTTTTCGCTGGCAGAACAGGAAGGATTGATATTCGGACTTGCTTCTCAATTTTTAGGAGAGATTCTAACAGAAAATTTTCAACCGCAAAAAAATACGACTTTTGTTGCCGTCTGCGGTTTGCATATGAGAGGGTTTCCGCTCGAAAATGAAATGCATCAATTCGGCGGCAAATTCGTATGTGAAGCAACAACTGCTCCTAATTACCGGCTGTATAAGCTGCCTACGGATCCTGCCAAACCGGGGCTTATCAAAACAAACCACAATGGCGCCTCCATTCAATTGGAGATATGGGAAATGCCATTAGCTTCATTTGGTGCTTTTACAGCATCTATTCCAGAACCTTTAAGTATAGGAACAGTAGAACTGATCAACGGAAACAAAGTGCCGGGCTTTCTTTGTGAAGCGTATATAGCCAATCGATCCGAGGATATTACAGCCTTTGGAGGATGGCGCTCCTATTGCCTGAAAGAACTCAATTCATAATACAAAAGCCGTCAAACATGTTGGCGGCTTTTTCACGTTCAAGCGCAAAATTCTAATTTTAAGAGATCGACAGGATGGAGTGACTGAACTATTTAGATAAAATCGACGTGTACGTACAGTGTATTAGGAGACAGAAAGTTAGCTGCATACTTCTGTTTTGTTTATTTTTTAAACTGTAAAATACGACTTTTACCTCTGCTGGTTACTTGAATATTGAAAATACCAATGTATCAATTCATTTCCAAATTGCTTGAAAAAATAGTATTTCCTCTTATTTATTGATTGATAATAAAGTTCCTGTTTCTGGGATTTTGTGGATATTATTAACTATTATCGGAATTTTCGTTTTGCATTATACTACGTTTGGACGCAAACTATATGCGATTGGAGGGAACCCCCAATCTGCCTATTTATCGGGTATTGAGGTGAACCGATATATTATTGCAGCTTATGTTATTTGTGGAGCCATGTCCGCCTTGACAGGAGTTGTCCTTACATCATGGCTGACGGTGGCTCAGCCTACCGCTGGGAAGGGAATTGAATTGGATGCTATCGCAGCGGTAGTCCTAGACGGAACAAGTTTATTTGGCGGAATTGGAGATGTTGGCGGGACGTTTATTGGTGTTTTGTTGTTAAGTATTATCACGAATATTTTCAATCTGTTAGGTTTGTCGTCTTATTATCAGTCGATCTTCATGGGGATAATAATTGTTCTGGCTTTAGTATTGAATCGATTTGTTGTTAAAAAATCAGATTAAGAGAGGAGAATATCAAATGAAAAATTTTAGCTTGTTACGTTTACTTCTAGCTACGTTATTATGTTCAAGTCTTCTTTTGGCAGGATGTACAAACTCCCAGCAAACTGATGGATTATCAGAAAACGGTGAGGGGCAAACTTCCGATTCCTCTCAAGAAAATGACAATGTGGTTATAGAGTTTTCACAGGTTACGCTAGAGTCTCCATTTTATGTATCTTTAGTAGATGCTGCAAAAGCAGAAGCAGAAAAGCAAGGAGTTGAATTGATTGCTATCGACGCACAGAATGATATAGAAAAACAAAATCGGGACGTGCAGGATTTGATTACAAAAGGTATTGATGTTTTGGTAATAAATCCTACACATCCGACAGCCGTTGCGCCGGTGCTACAAGCAGCGAAACAAGCAAATATTCCAGTGATTACAGTGGACCGTCCCACTGAAGAAGAGGTAACAGCTTTTATTGGTCGAGATAATAAGGAAATGGGTAGAATTGCAGGAAAAAAAGCGGTTGAACTGCTTGGCGGTGAAGGAAAAGCAAAAGGAAAAATTATTGAACTGCAGGGAGATGCAGGCGGTAAAGTGATGAAAGATCGTCATGACGGGTTTCATGAAATTGTGGAAAAAGAAGCAGGCATTGAGATCATCGAAGGACCTTATTGTGACTATGTTCGTTCTAAAGCCGTCAAAGCATTTCAAGATCTTCTTCAAGCCCACCCAGATGTCAATTTGGTTTATGCCCATAATGATGATATGGCTCTCGGAGCCCTTCAGGTCTTAGAACAGTCAAACATGTTGGACAAGATAAAAATTGTAGGTATTGATGGGCTCACAGAAGCAGTAAAAGCCATTGTCGATGGCAAGTATCATGCAACGGTTTTAAATGATCCAGCAAAGTTGGGGCAATTAGTAGTGGAGACGTCTATAAAAGTTACAGAAGGTGAAGAAGTCAAAGAGTACATTGATGGAGGTACTGGTTTGATTGATGCTTCTAATGCGAAAGATTATTTTGATGAAAAAACAGTTTTTGCATCAATGAAATAGGGGGATTCCTATGGATAATATTTCTTCATACATTGATCATACATTATTGAAGCCTGAGGCAACCGGAAAAGACATTGAAAAGCTATGTGAAGAGGCAATAAACTATCAATTTGCTTCTGTTTGTGTTAACCCGTATTTTGTTCCACTGGCGTCTAACCTATTAATGGGTACGAGAATAAATGTGTGCACGGTCATCGGCTTTCCCCTTGGTGCAAATACAACCATCATCAAAGTCAAGGAGACGGAAGAGGCTATTCAAAACGGTGCAGATGAAATTGACATGGTAATGAATGTCGGAGCTTTAAAGGAAAGGAACGATCAAGGGGTATTCCAAGACATAGAAGATGTAGTGAAAGCAGTACAGGGAAAAATCGTGAAAGTTATATTGGAAACTTGTCTATTGACAGAAGAGGAAAAGAAACGGGCTTGCTTATTGTCGAAAGAGGCTGGTGCACATTTTGTAAAAACATCTACAGGATTAGCATCAGGTGTTGCGACGGTCGAAGATGTAACATTGCTGCGAAAGGTAGTAGGTGATCGAATGGGAGTTAAAGCATCAGGAGGAATACGAGATAGAAAAACAGCCATAAAAATGATTGAGTCCGGAGCTTCGCGTATCGGTACAAGCAGTGGTGTGGAGATTGTGAAAAGCGATTTAATTTCCGACAATAATGGATATTGATGATGGAAACATACCTGTAGGAAAGTTACCTACAGATCAGCCTGTAGACAAAAGCTTCACAAGAAGCAGGTCTTCAGGCTTTTTTTGTCGAAATGATTAACGAGTGATTCAACATAAAAGGGATGAAGGAATGAAAAAAAATTCACATTGAAGGACGTTATCCAATTGCTTTTTTCTCCTTGGAAGATTTGGTTCCTCAAGATCATTTGCTTCGAAAAATCGACCAAGCGATTGACTTCAGTTTCATTTATGACTTGGTTCAAGATCAATACAGTCCCCATACCGGACGTCCCCGTATCGACCCGGTTGTGCTCATCAAAATTGTTCTCATCCAGTATCTGTTTGGAATCCGTTCCATGCGCCAAACCATTAAAGAAATTGAAACGAACGTCGCCTATCGTTGGTTTATCGGTTATGACTTTACTCAACCCATTCCTCACTTCTCCACCTTTGGGAAAAATGATGCCCGCCGTTTTCGCGGCACTAACCTGTTTGAAACCATCTTCCAACGCATTTTGGAAGAAGCGGTTCGTCATGGTTTGGTGGACCCTGACATTTGGTTGATCGACCTTGGCGCCGGTCAAAGCCGGTGCCAATAAGCATAAGTTCATCAAAACCGCGATTCAGAAAGAGAGCCAAAAATATCAAGCCCTCCAAATGGTGCTTGGAACGCAACATTCGTCCGGTCATGCCGTATACTCGCCCCCCGTACAAAAGACGATTTTTTCCGCAAACGCGATGATATGATTGTTACCTCTGTCCGCAAAAATAAAGTCTCAGACTATGAAACAACCACTCGGGTACCGTTCCAAATCCGGACCGATCGCGATGGACGGAAAGAAAAGATGTGACCAAGCGCATCAGTGGCCATATTTGGGTGGC
Source organism: Aeribacillus sp. FSL K6-8394 (assembly GCF_038008865.1). Classification (NCBI taxonomy): domain Bacteria; kingdom Bacillati; phylum Bacillota; class Bacilli; order Caryophanales; family Bacillaceae; genus Aeribacillus; species Aeribacillus sp. FSL K6-8394. Next base: position 565,593 of record NZ_JBBPAA010000002.1, read on the forward strand.
GGATGTGGAAGAAGCGGAGCATTTGAGACACACCGAAGAAAATAAGCGGCTGTATGCACTTAGGAAAGAAACCATTGAACGGGTATTTGCTGACGCTAAGGAGAAGCATGGCATGCGATGGACCACTTTCTAAGGATTGGAAAAAGTGTCCTTGCAGGCGATGCTTACTTTTGCTGCCATGAATTTAAAAAAATTGGCCACCTGGCTATGGAAGTCAGGTGGTTCGAAAGATCGATCGTTATTATTTTTCATAAAATGGCAAGTTCAGCACACTGCCTTTCTTCTTGTTGGCTTAAAACAGAGGTGTTTGTCATCAATCTGGCTCACTAAAGTGAACGATTAATGAGATTGTACAGAAGCAGTTATAAAGATTCATATAGCTGTTTTAAAGAAGAAGGATCCATTTCAACAGGATTGTTAAGCATGTTAGGAGCGAAGCTTTTTTTCACAAGTTGATCAAGTTGCTTCTCAGAAGTAACACCAACATCTTCAAGCGTCATACGAAATCCCATTTCTTTTTTCATTTCATCAATTCGATTGGCCAAATCATCAGCATTAGTAAATCCTAACCGTTGACTAAAGCTTTGGAGACGCTCTCGCACTTTCTCATCATCGCTTTGACTATTTAATCGCCAAAAAGCTGCTAATGTAAAAGCGCATGCTTCTCCATGGGGAATATTATAATCTTGGGTAAGCGGGTAAGAGCAAGCATGGGCTGCAGCTGTTTGCGTTAAATTGAAAGCAAGTCCTGCTGTGACAGATGCAAAACTCATATTTGATCGGGCCTCTAAATTATTTGGTTCATGAAATGCTGTTAATAAATGATCAAATACTAATTGCGCCGCTTTTTCAGCCATCATATCTGTGTAAGGTTGGTGTCTTTTATTGTAAAATGCTTCTAAAGCGTGAGCGAGCACATCGATGCCGCTTGTTGCCGTGACACTCGGAGGGCAACTGACGGTTAGTTCTGGGTCTATCAAGGCATATTTCGGATAAAAATACGAACTGGCTAAAGGTCTTTTTATTCCTTTTTCAGGGTCTGTCAAAACTGAAACAGAAGTAATTTCACTCGCTGTACCCGAAGTTGTAGGAATGGCGATTAAAGGAATTGACGGATGCTGAATCGGTTTCTTATTGTAGAAAAATTCCTTTGTCAAAAAATCTGTAGTGGCGACATAACAAGCCACTTTTGCACAGTCTAAAATACTTCCTCCGCCGAGAGCAACTGCAAAATCGTATGCCTTTTCCCGTAAAATGTTTGCACAGTTATCCGTATTTTGTAGCGTAGGATTAGGCTGAATGTCTGAAAAAATTTCTTTTATTTTGCCTTTTGATAATTTCATCATTTTTTCTGCAGTGCCATTTTTAACTAATGAGGGAGTGCTAATTAATAGTCCGCGTTTAAACTGGAACTTTTCGATGATTTCTGGGATTTTGTTGATTTTTCCTATTCCAAATTCAATAGGAACTGGCAATTCATAGTAAAAGTCTTGCATTTTATTCACTCCTTACGCTAGTGCAGACAAACATTCTTTTTCGAACTGTTGTAAAGTTTGTTCAAAAAGGTCCATCGCTTCATGAATTTGACGTTCTGTAATAATCAGTGGAGGAGCGATAATGACGCTTGATTCGTGGGAATAGGTGTAAAAACCGTTGGAAATTAAACGTTGAACAAATTGACTCATGAGACCCGTTGGATCTTTTCCGTAATCCATCCCATATTGAATGAGTGGCTCTTTCGTGACTTTATTTTTCACTAATTCAACCGCGGCAAATAAACCGATATGACGGACTTCCCCAACTGAAGAATAATCAAGCAATTTTTTTAAACGGCTTTTCAAAGTTTTTCCTACTGTCTCAGCATTTTTGAAAAGATTTTCTTCTTCATAAATTTGTATGTTAGTACATCCAATGTGTGTACATATCGTATGTCCACTATAAGTTAATCCGGTCATTAGAATATTTTCATCAAAATAACGTGCCACTTTATCGCTTACAATCACCCCTCCAAGAGGCGCATATCCAGATGTAACGCCTTTAGCAAAAGTAATGATGTCCGGTTGGAAATCAAAATGATTTACTGCAAAAGGCTTGCCTGTTCTACCGAAACCGGTCATGACTTCATCACAGATCATTAAAATGCCGAATTCGTCGCAAAGGGCACGTACGCCTTCTAAATAACCTTTCGGAGGAATTAAGACCCCGTTACTTCCAGGGATCGTTTCTAAAACAATTGCCGCAATGGAATGGGGACCTTCATATAAAATTTGATTTCTTAATTTATCTAAATAATAGGCTGTAGCTTCTTCTTCGGAGTCAAAGTCGATGACTTCTCTATATAAATAAGGAACTTCAAATTTGATAAAGCCCGGTATACCCGGTTCAGCATAAAATCGACGGCTTTCGCCAGTGAGATTACCGGCTCCGAAAGTAGCCCCGTGGTATGAACGATATCTAGAAAAAATTTTGTAACGTCCAGTCACCATTTTAGCGATTTTAATAGCATGGTCGTTTGATTCCGCCCCACCGGAAGTGAAAAATACTTTTGACATATTAGGTGGTGATAATTCAATAATCTTTTTCGCTAATTCCGATTTAGGTTTTGTCGCAAAGGAAGGGGAAGCAAGGGGATAGTTACGAATTTGTTGGAAACTCTCTATCATTTTAGGATGTTGATGGCCTACGTTTAAATACACTAATTGCGAACACATATCAAAGTAACGTCGCCCATTCTCATCCCAAAAATATACACCTTCTGCTTTTGTGATCACTTTCGGATTTAAGCCCTTCTGTTTTGACCAAGAATGTAAAACATACTTTGAATCATCATTTTTGATTTGTAGTAATTCATCCATTTTACATGACCCCTTTAATTGATATGATGAATAGATTTTGATGTCATCATATCAACGGGAAAAGTTGAAAACAATGAATATTATGACAAATTATATTGTGCACTTGCACAACATATCTAACCTTTCTCCCCAATCCAAAAACGTATTTCATATTTAGTTTTAAACGTGAAGGTACGCCAGCTCCAGTAAAAGTGGGAGATGAATGGTGGTCGATCAAGTCTTGCACCATTTCTAAAACTTTGTTTCGATTCTCACTGAATACGTCCATCAACCGATGAACACGCTGTATGTCGATGGTGAATGATTCTCGATCGCCAAGGGTTGGAAAAATGGCAAACTAACGAAAAGGCTTTCTACACAAAGGCATCACACCAATTAACGAAACGGTATGACGGCGTGGTGAATGAAGATCTCAACATGAAGGGAATGTCACAAGCCCTTCATTCGGCAAAAGTGTTGCTGATCATGCGTCGGGGATGTTTATGACATTGCTCCAATATAAATTAGAAGAACAAAGTAAGAAACTGATCACAATCGACCAGTAGTTTCCATCATCCAAAACGTATTCGTGTTGCGGTCAAGTCATGGAGTCGCTATTGCTTTCTGGGCGAACCTTTCGCTATGAATGGGGATGGAGCGTCAATGCGGCGATCAATATAAACATCATTAGCGATAGCCTAACTTGACCGCAAACCGTGATACAAACGGGGATCGCTCTTCCCGTCATGAGATGGGATGGTCCGAGAAGCTCCCACCACTAGCGTTAACGTTGATGGTGGGAGCATGTCACTTATTCTGATTTAAAATATTTTCAATCATAAAAGCGACGCTCAAATTAGTGCGGGCAAACGTATTATTTAAATCTACATCTAATAACGTTTCAATTTTACGAATTTTATATGTGACCGTATTTCGATGGATAAAGAGTCGTTTGCTAATCTTATTTGCACTGCCGTTTTCTTCAAGGAAAATTCTTAAAAAGTCAACAAAATCTGTTTCATGCAGCTCGTCATATAAATAGAGAGGACCGAGCATATCTTGATGAAATGTTTTAAGAATTGAATGATCTGGTACACTTAAAATAATTTTGTAGGCTCCGATTTCTTTGTACTTAAAGATAAATGGATTTCGATGTTTTTGTGATAAAAATATCACAGTTAGAGCTTCATTATAACTTTTAGACATTTTCCCTAGAGAATTATAAAAATTGCCCATGCCAATGATTAAATTTAATTCTCCGTCCTTCTCAATGACCTTATTATAGATTTTCTCAACAGTTTTAGAAAAAGGAATTCTGTTAGTTTTCACCTTTGCTTTATCAATTAAAAAAATGAGTTGATTGTCATGTTTTAAAGATAAAAAATCATGATAGCGGTTCTGAAATTCATAGAGAATAATGTCAAAATATTGATTAATGGATTTTTTATTATTTTTTGTCGTGCAAACGATAATGCCTAATTCTGCCCCTTTGGATATTCCTCTTTTTTGTAACTGTTTTTCAACAAGTTGGTGGAGATGTTTAAAGCGAAACAATAAATTGTATAAAATTTTTTCCTCCGCTTGATGCATAGTCACTTCTTTTTGAGCCATCGATATAAAGGCGAAGGTTTTTTTTAACAAATCAGCTACCCTGTACTTCCATTCCATTTGAATAAGGGGGAAATGATTGTTATCTGCAAATTCTATGATCGATGGAGGAACTTCAGGAATATATGGTCCCACATTTATAATGACCCCCGCCACTTTTTTATCAAAAGAACGTTTTACCAAGCGTTCTAGCATTTGAGTATTATTTTTCATTTGTATGCCTGTTGTAACGATTAACTCGTTCGCTCGACAAAATTGAATTAAATCATCGCTTTCAATCACATTGATGCCGGACAATTTACGATTTAAACCATCTTTTCCTGCAATTAATTGAAGATGTTGAAATTCAGGTGCGAGAAGAAGATGTCGAATTGTCGTCATAATAACCTCCTCCAATTATCATGTTAATAAATATGACATACAATATATGCAAATGCATAATTTTTTTTATATTATTTTACATATACTATCAGAAAAATATCCATTAAAATATTCTCAAACGGAATATATGTTAAGTTAAATAACATGAAAGGTGAGGGAATACAAGATGTATACATGTAATGCTGAGCGTTTAAAAGAAACTATCGAACAATTTAGTAAATTCGGAGCGACAAAAAACAACGGAGTCACAAGACTTTCTTTGTCAAAAGAAGATATTCAAGCAAGAGACTATTTTTGTGAATGCTGTAAAGCGCTAGGCATGGAAATAAAAGTAGATGATATGGCCAATATTTATGCGACTTTGCCCGGGAAAAAAGATCTTCCCCCAATTGTAATGGGATCCCATTTAGATTCTGTAGAAAAAGGGGGACGCTTTGACGGTGTTTTAGGAGTTTTAACGGCACTGGAAGTTGTTCGAACGATAAAAGAAAACAACATAGAATTGGATATTCCTGTAACGATTGTCAACTTCACGAATGAAGAAGGAGCTAGATTTGATCCTGCGATGATGAGTTCGGGAGTTCTTACAAACAAATTTGATAAAGAAAAAATGCTCCAATCGACTGATAAAAACGGGATCACCTTTGGTGAAGCTCTAAAGGAAAGTGGTTATGAAGGCGATGTTGAAAATCGATTAAAAGAAGCTTTAGCTTTTATAGAACTTCACGTTGAGCAAGGGCCGGTGTTAGAAACTGAAAATAAAACGATTGGCGTCGTAGAAGGCGTGTTGGGGATGGTTTGCTACGAAGTCACTGTTACAGGAGAGTCTGATCATGCGGGAACGACTCCGATGAGCATGAGAAAAGATCCCCTTTTTTTATCAGTAAAACTCTTATCTTCAATCATTGAACAACTAGGAACAGTAGATGAAGAGTTAGTTTATACCGTTGGACGAGTCTTGGTTACACCAAATATTCATACCGTCATTCCAAATAAAGTAACGTTCACAGTAGAAGCTCGGCACAAAGAAGAAGAAAAAATTAAGCAAGTAGAAGATATTTTACAATCTTTGCCTAAAGAAGATAATGGTTGTACTGTTAAAGTCGAAAAACTTTGGGGGCGGGATACGGTTGTATTTGATTCGGACTTATGCGATCAAATCGAACAAGCGAGCAACAAATTTGGTTATTCGTCTATAAGGCTGTACAGTGGTGCTGGTCACGATGCTCAGTTTATTGCTAGTATCATTCCTTCCGCAATGATATTTGTTCCAAGTATTAACGGAAAAAGTCATTGCGAAGAAGAGTTCACACCGTATGAAGATTGTGCAAAAGGGGCAGATGTATTGCTTGAAACAGTATTAAATTTACAAAAGAAATTTTCTTTAGAAGAAAGCAATCATAAAAATGCTAGTTTTCAATAAAGTTTTCATATTTAATTTACGTTATAACGAGAAGGAGAAAATGAAAAAAGGAGGAAATCAACTGTTGTCTAAGTATTATCGAAAAAAAGTAATCTTGTACAGTCTAATCCTTATTTGTTTTCTTGTAATGGAAAGTCCGCTTATTCTTTTGGCTAATTCCGTGCAACCGATGGTTTTGGGCATTCCTTTTTTTATTTTTTGGAATCTACTTTGGTGGTTTATCACTACTGTACTCTTTCTTATTGGCTATTTTATTGATTGGGGAAGCAAATCAGTAGACTACTAAAATCAGTAGACTACTAAGATTACTAATTGTTTTAGTTGAGAGAAGCAACATCTCAAGCTGTAAAAATTAAATACAGGGAGTGATTAATATGACGGTGGGTGTAATAATTATCATAGCTTTTATGATTATACCGCTGTTAGTTGGGTTTGTAGCTGCATCTAAATCGCTCAATACAAGCGAAGACTTTTTTATTCAAGGAAGAGGAATGGGCTCTGTTGCTGTATTTTTTACCGTGGCAGCAACATGGTGGAGTTCATTTGCTTTTCTTGGATCAAATGCAACATTTTATACTCATGGCCCCGTTTACTTAACTGCTCTAGCTTGGAACTTATTATTTGGATTCATGTATTATTGGGTTGGAAAAAGGGTATGGTTTCTCGGGAAGAAATTTAACTATATAACACCGTCTGATTTAGTTGGTGATTTCTACAACAATGAGCAACTCCGACGGATAGTAGCGATAATTCTCCTCGTATTTACTATACCATATTTACAAATACAACTAACTGGTGGAGCTTATTTAATCGAAATTGCTTCCGGTGGAAAGATTCCTTTTTGGATGGCAGCTTTATTGTTTTATTTTGTTATTGTTGTATACGTTTGGGTTGGAGGTATTCGTGCTGTTGCATGGACAGATATTTTTTATGGGGTCATTCTTTTCTTTGGTATGATGTTTGCAGGGTTTTATATTTCACAAATTCTTGGTGGGCCTATAAATATGTTTAGTGAGTTAATGAAAGTCAGTCCAGAACATCTAACTTTACCAGGTCCTCAAGGGACAATGGGATATTCCATGTGGTTTTCTTTGTTTATTGTGACATCTATCGGTGCTTTCATGGGACCGCAAATGTGGTTAAGGATGTATTCAGTTAAAAGTGGAAAGCTTTTTAACTTAATGCCTTTTCTACTAGGATTTGCGGCAATTGCATATATTGGTTCTGTTTTAGTTGGATTTTCTGGTTTTATACTTGAACCGAATGTAGAAAATCCAGATCAAATTTTGCCAATTATGCTGATGGAGTATGCTCCTTTTGCATTAGCTTCCTTAATATTGGCAGCTGGGGCAGCGGCAGCTATGTCTACAGCGAACTCACAAATACATGCTGTTTCAACTATTGTAACATTAGACTTCTATAAGAGATATTTGAAGAATGATGCAAGTAATGATGATATTATTCGAATTGGTCGCTGGTCATTGGTTATCTTTTCTATGATTGCTTATTTCATGACTCTTTTAGTACCTGGAGTACTTGTTACAATTGGTGTAATAGCTTTAGCCGGAACAGCTCAACTTATAGTTCCTACAATTGGAGCAATTTATTGGAAACGTGCTCATCCGGTAGCTGCTATATGGGGGTTGATAAGTGGAATAACGATTGTTCTTTTAATTACTTTTGTACCTTTTATAAATTCGCCATTGGGATTACACGCAGGTGTTTGGGGGCTTTTTGTAAATACAGTATTGTTTATTTCCCTAAGTTTGATATTAAAGAGAGAAGATTTAGAAGTTGTTAAACGTTTTGAAGATGCCCGCACTGAATATAACAATCTATATCATCAAGAATTAATTCACAAAAATAAAGACGAAACTATTTTAAAAAGATTAGCAGAAGAGTAAATTACTATTTCAGCTCTATTTGCTCAAAAGTAATTAATGAACTTCATTAGGTGGCGTCTTGAGAAAAAGTATGGATTAGTAAATCCCCTTTTTTTCTCAAGATGTTTTTCTTATTTTGGTTTTGTAATGAACTCCTCTTTCATGATTTTATGAATATTTTTTCTGTTTTTGATCATTAGGTTAGCTGTTGTTGGTTTTTTTGATCAAAAAATGTATTAAATGTAAAAAATAACATTATATGATCTGTAAAAATTTCATACTTGTTGTCGCTTGATATGGAGGATTTACAGGTATACTTTCTGACAAAAGGAGCAAGACACAGGGCTTTGCAAGGCGTGTAAGCCTATCATGTCCGTGTAAAGATGCGAATATGCAATAAATTATGTATATTCTTAATGCCAAAAACATGTTGTGTTTTGGAATTCGTATTTATTGGATCGCCCAGATGAGTTCATTTTAAAAAGTATTTCAATATTATATGTAGTTTTTTATATTTAATTTTTGATTTGGTACTTTGGATTAAAAGGTTGGGAACTTGGTAAAAAGTTAATTCACATTACTCGATCAACCGTCTCAGTATCTAAAGGAACAATTGAATGATTCTATAATGTAAATCCAAATAAAATTGTTTAGCATTTTATTTGGATTTCAAATATATTTTAGAGGAGGAAAAGTGATATTGAATAAGAAATATTTGTTTATCAATGGAGAGATCATTACAGTTAATCATAAAGATGATATTCAAGAAGCAGTTGCAATTATGGGAAATAAAATTGTGGCAGTCGGAACGACAGATCAAATTCTGCAATTGAAAGATAACAATAGTACAGTAGTAGATTTAGAAGGAAAAACACTTATGCCTGGATTCATTGATTCTCATATTCATGTGACATTATATGGAACGAATCAACTGTCAGTTTCATGTAAATCTAAGTATATTAAATCTATTAACGATTTACTGACTGAGCTCAGACAAAAGGCAAGAAGTAGAGAAAAAGGAAAATGGATTAGAGCCTGGGGATTTAACGAAAGTAACATAAAAGAATCCCGTTTTCCAACAATTGAAGAACTTGATAGTGTTTCGACAGAACATCCAATTATGATTATTCGCGCATGCGGACATATTTCAGTGGTAAATAGTTGCGCCCTTAAACTGGGGAATATCAATAACAACACTCCTGACCCATCTGGAGGAAAAATAGGGAGAGATCAGTATGGCAACATAAACGGAGTACTATATGAAAAAGCCCATATGGACATGTTTAATATTGCAGCTTTTACAGAAGAAGAGATTGAAGAAGCCCATAAAATCGCTTCTCAACATTTTTCTAAAAAAGGGATTACTTCCATTCATGATGCGACAGGATACGGAGCGTATAATTTAAGATTGTTACAACGATCTACCTATAACCAATTGATTAAACAAAGGGTTTATGCAATGGTTGGTGCTCTAAATAATGCCCATGAAATTGTCAAAACGATTACGGAAACAGGTGTATACACTGGGTTAGGTGATGATCGCTATAAAATCGGTCCTGTCAAATTATTTTTAGATGGTAGCAGTAGTGGACCAACAGTTTGGACACGAAAGCCATACACAAGTGATCATGAAAATTATGGAATCCATTATTATACCCAAAAAGAAGTCGATGACATATTGATTCCGGCACATAAAAACGGGTGGCAAATTACTGCACATGCCCAAGGAGATGCAGCGATTGATATGATATTAAATACGATCGAGAAAGCCAATAAACTTTTTCCTAGACCTAACAGCCGACATCGTATTGAGCATGCGGGAATTGCCACTCCAGATTTGATAAAAAGAATGAAAGAACAAAATGTGGTACCAATACCAAATCCAGCTTTCCATTATGAATACGGTGATGGTTATTTAAAAAATTATGGAGAACGTGCCCATCAAATGTTCCCATTAAGAGATTATTTACAGGAAGGAGTAAAGGCAGCAATTGCCTCTGATTGTCCAATTACTGATTTTTCACCTCTAAAGGGGATACATGCAGCCATAAAAAGACGAACAAAATCAGGAAAAATCATCGGAGAAAATCAAAAAATTTCCCTGTTGGAAGCCATTAGAATGTATACGATAAATGGTGCATATGCGTCTTTTGACGAAGATAAAAAGGGAAGTATTGAGGAAGGAAAGCTTGCAGATCTAATTTTATTTGATCGCTCTCTATTGAACTGTGAAGTTGATGAACTGTTGGAGGCTGAAATTGAATGGACTATGATAGACGGAGAATTTGTTTATCAAAAAATTAGGTAATTGATCATTAAGTATGTAAATTTTTCTTCATCTGTATACTTTTTAACATTAGTTATACTTATCCCAAAAATAAGGCTTGATTTTCATTATCTGTTGGTGCTGTTCTCGAACGGCATGAGGGTCTATGAAAGATCAAGAGTTACCCCAGCCTTGAAGAGTAAACATTTTTCGAGATAGATTCTCATATTTCGCCCCCTGAATTTTGATAAGCATAGGATAATTTATCTGTATTAATTATGATTTGTGAGGGATTTAATAGATGATCACAAGAAAAGAAAAAAACGAAACTTTTTTTCAAATTTCTAAAAATCCAATGTCATTTTTTAACTATTGGTCGGAACAATCATCCCATTCGCAGTGTGATTCAAACCGCAGAATCTTTATCGAAACTTGGTACGATTCCACAAGTACTGGAACAAAAGCACGTCATCGAAAGAGTATTGACCGAAGAATTTTGGGACAGTGCGGATATTTTCGAACTGGAAGAAGTACGGGAAGCACTTAGAAATTTAATCAAGTTTACCGAAAAAGATACGCAAAAGATTTATTATACCGACTTCCAAGATGAAGTCATCGAAGTAAAGGAAAACGCTCCAATGTTCCAAGTGAATGACCTACAAAATTATCGAAAGAAAGTAGAACATGATTTAATCGAACATAAAGACCAAATGGCCATTTACAAGTTGCATCACAATAAACCGCTAACCGCCCAAGATGTGAAAATCCTTGAAAACATCCTTTGGAAAGAACTCGGCACGAGAGAAGATTACGAAAAAGATTTTGGTGACACACCGATCACAAAACTCGTTCGGAAAATTGTTGGCTTGGATCCCAAAGCAGCTAATGAAGCTTTTTCGGAGTTTTTATCGGAAGAGCGTTTAAATCTCAACAAAATCCGCTTTGTGAAACATATTGTTGATTATGTCATTAAAAACGGAACACTTGATAGGAAGGTATTGCAGCAAGAACCGTTCCGATCAGTGGGCAGCATTGTCGAATTGTTGAAAGGTAATATGGACGATGCAAGAAAAATCATTGATTTATTGATGAAATTAATTGGAATGTAGAAGAATTGCTGGGGCGGATTAACCCCCGTATTTTGGACAGATTCTCTTTTCATCTATCGCTTATTAAAAATTATGCTCTTTTTCATATTTTCTTTTGTCTTTTTTAAAGCATAGCTATTTCTTCCATTCCATCAAGGGTAAAGGCTTCGCCTTCCTATCGTCACCCTTGATGCCATTCCAGGAAATAGCTGAAATGAATGTTGAGACAAAAGGAAGAAAAATGGAAGGGGAGTTACAGCCTAATGGCTCTGATTTGCAAGTGTCCCTTGATATGTTTTTCATAAAATTCCTTTGGGGATAAGTCTAGAATACTAGAATGCATACGTCTTTCATTATAAAACACCATAAATGCTGTAACAGCTTCATAGGCTTCGGCATAGGTCTCAAACTGCCATCGGGATAGGCAGTCATCTTCAAAAATCCGATGAAAAGATTCAATATGAGCATTCATATTTGGTGTTTTAGGCGGAATTCTCTCGTGCTCAATGTCGTGATTGTCACAAAACTCCTGAAAGGTATGGGAAATAAACTGTGGTCCATTGTCGGTTCGAATCACAGGTTTTTCCAATATGTCGAATTGTTGACGTTTCAATAATGCTCGTTGCAGGGATTGAATCACATCTTTGGCAGTGCAGCTGAAACCCATATAATCGTCTACAATGCTGCGATCAAATACATCGATAATAGACATGACAAAGAAAAAGCGATCTTCACCTTCAATAAAGCCATACTTGATATCCGCTTCCCACAGCTGATTCGATCCTGAAATGGTACGATTTCGTGCCAGTTTTCGAGGATATGAAACATTCTTTTGTCGTTGCGGGCGTAAAATGCCTAGTTCCTTGCATCATCGATAAACTTTTTTCTTGTTGATCATCAGATTGTATTTTCGACGAAGCCATTGGGTTAATTTGCGATAGCCATAATTGTAAGCATCGCCAGCAATCTCTTCCAGTATCATTTCTTTCATTTGTTCATCGGATATTTTTTGACCGTTCGCTTTGAATGAATAACCGGATGCTGGACGTCCCTCACTAACTTTTTTCTCTTCCACCCGGTCATTCTTTTGATAATAGTAGGTGGAACGAGGTATACCAATGATCTTTAGCACCTTTGAAATTGAGCAGCCTTTTTGAATCCATCGGCCAGCTACTTCAAGTTTTTCAGCAAGTGAGGGTTTTTCTTTTTTATGAGATCACGCAATATGGCAATTTCAAGATCTTTTTCACCGAGTAACTTTTTAAGTTGATCATTTTCCTTCGATAACTCTTTTGCATCAAGGTCTGGCAGAACTGTTACGTCTACATCACCAAATTTGCCTTCTTTATATTCACGAACCCAACGGCTCACCATGTTGGGATTTCATTCGTAACGGCGTGCGACAATTGACGTTTTCCCGGTTTCAAGCACTTCCCTTATGACTTGTAACTTAAATTCTTTCGAATGTTTCGTTCTTCTCATGATTAAGCCCTCCTTGGTAACAGTATAGTTTATATTACTCTTACTGTCCAAATTCATTAAGGGGCTTATAAGGAACGTGTAAGATGTATATAATAAACAAATTTACCCAACCACAACGAGCCGTTGCGAATATTTGCAGTAACATTTGTACGGCGTTATCGAATCGAGTTGATTCCAAATAAAACATATCTTTCAAATGCTCCGTTTTCCTTTTCAATGGCGATAGAAATAGGTAACGAGGCAAGTTGGTATTGCTCCAAGACCTAAAGAAATAAATACATACTTTATCAATAAAATGATGTCCATCGCTAATCTCGATATATTTCTTGTACTTCCGACAAAGATTATCATCATTTTTTAAAGATTTGTATAAATAGCTATTGCTATAATATTACTCACCTTAACTGTTAGTATTGTAATCTGGTTGGAATATAAGAAACGTAACGGTATAACTTTTAATTTAACAATTTTATGTACATGTTTATTGTTGATTAAATGGGATATTTCATGTCGGACAGTTTTTTCTATACAAACGTTATGTTCCAGGTTTAATCACAGCAGTTTTGATATTGATTCCTTATATGGCATATATTATTTACCTATTTATTAAGAATAATATTATATCAAGGTTGGAGCGGTTTTTAAGTATTTAGTACTCAGCATTATTTTAATGAATCCAATCATTTTTCTTTTAATCTCTATCCCGAAAATTTGATTTGTTATTTTCATTATCTGCTGGTGCTGTTATCAAACGGCATGGGGGTCTAATTGGTTTGCGGAATTAATATCCAGTTTATTTACATAATAGGAGCAACTGACCTTCATCTCATGAAAAGCCTGAATAAAGGAATTTAAGGGCGAATAATTCTCAGGATTTTTCAGAAGCAACTAATTAAACCGTACCAGTTGATTTCTAACGAGAAAGCGTCCATTGAATCGTATTGGAACTTCTCTGCCGTCTCTTTCTGCGTGAATATGCAAATGCGGTTCCGTTGTATTTCCCGAATTGCCAACATTCCCGATCTGTTGTCCTTCTTGCACCTTTGCCCCTTTATTGACCAGGTCATGAATAATGTTTAATTTATTAAAAATCACTAGCATTGCACTAATTAAATCTGATGATTCAAAATGCTAAGAATGTTCAATTTTTTATTGATTTCGAAACAAAAAAATCCTTTACAATGGAAGTACAGGTGGTTCCTGTCCAAATCCAATCGTAAAGGATAACTATTATGGACAAGAATACACTAATTTCATCATTTGGTAAATGGGTTTCACCCATAAATATTCAAAAACTTAGCGAACAAGTCAAAGAATTGAAACAGGACTATTACACAAAAAAGCTGACAACAGAAGCCTATATTAAACTTTTATTGGTAGCCCAACTGCTCGAATTTAAGAGCTTAGAGGAAATGAGTGATGCACTTGTAGACGAAGATCTTCAAAAAGCACTCGGATTTGAATCGATAAGTGCCTCTCAGCTATCCCGAAAAAACCATCAGATCAACCCACTAATTCTTGCAAATTTGTTCTTGGATCTTGTTTGGAAAATTCAACGGCACCATTATCAAAACGGAAAGAATATGCCACTGAAAATCATTGATTCAAGTACACTCCCGTTGAATTTGACCCATTATAAATGGGCAAAATTCCGTAAAACAAAAGCTGGTGTAAAGCTACACTTACGGCTCGTTTTCATGGATAAAGACACCGTCTATCCTGAAAAAGCAGTGATTACGACAGCAAAAGAACATGACCGAAATCAACTCGAAGTCCTAGTGGATGATCAAGAAGCCATGTATGTGTTTGACCGCGGTTATGTGGACTATGAACGTTTTGATCGGATGACAGATGATGGCTATTTCTTCGTTTCAAGACTGAAGAAAAACGCAGTCATTCGTGAAGTCTATACATTTTCACTTCCTGATGATTGTCACGTTCTATCCGATCAAATGGTCTACATTGGTCCCACACAAAATCGCACTGAAAATGTCTTTCGTCTACTAGAAGTTACGGACACAAAAGGGAACTTACTTCGTTTCATCACCAACCGATTTGATTTAAAACCAGAAGAGATAAGTGATATTTACCGATCTCGCTGGGCTATTGAGCTCTTTTTCAAATGACTCAAGCAACACGTGGAAATTAAGCACTTTTATGGGATGAGTGAAACAGCTATTCAAAATCAAATTTTCTTAGCCCTTATCACGTATTGCTTACATGTTCTCATTCAATTGGAGATGAAAAGTAAGAAATCCCTACTTCGAATTACTCGTTGGTTAAAGAGAGCTCTGTGGAAACCAGCTTATGTTTGGTTGCGAAAATTTGATGGGCGAGCCAGTCCATAATCTCCCTTTTGTCGTTGTCGCTCTGGTTTAACTGTATATATTTACCAAATGGGCAGTGCCACCTTTCTTTAGGTTTTGTCTTTTTGGCACAAATTCACAAAAATTAATTAACAGAAAATTCTAACTATACTTATGCAATGCTAATGAAGAAAACTATTTTTTTATAATATTCTTCATCTTCTTAGCTTCATGCAATCATCAATTATCCTATGATCAAAAAATTGATTGTAATCAGAATTGGGCTCTATGCTCCATACAGAAGGAATATGCTGATCCTAACTCTTTAACAGACACACCTATAAAAATTGCCATTATTGATAGTGGAATTGATGAAGAAAAGGCTCGTGTCAAAGTATCAAAAAGGTTCAACGAGAAAAATAATCAAATAGATTCATACGGACATGGTACAGCGGTTGCTAGTATCATTGCGGCTCAGTCTAATCAAAAAGATCATGTAGAAGGAGTTATTAAAAATATTGAAATTTACGATGTCAATGTACTGGATGCTAATGGGAACGGAGATATTGACGATATTACGGAAGGCATTGAATGGTGCGTTAACCAAAATGTAGACATTATCAATATGAGTTTTGGGATTCAAAAAGATGATGCAAGATTACGTGCTGCAGTAGAAAAGGCCATTAACCATGATATTATCATAGTTGCTGCAGCTGGGAATACACTTGGTTTATATACTGAATACCCTGCAAAATATGAAAGTGTTTTGTCTATTTCAGCAATCGATAAAAATATGAAAATTTATAAATACGCGGCGAAAGGAAAAATTGATTTTGTTGCTCCAGGTGTAGATATTGTTGCTATAAAGACTGGAAAGCTATCACATCAAAAAGAATTAAGTGGTACCTCTTTTGCAACGGCATATGCCACAGGCATTATTGCGAGCCTCTTAAACAATAAAGAAATTCATAAGGAAACAGTCCATAAAGATTTATTGGAATATTCGAAAGATTTGGGTGAAAGTGGCTGTGATGATTTATATGGATGTGGATTATTAACATTAAATCATCGAAAATAAGGAGGAAAAGTATGAAAAAACTGATATTAAAGTTACTTATAGTAACTTTATCGATATCGGCAATATTACCGGGATTTGCTAGTGCTGAATCTAATGAAAATATACCTGTAAGTGACACAAATACTGTATTAGTTGAAGACATTACTGGTGTTGAGTATGAAGTAGATGTTGAGGAAGAACTTGGATTAGATTTAGCAGAAGATATTGAAATGACAGCAACAGAAATCTCTGACGAGGAAGTGGTTGTTTCTACAGAAGTAGAAAATGAAGATACATCCATTGATACCGAATTGTTTGTGAATAGTGAATCTGGTGAAATAACGCTTTCAGGTCATATAGAGTTAAAGAATGGAGAAATCATTACTCAACATTTTGATGTAGTGTTGCAAGAAATTGACGGCACCGATTTTATTGCAACACTCATTGATCAAGATACCGGAGAATCTTACCAGCTCAATACCATTGATGCTCAAGCTTCGGTTCTGCCGGCGGTTATAATCGGAGTAGTTGCAAAACATGGAATCAAGTATGCCATAAAAAAATTTGGAAAAAAACTTATCGTTAAGTCGATAAAAAGCTCTAAAGCCGTTCTTAACACATTTGCAAAGGCAGCCGTTAAAGCAGCAAAAAGTAAAGTTTCTAGTTTTCGTGTAAAAGATAAGCATTTGAAAAGCACTGGAGGAACCTATGCTAAATTCAATACTAGCAGTAAAAGCCAAGTAAATAATTGGGTTAAAGAAGGATTAAATTCTAAGAACGCATCGTATTCTTTAAATCCAGAGGTAGAAACAAAGAATGCGGATTTGTCATTTGTAGTTATAGCCAACCTTGGTAAAGTAATAGGTACAAAAGGTCAGAAAAAAATTAAAATAGTAGTAGGGTGGGATGGTAAAATATGGACAGCATATCCAATCAATTAGAGTTTGTCTATCACTTTACAACCGATGAATCTTACATTCCTAAAAAATGGAAAAAAGATTCTGCTATCGTACTTAGAGTTGATGGAGATTTTGAAATTAAGGTAGATGGAAGATCATATTGTCAAGAATATGTTGCTTTATTAGAATTTTATCTATATTTACACAGATGGCTTGCCATTATCGAGAGTAAAAAATATATCATCCCTGAATTCCATTATTATTCTCTTGAATGGCATGAGGATGAGCCGTTAATTTCAATCATTCCTTTTGACAATAACGATAAGGCTCGACTCACTTCTATTTGGAGAAAGGAACCGTTTGATCCTGTATTTAAGATGGATTATATAGTGAACAAATTGACAGAATTACGCGATCAATTAAAAAAAGATATCGAGGCACATTATCGTATTTCGGTAGATGTGTTTATTGATAAGTTTCCAATAAAGGCATTGGCAGTTGTAGACAAAAAAAAGGGTAAGACGAAATGGCTTTAGTCATTGAACGTTACCTGTTAAAGACTATGTCAATGTTTGTAGTTGATAACATTTCTTGGGGCTGCCTATTATTTTTGAAGCCCCATTTATTTTTTCAAAAAGTGTCCGAATTATGCTAATTCAACACTACTGATAAAAGCCAAGTACGCAATCGAATGAAAAGGATTCAATTCTATAAATCCAGAGGCAGAAAAAAAGAATGCGGATTTGTCATTTGTAGTTATAGCGGACCTTGGTAAAGTAATAGGTACAAAAGGTCAGAAAAAATAAAAATTGTAGTAGGGTGGGATGGTAAAATATGGACAGCATATCCAATCAATTAGAGTTTGTCTATCACTTTACAACCGATGAATCTTACATTCCTAAAAAATGGAAAAAGGATTCTGCTATCGTACTTAGAGTTAGTGGAGATTTCGACATAAAAGTAGATGGAATCTCCTATTTTCAAGATGATATCGCATTATTAGAATTTTATTTATACTTACAGAGATGGCTCGCCATTATCGAAAGTGGCAAATATGATATCCCGGAATTTCATTATTATACTCTTGAAATTGACGAAGATGAGCCGTTGATTTCAATCATTCCTTTTGACAATAACGATAAGGCTCGACTCACTTCTATTTGGAGAAAGGAACCGTTTGATCCTGTATTTAAGATGGATTATATAGTGAACCAATTGACAGAATTACGCGATCAATTAAAAAAAGATATCGAGGCACATTATAGTATTTCAGTAGAACCGTTTATTGATAAATTTCCCATTAGAGCTTTAGCTGTCATCGATAAAAAGAGAGGCAAGAAGAAATGGTTTTAGTATTCTGTAAAAAATTAGGGATACAAATCCTTTAGAGTATAGGAACAGTAGAACTGATCAACGGAAACAAAGTGTCGGGCTTTCTTTTGGAAGGCGTATATCGCCAATCGATTCGAGGATATTACAGATTTTGGAGGATGGCGTTCCTATTGCCGAAAAGAAGCCGAATCATAATGGCAAAAGTGGCTGTCAAAGTAGTCGATTTTTTCGGCTTATAGGTGCCCTTTCGATATTCAATGTTTATGTTTTTCGTTTCCAAAAGATTTTGGCTTTCTGGACAACTGCTTTTCCTATGTTTCCCTATCTTGATTTATGTCCTTCGGGAATCTTATGAAGGACTTTTTCTATGCACGCCATTTTCATTCTGTCCTTCAAAAGTTATGACGGACATTCAGTATATGCAATTTCCTTTTTTTGGATTACATCACCTCCATAAAGGACGTTTATAAATTTTATTAGATTATTTTTGTCCTTCACAGTGGCATTTCTTCAAAATCCATCCTCAGTTCGGATTCTAAAATCAAATCAGTGAACCTTTAAGTAATAAAAAAAGGTTTCTGCCTTTTTGTTCATCTCAACATTTATTAAATGGAGAGGTGCTTCCAAAAGTTTGAACAACTTTTGTGAAGTATCCTCCTGTTTTAATTATGTGGCTGTAGTTGAGTAATTTTAATTACAATAATTACCATATAAAAGAGACAAACAGGGTACCCCTTATGCCACGTGGAGCTGTTTTTTCACGGTATCAATGGGAATATTTTGTTTCGCTGCACGGTAAATGAACTCCACGAGGCTATGTCCTTTTCTCTTGCGCAGAAGATCGAGCCCATCAGAAAAATCGCTGTTCGACTCGAACATGCTGTACACGTAAGCAAGCTGCACCAAGATCCAGTAGCGTTTCACCGCCCGACGTCCGCGAACGCGGTATCCATCGAGTTTCAGCTGGTCTTTCGCTTGACGGAAAAAACATTCGATCGACCAACGCTGGGCATAGTAGCGCAAGATCTCTTCATCGCTTAGATCCCGGTCGGTGCTCAAGACGCAGTGAAGATGTTCCGATGTCATCGGCTGATCGGCTTTCCAAGCGAGCAGCACCACGGCATCATCGAGACCTTTGAGAGAGCCTTCGTAGCGATACACGCGATAACGCTCTTCTCCCACCGTGACGAGGTGAGTGTCTTTCGGTTCGATGTAGCGGGCAAACTCCCTCACCTGAACCGCAATGCCTTTTGGATAAAGAAGCCGATTGGCCTTGAGCATTGCGATGACGTGGAATCCCTTTTTCAGACAAGCTTCCACGAGCGTTTGCGATGGATACCAAGAGTCCATCAGCACATAAACAGGACGGTGTACATCCAAAGAAGAAAGCATCTCGATCGCGAGTTCCCCCTTGCTTTTCCCAGCCGCCTTGTCGTAGAGGCGGAACGCAAAGGGAAAAGCCTGGGTCATCGTATGAACCATGAGCCAAACGAGAGAATGTCCCCAGATCGACTTTTTCTCTGTGTGAGAATAGTGCCAATCACACCCTTGAATGGCGTGCGTTGCCTGTGACGAAGGCTTGGTTTTTTGGCAAATCGTATCATCGATCGAAACAAAAAGGGGTTGATTCTCCTGTTTGGCGATGCGTTCGACACGACGAAGCATCCACTGTTGAAGTTTGCGAAGCAGCGTCTCTTCATCCCAAGGGCTTTTCGTGAAAAAATGGCTGAGTGTCGTGCGGTGGTTCGGATGAAAGCTCCAATGATGAAGATCGGTCAATGTTCCCGCAAATCCTTTGGTGGTCAGCGCATCCACGATATGAACGAGATGCTTCATGACAGGTTTTGAAAAATAAAGTGCCAACCCCAACATCGTGAAAAACTTGTGGATTCCTTGATGATGTGCTAATCTATTCATGAGACATGAACCTCCTTGTGAATAGTTTTGGTGACACATCTATTCTAATCAAGGAATCGGGTTCATGTCTCTTTTTTTGTTTGGTTGTAAATTTATGTTAGCGAATTTGCTCATCTACAGATGTGGTTTAAATATTTTTAACATAGTTTTCATATCATCATTGTCACTAACGATGTTTCACTTGTGAGTTAGACAGAAATTTAAAACGATACTGAACTTTTTTCTTGTTTAATCCGTATTAAAAGATGAGAGGAGGAAAATACATGACGTTGAAGCTAGAGCAAGTGACGAAAAAATTTGGCGATTTCACCGCTGTGGATAAGCTGTCTTTATCCATTCCGGAAAAAGAAATGTTTGGTTTTTTAGGGGCAAACGGTGCCGGAAAAACGACAACATTTCGCATGATTTTAGGGCTGCTGGCACCAACTGAAGGAACCATTACATGGAATGGAGAAAAAATTGATTATAGCACGAGCCCGTATATCGGATATTTGCCCGAAGAGCGGGGATTGTACCCGAAATTAAAGGTAAAGGATCAGATTGTCTATTTAGCCAGATTAAGAGGGATGAACAAAAAAGATGCGCTGAAGGAGCTGGCAAATTGGCTCGAACGGTTTAAAGTGCCAGAGTACGCTGAAAAAAAAGTCGAAGAGCTGTCGAAAGGAAACCAGCAAAAAATTCAATTTATTGCTGCTGTCATACATAAACCGAAGCTGCTCATCTTGGATGAACCGTTTAGCGGATTGGATCCGGTCAATGTTGAGCAATTGAAAGAGGCTGTCATTGATTTGAAAAATGCCGGTACATCCATTGTGTTTTCCAGCCATCGGATGGAGCACGTTGAGGAATTATGTGAACATTTATGCATATTACATAGGGGAAGCCCTGTAGTTCATGGGTCGCTCAAAGAAATTAAACGTTCCTTTGGCAAAAAAAATCTCGTGATTCATGCGGATTTTGATCTCAATTTCTTGAAGAATTTCCCAGGTGTCGTAAAAGCCAAGACAACAGTTGAAGGGATTCAATTGCAAATTGAAAGAGAAGAGACCGCACAACAATTGTTACAGGAGATTGTCGATAAAGGATTTATTCGCAAATTCCAAATAGAAGAGCCTTCATTACATGATATTTTTATAGAGAAAGTGGGTGCGGCCTATGTATAACTTTTGGACTGTTTTATTCCACACTTATTTTACCAAACTAAGATCGAAGCAATTTATCATTTCCACGGTTATTACATTGCTTATTATTCTAGTTTTGGGAAACATATCAAAAATTATCGATTTTTTTAATTCTGGTGAAAATCAAGAACGCCTTGCAGTCATTGATCAATCAAATTCTTTATTTGAACCGTTTAAAAAGCAATTGAAAGAAGTTAATCCGGACATTCAATTGCAAAAAACTAATGCTTCCGAAGAAAAGCTGAAAAAGAATGTATTAAATGATGAGATCAAAGGGTATCTCGTTTTATCTTTAAATGATGAAAACCGGCCGATGGCGGTATATAAAGCAGCGTCTCTTGCAGACTCAACCGTTCCAAACGATTTGCAATATGCCCTCCAACAAGTGAGCATGGTATGGACAGCAGGTCAATTGAAATTAACGCAAGAGGAACTGATGAAGCTGAATGCGCCAGTATCTTTTGAAATGGAAGCGTTGAATGCCAACGCAAAAACGGTGGAAGAATTGAATCAAGCGAGAGGTCTCGTATATGTACTTTTATTTGTAATATATTTTGCAGTGATCATGTATGCAAATATGATTGCGATGGAGGTAGCAGTAGAAAAATCTTCTAGAGTGATGGAAATTTTAATTTCCAGTGTTCCTCCTATTACACAAATGTTTGCGAAAATTTTAGGTGTTGCTCTATTGAGTTTAACGCAGCTTGCCTTATGGCTTATTGTCGGCTACGTTTCCATTAAACAAAATTTAGAATCGATGGATGGAGGATTTTTCTCTTTCTTTGGATTCCAAAACACGTCGTTGTCGACCATTCTATATGCAGTCATTTTCTTTATTTTAGGCTATTTATTATATGCGACGATGGCTGCCTTTCTAGGCTCGCTGGTCAGTCGTATAGAAGATGTTCAGCAGTTGATCACTCCGATGATTTTAACGGTTGTGGCGGGCTTTATGCTAGCGATATTTGGTTTGAGCAATCCGGAAGCTTCCTATGTTACGATCACATCATACATTCCGCCGTTTACCCCGATGCTGATGTTTTTGCGGGTTGGAATGCTGGATCTTCCAATTTGGGAGCCGCTTTTAGGAATCGGTTTATTAATAGCATCCATTGCTATATTAGCTGTCTTCGGGGCAAGAGTTTACAAAGGCGGCGTATTGATGTACGGAAAATCCAATGCGCTTAAAGATATTAAAAAAGCTTTGCAGCTATCGAAAAATAAATAAAGAAGACATTACGCAAAATGGTTTTCTTTTGATTTTGAGCAGATAATAATAAACGTAGCAAGCAGCCCGATTCCTATATACTAGGAGTTTGGCTGCTTAATTTTTTGGAAGCTTTGATAATGATGAAAATGAGTCAATTTCTGCGCAGTATTTTTTCTCAACTACCGAAGTTGGGGGATCTCCCTTTTGCATTTTCGATTATTCCTGCAAATATTCGCTTCTTGACGATGTGATTTTTAATAGTAAAGAGAAAATCCCCAGTCAATCAAGACATTTATTGTAATTGAAAGCGGTTTAAAATTTTTTGAAGATGTATGACAGCATCGGAAAGAATAACTGATTCCTTTGCAAGCTCATGGATCCCTTCAATATGTTCCTCCAATGCTGCCGTTGTTTCGTTGACTGTGTTGGTGAAATCATGTGCGATTAAGTTTACATTTTCTATTAAACCTTTTAAATTGTTGCCGTTTTCACGAATGTTTATGACGTTTTCTCGATTATGCTTTAACAGAGAATGAATGTCTGAAAACATTCGCTTAAATGTCTGCATGCTTTCTTTTGTTCCAGATATAGACAAGGAAGCTTGATCAACACTTTCTTCATTTTTTTTGACGGCAGTAACGGCATGAGCTAAATCATTTCTCGTTTCTTCCAACGAAGATAAAATTTTAGCCGCAAAAGAATTTGTATCATCTGCCAGTTTGCTCACTTCTGCAGCTACAATCGCAAAGCCTTTTCCAGATTCACCTGCTCTCGCTGCTTCAATGGAAGCATTTAATGCTAAAAGGTTCGTTTGCTTGGCAATTGCTGTGATCGCAGAAGCCATTTCCATCGCTTGATCCGCTTTTTTGGATACCATTTGGATGAGAGAAGTTGCCTTTTTCGTGTCATTTTCAATATTTAGCATAAGCTGTTCCGTTTTTTCAATCATTTGTTGCCCTTCATCTGCTGAACGCATCGTTGATTGAGCGTATTCAACAACACGTTCAATTTCCGATCCCATATTTGATACACCTTCTATCATCGAATTTGCCAGTTCGCTAACTTTTTTAAACGAATCGGTCTGCTGTTTGGAGCCTTCGCGGAACACTTCCATTGTTGCAGCAACTTCATCAAAAATTTCCGATAAGCGATTCGCTTCTTTTTTTTGATCTTGACTGACCTTCTTGACAGTTTTGACGGCATTGGCAAACTCGCTTAAAATCGACCGGATTCCAAAAATAATTTTATTGATTTCATAACCTATTTGATGAAACTCATTGCGTTTGCCGACAATATCTACTTCGACATGAAGGTTGCCTGATGATACAGTACGAGTGACGTTATACCATTGTCTAAGATTAGAAGTGAACGAGCGGTAAACAAAGAAGCTGTTTACTGCACTGGCGCAAATAGTTACGAAAAATAAAATAATTGCTTGACGAAAAGATAATTGCATAAATAAAGCTGTCATGAGGCAAAGAAAGCTTGGCAAAAACGATAGCATGGCAAAATTCATTTGCAAATACGGGCGATGAATGAGTCTTCCTAACCGGATATTATAACGTTTTCCAGTACTGTCTGTAACGAGCGGACAGCTCGCATCAACAAGAATTTCTCCTGTATCACGGATATACAGCTGCAAAAGCGGTTCTTTTGTTGTAGCGGCTTTTTTGCCGACCTCATCCGAAAATACTCTTCCTTCACGAAGGCGATTGGTATGTAGCGGAGAATATCCTGTTTCATCTACGACCAAAAAATATTCGTCTTGGTCCAGCCTTTCATCGAACGTTTTTCGAATTTTGTCGAGCTGTTCGGTTAGCGGAAGCTGAGGATCTAGCTGTTTCTTAATGATATCGCTTACATGCACGACTTTTTTGAGTGCTTGTTGAGCAGCTTTTTTCTTTATTAAACGGCTCATACTTCTCCCTCCCCTTACTACAAATGTATACCCCATTTACAGAATTTTCAATAATTAATTGCTAAAAATTTAATTTCTAGTAAAAAAGGAACAAATGTTCTGTTTTTTATAGATTCAAAATTTAGTATTTGATATAATGAAAATGCAATAGAACGGTAGACTCAAGGGTGGTTGGCATTTACCCCGTACAGAAAGGGGGTGTGCCGATGACAGTATTCGAAGCGTTAATGTTTGCGATCAGTTTTTCAAGCCTTATAATTACAATGCTGTCAAATCCGCAAAAAAAATAATCCACCCTTGAGTTGATAGCAGTGGTGGATTATTTTTTACCTGCTGCCTGATCCCCTTGAAGGGAACCGTCTGTTGCAGGGCCAAAGGTGTCGCAGCACCTTTGGTCGTCTGGTTGTTGATGCAATTTTTCAACTTCATTATACATTATTCCCCTCGTCTTGTAAAAGAGAGCAACTATATGATCCTGCCTGATTATATTCCCTTCATATTTTGATCCCTTTTTTTTATGTTGATTTACCTTTTATTTTTCCCTTGATTGAAAAATCCCAAAATAATAGACGTGAAATCAACAAGTAAACAATATACATTTCAAACCTTAGCTATAAATAAAATATTCAAAACAAAAAAACAAAAATAAAAAAATATATTCAATAATAAACAATCATATGTTATATTTAAAATAAATAAAAACAAAAATGGAGGTCAACAGATGGTCAAAAGTTTGTGGGATTCAGAAAAAGCTAAAAAATTGTCGGAAGGTTTAGAACAGTTAGTCTACCGTTCCAATTTAATCGGAGCTGATCGCGCTGTATGCAACTGGGGCGGAGGCAACACTTCAATGAAAACAATTGAAAGCGATTTCCGCGGCCGTGAAATTGAAGTCATGTGGGTAAAAGGAAGCGGTTCAGATTTAGCGACAATGAAAGCGCACAATTTTACAGGACTTAAATTGGACGATATCCGCCCGCTTATAGAACGAGATGAAATGTCCGACGAAGAAATGGTAGCTTATTTATCTCATTGCATGATTGATCACAAGCATCCACGCCCTTCGATTGAAACTTTGCTGCACGCATTTCTTCCGTTCAAGCATGTTGATCACACGCATCCTGATGCGATTATCAGCATTTGCTGTGCGGACAACGGAAAGCAAATTGCTGAGGAGATTTACGGCAACCGATTTGTTTGGGTGCCTTACGTGCGTCCTGGATTTACGCTTTCCAAAATGATTGCTGAAGGCGTGAAAAACAACCCGAATGCAGAGTTAGTGTTGATGGAAAAACACGGCTTAGTCACATGGGGCGATACTTCAGAGGAATGCTATGCAAAAACGATTTCTATTATTAATGAAGCAGAAAACTATATAAAAGAGCGAATCGATGAAGAAAAAGCATTTGGCGGATTAAAATATAAAGCCCTTTCCAAAGATGAAAGAAAAGAAATCCTAGCGGAAATACTGCCAGTTATTCGTGGTGCTGTAAGCGATGAAAGAAAAATGATTTTAACTTGGGATGACGGAGAGGATGTTCTTCAGTTTGTTAACAGTCGAAACGCAAAAGAACTTTCTCAAATAGGCGCAGCATGCCCTGATCATTTAGTTCACACGAAGCGGGTTCCTTTATACATCGAATGGGATCCGCAAACAGAAAATAAAGAGCAATTAAAGGAAAAAATAAAAGAAGGAGTTTCCAATTATAAAAAAGACTACAAAGCTTATTTTGAGCGGAACAAAAACGAAGGGGACAAAATGTTTGAAGCTGCCCCTAGAGTAATCTTAATTCCTGGTATTGGAATGGTGAATACAGGGAAAAACGAAAAAATGTCAAGGATCAGCGGAGCTCTTTATCATCGCGCCATCGCTGTCATGAAAGGGACAGATGCGATCGGGAAGTTCGTCTCATTAAACGAAAATGAGTCTTATAATGTAGAATATTGGCCGCTTGAGCTCTACAAATTAACGCTTGCTCCGCCAGAAGCAGAATTTTCGCGCAAAGTGGCTTTTGTCACAGGCGGTGCAGGAGGAATTGGCAGTGCGACGTGCCGACGTCTAGCCAGCGAAGGCGCACATGTTGTTATCGCTGATTTAAACATCGAAGGAGCAGAGGAAAAAGCTAAAGAAATTAACGAAAAATATGGCGAAAATCGTGCAATTGCCGTCAAAATGGACGTAACAAAAGAGGAAGAAGTGCAAGCTGCCTTTAAAGAAGCTGCCCTTGCCTTCGGCGGAGTCGATATTATTGTCAACAACGCTGGACTTGCTACATCCAGTCCGTTCGATGAAACAACTTTGCAAGAATGGAATTTAAATATGAACGTTCTTGGTACAGGATACTTTTTAGTAGCTCGCGAAGCGTTTAAACAAATGAAGACGCAAGGTATTGGCGGGAATATGGTATTTGTTGGCTCGAAAAATTCAATTTATGCTGGAAAGAATGCGGCTGCTTACAGTGCTGCAAAGGCGCTTGAAACTCATTTGGCAAGATGTATTGCTGCTGAAGGCGGCCAATACGGAATACGTGTAAACTCCGTTCTTCCGGATGCCGTTCTTCAAGGCTCTGCAATATGGGATTCCAAGTGGCGTGAAGAGCGTGCAAGAGCTTATGGAATTTCACCGGATGAATTAGAAGATTATTATAAAAAACGAACAACATTATTAGTAAATGTGTATCCTGAAGACATTGCAGAGGCGATTGCATTTTTTGCATCTTCTAAAGCTGAAAAAACAACAGGATGCATGATCACAGTTGACGGAGGTGTTCCAGCGGCATTTACTAGATAATCTTTCGACAATACAAAAGAGCAATAGCCTATTGGCCATTGCTCTTCATGAAAATTCTCCACATAACAGTTATCGGTTATTATAACGAATTCGTGAATAAGAAAGATTTAATCATTGCAGCAGGTCATCCCCCTTCAACAACGTACGGAGACTTAACCATCAGGAGGCTTCCGGAAAGCGGAAAAGGGCATAAAAACCTTTTCCGCTTTAAAAGATAGTAGATGCGCTGTGAGAAAACTGCTTTGAGCCTGATGCGCTAAAAATATTGGTGACAATGATTTAATGATTCATTTTATAATGTGGTATATTATTTTCTGGCAGCGCTTGAAATCTTTAGGACATATTGGGGTAATGTGGTATATTATTTTCTGATAACTATTGAAAAACTTTTGAACATATTGGGGGGACGTGCAAGGTGCTTGTAGCCGAAAGACATAGGAAAATAGTTGAAATCGTTAACAAAAAATTAAGTGTACGAGTATCGGAGCTTAGCAAAATGTTTTCAGTCACGGAGGAGACGATACGAAGAGATTTAGAAAAGCTGGAAAAGGAAGGGAGGCTTCTGCGCAGCCACGGGGGAGCGGTCAGCATTGAAAGAGACCAGCAGCTCGAATTGTCCTATTTAGAACGTGAAGTCACAAATGCCAAAGAAAAAAAAGCAATCGCTGCAGAAGCAGTTAAGCTCATACAACCAGGAGACCAGATTGTTTTAGATGCAAGTTCGACGGCATGGTATATGGCAAAGGAACTGCCGAATGTACCACTAACAGTTATAACAAATTCCATTAGAGTAGCAATTGAATTAAGTGTCAAAGATCAAATAAAGGTAATGTCAACCGGCGGAATGCTCTCTTCAAAATCATTATCGTATATTGGTCCTCTCGCAGAACGATCTTTGGAAACATACCATGTCAATAAAGCTTTCCTATCCTGCAAAGGTGTGCATCTTGAAGGCGGTCTCAGCGATTCGAATGAATGGCAAGCATTAATAAAAAAGCAAATGATGGAGATAGCAGATAAAACCATTTTACTAGTTGACTCCAGCAAGTTTGGCGTTCGGACGTTCGCTTTAATCAATCATATTGAGAAAGTGGACGAAATTATTACAGATTCCAATATCCATCCAGCATATAAAAAAGAGTTTGAAGGAAAAAACACAAAAATCACAATCGTTCCTTTATCGTAAAAGGAGTCAAATTGTTTCAAAATAAAACAAAAAAAACAAAAAATTTTTTATAATAACACTCTTTATTTTTTTTGGTATATTTGATAATATAAAAACAAACAAAAATAAACAAAGGTTGTGTAAGCGTTGTTAAAAGGTATTCCAAAGAATCTTTCTCCTGAGCTGTTAAAAATTTTGATGGAAATGGGCCATGGTGACGAAATTGTCATTGCAGACGGGAATTTTCCGGCAGCAAATTTTGCTCAAAGATTGGTTCGAGCTGACGGACATGGTGTTCCTGAGCTGTTGGATTCTATCTTAGATTTGTTTCCGTTGGATACTTTTGTGGATAAACCGGTGGCTCTCATGCAAGTAGTAAACCAAAATGAAAGCAAACCGGCCATTTGGGACGAATATAAAAAACTTCTGGAGAAAAAATGTTCCGAACCATGGGATATAGAATTTATGGAGAGATTCAGCTTTTATGAAAGAGCCAAAAATGCTTATGCAATTATCGCAACGAGCGAGAGTGCGCTTTATGCCAATATCATTTTAAAAAAAGGTGTCATTTCATAATAGATTTCATTGGGAAACTAGTACATTTTCCGTTCAAGATGGAAGCGATAGGATGGTGGAGACAATATGGTGCAAAAATTTATTCTTGCTCATGATCTTGGGACAAGCGGAAATAAATCCACATTAATATCGCCGGACGGTGAAATCATAGCTCATACTACCTATCAATATTCCACCATTTTTTTGAAGCAGCATTGGGTTGAACAAAATCCGAATGATTGGTGGGATGCCGTGGCAAATGCATCAAAACAACTTATTTCAGAAGCAAAAATTGATCCGAAACAAATTGCATGCATTACGTTCAGCGGCCAGATGATGGGGGCTGTCCCAGTCAATCATAAAGGAGAAGCTGTAAGAAATGCAATTATTTGGGCTGATATGCGTTCGGCGCAAAAAACAGAAGCAATTGCAGAAAAGATAGGAATGAAAGAACACTATGAAATTACTGGAAACAGATTATCCCCATCCTATTCTGCAGCAAAAATTAATTGGATTCAAGAAAATGAACCAGCTGTTCATAAAGAAACATTTAAATATTTACAAGCAAAAGATTATATAATTGCTAAACTAACGGGTAAATTTGCCACCGACTATTCTGATGCAAGCGGCACGAATCTATTAAATATTAAAAAGAAAGAGTGGTCGGAAGAATTAATAAAATTATGGCAAATTGATGATGAAAAATTGCCTGAGATTTTGCCTTCAACAGCGGTTGTTGGTGAAGTTCATTCAAAGGCGGCGGAAGAAACAGGTCTGATGCCTGGTACACCTGTTGTAATGGGCGGTGCAGATGGGTGCTGTGCTGCATTAGGTGCAGGTGCGATTGATGAGGGAGATATTTTTAATTACATTGGCTCTTCTTCCTGGATCTCATTTTCGTCATCTCGTCCAGTTTTTGATCAAGAAATGCGGACATTCAATTTTATCCATTTGGATGAAAATAAATATATTCCCATCGGAACGATGCAAGCAGCAGGGACTTCCTTTCAATGGTTAAGAGACATACTGTTTCAAGACGTTTTGAAAACGGATGCAGCGAAGAATATTTATGAAATGATGAATGAAGAAGCTGAAAGCTCACCAATCGGCTCCAATCAATTGATTTTTCTTCCGTATTTAATGGGGGAGCGGTCTCCTTGGTGGAATCCAAACGCAAAAGGCAGTTTCATAGGATTGACGATCAATCATAAACGATCTGATTTGATTCGTGCTGTTTTGGAAGGGATTTCAATGAATTTAAAACTTATTTTCGATGCTCTGCAAGAAAATTATGATCGGCCATTTCAAGACATATGGCTGTTTGGAGGCGGAGCGAAAAGCAGAATATGGCGGCAAATGCTGGCTGATCTTTTCGGTGTTACCATCCGTATACCGAAAATTTTGGATGAAACGACCTCAATGGGCGCTGCGGTTGCAGGCGGTGTAGGAGTAGGCCTTCTGAAAGATTTGACAGCAGCGAAAGCTTGGTGTGTTGAAGCTGAATCATTTGAACCAGATCAACGCAACCATCAATCTTATCAAACAGCTTTGAAAGCGTTTGAACAAGTTTATAAACAAGTGGAGCCGATTTTTAATCAATGGAACGGGATTGAATAAATGTACAAACAATTGTGCGAGAAAGGGGGAAAATCATGGACATTTATTTAGACACCGCAAATGAACAAGAAATAGAATTTGCTTCAAAATATGGCTTTTTAGCAGGGATTACAACAAATCCAAGCATTATTTCAAGAGAAAATAGAGAGTTTCGGCAAATTATTGTGGATATTTCCTCCAAAATTAATGGAGAAGTCTGGTGCCAGGTAACAGGAGAAACAGCTGAAGAAATGATCCTTGAAGGGAGAGAAATGTCCACATGGGGAAAAGATATTGTCATTAAACTCCCGATGACTGAAGAAGGATTATCCGCAGCTTATCAATTGAAACAGGAAGGCATAAAGGTGAATATGACTCTTATTTATACACTGCCTCAAGTTGTATTAGCTGCCAAAGCAGGGGTGGATTTTATAAGCCCTTACATCGGAAGAATGGATGATCATGCGATTGACGGGCTGCAATTTATTAAAGAGGCAAAAGAAATTATTCATCAAATGCATGCGGAAACGAAAGTTATTGGAGCAAGCATCCGAAATCCGCAGGTTGTCGTTGATCTTGCAAAATCAGGCGCAGATGCTGTAACGATGCCATTTTATATTTTTAAGAAAATGTTTGCGTCAGATCTTACAAATATCGGGTTAAAAGGGTTTTTAAATGATTGGAAGCAGTACCAATCCGCGAAAAAATCTGAAAAATCTTATTAATGTAAAAGTGGAACAAAAATTCAGGACGGATAATGACAGTTACGTAAAGTAGGTGATAGGATGTCAGCTCAATTATTAAGAATGGAAGGGATAAGCAAAAGTTTTCCTGGAGTAAAGGCATTATCAAAAGTTCGACTGGATTTAAATTATGGGGAAGTTCTAGCATTAGTTGGCGAAAATGGTGCTGGGAAATCGACTTTAATGAAAATTTTGTCTGGAGTCTATCAAAAAGATGAAGGTGAAATCTACTTAGAAGGCAACAAAGTTGAAATTCCTAATGCGAAAGCAGCACAGGAAATGGGCATTAGCATTATACACCAAGAACTAAATTTAATGCCTGATTTAACGGTTGCCCAAAACATTTTTATTGGCAGGGAGCCTCGCACCGGATTTAATTTCTTTTTGAAGGAAAAGGAATTGAATGAAAAAACAGCAGAGTTGCTTGAGAAACTCAATATTAATTTAAATCCTAAAGAAACAGTATCAGATTTAACAGTGGCAAAGCAGCAGATGGTGGAGATTGTGAAAGCGTTATCTTACAATACGAAAATTATCGTGATGGACGAACCAACTGCCGCTTTGACGGAATCTGAAATTAAAACATTATTTGATTTAATTGAAAATTTGAAAAACAAAGGTGTTGGCATCATTTATATTTCACACAGAATGGAAGAATTGAAAGTCATTTCTGACCGAATAACAGTCATGCGCGACGGTCAATACATCGACACGTTATATACGAAAGATACAGATATGAAAAAGGTTATTTCGTTAATGGTAGGCCGTCACATCCAGGATGAATCTCGCCCTACAACGACGGTTTCAAAAGAGGCTGAAACAGTCCTGGAAGTGAAAAACTTATCGACCAAAAACTTTTTAGAAAATATCAGCTTTACTTTGAAAAAAGGAGAAATTTTGGGCTTTGCCGGTTTAATGGGAGCTGGACGCACAGAAGTAGCAAGAGCCATTTTCGGTGCTGACAAAATCGATGAAGGGCAAATTTTTATCAATGGAAAAGAAGTGAAAATCAATAAGCCTGAAGATGCAGTAAAACACGGAATTGCCTATTTGTCTGAGGACAGAAAGCGATATGGCTTAATGCTTGAAATGGACGTGAATTCGAATATTTTAATTTCTTCACTGAGCAATTATGTGAATTGGCTGACCTTTGTCAATGACTCAAAAGGATATGTAACATCAGAAGAGTATGTAAAGTCGCTGAAAATTAAAACGCCAAGCATCAAACAGCTAGCGAAGAATTTATCGGGAGGAAACCAGCAAAAAATTGTCATTGCCAAATGGCTTGCTAAAAACTGCGACATTTTAATCTTTGATGAACCTACACGCGGAATTGATGTTGGGGCGAAAACTGAAATATATCAGCTGCTAAATGAACTGGCTCAGCAAGGAAAATCCATTATTATGATTTCTTCCGAATTACCGGAAATATTAAGAATGAGCCATCGAATCATCGTCATGTGTGAAGGAAGAATCACCGGAGAGTTGACGAACGAGGAAGCATCTCAAGAAAAGATTATGGATTATGCAACACGAACTAGATCATAAATTGGAGTCCGATTTAAGTATCATTTATGTCAAAAGGATTTGGAATACAAAACGAGGAGGATCAATATGAGTACAGGAACTGCACCTAACACAGAAACAAAAAAGAGTGGAAATCTATTAAAATCCAATGCACTGCAACAAATATTGGCATTTGCTAGTTTAATTGTACTTATTCTGTTTTTTACCATTTCCTCCGATAACTTTTTAAATTGGACTAATATTACCGGGATATTATTATCAACGACAGTTATCGGAATCATGGCGTTAGGAACTACATTTGTTATTATGACTGGAGGAATTGACCTTTCCATTGGTACAGGAATGACGCTATGTGCTGTTATGACAGGGGTATTTATCGTCTTTTGGGATTTGCCAATTATAGTCGGCATTTTAGGCGGAATTTTGACTGGTGCTTTAATGGGATTTATAAGCGGATTCAGTGTTTCAAAATTAAAAATTCCTCCATTTATTGCAACATTGGCGATGATGATGATCGCGAAAGGATTAGCACTTGTTATTTCAGATGCAACTCCAATTTATTTTAGTGATAAACCTAGCTTCAGTGAAATTGCATTAGGTTCAATTATACCAGGATTTAATTTGCCTAACGGTGTCCTAATTTTCATTATTATGGCAATTATTGCAGGAATTTTATTAACGAAATCTATTTTTGGCCGCTTTACAACTTCTATTGGAAGCAATGAAGAAGCGACAAGATTATCCGGTATCAATACGGATAAATGGAAAATCATCATTTACACGGTTGCAGGTGTGTTTACAGGAATAGCAGGAGTTTTAATGGCTTCAAGGCTTAATTCAGCACAGCCTGCTTTGGGAGCCGGGTATGAGTTGGAAGCAATTGCAGCTGTCGTTATCGGAGGGACTTCGTTAAGTGGTGGTAAAGGAACTATTTTAGGAACAGTTATTGGGGCTCTTATTATGAGCGTATTAACAAACGGTTTGAGAATTATGTCAATCCCTCAAGAATGGCAGACAGTTGTTGTTGGATTTGTCATTTTGGTTGCAGTTTATATCGATATTATCCGTCGAGGCAAAAGCAGTTAAATTCCGTTTTTTATCTCTAGTTACAAACTAGAGTTAAAAAATAAAAAAATTATAAGGGGGAAAATTCAGTGAAGAAATGGTTGTTAACTCTATGCGGTATTTTAATGTTGTCGCTCGTTTTGTCAGCATGCGGAAGCTCCTCGAAAAACGAGAGCGAAGGAAGCTCTGAATCCGCAGGAGGCGACAGTGGAAAACCCTATATCGCTATTGTTTCTAAAGGATTCCAGCATCAATTCTGGCAAGCTGTTAAAAAAGGTGCTGAACAAGCAGCAAAAGAGTTTGACGTAGAAATTACGTTTGAAGGTCCAGAAAGTGAATCTCAAGTCGACAAACAAATTGAAATGTTAAGAACAGCTATTGATAAAAAGCCGGATGCAATTGGTTTTGCTGCTCTAGACAGCCAAGCATCAATTCCTTTATTAAAAGAAGCTGATGAAAAAGGTATTCCGATTATTGCATTTGACTCAGGGGTTGACAGCGATATTCCTTTGGCAACTGCATCTACAGATAACAAAGCTGCTGCAGCGTTAGCGGCAGACAAAATGGCTGAAAAAATTGGAGGCAAAGGAAAAGTTGCGCTAATTGTTCATGACCAAACAAGTATAACTGGTGTTAACCGCCGAGATGGATTTGTTGAGAGAATAAAAGAAAAATATCCAGATATTGAAATTGTCGACATTCAATATGGCGGCGGTGACCAATTAAAATCTACAGACTTAGCGAAAGCAATCATCCAAGCGCATCCTGACTTAAAAGGGATCTATGGTGCCAACGAAGGTTCAGCGATCGGTGTAATTAATGCAGTAAAAGAAATGAATAAACAAGGCAAAATTGTTGTCATCGGCTTTGACTCTGGTAAACAGCAAATTGAAGCGATTAAAGACGGTACAATGGCAGGAGCCATTACACAAAATCCGGTCGGTATCGGCTATGAAACAGTAAAAGCTGCTGTTCAAGCAATCAATGGCGAGAAAGTAGAAAAGGTTATTGACACAGGATTCTATTGGTATGACAAAACCAATCTTGATAATGAAGAAATTAAATCTGCCATTTACGAATAATAACCTGAAAGCTGGGGATGCATTTTGCAGCCCCAGTTATACAAATACTTGAAGGGGAAAAAGATTAACCAGCTCATAAAAACAGGGTGAAACGAAACTTAAAAATTGTTTTCAAGATGATAAACATATACTAGAGGTGGAATTTAATGTCAGCAGTAATCGGAGAACTAAAAAAATATGCACATAAAATTGTAGATGCTGGTTTAGTTGTTGGAGCCGGTGGAAATCTTAGCATGCGTGATGGTGAATATATGTACATTTCACCAAGCGGCTTTGATTTAAAGGAGATTGAAGATGATCAATGGGTTAAAGTAAAAATTGACACTGGAGAAGTTTTTGGAGATTTAAAACCTTCCTCCGAATTGCTCATGCATTTAGAATGCTTTCGGCGAAATCCAGAAATCAATGCAGTGTTGCATGCGCATCCTAGCTACTCTGTTGGAGTCTCTAGTGCAGGGAAAGATATCCCAATGCTTTTCCCCGATTTTCCTGCAATGGTAAAGAAAGTTTCCTACTTAGATTATATTATTCCTACAACCAATCTTTTAGCAGATGCTGTTGGAGAAGTCATCCATGACAGCGATGTCATTGTGATGAGGAACCATGGAGTGCTCACAGTCGGCAAAACGATGAAAGAAGCATTTTTTTATATGCAATTAACCGAAGAATCAGCAAAAGTATTTACCATCGCTTCAACTGTTGGTACTCCGAGAATTTTAACGGAACAAGAGTGCGAAGATTTACGAAATTTGTCATCCGAAAAGTATCGGGCCAGTCTGTTAAAGAAGAAGTCATAAACAGGCTTTTTTACGGGAGTGCGAATGACATGAAAAGAGTACTAGCTTTTGATTTGGGTGCTTCGAATGGTCGATTAATACTCGGAGAATATGAAAATAGAAAATTAAACATAACAGAAATTCACCGTTTTCAAAATAACCCCATCACGATCGGAGATCATTTGCATTGGGATTTAAACTACTTATTTGCTGAAATGAAAAAAGGAATAAAAAAATTTGTCGAGGTTTATGGAAAAAGGATCGATGGAATTGGTTTTGATACGTGGGGAGTAGATTTCGGTCTCATTTCTGAGGAAGGAGATCTATTAGAAAACCCGTATTCTTATCGGGATACACATACCGTTCTCTTTATGGATGAAGTCCATGAGAAGATAGATAAGAAAAAACTTTTTCAAATGACTGGCGTAGAGCCAGCTGCCATCAATACGCTTTATCAGCTGTATGCGATTTTGAAAACAAGGCCTGAGCTAATAGAAAAGGCAAAATATATATTAATGACACCGAGTCTGTTCGCCTATTTGTTTACAGGGGAAATCAAAAATGAATTTACAATCTCGTCGACTTCTCAACTATTAAATTGGGAAAAAAAAGATTGGGATGAGACGATTTTAAATAAGCTGTTTGCAGATAAGGTGAATTTTGCACCTCTGGTAGAAACGAATCGCATTTTGGCCAAAACGAAAGCATCTATTAATAAGGAATTAGGGATCGATCCGGCCAATGTCATCGCGGTTCCAGGACACGATACAGCTTGTGCTTTAGGTGCCATGCCGATCCAAAATGATCAAACAAGCTGTTTTATGAGCTGCGGAACATGGGTGCTGATCGGTGTGACGGTTGAAAAGCCGGTTGTTTCAGATGAAGCTTATGAATGGGGCTTCACAAATGAAGGGACATTTGACGGGAAGTTCCGTTTGCAAAAAAACAATACCGGCTTATGGTTTATTCAACAGTGTAAAAAAGAATGGAACGATAATGGCGAAGGCATCTCCTATGAAGAAGAAAGCCGGCTGATAGAAGAAGCAGAACCGTTCCGTTCTTTTATAAATCCAAATGATCCATCGTTTTTTAACCCGCCAAGCATGCTGAAAGCTATTCAAGATTATTGTCAAAAAACTTTACAGCCTATTCCGGAAACGAAAGGGCAATTTTTGAGATGTATATTGGAAAGCTTAGCTTTTCAATACCGTTTCGTGATCGAACGGCTGGAAAATTTAATCCACCATAACATCCGGTCGATTCATATGGGAGGCGGGGGAATACAAAACAAATGGTTTTGTCGATTTATTGCTGGCGCCGCAAAGCGTACCGTTTATGCAGGGCCGGTGGAAGCCAGCGCAATCGGCAATATGCTTTCTCAATTAATTGCCCTTGGAGAAATTGCAGACTTAGAAGAAGCAAGAAAAATTGTTACCAACTCCTTTAGCTTTAAAACATATGAACCCGAAAACTGTGATCATTGGGAAAAACATTATAAATCATTTCTAGCAATCATTAAATAAATAACATACAGGAGGAATGAAAGATGGCAAAAGATCCACGATATGTAGGAAATCTACCAAAGATAGGAATACGCCCGACGATCGACGGCAGAAGAAAAGGAGTTCGTGAATCATTAGAAGAAACAACAATGAACATGGCAAAAGCTGTAGCTAAATTACTGGAGGAAAATGTTTTTTATTATAATGGACAGCCAGTGGAATGTGTGATTGCAGATACATGTATTGGAGGAGTAAAAGAAGCGGCAGAAGCAGCTGAAAAGTTTGCAAGAGAAGGCGTTGGCGTTTCGATTACTGTTACTCCATGCTGGTGCTATGGAACTGAAACAATGGATATGGATCCTCACATTCCGAAAGCAGTTTGGGGATTCAATGGAACAGAAAGACCTGGCGCTGTCTATTTAGCTGCTGTTCTAGCAGGTTATAACCAAAAAGGACTTCCTGCCTTTGGAATTTACGGTAAGGATGTTCAAGATGCAGGAGATACGAATATACCTGAAGATGTAAAAGAGAAGCTCATTCGTTTTGCAAAAGCAGGACTGGCTGTTGCTATGATGAAGGGTAAATCTTATCTCTCCATTGGATCTGTATCAATGGGAATTGCAGGAAGTGTTGTGCAAGAAGACTTTTTCCAAAACTATCTTGGAATGAGAAATGAATATGTTGATATGAGCGAATTCGTGCGCAGAATTGAACTGGAAATTTACGATAAAGAGGAATATGAAAGAGCCTTAAAATGGGTGAAGGAAAACTGTAAAGTTGGTCCGGACAACAATCGCGACGGCTTTAAAAGAACAGAAGAGCAGAAGGAAAAAGATTGGGAAATCAGCGTAAAAATGGCTCTTATCGCACGCGACTTAATGGTTGGCAATAAAAAATTAGAAGAAATGGGATATGGAGAAGAAGCTCTAGGAAGAAACGCCATTGTTGCTGGTTTCCAAGGACAGCGTCAATGGACCGACTATTTCCCAAATGGAGATTTTATGGAAACGATTTTAAATTCATCTTTTGACTGGAACGGAAAAAGAGCGCCATATATTTTTGCAACGGAAAATGATAACTTGAACGGCATTTCCATGTTGTTCGGCTACCTTTTAACTAATACGGCGCAAATTTTTGCCGACGTGAGAACTTATTGGAGTCCGGAGGCTGTCAAGCGGGTAACTGGCTATACTCTTGAAGGGAGAGCGGCAAACGGAATCATCCATTTAATTAATTCTGGAGCGGCTGCATTGGATGGAACAGGAGAACAAACAAAAGACGGCAAACCAGTTATTAAACCATACTACGAATTGACAGATGAAGATATTAAAAAATGCTTGGAAGCAACACAATTTAGACCTGCTTCAACTGAATACTTCAGAGGCGGCGGATATTCAACTGACTTTTTAACAAAAGGCGGCATGCCTGTAACGATTTCGCGCTTAAATATTGTTAAAGGGCTGGGTCCTGTTCTGCAAATTGCAGAAGGATATACGGTTGATTTGCCGGAAGAAGTTCATGACGTGCTTGACAAACGGACCGATCCAACTTGGCCTACCACTTGGTTTGTTCCGAATCTAACCGGAGAAGGTGCATTTAAAGATGTTTACTCGGTTATGAATAACTGGGGAGCCAACCATTGTTCCATCAGCTATGGTCATATTGGAGCCGATTTAATCACGCTGGCATCCATTCTTCGCATTCCGGTAAATATGCACAATGTACCTGAGGAAAAAATATTCAGACCAGATGCTTGGAGCATGTTTGGAACAAAAGATCTTGAAGGCGCTGATTACAGAGCATGTAAAAACTTTGGGCCGATCTATAAATAACAAGTAACAAAGGAACGGGATGCTTATGAAAAAATACGCAATCGGAGTAGATTTTGGGACTGAATCTGGAAGAGTTGTCTTAGTAGATGTTGCAACTGGTGAGGTTGCTGGTACTCATTCCACACAATATAAACATGGAGTCATAACGGAAACTCTTCCTCATAAGCAGAAGAAGCTGAAAAACAGTACAGCTCTTCAGCACCCGCAAGATTATTTAGATGTGCTGGAAACGTCCATCCCGAGAGTGCTAAAGGATTCTGGGATAAGCAAAGATGATATCGTCGGCATAGGAATTGATTTTACATCCTGTACAATTCTGCCTGTCGATGAACAATTAACACCATTATGTTTTCAGGAAAAATGGAAAGATGAGCCGCATGCATGGGTAAAATTATGGAAACATCATGCAGCGCAGCCAGAAGCAGATACAATTAATCAATTAGCAAGCGAGTCGAATGAAGAATGGTTAAAGCGTTATGGTGGAAAAATTTCGTCAGAATGGATGCTGCCGAAAATATTAGAAATTATACATGATCGTGAGGAGCTCTATCATGAAGCGGCATTGTTCCTTGAAGCAGCTGATTGGCTGACGTCGCTGATGGTCGGTGAAGTGAAACGAAATAGCTGTTCTGCCGGCTATAAAGGAATGTGGCATAAACAGGAAGGCTATGTAAGAAAAGAATTTTTAAAAAGACTTCATCCATTGATGGAAAATATTTATGAAACAAAACTGTCGGGTGAAGTGGTTCCGATCGGCAGCAAGGCTGGCGAGCTGACGGAAGAGTTTGCAGCAAAAATTGGACTAAAACCAAAAACACCGGTTGCCATTGGAATTATAGATGCTCATGCTGCTGTTCCAGGTGCAGGAGTTACCGCACCTGGAAGCATGGTTATGGTTATGGGAACCTCCACCTGTCATATGCTGT
This sequence comes from Aeribacillus sp. FSL K6-8394, assembly GCF_038008865.1. Taxonomy (NCBI): domain Bacteria; kingdom Bacillati; phylum Bacillota; class Bacilli; order Caryophanales; family Bacillaceae; genus Aeribacillus; species Aeribacillus sp. FSL K6-8394. Next base: position 605,938 of record NZ_JBBPAA010000002.1, read on the forward strand.
TAAGCACAAAAGAAGAGTTTGTCGAAGGAATCAGCGGAGTCGTCGAAGATGGAATAATCCCTGGCTACTACGGATATGAGGCAGGCCAGGCTGCTGTTGGCGACATTTTTGCATGGTTTGTCAAAGAGCTTGTGCCGGGTTATGTCGAAAGAGAAGCGGAGGCCAAAAATCTATCCATTCATCAATATTTGGAACAAAAAGCCAGCACATTGCCTCCAGGATCAAAAGGATTGCTGGCATTGGATTGGCATAATGGAAATAGAACTCCGTTAGTTGATGCCAATTTGTCAGGTTTATTAGTCGGTCTTACGCTGAATACAAAACCTGAAGAAATTTACCGTGCATTAATTGAATCAACAGCATTCGGGACACGCTTGATCATTGAAAGCTTTGAGAATGCAGGAATCGAAATTAATGAATTGGTTGCATGCGGCGGACTGCCTCATCAAAATGAAATGCTCATGCAAATATATGCAGATGTAACGGCAAGACCAATCAAGATCGCATCTAACAAAATCACATCAGCCATCGGAGCTGCAATGTTCGGAGCTGTTGCTGCAGGATCAAAACTAGGTGGATACGATACGATCGAAGAAGCAGCAGCAAATATGGCCAAATTAAAAGACAAAGTTTTTTATCCGAAACAGGATCACGTAGAAAAATATAATTTGTATTATGAAGAGTATAAAAAATTGGTAAACTATTTCGGCCGCGGAACGAACAATGTGATGAAAAAAATAAAAAATTAATACAAAAAAAATACGGGGGTTTCTAATAAGTCGCTTTTACGGCTTATTGATGCCCCCTTTAATGTTTTGAAACGTTGATATATCGATGTTTATGATTTTTTGCTTTCAATGGGGCCTGGTTTTATGGAGGCTTCTTTTTTTATTTTGCACTGGCGCACAAAACTACTGATGCTAAATGTTTTAATAGAATCAAAGCTTGATGCAAAATGGCGATTATGTTTCTATTAAATCAATATAATAATTAGTTTGGTCAAATTCACTCTTTTTGTTTATAGGTTTCAAATTATATCCATTTTATTTTACTTCAATCATCACGGCATCTCCCTGACCGCTTCCAGAACAGATCGCTGCGATTCCAATCCCTCCTCCGCGACGGCGTAATTCGTACGCTAGTGTCAAAAGAATACGCGCGCCGCTTGCGCCGATTGGGTGACCAAGGGCAACAGCACCGCCATTTACATTCACTTTTTCCGGATCGATTCCCGCAATTTTTATACTAGCGAGTGCAACGACTGCGAATGCTTCATTAATTTCGAACAAGTCGATATCATCGACAGATTTCCCCGTCTTTTTCAATAGCTCAAGAATGACAAGGCCCGGTGTTATTGGAAAATTTTCTGCTTCAACCGCAACTTCTGCATGGCCAATGATGGTTGCAAGAACGTTTTTACCTTCTCTTTTTGCCCGTTCATCGCTCATCAGTACAAGCGCTGCAGCTCCATCATTAATTCCAGGTGCGTTGCCGGCTGTAATCGTTCCATCTTTGTCAAATACAGGAGGTAATGTTGCCAGAATCTCTTTCGTTGTGTCTTTTCGCGGTGATTCATCTTTATAAATGACAAGCGGGCTGCCTTTACGCTGTGGAATTTCAACCGCTGCAATCTCTTCTGCCATCTTGCCTTCTTCGATTGCTGCAATTGCTCTTTTATGGCTTCTCACAGCCCAATTGTCCTGTTCTTCACGCGATATTTCATACTCTTTCGCAATTTTGTTTCCGTACGTCCCCATATGAACACCAGTAAAACTGCATGACAGGCCATCATGAATCATTAAATCAACCATCTGTGCATTACCCATTCTTAACCCCCATCTTGCGTTCTTCAATGCATATGGAGCGTTTGACATTGACTCCATGCCGCCTGCCAAAATGATTTCTTCGTCGCCTGCCCGAATGATTTGATCAGCCATTGTTACACTGCGAAGACCGGATGCACAAACTTTATTCACTGTTTCTGTTTTAATGCTCCAAGGAATACCTGCTTCACGTGCTGCCTGGCGCGACGGGATCTGTCCCTGTCCAGCCTGAAGAACATTTCCGAAAATGACTTCATTCACATCTTCAGGCTTTACTTCTGCTCGCATTAAAGCCTCTTTCATCGAAATACCGCCAAGCTGTGATGCTGTTAATTGAGCAAGCGATCCGTTAAATTTTCCAATCGGGGTACGCGCTCCTTCTAAAATAACTGTCTTTACCATTTAATTCACCTCCGAAAGTTCAGGAGAAACTGTGAATTTTGCCTCTGTTTTTGCTATCACTTCATCAACTGAAACACCATCCATTGTTTCAATCAGCACCATCCCTTGATCTGTAAAGTCAAACACGGCTAAATCGGTAATCAATCGATGGACGACACCTTTTCCAGTAAGTGGAAGTGTACATTCTTTCTTCACTTTCGATTCCCCGCTCTTGTTCAAATGTTCCATAATGACGATGACACGTTTCGCACCGTTTACAAGATCCATTGCTCCGCCCATACCTTTGACCATTTTTCCTGGAATCATCCAATTGGCTAAATCGCCGTTCTCTGAAACTTCCATACCTCCTAAAATAGCAAGATCAATATGTCCTCCACGAACCATTGCAAATGATTCGGCACTGTCAAAAAATGAAGCGCCAAGCACTGTAGTAATCGTTTCTTTACCAGCGTTAATCAAATCGGGATCTTCCTCCCCTTCAACCGGATAAGGTCCAATGCCAAGCAGCCCATTTTCTGAATGTAATAAGATGTTGAAATTGGACGGAATCTCATTGGCAATAAGTGTTGGCATTCCGATACCAAGATTGACAATCATTCCGTTTTCAATTTCCTTTACCGCACGCTTAACAATCTTTAATCGATTGTTAGACATCCTGATCACTCCTTCTCTTATTTAGTAACCACTGTTCTCCGCTCAATGCGTTTTTCATAATTCGTTCCTACCAGTAAGCGTTGAACATAAATACATGGTGTGTGAATTTCGTCCGGATCAAGTTCACCAGGTTCAACAATTTGTTCCACTTCCGCTATGGTGATTTTACCTGCCATTGCGGCAAGCGGATTAAAATTTCGCGCTGTTTTCCGATACACAAGATTCCCATAAGTATCAGCCTTCCACGCTTTTACAAAAGCAAAATCTGCAACGATGGCTTCCTCTAGCAAATATGTTTTTCCGTTGAACTCTCTTTCTTCTTTTCCTTTTGCGATCGGCGTTCCGACACCTGTTGCGGTATAAAAAGCCGGAATTCCTGCTCCGCCTGCTCTCATTCGTTCTGCAAGAGTACCTTGTGGTATAAGTTCTACTTCTAAATCGCCGCTTAAAAATTGCTGTTCAAAAATTTTATTTTCCCCGACGTAGGAAGCGACCATTTTTTTTATTTGTTTATTTTTGAGTAGAAGACCAAGTCCCCAATCATCGACACCACAATTGTTGCTGTAAATAGTCAAATTCTTTGTCCCCTTGTCACGTAAAGCTTGAATAGTCTTTTCTGGAATTCCGCACAACCCAAATCCGCCTACAACAATGGATGCACCGTCTTGAATGTCTGAAACCGCTTCCGAAAATGAATTCATGATTTTGTTCATGAACATCTCCTCCTTTCTTTGTCTTATGTAAGAGTTTACATTCCCATTATCTATAAGTAAAATAGATAAAAAGAATACAATTTATTCCAATAGTGAATAAATAAGGGGGGAGTATGGTGGAATTTCGTGATATTCAATCTTTCATTGATGTTGCCAATCATAACAGCTTTACAAAGGCTGCTGAATATTCCTACTTATCACAGCCTTCATTGAGCAAAGCCGTTAAAAAGCTTGAAGCTGAGCTGCATGTTGAACTGATCGAAAGGTCAACTCGTCATCTCCGTTTGACAGATGCAGGTCAAATTGTATATCAGCAAGGAAAAAAATTGATTGAAACGTTGGAAGAAATGAAAATGTTATTAGATGAACTTTCTAATCTTGCGACTGGAGAGATTAAGATGGGGGTTCCGCCGCTCATTGGAACTTTGTTTTTTCCTTCTATTGCTAGAATGTTTCATCAAAACTATCCGAATGTGAAACTTGAACTTATAGAGCTTGGGGCAAAGGTCATCGAACAATTAGTGGAAGAAGGAGAGATTGACATTGGCATAGTTGTACTGCCTGTAGACGAATCCGTTTTTCATATTCATCCGTTTATTACAGAAGAATTTGTCTTGTTTATTCATCGCGACCACCCAATTGCACAAAAACAAACAGTTTCAATACATGAATTAAAAGATGAACCGTTTATATTGTTTTCAAAAAATTTCAAACTCCACGATTACATCATCAACACATGTAAAAATGCAGGCTTTACTCCAATTGTTTCATATGAAAGCTCGCAATGGGATTTAATTCTTGAGCTTGTTTCATCAAAACTAGGTATTACTTTAATGCCGAAAATGATTTTTCATAAACAGAACAGCCCCAACATCACGATTGTTCCACTTAAAGATCCGCCTCTTCTTTGGAGACTCGGCATCATTACGAGAAAAGGTAGATATCACTCATTTGCTTTAAAAAAATTGCTGGAAATGCTTAAAGAAAATCCATTATGATTTTTCAAACGTATTTATCGTTTCGATAATGGGGACTTTCATCAAAGTATCAACTGTTTCCAACTAAAATTTCAGAACATTCAAACTTGTTTTTTACTTAGAAACAAAATGAAACTGCAGTTATTGTTCATCAAATTTTCCATCATAAAATTAGGACGGTACAATAGTGGCTTTGTCATTCAAGTCGTCTTTGTTGTCCCTTGGAAAATTCCTTGTCGTTATTTTTATGTTTACTAGACTAAAAGATGGTCTATTTTTTTACAAAAAATCTCTTGATCGAGCTTAAGCTGTCTGTCGAATAGTATGGAGCAAGCAACAAAATTCTATGGGCAAATTGCAACAAATTCTTTTTTAGCTGTATTGTTGTACGAAAAAATTGTAGCGAAACAGTGTAGCGATTCACTACAATTCATCATTCTCTTTCACCATTCTCTAATTTACGAAAGCCTTTTCTCTCCTTAATTTTTTGATAATTTTTAATATTGGCACGAATGTTGCAAAGTAAAAAGCGAAAACAAAATCAATTTTTGAAAAAAGAAAGGAGAGAAATGGATGGAAGCAGTAACAACTCGGAATGCACAAATACTTGCTATCGATGCAGGGGGAACGATGACAGATACCTTCATTATTGACGACAATGGTGAATTTGTCGTCGGAAAAGCACAATCCACACCTGAAGATGAATCAATTGGTCTTCTCAACTCTGCAAGGGATGCACTAACTTACTGGAACACAACAGTAGAAGAAGAATTTCCTAAATTGCTTGCGGGTGTCTACTCCGGAACAGCGATGCTGAATCGTCTCGTGTCAAGGAAAGGACGCCGCGTCGGTCTGATCGTTAATAAAGGGATGGAGGATTTCCATCGAATGGGCCGGGCGATCCAGGCTTACCTAGGATATTCTTATTCAGACCGTTTACACTTGAATACTCATCGTTACGATCCTCCACTTGTACCGAGAGAATTGACAAGAGGCGTAACAGAAAGAGTCGATTTATTTGGAAACGTTGTCATTCCGCTTTATGAACATGAAGTGGAACCAGCAGTATTGGACCTTCTGGAACAGGATGTCGAAGCAATTGTGATCAGTTTGCTTCATTCTTACAAATATCCGCAGCATGAACGAAAAATTAGGGATATTGCAAAGGAAGTCATGAAGAAAGTCGGAAAAGAAGTGCCTGTGTTTGCATCGGTTGATTATTACCCTGTTAGAAAAGAGTCTCACCGCACAAATACAACCATTATTGAAGCATATGCAGCAGACCCGTCTCGGGAGACATTGTCGAAAATTGATAACATGTTAAGAAATCACGGGGCAAAATTTGATCTTCGGGTCATGGCCAGCCACGGTGGAACGATAAGTACGCGTGCAAATGAACTGGCAAGAACGCTCGTTTCAGGTCCGATTGGGGGAGTAGTTGGCGCGAAATATCTTGGTGAACAACTCGGTATTCGCAATATTGCATGCTCGGATATCGGCGGAACAAGTTTTGATATGGCTCTTATTACTCAAGGGGATTTGAGTATTAATACAAGCCCAGATATGGCAAGGCTTGTACTATCATTACCGCTTGTTTCCATGGATACTGTTGGAGCTGGGGCCGGCAGCTTTGTGCGAGTGGATCCGAACTTCAAATCATTAACACTTGGACCGGACAGCGCAGGTTCGAGAGTCGGCGTTTGTTATCCGGAGGGCGGCATAGAAACGGTAACAGTAACCGACTGCCACGTTGTTCTTGGACTAATCAACCCGGATAATTTCCTTGGCGGCGAGGTTAAGCTATATCCGGAAAGAGCCTATGAAGCATTGAAGAAGCAGGTCGCCGATCCGCTCGGATTATCTGTTGAAGACGCAGCATACGGTGTTATCGATCTGCTTGAGTCGCAACTGCGCAATTACCTTGAATCTATGATCCTTGGAAAAGGGTATTCGCCATCTCAATATGTATGCTTCTCTTATGGAGGCGGTGGTCCGCTTCATACTGCCGGCTACACAAAAGGTCTTGGCTTTGAAGATGTTCTAGTACCGGCGTGGGCAGCTGGATTTTCTGCTTTTGGCTGCGGTGCGGCAGACTTTGAATACCGCTATGATAAAACACTTGATATCAATGTAAACAACGGAGATGAAGACAGCAGTAAGCTGAAGGCAGGTAAAGAATTGCAGGATGCTTGGGATGAACTAATCGAAAAAGTGGCAGCTGAATTTGAGAAAAATAACTTTAAACGACAAGATGTGAGTTTCCGTCTTTATTTCCGCATGCAGTACCAAGGTCAGTTAAACGACCTTGAAATTGAATCGCCGATTCAAAAGTTTAAGGATATTAACGACTGGGAAGAGCTTGTCAAAGCATTCGAAGAAACGTATGCGAGAATTTACGCAAAAGCGGCCAAATCGCCTGAACTCGGTTACAGCATCACAGGAGCAATCGTACGCGGTATTGTTGAAGTGGCAAAGCCGAAAATTCCTGAGGAGCCTTTATCTGGAGAAACTCCGCCGTCAGAAGCGTTTCTTGGCCAGCGTGATGTGTATTGGAAGGGCGAGTGGATCAAAGCAAACATTTGGGAAATGGAAAAATTGAAGCCAGGGAACAAAATCGGTGCATTTTCAATTTTAGAATCACCAGCCACAACGTTTGTGATTCCACCTGGTTTTGAAACATATCTTGATGAGCATCGCATTTTCCACTTAAAAGAACTTTAAGGAAAAAGGAGGGTATTTTTTCATGACGATTACTGAAAAAACAATACAAAGCCAGAAAAATATTGGTTGGCACGGAAAAACACTCAAGCAAATGCGCAAAGAAATTGATGAAATCAGCCGAGAGACAGGACATTACGCAGGTTTAAAAACATTGCCATTAAAAGAGTCATATCCAATCCGCTATGAAAAGATCTTTTCAAAATTGCGGGGAGGAGTTGTGCATGCAAGGGAAACGGCCAAAAGAGTGGCGGCCTCCCCGATTGTTGAGCAAGAAGGGGAATTATGCTTTACTTTATACACTCCTGAAGGAGATTCGATTGTAACTTCTACTGGAATTATCATTCACGTCGGGACGATGGGCGCAGCGATTAAATACATGATTAAAAACGATTATGAAGAGAATCCGGGAATTGAAGACGGAGATATTTTCTGTAACAATGATTGCCAGATCGGAAATGTGCACCCATGTGACGTTCATACAATTGTTCCAATCTTTTACGAGGGCGAGCTGATAGGCTGGGTTGGCGGAGTTACCCACGTAATTGATGTTGGGGCGACTGCACCAGGAAGTATGACCGTTGGACCAGTTAGCCGTTACGATGACGGTTATCAAGTGGCCTGCCGTAAAATCGGTAAAAACGATACGCTCTTAAAAGATTGGCTTATTGAAAGCCAGCGTTCTGTTCGAACAACAAAGTACTGGCTTCTTGATGAACGGACTCGCGTTGCCGGCTGCCATATGATCAGAGACCTTGTCCTTGATATTGTAAAGGAGGAAGGTGTCGACACTTATAAACAATTTATTCGCGAGGTAATTGAGGATGGACGGCGCGGTTTTGTCAATCAAGTAAAAACGTTGCTGATTCCGGGTAAATACCGCCAAGTTTCATTTGTGGACGTACCATATAAAAACCTAGATGTTCCTCCTTACGCTCGTGTAAACACGATTATGCATGCCCCAACAGAACTGACTGTTCACAAAGATGGCAAGTTCCAAATCGACTTTGAAGGCGTTAACAGATGGGGATGGCACAGCTACAATGCTACACCTGTTTCGATTACGAGCGGAATATGGGTCATGATGTCGCAAACGCTCATCCCGAACGATCGGGTTAATGATGGCGCTTATTATGCGAGCCAGTTCGACTTGCCTTACGGTTCATGGCTAAATCCGGACGATATTCGGACCGCTCACAGCTATGCATGGCACTTCCTTGTATCTGCATGGAGTCCATTATGGCGTGCACTTAGCCGCAACTACTTTGCACGCGGGTATTTAGAAGAAGTTAACGCCGGAAATGCCAACACTTCTAACTGGCTGCAAGGAGGAGGATATAACCAATTTAACGAAAATCATGCCGTTAACAGCTTCGAATCAGCAGCCGAAGGGGTCGGAGCAAGTGCGGTAAGAGACGGTATTAACCATGCGGCAGCCATCTGGAATCCTGAAGGTGATATGGGAGATATGGAAATTTGGGAGCTCGCAGAACCGCTTCTTTATTTGGGACGAAGCATAAAACCAAATACAGCAGGGTATGGAAAATACCGGGGAGGCAGCGGCTACGAGACTTTGCGGATGGTATATGGTGCAAAAGACTGGACGATGTTCTTTATGGGAAATGGCTATATGTCAAGTGACTGCGGTTTAATGGGAGGCTATCCAGCAGCATCAGGATACCGTTTTGAAGCACATGGAACGAATTTGAAAGAACGGATCGAAAAAAGACTGCCTATTCCTACAGGGGGAGACAGTGATCCGGATAATCCAGAATACGATACTTTAATGGAAGCAAAGGAAATTATCCGTGATAAGCAATCCATTACAACAGAAACAATTTTTGAAAATTACGATCTGTATTTAAATTACCTTCGTGGGGGCCCTGGTTTTGGAGATCCGCTTGAGCGCAAGCCGAAAATGATTGAGGATGATTTAAATGAAGGACTGCTGCTGCCGCGTTATGCAGAAAGCGTTTACGGAGCAGTTGTCAGTAAAAGTGAAAAAGGCAAGTATATCGTTGATGAAAAAGCGACAGAAAAACGCCGCAAAAAAATAAGAAAAGAGCGTCTAAAGCGCGGGGTTCCTGTAAAAGAATGGATGGAGCAGGAGAGACAAAAAATTCTAAACAAAGAAGCGGCTGTACAGGTTCGTCATATGTATGCCGGCAGCTTTGCCTTAAGTGAAAAATTTGCGAATGAGTTTAAACAGTTCTGGAATCTGCCGACAGAATGGCATTTATCAGAAGATGAGTTAGGTGTACCAACCTTCGGAGCAAAAATAAATCATCAGAAAAAATCGGGGTGAGAACATGACACAATATGATCGTAAGACGATTGAAGAGCTGATCGACGGAACAATTGATTTTTACAAATTAAAAGAAATGCTTTCAAATTTTAAGGATGCTGACCGATTTGATATATATATCAGCATTTTGCAGGAAAGAGTTCCATGGGATGATCCAATTCTATTGCCGGCTGGACTTCACCTTTATATCGTTTTGAAGCCAGATGGCAAACGAGTCGTAAAGTGTGATTGCGGACATGAATTTTGTGAGGCAAGTGACAACTGGAAACTTCATGCGCTTATACACGTTCGTGATACAGAGGAAAAAATGGTGGAGCTGTATCCGAAGCTGCTTGCTCCAGATCCGGAGTGGCAGGTTATACGTGAATACTATTGCCCAAATTGTGCAAGTCAACTGGAGGTAGAAGCTGTAACACCTTGGTATCCAATCTTAAAAGATTTTGAACCAGATATTGATGCATTTTACAATGAATGGCTGAAGCGTCCGATACCTCAAGTGAAATAAACCATCAACCAGGAGTTCGTTTCTGACTAAAGGCTGACACAATCGAACAGCAAGTGGATAACCTAGTGTTTTCATCACAAAGGTTATCCACTTTTATTTAAAGCAGTTTTAAAAAAACTATAGAAAGTTGACACATTATTTCATTTTTAGAGAGAATACCATAAAGAAACAGAATTTTTCACGACAAGCAGTTCAAAACTTATTGCTTAAAATCAATCTGTCGCATGCACCCTTGAGCAAATGCGTTAAACATTTGACATCGTTTTGATAAAGCGTGGTGAACGCATGAATTTGATTCAAAAGATTAAAAATGCGAATCTAGACACTTGATATCTTCGAGTAAATACGTTAATAATTGTGGTAACACTTGTCACTTCCTTGCTGATCATCACTGGTGTGTAATTCCTCAAGAACTACGGGGGTGGTAAGTTTTTTGCTTTTAAAGCCCCGAATAAAGTATTTTTATAATTTATTTTCGAAAAATTTTGATAATATGTTCAAGAGGAGGGGGGAGTACATGGGCAATCCATATATATCTATTTTCTCTACGCACAACTTGCCAGATAAAAAAAGAGATTTGGAAACTTTATGGGAAATGTTTGTGGAAAGATCGTGGGAAGATAAAATATCGGGCAAAATACGAAAAAATGTTTTAGATTCTTGGAGCCGCTGTCAGGAAACTGGAGTTGACCCGATGCAATTGCAAACGAAGGCAGCTTTAACAGAATACGAATTAAATCATCTGTTAAAAGGATCTGAGCTATATCAAATTGCGAAACCGATTATTGATAATTTATTTTATAAGTTGAAAGGTACTCGGTATCTTATCACGCTGACAGATGAAAACGGTTGCATAATTTATTTGAAAGGTGAACCGTATGTTTTGCGGGAAGCGGAAAAAATGAATTTCACAGTTGGCATGGACTGGAGCGAAAATGCAGCAGGTACAAATGCGATTGGAACGTGTATCGTCACCCAAAATCCCATTCAAATTTTTTCTGCAGAACACTTTTGTCAAGGATGTCATCCATGGACATGTTCTTCAGCTCCTATCATTCATCCCTTCACAAAAGAGGTCATCGGTGTCATCGATTTTACAGGATTTTGGGAAGATGCTCAGCCTCATACACTTGGTTTAGCTGTATCCACTGCACAAGTGATTGAAAAACAGCTTGCATACGTCTATATGAAAGTGAACAACTATTTAATAGATTATTTTTTTCAATGCGCAAATAAATGGAAAAACGATCATATTCTAGTACTGAACCATGCCTTTTATGTTGTGAAGAGCAGTGAAAAGCTAATGGAATTATTTAACCTGAAACATGCAGGAGATTTGACGGAAAATCCTGATTTTCATTCTTTAATAAATGAGATGAAAAGAATGTCCAAATTTTCTGCGAAAAACGATATTTCCAGCGATTTGATGGTTCGAGATTTCAAGGTTTTAGCAATCGAGCCGATTCATTTTAAAGGGGAAGTTGCTGGATATATGGTCGTGTTGAAGGATAACAAAAAGGTATTCCGTACCACTGCGCGATACATTCTCAAGGATGAACCATGGAACGATATTATTGGGACATCGGATGAATTGTTAACAGCACTAAACAAATGTTATAAAGCTGCTCCTTCAAATGTTCCGATTCTTCTGTTGGGAGAAAGCGGTACAGGAAAGGAAAAAATTGCAAAATCAATACATCAATCCAGTCAGAGAAGAGACAAACCTTTTTTAGCAATAAACTGTGGCGCAATTCCGAAAGAATTGATTGGAAGTGAACTGTTCGGTTACGAAAGTGGAACTTTTACCGGAGGTTCGAAAGAAGGGAAGAAAGGAAAATTTGAGGAAGCAAACGAAGGAACCTTGTTTTTAGATGAAATCGGCGAGATGCCGCTAGATCTGCAAGTCCATTTGCTTAGGGTGCTGCAAGAAAAGGAGATTATGAGGCTGGGTTCATCTCAAACGATTCCAATCAATGTGAGAATTATTGCTGCAACGAATAAGAACTTATATGCCTTGTGTAAACAAGGGCTTTTTCGCGAAGACTTATTTTTTAGACTTAACGTTGTTACGGTTAATATTCCTCCTCTTCGTGAGCGAAGGGAAGATATTCCTCTGATTGCTGATTATTTCTTAAAAAAATTTGCAAAAAAGTATGCGAGAGAATCCCTTTCCATTGCGCAAGAAACTTTAAATTACTTTTTAGAATATTCGTGGCCCGGCAACATAAGAGAAATGCAAAATGTCATTGAGTATGCCGTCATATTTAGTGATTCTCCTGTTATTAGGATAGAAGACTTACCGGCATACTTTATTGAAAACAGAATGAGCCTCTCCATCAATAACCAGCTTAAAGATTTATCTTTAATTGAAATCGAAGAGCAAAAAGTGCTTGTCAGGCTTTTAGAGGAAACAGGCTGGAATTTATCAGCTGTCGCCAAAAAAATGAATATTGCCAGGTCCACTCTTTATCGGAAGTTAAAAAAATATCAGCTAAAACAAACATAAGCCGATTTTCTCGCGTAAATCCAATCATATTCACTAAACTCTTCACATGTCATCACATCTCAAATTTTTTAAAACAAAAGAACACCTAGGCAAGGCGCTTTTTTTTACGGTGTCATAGTTAATAGAAGCTAGTGTGTTGAAAAATAAAAAGATCCTCAAGCAAAATGAGCTATCATACCTTATCCATTCCTTCCATACAATTGAAATGAACGACGATCATGGGAGGATGGATGATGCAATTTTATTACGGTCAGCAAATGCCGCTTCGCATATTGGATGAAGCGGAGTTTTGGAAGCATCAAGAGGAAGAGCATACTGTTGTGATCCGAGAGCTGGTGGCAAATTTAGAGCAAAACTATGTAGATGCTTTGTTAAATTGGGAAGAAGAATTGTCGAAGACGCATCAAAAGGTTGTGCGCTATATTGAGTCTGTCATACGCTCCCCTTACTATATTCCAGCAAAGCTTTATCAACGAGTATTGAATTTGGTGTCATTTTGCTTAAAGCAAAGTCTCGATTTTATTAAATTATGCCGGCAAATTAAAACGGAAAGCGCTGCTGTTCGAAAAAATCCGACCGCCAAAGTTGTTTTGAACCATATTATTCGTGAATCAGAATATTTTGTCGGCATAGCGCAAGTGCTGTTGTATGGCAGCAAGTAAATTTTCAAGGGAATTCCTTTTTTGAAGGAGTTTCCTTTTTGTTTTCCTGGATTTTATTATTATATCTATGATGTGTAATTTCGAGAGTATGAGGATATTTTTACATACTATGGAATACTATATAAATTGAAATAAAGGTTTTCTCCCGTTCCACGGCGAATAAATAAAAGAGAAAATAGGGGAACGGAGAGAAAATATGATGCCAAATCACAAAGACGAGATCGAAAAGTTGTCCACTGCCATGAAAGAAGCAAAAAGTAAACGAGCATATGAACGCTACCAAGCGATTTATCTTCATTTGCAGGGATATACCAAAGGAGAAATCGCAACGATTATTGGTCGATCCAAGAAAACTATTTATAACTATATTCATGCCTACGCCCAGCGCGGTCTTGATGGACTGGAGATGAAATACTCACCTGGCGCCCCACGTCGATTGACCCCTGAGCAGGAAAAAGAGCTGGCTTTGATCATTGAACATCAGCTCCCCGTAGATGTGGGATTCGAAGCAAAATATAATTGGACGCTTGCGATAATCGCTGAACTCATTCAACAAAAGTGGGGGCCAACATACACGCTTCGCGGAACAAGTGACATTCTGCATCGGTTAGGGCTAAGCTATACGAAACCGACCTATACACTAGCCAATGCCGATGAAGAGAAACAAAAAGAATTCGTCGAAATCACCTTCCCTGAAGTAAAAAAAACTGGTAGATGGGAACATCGCCCATGTCCTCTTTCAAGATGAGTCGATGATTCGTGATTACCAAGCGATTCAAAAAACATGGTTTGTCAAAGGAAAACAACGAATCATTCCGACGTTTGGAAAACATCAAGGGCTGAAGCTGATTGGCACGTTGAACTACGAAACAGGGGAAGTGTTTTGCATCGAAGAAGAACGCTATGACGCGGAAACATTTCTTCGATTTCTTCAACTTGTGTTAGAACGCTATCCCACAGGCAAAATAGTGATGATTTTAGATAACGCTCGAATTCACCATGCCAAACTCATTCAGCCATTTTTAAAAGAACACGAAGATCGGTTAGAGCTCGTCTTTTTGCCACCATACAGTCCGCAATTGAACTTGATTGAAGGGCTATGGAAATGGCTGAAATCAGACGTGATTTACAACGTGTTCTATTCGAGTGTGCAAGAAATTAGAAAGAATGTCCAAGCCTTTATTCAGCGAATCAACCAGAAACCAGAACAAACGATCGATCGTTTGTGTGTTCAGTTGTAAATCTTTAATTCAACTTATATAGTAAGAAAAAATTTTATTTATAAAAACCGCTGGAATATTGATTTTTATGCGGTTTTTACATTAACTAATTAGATATAGGAATTGTTATTGTTAGTTATAGGATTTAGTTAAAGACATCGGTTAGATTAAACCGGTGTCTTTAATTATAGAGGTTGTTATTTAGAAATGTTGAATTCTAAAATCACAGGGTAATAATTTTGGAGAGAAAAAGGGAGGAGTTCAGTATTTTAATTAATTGGTACATGATTTGAGAATAGTCCGACATTTCTTTTGAAAAGCCGTTGACATTCTTTTATAGTTTCAGTAGGTTGATAGTAGATTACAAAGGGTGGGATGTCAGTGAAGGCTTTTTTATTCAGAGTGTTCGTTTTTGCTGTTTTATGGACGTACTTTTTATTTTCAGCTTTTTTGGATCATTCAGCACATCTCACCTTATTGGTATTTTTAAGTGCTTGTACAATTGGCTGCTATTTTTTTCTGCCTGTTGTCAAAAATCCTCTTCTGTTGTACATCATCTTGGATCTCTTCATTTTGTCAGCGGGGTGGCTTCAGTCTGCTGCAGGCAATCATGCCTCTCTTTTATTAATTTTATATCTTTATGTCGAAGCAATTTTTCAGCTAAAAAAACAGCCCTTTCGTCTGTTTGCCGTCATTCATGTTTCTGTTTCGATCCTGATCGCCTTATTCCTTCCTAATCCTTTTGAATGGCTGACGGCGTTTGCTATATTTACTTTCATTTCTGTTGTTTTAAATGAATATATCTTTGAAAGGAAGGAACAAAGGGAGCTGTATGAACAACTATTGGGAGAATATAGAAGATTAAAGCGTATCAGCTATGAAAACGAGCGGTCGGCCAGATTGGAAGAACGAACGAGAATTGCCCGTGATATTCATGATTCTGTCGGGCATAAATTAACGGCATTGCTGATGCAGCTTGAGATGCTTTCGATCAAAGAGAAAAGGAAGGAATATGAAGAATTAAAATCTTTAGTTCGCGAAAGTTTAGAGGAAACGAGACATGCAGTTAGGGCGCTAAAAATGGATGAAAGTGAAGGGATTTCGTCAGTGCTTCAGCTCATTCGCAAACTGGAATCGGAAAGTCATATTATGGTGCATTTTACGACGAAGCAAGGGGTTTTATCGGCCCGTCTTACTAATCAGCAAAATGTCGTTTTGTACCGAGTCATCCAAGAGGCGCTAACGAATGCGATGCGGCATGCGCAATCAAGGGAAGTGTATATCATATTAGGAAAAAATGCGATCGGTGACTTGGAATTTACGATAAAAAACCGGATATCGGATGCCAAACCGTTTCAAAAAGGCTTCGGTTTAACGAATATGAAAGAGCGTGTGAAAGAAGCTGGAGGAAGCTTGAACATATTTCAAACAAATGATGAGTTTGTTGTTCATGGGACTTTGCCAATAAAGGAGTATGAATGATGACCATCCGTATTTTACTTGTTGAAGATCAAGCCATTGTCCGCCAGGGCTTGAAAATGATGATCGAACAGGACGAGCAATTAAAAGTAGTCGCGGAAGCTGAGCATGGGTTAAAAGCAATCAAAATAATGGAAAAGACAATTGTAGATCTGATATTAATGGATATTCGAATGCCAGTTATGAACGGAGTAGAAGCGACTAAAAAAATAAAAGAGCGGTGGCCTGATGCGAAAATTCTTATTTTAACAACGTTTAATGATGAGGAATATGCCGTACAGACGTTGAAGGATGGGGCAAGCGGTTTTTTGCTGAAGACATCTGAACCGGCAAAGCTGATTGATGCGATACATAGCTGTATGAAAGGCGGAATGTCCATTCATGAAGATGTAGCGGCAAAAATGGTACCGAAGCTGCTGGAAAAGCCAAAAAAAGAGATGGTGAACGTGCCTTTAACACCGCGTGAGCTGGCGATTGTGAAGCTTGTTGGCGAAGGAAAAACGAACAAAGAAATTGCGTCTGACCTTCATTTGTCCATCGGAACTGTCAAAAACCATATGACGCAAATTTTAAATAAACTTGGGCTGCGAGATAGAACACAGCTCGCTATTTATGCCATCAAACATGATATTTGCTAGCTGTTTGATTAGGATCGGCTATTTAGGCCGGTCTTTTTTTGTATTGAAATAATGCCGTGAAATTTTAAAGCTCTATGTTAATGAAGCGTTCATAATTGAAAAATGTTTGCTTCGACTCGGAATGTTTGCTGATTTTCAGCGTTATTCCTAGAGACTTTGTAAATGTATGACCTAAGTCATAGTTTTTCAGTGAAAAGAGTGACTGCAGATAGTATGTGAGAAAGTGCGGACGCTGTAATATACAAATAGAACGTTGAGAGGGAGGATAAAAAATGCTGGAAGCTGTTGAAATAACGAAAAGGTTTAAACAAACGCATGCTGTAAACGGTGTGAATTTATTTTTGGAAAGAGGGGAAATCATCGGGCTTTTGGGGCCAAACGGCGCCGGCAAATCGACCACCATTTCAATTATTTCTACTCTGATTCCGCCGACAAGCGGTGATGTCCGTTTGCATAACGAAAGTGTCATCAAAAGGCCGGAAAAGCTCAGAAAAATTTTAGGGGTTGTACCGCAAGAAATTGCATTATATCCCGATTTATCAGCGCGGGAAAATTTGCTGTTTTTCGGCAAAATTTATCGGCTGTCAGGTTCGCAATTAAAACAGAAGGTAGAGGAAGTTTTGGAAATGATCGGTTTAACGGATCGCCAGCATGATCTTGTCAAAAATTTTTCAGGCGGAATGAAGAGAAGATTGAACATCGGGGCTGCCTTGCTGCACGAACCTGAATTGATCATTATGGATGAACCGACAGTCGGCATTGATCCGCAATCAAGAAATTATATTTTGGAAACGGTCAAAAGGTTAAATAAGGAGAAAAAAATGACCGTATTGTACACGAGCCATTATATGGAGGAAGTCGAATTTTTATGCAATCGCATTTACATTATGGATAAAGGGAATATTTTGGCGGCCGGTACTAAAGAGGAGATAAAAAATATTTTATCGGCAGAAAACACAATCCAAATTACTGTCGAGCGCGTGAACGATTCATTTATTCAAGCGCTGCGTGATCATCCGGTTGTCAATCGCGTGACTGTGCAAGATCGGGTAATTACCGTTTTAACGCCAAAGGAAGCGAATGCTTTTTCCATATTGTTCAAAATTGCTGAGGAAACAAACACAATGTTGACATCTATCGAGATTAAAACACCTACTTTGGAAGATGTGTTTCTTCATTTAACTGGAAGAGCATTACGAAATTAAAAGGGTGATGATCATGATTGGACAATTTATTAAGAAACAATTTTTAATAATGGTCCGCAATAAGCAGGAATTGCTTCTTCTATTAGTAATGCCGTTCACTCTTATATCTATTTTAGGTTTTGCGCTCACAAGTGTAATGGACAGCAAAAAAATGGATATTCAAGCGAAAGTAGCGATTGTTGAACACGGCAATGAACAAGAGGACTTCGAAAAATTCGCCAACGACGTAAAAAACGTGCAAATGCCGGATGAGGAAAAGGAATTTCTATTAAAACAAGTGGAAAAAATGATGCCTATTTCCATTTTAAAACAAGAAATTTTAGGCTCAAAAGAGCTGGAACCGTATATACAAATGGCAGAGTTTCAGCCTTCTGAATTGGAGGAAATCCGTGAAAATGACAAATATACAGTCATTGTTGAAGTGCCGGAGCATTTTTCATACACGTTGTTAAACCATTTAATATTTGGTGAGAAAACGAAGCCGAAGCTTAGTATATATGTCAACGAAGGCAAAGAAATTACAGCTCAATTTGTTCAAGAGCTCATCACTGAATTTCAAGAGCAATATTCTTTGATTTCTAAACTGGATCAGGCTGGCTTAAACGAATCACTTGAACTGCCTGTCGCAAAAGTAAAGGGAGAAATGGAAACCGTGACAAAACGGGAGCCAATTAATTCTTTTACTTATTATACAGTCGGCATAAGCGTTATGTTTGTGTTGTATCTGGCTTCGAATATTTCGTCTCATGCTTTGCAAGAAAAACAGTCGAACGCATTCCATCGTTTGTTGCTTGCCAATGTACCGAAAAATTTATACATGGCTGCTATTTTCATAACTTCCTTGATCATTGCCTTTTTTCAGCTCTCCTTGTTATATGCTTTAGCAGCCGTTTTTTACAGTGTCAAGTGGCCGGATCTCGTCTCGTTTATCATTGTTACGCTTGCTCTTTGTGTGGCAGTCGGAGGAATAGGAACCTTTTTAACATCATTGAGCTATCGAATAAATTCAGATAATGTTTCCATTTTCTTCTCAAGCGGAGTCGTTTCTATTTTGGCTTTTCTTGGCGGCAGCTATTTCCCGGTTTCGCAAATGTCGGAATTTATGCACAAATTGGGGGATATGACGCCAAATGGAGCCGGCATGACAGCTTATTTAAAAATTTTGCAAGGCTATGATCTGTCGCAATTTATTTGGACTGTCATATATTTATGTCTTTTCGGTTTTGTTATGTTCGTATTGAGCTTGCTAGTTTTCCCAAAAAGGGGTGAAATGGCGTGATCGGAGTTTTGACAGCAAAGCTGCGTCTTTTTATCCGGAAGCCTTGGCTATTTTTAATGTTGTCGATCCTTTCTGTCGTTTTTGCTATGCTCATCAGTTCCGTAAACAAACAGACTATAGTTGTTCCAGTATACAGCGCACTGCCTGAAAGTGAAGTGAAGGAAATCATTCGCTCTCTTGAGCAGTATAATCTATTTTCGTTTAAAAGGATGAAAAAAGAGGAAGTTGAAAAGCTGGTTGGCGAAGGCAAGGCGGAAGCAGGTGTGGAGCTTAAAAAGGACGATTTCCGCATAATCGTTGCTTCCAATACCCCCAATAGCTATTTGGTTCAGCAAACGGTTCAAAAAGTTTACGCAAAAGCATTACAATCCAAGTCGATCATCGATCAGGTGAAGGAAAAACAAGGAGAATCAAGCGCAAAGCAAGTGGCAAAATCGCTTGCGGAAGCGAAAAACGATCCGGTGTTTACCATAGAGACAAAACATTTCCGTGCGGATGAAACTGTTATCATCAACAGCAAAATGCAATCGATTTTCGGCAGTGTCTTATTTTTTGTCATTTATACGATTGCGTACAACGTTTTCAATATATTAATGGAGAAGCGAAACGGCATTTGGGATCGAATGATTTTGTCGCCGGTCAAAAAATGGGAGATGTATGCCGGAAATTTAATTTACAGTTTTGCAACCGGCTATATTCAGGTGGCGCTTATTTTTGCAGTCTTTCACTTTGTGTTTGATGTAGATTTCAGCGATAAATTTTGGTTTGTGCTCGTATTGCTCATCCCTTATGTACTGGCAATTGTCGCAATATCAATTTTTATAGTAGGAATTGTCAATAATGAGCAGCAGTTTCATGCGGTGCTTCCGCTTGTTTCTGTCAGCATGGCGATGCTCGGAGGAGCTTATTGGCCGCTGGAAATTGTTTCTTCGGATGCACTTCTCTTGCTTTCAAAATTTGTCCCCGTTACGTATGGAATGGACCTGTTAAAAGGGGCGGTAGTTTACGGCTACTCATTCAGCGATTTGCTCTATCCGATGAGCATCCTATTCTTGATGGCTGTTGTGTTCATGGGGTTAGGGATCAACATTATGGAGCGGAAACGGGCTTAAGCGGTCAGCTTCCATTTGTAAATTATATGCGGCTCCCGCCTTAATCGTTGGCGGGAGCAAAATTTTGCATTTGTCGGCTGACAAGCTTTTGATACAACGGATGGGACTGCAATAGCTCATTATGTGTTCCCTGACCGGTAATTTTACCATTTTCGAGGACGATGATTAAATCTGCATTAATAATAGTTGAAAGTCGATGGGCGATGACAAATGTTGTACGATTTTTCATAAGATGAAGGAGAGCGTTTTGCACTTTTTGCTCGGAGTTGCTGTCTAAATTGGATGTAGCTTCATCCAGCAGAAGAATTTTTGGATTTCTCAACAGTGCCCTCGCGATGGCAATGCGCTGACGCTGCCCACCGGATAGTTTGATTCCTCGTTCACCGACTTCTGTGTCATAGCCGTCTTGCATTTCTTCGATAAATTCATCTGCATTGGCCAATTGCGCTGCTTTTCTCACTTCTTCTTCGCTGACTGTACGATTTAGCCCGTAGCAAATATTTTCACGAATCGTGCCAGACATAATCGGGCTTTCTTGAGAAACGTAACCGATCTGTTGGCGCCACTCAAAAAGCGGAAATTCGCGAATGTCGGTATTCCCTAATTTTATTGCCCCGTTTGTTGGCTGATAGAACCGTTCAATAAGGGAAAAAATAGTTGTTTTACCAGCACCGCTTGGTCCGACGATCGCGACGGTTTGGCCGGGCTTCACTTCAAAATGAACGTTTTGCAAAATCGTTTTTCCTTTTTCATAAGCAAACGAAATGTTTTGAAACACGATTGGTTTATGAACATCAATTCTTGTATTTCCATTATTATGTTCTGTTTCTGTATTCAAAAGCTGCTGAATTCGTTCTGTCGCACCCATTGCCTTTTGGAAAGCTGTAAAGAATCCTGCCATTTGGCTAAAAGGTACAATAATTTGCACCATATATATTATGATGGCAACGAGCGAACCTGCGGATAATTCCCCTCTGGCAACACGAATTCCTCCATAGCCGATAATGACGACTAACACCGCCATAATAATCGTTGTCATTAAAGGTGAAATAATCGCTTGGATTTTTGCTTCCTTCAAGCCGAATCGGAACAACTGCTGAATTTTTTGATTTCCGTTTTGTTTTTCGACAGGTTCGGCAATGTTTGATTTTACCAACCGGATATCGCTCAGCACGCGGCCTAGATTGCCGCTGAAAGTGGCCATTTCGTCTTGGGTTTGCATGGAAATTTTATAGATTTTCTGTCCAAGAGGAAGAACCAATACGATAGCAAGCGGTACAAAAATAAACAGAATGAGCGTCATTTTCCAATCAATGATAATTAAAATAGCGACAGCCCCTAAGACCGTAACAATTCCTGAAACGAAATTAGCTAAATGCTCGGTCACAAGCGACTTTACTGTATAAGTGTCCTGTGTTATGCGGCTCATCAATTCTCCAGATTCATGGCGGTCAAAATAAGGTATCGGCAAATACAGCACATGGTTCCAAAGCTTTGAACGGATTTTTGCCACAATATATTCGCCAATATAAGACATAAGATAATAGGAGAAGCCCGATGTAGCTGACTGAAGAATAAAAACTGCAATCAATAAAAAGATTAAATGAGTTTCAATACTTGAAGTTGAGAAACGATCAATCAAATCCCGTGTAAAGATCGGAACGACTAATCCTGTAGCTGCTTCCAAAAGACTTAATACGATTGCCGCAACAAAAATCCAGAAGGGAGGGTTAGCCATTTTTATCAGCTTTTTAAAATTTTGCCAGGAAGTTTGATTTTTTTCAAAATTCTCCACAACGAATCTCTCCTTTACGTTCGGGCCATTTTGAATCAGGGTTGCTGGATAGCTTCTCTCCTTCTTAGTTTTATCTTAAAACCTGACGTAACGTTAGAATCAATATATTTTTTGAAAAAATTGATTTAAATTTTGAAATTGTATGGAAAGGAAGAATTGCGGCAGTCTAATTGGAACAGATTTGACGTCTCAGTCCTTTTCATATCGTTAAAACGGTTACATGAAGCCCGCCTCTAAGCAAGTGGGAGGGGGTAGTTCATCGAAATATTTTAAAGAAAGAATTAATGAATCACTAAGTGCAAGAGAGAAGAGTTTGGCTTTGTGTTGCGCCGGCTAGTATCCAGCAAGCCCGGCCAAACAACGAAAAGCGAGCGCGAATCTTGACCTTTGATTATTTTTTCAATTTGAAAGGGATTTGCTTCTTAGTTGTCAAAATATATTTTTGTATCAATCATAGATGGGGAAGGAGAATTCATCATGAAAACTGCTGATTTATGCGATCAATATTTAGAAAAGCTTCAAGTTTGTAAATTGCCGCTTATCAGTTATGGGGGAAAAAAGGAATTTTCAGGTCCAATTGCAACGGTTGAAGTGTTTGAAGATAATGTGCTAGTTCGTCAGGCTCTAGAAACGATCCCAAAAGGTTCAGTTCTTGTTGTGGATGGAAAAGGTTCACGAAACTGCGCGCTTTTAGGAGATCGTTTAGCTCAGATTGCATGTGAACGTGAATTATCTGGCGTGATTATAAATGGATGTATACGCGACTCCGCTGAAATTGCGACGATGCCGATTGGGGTAAAGGCACTCGGCACCTGTCCGGTTAAAAGTAAAAAAGAAGGGAAAGGAAGCCGTGATGTCGCACTTGAATTTGGTGAAGTGCGCTGGATCCCAAATGCGTATGTGTACGCTGACAGCGATGGCATTGTCGTTTCTGAAGTGTCGCTGAATATAGAATAATTTAATTGATTGCATACTGTCCTTACGTGGGACAGCATAGTGATCGATACTTGAAAAGCTGTCAAACGATACAGAGGACGAAACGTAATGTCGAAAGGAAAAATGAGAATTTTTTGCGAATAACACGCGTTCAGACGCACCGTCAGCCTATATAAGTAACAATGAAGATCTAGACAAAAAGTCGACATTCGTATAAAAGTGTCGGCTTTTTCCTTTTCACCAATTACGTTACTTTTATATTTGACGATTTATTTCAAGCTGACTAAAAGCTATATGTGGGAAAGAAGCCATTTTTTTATAAAGCCATGAGTTATTTTGCTACTCGCTAATGATTGAAAATAATCTTTGGAATTCACTGTTTTTTATAGAAAACTCACTGTCCACGCCATCCAAAATGAAACATGTCATACCGAAGCTTCAAGTACTGCATGATAATGATAATAATCAATCCTTTTTGGTAGGCCCCTCTTTTAAAGTCCATGTTCAAAAAATGGATGCGGACCACACATTTATTCATTCTGTCTGGTATGAAAAAATGGAAGTGATGCTTAAGCGGCGATTCAGGTCGTACCGTTCATCAAGCAACAAATTAAGAAACTAGAAAACAGATAAAAACGTAAAAATAATGATAAGGCTTAAGCCTTTGGCTTTCATGTTGTCACACTAGTTTCCGCCCTCCCATATTGTGCAGGTAGGAGGGTGAGAAGCATGCCAAATTATCGGATCATCGTTGACATTTCGGATCGCAAACTTTTTCTGTTGGATGGAAACAAAGTGATTAGGGGGTACCCAGTAGGAATAGGAAAAATTGTCACCGCGACGCCGATTGGTCGTTTTAAGATTGTCAATAAAGCTCCGAACCCAGGAGGGCCTTATGGTGTCTTATGGATGGGATTGTCGAAAAAACATTACGGCATTCATGGAACAAATGACCCTTCTTCGATCGGGAAAAGGGTGTCCAAAGGCTGCATTCGCATGCACAATCACGATATAATTGAATTGTCTAAATTCGTTCGAATCGGCACGATAGTTGATATAAGGCAATAAATAACAGCGACAACTAGCATCACAAGGTTTAGGATATAGCGGTGAGAATCCTCCTTATTTCAATGAGGAGATGAATCAACGCCTTCTTTGTACAGATAAAAGACTATATGTAATTAATCTAATCTATATAAATATTGGAATTTCGTTGTATTTGTAATATACTATATGTATGGATAAAAAAGCAAAAATTACTTATGCTAGAACTTGTGTTTATAATGTCAATTATCATATTGTATGGTCTGTCAAATATCGAAGAAAGGTGCTAATCAAGGAAATCGAGAAATATTTAAAAGACCTTTTTCAAGAAATCGCAAAAGAAAAAGGATTTGAAGTGGTCATGATGGAGGTAGGTGAACAAGATCATATTCATGTATTTGCGACCGCTCATCCAAAAGTAGCTCCTTCTTACATTGTAAAAATGTTAAAAGGAATTTCGGGCAGAAAATTGTTCTTAGAATTTCCTGAGATTAAGCAAAAGTTATGGAAAGGGCAACTATGGAACAGCAGTTACTATATTGAAACGATTGGTTCTATTAGTGAAGGAGCGATTAAGAAATACATTGCTATGCAGAAGAAGGGCAGTGAATAACATGATTCGTGCATCGTATTTCATTTATAAACCAAATCAAATGAACGAGATTATCCTTCGTCAGCTATGTTATGCGAGCCGAAAATTATGGAATGTTGCAAATTTTGAAAGACGTAACTGGACAAAAGATAGTGGTATTCCTTATCCTAACTGGTACGATCAAAAGAAGCGGTTAAAGAATCACTTTTGGTACAAGAATCTTCCTTCTCAATCCGCACAAGAAGTTTTGAAGGTGTTACAAGAATCTTGGCAATCATTCTTTGAATTGAAGAAATCGGGAGGGATTGAAAATCCCAAACCTCCACGATTCAAACATCACAATTTCAATGTAAAGTTTCTAAACAATGGTTTTCGCATCGAAGGAAATCGTATTCGATTGTCTATTCCTGCTAAACAAAAGGCTTATTTGCAAGAAACGTATGGGATTATAGAGAAATTCGTTTATATCTCTATCCCTAAACATATAAAAATTCATCATGTGAAAACGGTCGAAGTAAAACCGTTGAAAAATGGGAAGTACAAAATTATTTTGGCACAAAAATACGATGATGTGTTGATGAAGGAACATTCTACAAAGTTTATGTCTATCGACATAGGGATTGTGAACGCTCTTACTTGTTATGATTATAAAGGAAACTCTCATATTCTATCGGGTCGCCAATGGTTAGCGGTTGAACGGTATTTTCACAAGAAAATAGCGCACTATCAAGCTATTTCTGATGCTCAACAGGTAGCCAAAGGAATGAAATACCCGAAGAAATCCAAACGAGTGTTGCAGTTATATCGCAAAAGAAAAGGACAAACGTTTCATATCTTGCATTGTATGACGAAGAAAGTTGTTGATCTTGCAGTTAAGCAAGGAGTTGAAACGATTGTCATTGGAGATATAACAGGTATTCGTGATCAAACGAATTTTGGGAAGAAAACCAATCAAAAGTTTCATCAATTACCGTTTGAAAAGATAGTTCAGATGATCACGTATAAAGCCGAGGAACAAGGGATTTCAGTCGTTAAGCAATCAGAAGAATATACATCACAAACGTGTTCGGTATGTACACCATATCCAGCGAAAGAATTTGCGAAAAGGTCGAATCGTAAGCATCGAGGACTATATGTATGTAAGGATTGTCAAAGTGTAATCAATGCAGATGTGAATGGAGCGATCAACATCAGCAAAAAGTATCTGAAAGGGCTGAAAGCCCAATCAGTAGTGGTGTTGGACACGCCAACTGTGTATACGTTTAATGGACAAAAGTTCATTGCGTAGAACAGGAAGCTCGTCATTTCAATGACGAGTAGTTCACAGACCGTTAAGGAGTGTATTCAAAATCAATTCATCCGAAGCATTCAATCAATATTGTTCGTTTGTTTTGATGACGAAAATTATCATATTTACAAGACGATGATCAGATAGGAAAAAACTCTTTTTCGAATCAATGGCCACCATACAAAAATCATTTATTCGTTGGCGAGCTTTAATTGTAAACAATAAGTTTTTGCGACATATTTATCAAAAACTAAGAAAATATGCAGCGTTGAGACGAAAATATCCATCGCCCGTTTCGTTTATAATGAAACTTTTTCAATGAATGCAGAAATTTCGAAGTCGGAATACAACATTTGATGATTTTCAAAGCGATTAACTTCAAAGGTCGCAATATTCCAAAAAATTTTTTTCATAAAACATCAAGCAATCGGCAGTTGTTTATTTTATGTGAAACGTGCACAGTGAATAAGAAAATACGAACGACTTTGGAGATGAATTCAATGTATTTGAAAAGCCTCGAAATTTTAAGAAATAAAGATATTGATTTAAATAGCTACCCGTTTTCGATTCCTGCAATAAAAAATTTAAAATCCATTTCGTTTCGTTCCAATATTACTTTTTTTGTCGGGGAAAACGGTTCCGGAAAATCAACGCTCCTTGAGGCAATAGCTTATCAGTGTGGCTTTAATACAGCCGGAGGAGGCAAAAACAATAATTTTCATGTAGATGCTTCCGATGCGGCCCTTGGGGAATACATACGGCTGTCATGGATGCCAAAAGTGACGAACGGGTTTTTTTTGCGAGCTGAGACCTTTTATCATTTTGCGTCGTATCTCGATACAATTCCTGAAAGTCTCCCTTATTATGGAGGCCGTTCTCTTCACAAACAGTCGCACGGGGAAGCTTTTCTCTCACTTTTAACAAATCGTTTTGGAAAAAAAGCGATCTATCTGTTGGATGAGCCTGAAGCAGCACTTTCACCTGCTAGACAGCTGACTTTATTAAGAATCATAAAAGATTTGGAAAACGATGCGCAGTTTATTATTTCTACCCATTCTCCCATTTTACTCGGCTATCCAAATGCCCAAATCTTAAATTTTGATGAACATCCGCTAAAGGAAGTAAAATATGAAGAAACTATGCATTATATTATTACTAGGCGGTTTCTCGAAAATAGAAAAAAGGTGTTAAGTGAACTGTTTAACGATTGAGACACAACAGCCTGTATTGGAGATTGAGTCCATTTATATTTTTCATCACATCGCTCATCCTAAAATATTCTGCTTTTGGAGAGGTATAAACAATGAACACAAAAACAAACGCAATGCGAATTCTTGATAAAGAAAAAATACAATACAACGTGATTACTTACGATGTCCAAAAGGGGAAGGTTGATGGGAGTTCTGTTGCACAAATGATTGGCAGAAGCCCTGAATCAGTATATAAAACATTAGTTGCTAAGAGCAGCGTCGGCAACATTTATGTATTTGTCATCCCTGTTGAGGCAGAATTAGATCTAAAAAAAGCTGCGAAAATAACAGGAGAGAAAAAAATCGAAATGCTGCCAGTAAAAGATTTACAAAAATGGACAGGCTATATCCGCGGAGGCTGTTCGCCGATCGGCATGAAGAAACATTACCCGACGATTATCGATTCAACTGCATTGGAACACGAGCATATTATTGTCAGCGGGGGCAAAATCGGCGTGCAAATGGAGCTCAGCGTCAAAGATTTGCAGCAAGTAACAGAAGCGAAGCTGGAAGATGTGACGAATAACAAAAATAGCCGAATTTTATAAGATGTGGTTGTTGTTTTACACTTCGAAAAGAAAGTGAAGGAATTTTACTGAATAAAATAGAAGATTAAGGTGATAACAAGGATAAAGCCTCGTGTTGAAATTCGAAAGAAATGGAGGGCAAGCATAATGGATTTATTCAAAAAGGGATTGGCGTTCGGACTTGGTTTAGCTGTAGCAAGCAAAGAACAAGTGAAAAAGTTTGTAGATGAACTCGTGAAAAAAGGCGAGATATCGATTGAAGAATCAAAAGAAGTTTTTAACCAGCTAATCAAGCGCGGTGAAGAAGAAAAAACTGAACTGCAGCGTCTTGTTCGAGAGCAAGTGGCTCAGGTGATCAACAAACTAGATATAGCAACGAAAGAGGATATCCGAGCACTGGAAGAAAAGATTCGCAAATTGGAAAAGGAAGATGAGTAAAAGAGGACCTGTTAAAAGGTCCTTTGTTGTTGAGGAGGCGGTAAAGTGGTTGGAAAAAGGATGCGGCATATTGGTCGTTATCGGGATATCGCGTCTGCTTTAATTCGAAATGGATTTGGATTCGTCGTAGAGGAAATGGGTATTTCGCAATTTCTTTCTTTGCCGCAAAAAGCTTTTTTTGGCAGAAAAACTGAGCATCATTCCAAAACGATAGGTGAACGGGTAAGGCTTGTATTGGAAGAATTAGGCCCGACATTTATAAAATTAGGTCAAATTGCGAGCACCCGTCCTGATTTGCTGCCGGAGGAGATTATTAGTGAATTGGAAAAATTGCAGGATCGAGTTCCGCCTTTTTCTTTTGATGAGGTGCGTGAGATTGTTCAATCAGAATTGGGCGGTGAAATAGAAAAAATTTTTCGCCACTTTGATCATGCTCCGTTAGCTGCTGCTTCCATAGGACAAGTTCATCAAGCCGTTTTGCATTCGGGTGAAAAAGTGGCTATAAAAATTCAACGCCCTCATATTTCGAATGTGATTGAAACGGACTTAGAAATTCTTCAAGATTTAGCGGTATTAGCGGAGCATAGGCTAAAATGGGCTGCAAAGTATCAGGTCAGGGACATGATTGAAGAGTTTTCAAAGGCTCTTCGTGCTGAGCTCGATTATACCATTGAAGCCCGAAATGCAGACAAATTTTCTAAACAGAGTGCAAATGAACAAGCTGTCTACATTCCGAAAGTGTTTTGGGAGTACTCGACGAAAAGAGTATTAACAATGGAATATGTAGAAGGAATTAAACTAAATGAGATTGAAAAACTAAAAACAAATGGATACCATTTGGATCATATTACAGAAAGTTTATCAAAGGAAATTTTCCGGCAAATATTTATGGATGGTTTTTTTCATGCCGATCCCCATCCTGGAAATGTCATCATTAAGCAGGGCGGAATCATTGCCTTCATTGATTTCGGAATGACCGGCCGGCTTACATCGGACATGAAGCATCATTTCTCATCATTAGTGATTTCTTTAATGAGACAGAGTACGGATGGCGTCATGAAAGCCATTTTGCGCATGGGCATCGTTCCTGAAGATATCGATTTAAAGCAATTGAGAGCGGACATCGAAGATTTACGGGAAAAGTATTACGGTGTTCCGTTACACCAAGTCAGCATCGGTGAAGCTGTGAACGACCTTTTTCGAGCAGCTTTCAAACATTCCATCAAAATCCCTTCTGATTTAACACTATTAGGAAAAACGCTTTTGACGGTTGAAGGCGTGGTCGAAAAATTGAATCCTGATTTTAGAATTATCGATGTTGCTGAGCCTTTTGGTCGCCGGCTGGCAAAGGAGCGCTTGCATCCGAAGTATATCGCTGAAAATGCATGGAAACACGTAACAGATTATACAGAACTGCTAATGGATTTTCCAGCTTATGTAGCAGAGATCGCTTCTTTAATGAAGCGGGGCAGACTCCGCCATGAGATCACGATTCCGGAATTAGATCTTTTTCTGAAAAAACTTGACCGCATCAGCAATCGGTTATCGTTCAGCATCGTGCTATTGGCATTCAGTATTATTATGGTAGGGATTATTATTGGTTCTTCAATGGGAAGGCAATCAACACTGCTTTGGAAAATTCCAGCGATTGAAATCGGTTTTGGCGTAGCAACGCTCATGTTTTTGTGGCTGTTATTTTCCATTTTTAAGTCAGGAAAGTTTTAGTCAAAAAGAGCCGTCCAGAAAGTCAAATCCCCATTGAAAACAAAAAATCATTAACGTCGATATTTCAACGTTTTCTAAAACATTAATTCATATCTCCAAAAGAATTTAAAAAAGTACTTGACTAAATGTAAGAAAGGGGTGTCAATAAGCCGAAAAAACGACTTATTAGACAAGCCCCTTTTATTAAAGCGGAGATGTGATGATAAATGTTTTTTGCCGCTCTTTATAGTATTTCGTACTTTTTATAAAAAGCTCCCAGCTCTCCTTTATAGTTTTTTTGCCAAGGCTTGTCTTTCCCGCAATAATGGATAAAAACAGTATTCTCTTTTATCCACTCCATCCCATGCTTTGCATTTGGAAGCAATTTAATAATTTCATAATATCTTGCATCATAATTGTATCGATAACAATCAACAGGTTTAATTTTATCCCAGTATAAAGCATTGAGCACATCTTGATCAGGAAGGACAAGCTTTAAACGGTTTTCATTAATAAATGCATAAATATCTTCCAATTTTACTTCTTTTCGAATCCGTTCCAAATTCATAAGCAAAACGCCCGTATTAAAATATCCTTTCGCATTCGGGGTTTTAAGCCTTAATTTATTAAAAAGGTTGGCAACTTTTGTAGAATGTGTATGTTCAGAAGCAATAAACAAGCAATTTTCAAAATCACTATAGTAAAAATCTTTGATGGGATTGATTACAACGATGTCGGGATCAAGGTACAGAATTCGGTCCAAATCGTCTGGCAAAAATTGATGGGAAGCTAATCGATAATACATTTCTGATGTATAATGGCGAAAAACGGGTGCATCTTCAAAGAGCTTAGGGTCTACGTATATTGGATATAAACTTTGGTTATGACGTTTTACAAATTGATCCAATTCGTGTAAATCTTGATCGGAAATATTTGAATACATGATATATATCGAAAATTTTTCTTCAATATTATTTTGGAATAATGAATTTAACATAACTTTCAGCGGGGGAATATAATTTGAATTCAGTGTGACAAGAATATTGATCATTTGTACCATCCTCGCAAAAGATCGTAGCAAAATTTTTAAAAGCGTGGATAAAGCCACAGCTATTTAACAAATTACCATCAACGTTTTCATTTTTCAAATAAAATTTGTACGCAGCATTTGTTTTTGTTTAAATTGAATTATAGCATGTTTTTCATTTTTTGAAATATTGACACAAGCTTCTTCAAAAAGGAGGAGTCCTCTTTGACAGAATCAAAACGGGAAAAATTAATGAGAAAGATTGAAAATCATTTGCGAAAAACGGCTAGACATCTAGTGAAAATTGATACGGAGGAAGAGGCATTGCAATTTTTGGCTGATTCCTTCCGCTCCCAGTTTTCATGTGATTTTGTCGGCATCATTTTACAAGAGGGAGAGGAGCTGAGTTTGAAAGTTTGGAGCGGAGATTTGCAGAAAATAACGGAATCCTTTCCGCTGCAGGTTCAAAACTGTTCGCCGAATCTCCTTCACCAAAGCTTAACATATGATAAAGCAGAGCAAGCAGGCGACTGTCAGTTTACCAATTTAATGAAAAAAGAAAAAGTAAAAACGTGGTTTACAGTTCCTCTCAAAGACGATATGAGCAGCTTGGGCTTTTGCATTATTGCCTATCTTGACTACGTACCTCTGTTGGATATGAAGGCACATTTTGATGAATTCGGCAAAGATGTAGCTGTTGCAATTGCAATGGCAAAACAAAAAGAAGCACAAATTAAAAAAATCGAAGGGATCGAGTGGATCAGCAAAAATTTGTCGCTTGATGTGCCGCTTGAAAAAAATATTGAAACACTTGTGGAACGCGCCGGAAAAGGAACTAATGCAAGGATGGCTTGTATTTATTTATATAACGAAAAAGAAAATCATTTTATTTTTCAGCCTCCATCCTATGGTCCATTTGAAAAACCGGAACGGATTAATATTGAAACAAATTATGTTTTAAAGGAATACTTTCCGTTTTTGGATACTCCAGGCGGGTCTGAACTGACCGTTCCATTAATATTTGATTTGAAAACAATCGGTGTGCTTCATGTAGAAGAGAAACAAAAGGGAGTTTTTAATGAAGATGATTTGGAGATATTAAAGCTGCTTTCCAATCATATTGCCGCTATTTTGGAAAATGCCCGTTTATATAAAAACGAAAAGGAGCATAAAGAACGTCTTTACTTTCTGCTTGATTATCAGCACGCCCTCGTGAAAGAAACAGTTGAACATGACAATTTTGACGGTATTACGTCTGCTTTAAGAAGTCTTTTTTCCAAATCCGTCCTTTTGTTCGACCGTTTTATGAGGCCGATTTCTTGTTCCTTCCATCATTATGATTTATCAAATAAAGATGTAGAAAGGCTGATGGGCAGCGGAAATAAAGAGAGATTGATAGAAAACGGAAGGAAACTCTACATCCAATTGGATGACGGGGAAGAGCTTCATTTCCGGCTGTGGAAGGTGAACGGCGGAGGAAATTTGCTTGGGTTTTTGGCTGTCGAAATTGGCGAAAATGACATGGATGAATTTGATCAGCTGACAATTGATTTGGCAAGAAATATTTGTTCGATCCAATTTATCAAGCAGAAGCTTGTTTTGGATACAAAAGAGCAGGTAAAGGATAGTTTTGTCAGCAAATTGCTTGTGGAACGTATAGAGGATCAAGAGCGGATTTTACAATATGCGAATTTATTCCAATGGAACTTATTTCATCAGCACCGATTAGCGGTGTTGTCGATTTTATTAGATGAGAAGGAAACGGAAAACAGTAATTTGCTTGTTCAACAATCTAAAAAAACATTGATTTGGGACCAGTTGAAAACACAAATTTCCCGTTTCAGCAAAGAAATTATCATGGCGACAAACGATGGAAACTATATATTGATTGTTCCGGTAAAAGAAGAAGGCAAGCATCCAAAAAACTATTGGAAAGTATTTTATAGAAATATAAAAAATTGGGTTCGAGAAGGCAATATTGAATGCCAAGTATTCATGGGGATCGGCGGTAAAACTGAAAATTTAAATGATTATTATATTAGCTATCAGCAGGCTATCCAAGCTTTGAATGTCGTGTTTCACAGGTTTCGCCAAAAAGGGTTTGCTTTGTTTGAGGAATTGGGTGCTTACACTATTTTACATCATTTAGATAATAAAGAAGCGGTGGAATTTTTCATCAAAAGGCATCTTGAACCGTTATTGAATTATTCGGAAGGGAAAAGTATGGATTTATTCCATACGCTGCGAGTGTTCCTTTATAACAACGGAAATATTAAAAATTCGGCAGAAGAGCTGTTTATTCATCGAAGCTCCCTCCTTTATCGTCTTGAAAAGATTGAATCGCTGCTGGAAATTGATTTAAATGATGCTGATCATCGATTCAATATGATGATGGCTTATAAGCTTTATGATCTGTATTATTCAAAAACAACTGAAAGAATATAAAAGCGCCGCAGCGTTTTTTCCACAAAATTGTTGATAGAAGAGAAGCTTTTTCCGTATTTTGTAGGTGTTTATTTCATTTTATATTTTCTATAATAATTTACAGAATATTAATAAAGTTATGTTTTTAAAAGGAGTTGTGACTATGACGATATCTAAAGTCGGGGTAGTTGGAGCAGGCTCGATGGGAAGCGGCATCGCCAATTTGGCCGCCATTTCAGGATTTCAAGTTATCTTGCATGATGTCGAACAAAAATTTCTTGATAACGGCTTATCAAGAATAAATAAATTTATGGAAAAAAGCGTTGCAAAAGGAAAAATGACCGAAGAGCAAAAAAAGGAAGTTTTGGAACGAATTCAAGTTACGACAAATTTGGAGGATTTTAAACAGGCTGATATTGTGATTGAAGCTGTTATAGAAGATTTGGAAGTGAAAAAAAGCGTTTTCGCGAAATTGGATCAAATTACATCTGACCATGTGATTTTGGCAACAAATACTTCTTCCATGTCCATAACAGAGATTGCGTCTGCAACGAACAGGCCGGAACGCGTCGCAGGAATGCATTTCTTCAATCCTGCGCAGATCATGAAATTAGTGGAAGTTGTTCGAGGATATAAAACAAGCGATGAAACAGTAGTAGAACTGAAGGAATTTGCGAAAAAGCTGAATAAAGAGCCGGTGGAAGTGAAAAAAGACACTCCAGGATTTATTGTCAACCGTATTATGATTCCGCAATTTATTGAAGCGATTAAGCTGCTCGAAGAAGGGGTAGCTACAGCGGAAGATATTGATAAAGCGGTTACGCTCGGGCTGAACTATCCTATGGGGCCGTTCACACTTCAAGATTTTGCCGGTGTTGATATCGGCTACTACGTAATGGAATATATGAAAAATGAGTTTAATGATAATCGTTTCGCACCTCCAATGCTTCTAAAGCAATTAGTAAGAGCAGGAAGACTTGGAAGGAAAACAGGAGCCGGTTTTTACGACTATGACTAATCATGAGAATGGAGGACTGAAGATGAGCTTGGAATTTTTAACATGCGATATTGAACAGCATGTAGCAGTTGTCACCATCAACCGCCCGCCTGTCAACCCGCTGAATTCAAAAGTATTTAAAGAGCTTGTAACCGTTTTTAACGAGCTGGAAGAAAACAGCCAAGTAAGAGTCATTATTTTAACAGGCAGCGGTGAAAAAGCATTTGTTGCCGGAGCAGATATTAACGAAATGGCTGATCTCGATCTTGTTGGCATGATGAATATGAACCGTGTGTCAAGGGAAGCTTTTTCAAAAATTGAAAACGCATCCAAACCTGTCATTGCTGCCATTAACGGTCTTGCTTTAGGCGGAGGCTTAGAGCTTGCATTGGCTTGTGATCTGCGGATTTGCTCGGAAAAAGCTAAATTTGCTTTCCCTGAAGTCGGTCTTGGCATTATTCCTGGCGGCGGAGGCACCCAGCGTCTGCAAAAAATTGTCGGTCAAGGCATTGCTAAAGAATTACTTTATTTTGGCGACATGTTTGATGCTAACAGAGCGTTGGAGCTTCATATAGTGAACAAAGTTGTACCTGGCGAAGAACTGCTGGCAACTGCCAAACAATGGGCAGAAAAGCTAGCCCAAAAACCGCCTGTGGCTCTTCGTATGCTGAAAATAGCTGTCAATGCTGGCAGCAATGCTGATCTGGAAACAGGATTGACCCTTGAAGCATCTAGTTTTGCCAATGCCTTTTCAACAGAAGATCGAAAAGAAGGATTGAAAGCGTTTGTAGAAAAGCGCAAGCCGGTTTACGTTGGAAAATAATAAAAGCGATACAACCGACTTCATGTAGAAAAGGTTATTTTATATAGAAAAAGTCATCGAACAAATCATGTAATTTCACGAAGTGTCCGATATGAAATGACTCAGGATGCTTCGTGTCTTACATGTTTTGAATATTTGCGTAAGAGGAGATGGCGAAGCAATGAACAATTATTTGTTTTCGGTGTACGAGTTGGTAGAACATACGGTGAAAGCCTATAAAGATAAAGAAGCGCTCTATGACCTGAAAAACAGATTGACCTATGGCGAATTTTTTCAAGAAGCTAATCGGCTGG
Source organism: Aeribacillus sp. FSL K6-8394 (assembly GCF_038008865.1). NCBI lineage: Bacteria > Bacillati > Bacillota > Bacilli > Caryophanales > Bacillaceae > Aeribacillus > Aeribacillus sp. FSL K6-8394. The sequence continues at coordinate 641,274 of NZ_JBBPAA010000002.1, forward strand.
CTGCGGGTTTGAAAAAGCTGGGGATCAACAAGGGAGATCGAGTCGCTGTTTGCTTGCCAAACTGGAACGAAACAGCCGTTATTTTTGTAGCAGCGGCCAAAATAGGTGCAATTCTAGTTCCGTTTAATCCGAAGTATAAGCATCACGAAGTGGAATACATTCTCAAAAATTCGGAGCCAAAAGTGTTGTTTGTAACGGAACAGTTTGATGAAAACATTGGATTTAAGCAAGCGTTCCAAGTTGTAAAAACTTTGATTTCTGTTCGTTTTGAACATCCTGATCTATTATCCTATCAAGAAGTAGCGTCTTCCGCGTCAGAAGATGCTCCAGCTGAAAAGCTTGATGTCAACAACGATTTGTTTTGTTTATTGTATACATCAGGAACGACAGGCATTCCGAAAGGTGTAATGATTAGCCATCGCGCCATTGTTCAATCAGCTAATATTATGGCTAAAACGATTAGATGTACTGAAAAAGATGTGTTTATCGTTCCTGCTCCTTTATTCCATATTTTTGGAATGGCCGTCAATTTGTTTTGTGCGATCTCTTGCGGCGCAAGAATCATTTTGCAAGAGAAATATCATCCGAAGGAAACATTAAAATTAATTGAACAGGAAAAAGTGACGATCAAACAAGGAGTTCCCGCCATGTTTATAAAAGAATTAGAACAAGAAGATTTTGAAGATTATGACCTTTCTTCATTGCGAGCGGGTATTGTCGGGGCATCACCTATTCCACCAAACAAAGTGAAAGAAATTCGGGAGCGGATGGGAATAAACTTGTGCCAATCATACGGAATTACCGAAACAGGATCTGTTACTGCGACTGACTATGATGAACAGGATGAACGAGTGATATTGGAAACTGTAGGAAAACCGATCGAAGGTGTAAAGCTGAAAATTGTAGACGAAAATCGGCAGGAGCTCCCTCCAGGCGAAGTTGGTGAAATTGCCATCCACAGCTTTGGCACCATGAAAGGGTATTACAAAATGAAGGAACAAACAGAGCAGGTTTTGGATAAAGAAGGATGGTTTTATACGGGAGATCTCGGAGTGTTGGATGAAAAAGGAAACCTTCGTTTCGTCGGGCGAAAAAAAGAAATGATCATTCGTGGAGGCTTCAACATTTATCCGCAGGAAGTCGAGGCAGTTTTAACTAAACACCCTCAAGTTGTCGAAGCAGCTGTCATAGGCTTGCCTGATGAAGTAATGGGCGAATCAGTTTGTGCTGTTATAAAGCTGAAAAAAGGCGCAGCTTGCACAGAGGAAGAATTAAAAGAGTTTGTTAAAGCGCAAATGGCATCATACAAAGTTCCAAACAAAATTATTTTCACAGAAGATTTTCCTGTCACAGCGAGCGGTAAAATTCAAAAGGTAAGACTGAAAGACCAAGTGATGGAAAAATTTAATTTCAATGCGTAAATGGTTCGATGAAAAGAAGAGTTTAAGAACAGCTTATCGGCTGAAACATTGAAACTCCGGCGATTATGATTTGGAAAATATCGGGATATCTTAGGAAGCTGAGCATCCATTCCATATAATGTTTCCTGTTGGTTCCTTTACACTGCCGGCCGGCATTAATTATGTAACTCGTCGTAACGGACAGTTTTGCCATGGTATTGAAGTCATTCATGCGTTTGATGTCCATGCTGCGATTTGGAAGCTGGTTTATTGACTGAATAAACGAGTTATAATTTCCGAAAATTCAGATAAAATAACAATATCTCAAATCTATTATTTTTACTTCCAATCTTTTGAAATTTGAAAACGGTTGCAAAAAATGTTCATAAGCGTTTGATGATTGCATGCTCATTTGATTTCATTTGCGAGATCCGGATTTTCTTAATCTTTTGGCGGCTCCCTGCTTCTATTCTTGTCTTTTTTCGATATTGCAGCAGCAATTACTTACCTTCCATATAAATTGTCGTCTCATGATGAGTTTTTCAGCCGTTATTTCGGCTGGCTCCGCCTCTTTTTTTTGGACGCAAAGGAAAAGTGATGTATGATTTGGAATTTCCCGCTATTCTTTCGTGCCTTTAGCTTTTGTTCTTTCCATTAAGTATGTGATGCCATTATGTTTTGCGCTTCCATTCAGCAAGCTTATACAGATGCCGGTAGTTATGGGGACTGTTTTCAGCTTATTGGAGCAAATGCACTTTTCTTGATTTTGCTCTAATAACAGATGAAGCAGCTTTGGGAGAAAAATGAATGGGTAAAAACAGAGGTGTTATAAAATGGAACAATTTTCAAGTAACCCTTTTTTGAAAAAAGTGATTTCTTTAGATGATATATTTACACCGGAGAATTTTACTGAAGAACATCGCATGATAGCTAGTACTGCATCAGCCTATGTGGAACAAGAAGTTTTGCCTGTTTTGCCGGAAATAGAAAAACAACAATTTGATCAATCGATTGAGCTCTTGAGAAAAGCAGGAGAATTAGGTCTATTAGGATCAGATGTGCCTGAAGAATACGGAGGGCTTGATTTAGACAAAATCAGCTCGGTTATCATCATGGAGGAAATTGGAAAGACGAGATCTTTCTCAACAACATTTGGAGGGCAAATTGGAATTGGCTCCCTTCCGATTGTGTATTATGGAACAGACGAACAAAAGGAAAAATATTTGCCTTACGTAGTTAGCGGCGAAAAAATTGGTGCGTATGCATTGACAGAACCGTCGGCAGGAACGGATGCCTTAAGTATCAAAACGTCAGCACGATTGTCTGATGACGGCAAATACTATTTAATTAATGGCGAAAAACAATTTATTACTAATGCATCTTTTGCAGATTTCTTTATTTTGTACGCGAAAGTGGACGGTGAGAAGTTCACCGCCTTTATTGTCGATAAAAACAGTGAAGGGATTACAATAGGACCGGAAGAAAAGAAAATGGGTTTAAAAGGCTCTTCAACAACACCGGTCATTTTGGAGGATGTAAAAGTTCCGATTGAAAATGTATTAGGGGAAATTGGCAGGGGACATTTGATTGCGTTTAACATTTTGAATAACGGCCGCCATAAAATATCAGCGGCAAGCCTCGGCATGGCAAAAAGAGCATTGGAGCTCGCCGTTCAGCATGTAACAGAGCGGAAACAATTTAATCGGCTGCTGTCGCAATTTCCGTTAATTCAAGAAAAAATAGCCGACATAGCTGCAAAAATATTTACGATTGAAAGCATGGTATATCGTTCTGCCGGCGAGTTGGATCGGGGATATCAGTACTGTAAAGAAAATAATATTCCGTATAGAGATATTTTAAAGCAATTTGCAGTGGAAGCTTCGATCAACAAGGTGTTTGCCTCCGAAGCGCTGGATATCATTGTGGATGAAGCGCTGCAAATGCATGGCGGATACGGTTATATTTCCGAATATGAAGTGGAGCACCTTTACCGCGATTCAAGGATTAACAGAATATTTGAAGGAACAAACGAGATTAACCGGATGATTATTGCCCAAACACTGCTGCAATCAAAAGCGGAATGGCCGGATTTCAGAAAGCTGGATGAAGGTCCATCTGAAGAAATGGCGCAGGAGTGGGAACTGCTGTCCAACTTGAGAAGGCTCGCGGGACAAGCGATGGAAATGATTTTACAGTCATCTGAAAATTATAAGGAAGAACAAGAAATTTTAGCATGGTTGGCAAATTTGGCCATTTCGATTTATGCAATTGAAAGCAATTTATTTCGAGTGGAAAAATTACTTGCAAATAAAGCTCAGAAAAAAATAAAAGAAAAGAAACTATTGGCAAAAATTTTCGCATATGAGGCATCTAGTAAAATCGTGTCAGAAATGTTCAAGTTCAGTGTGTTACACGATGAACAAATAAAGCAGCAACAAGAAAAATTATTTAAAACGATTCAATCAAGCAACAATGATTTTGTTCATGATAAACGATTGATAGCATCTGCCGTTATATCTGCCGGAAATTATTCAGGCATTCACAAGCTATAATCGATTTTTTCTTACGTGGAAGTCCGATAAGTTCCAAAAATAATTCAAGTAGGGCTGTTCAGGAAGTCAATTCTCCATTGAAAACAAAAATCATAAGATCATATATAACGTTTCTAAAACATTTAAGGGGGCGTCAATAAGCCGTAAAAACGACTTATTTGACAGCCCCCTTAATATATTTCGATTTTTGTTTGAAGAGGCTGTCCAAAAAGTCAGTTACCCTGACTTTTTGGAGCCCCTTCATTTTAGGGACTTATCGGACAAACCATTTTTTCTATCTGTTTATATCCTTCAGATGTCTTATGAAGGACTTTTCTTATGCTCTCTTTTTTAATTACGTTCTCCAAACGTTTTATGACGAACATTCAGCACATACAATTGCTTCTTGTTGAACTTCATGACCTATATGAAGGACATTTACAAATTTTATTCGATTATTTTGTCCTTCGCGGTAGTATTTCTCCTAAATCCTTCATTTTAGGAACTCATCGGACAGCTCCTTTCAGCATGTATGAGCTGATGCCGCAATCCCAAACTCAACATATACCTATCGAGCTCCCGCAAAGAAAATCTAGCACCTTGCAGACGCGAGGAGCATTCAATTTAAAAAAATAGCAAAGGTATTTTATTTGTCCCGCATAGAGGAACAAATGAGTGACGAATAAAGAAAAAATGCCATTATAATAGAATCATAGTAAGCGTTTCCATTAATCAATCCATCCATTTCATTTATGTAAAGGAGAGATATGTCATGAGCAACAAGCGTACAGTTGTCGTTGTAGGCGCCGGTCCAGTTGGCCTTGTAGCAGGATTGGCACTTAAAAAAAGAGGAATTTCTTCTGTCGTGATTGAAGCAGAGCCGAAAGGGCGGCCAAGACCTGGAAGCCGAGCAATTTATATTCATAACGCAACGTTGAAGCTGCTTGAAAGCATTGATGAAGGACTTGGTTTTGAAATTGCGAGAAATGGTGTTGTCTGGCCGATAAAACGCACGATTTATAAAGGGAAAGAAGTGTACGTAAGAAATTACGGTGTGACGGATACTAGTGATCCGACAACGCTTCCGCCATTTACGTCATTACATCAAAATCATATTGAATCGATTATATATGATTATTGTGAAAAAGCCGGCGTTGAATTTGTATGGGATACCCCTGTGAAAGAAGTGATTTCAGAAGAAGACGGCATTAAAGTGGTGACAGAAAAAGGGGATGTTTGGGAAGCGGAATATGTGATTGGTTGTGACGGCGCTCGTTCTGTCGTCCGTGAAACAGCAGGATTAAAATTTGAAGGGCCAAGAACAAAAGATACATTTCTTGTCGTTGATGTTGAAGAAGATGAAAATGATCCGCTGCCGCTTGAAAGGGTTTTCCACTATCAGCATCCGGCAATGGGCGGGCGGAATGTGATGTTTGTACCGTTCAAAGGCGGGTGGAGAATCGACCTTCAACTGCTAGAAGACGATAATCCAGATGAATATTCAGAAGTGGAAGGAGTAAAAAAATGGCTTCCGAAAGTTATGGATCCTAAATATGCAGAACGGATTACGTGGGTATCATCATACAGATTTCATCAAGTTGTCGCCAATTCATATACAGACGAAAAACGAAGAGTTCTGTTGGCAGGAGAAGCTGCCCACTTATTTGCACCATTTGGTGCTAGAGGGCTGAATTCGGGGGTTCCTGATGCTTTAATTGCTGTTAAAGGAATTGAAAAGGCTCTTGATGCTTCAAGCGAAGAGAAAAGACGCGAAGCGATTGAAAAAGCGGCAAATGAACGGAGAATTGCAGGCTTGTGGAATCGCAACAGCTCTTCGACTGCATTGCATCACCTGCAAGGAAATTCTCCAGAAATGAATTTAAAAAGGGAAATTGCTGCATCTTTAACAGCCATTGTGCCGAAATTAGGAAGATGGCTTGATGAAGGCCCTTATGGCCCGAAATTTGGTCCGCCTGAATTAACAACAAAATATTAATCGCTTTTGATTTTATATAAAGGGGTGGAAAACATGTCAATTACGCTCATTGAGAACCATGCTTCATATGATTTCAAGCATGAACGAGTCAATCAAATGGCGGATCGTCTGCTAAACATTAACTGGTACCAGCATGTCGGAACAATTCATGATGACGTCCAGAATAAAGCAGAAAAATTTTTGCAATCACTGAATATAGCAAATTACGAAATTAAGTGGATTTCAAAAGATGAAATTGGAAATATATACGATACCATTCGGTTAACTAACAGCTCTTTATGGGAAGCATTGAAGGTGCTGCCTGACAGGCTGAAAGAGAAAATTGATCAATCCGGACAAGAGGAAATTTTGAACGAAATCGTCTATCACTTGCCGGAAGCTGTATTTCATGAAGTCTATAAAGGTGCCTTCAAAACATTTTCAGATGAATCATTCATTCGGTTTTTAGTTGGCCATGCCATGTACATCAGCGTGTTGGCATGCGCATGGGAATTGGTTGCAAATATAAACGAATGGGGAGAAAATCCATTTACCTATTTAGTTGATATTTTAGAAATGGGACATATTCCATTAGGTTCAAACAACCAAACATTTTATATCATGTAGGGGTTCCATATGTGTGCGGCAGCCATATTTTCGTGCGAACAGCATGTAAAGGAATCGCTGAAGCTGTTAGATGCACCGCATGTCATAATATTAAGTCATTACACAAAAAAGAAATGCAAATTTTGTCAGAAAAAAGCCGTTTTTAAGTTTGAAGAATAAAATTATGCAAAATAGCAGCCTTGTCTTCTTACAAATGAAGCAAGGCTGCTTTATGTGCGCCCGGCATGTACATGAACTATAGGGTGTAAGTCCCGAACCCCGAAGACAGAAGTAGAGGTTAGCTCAACGAAAGGGTGTCCGTGGTGACGCGGAATCTGAAGGAAGCTGGAGGCAAAACACCGGTCCGAGGAACACGAACCTCATATAAGGCTAGGTATGATTGAGTGAGTTTGCATAACAAAACAAAGCTCTTTCTGTCGAAGGTCATATCGAGTAAATGAGGCGGATAGATGGTGTGAAAGTGCATGTACTTACCCGGGGAGGTCTGGCGGATATGTGAAGTACTCTTCATAACCTACTTAGTGATAAGTAGCTGAACCGTCAGAAGTCAGCAGAGGTCATAGTATTAGTTGGTCTAGAACAACTAAGAAGGACCGAACAATTAAGAGAGAATAGCCCTTGGCATTCAGTGAGTCATGATGAACACAGAAAACGTAGTACCTCACTTGAGGGAGGAAGCGGTGAATCCCGTGGGAGATCTCTTGGAGGGTGGAGTGACCACTGGCATAAAGAGAACAGCTATTCACGGAAGTTATAAAGACTTGCGTCAATTATCTTAATTGAACCGCCGTATACGGAACCGTACGTACGGTGGTGTGAGAGGACGGGAGTTAATCGCTCCCTCCTACTCGATTTTTTGGAGATAAGAAAATCTTCATCCTTTTCTAGCTATACGGAAAACGTTTTCAAAAATATATATGTGTTTATCTTTTTTTTCGATTGTCCACAACCCTTCTCGCTTTCATTGTAAAGCGAGGCAGCTCGTTGTCTGGAACTTTTTCAACTTGAATTCTTAAACCGACTCGTTCTCTTAATTTTGTTGCGAGGATAGGGACGATTTGTTCAGAATCGGATTCAATTTCCACTTTGATTTGATCCATCTCATTTTCTGTGTAGTACACGATGCGAAATTCTTTCACTTCTTTGAATTCGCGAATAATGGATTCGATGGAAGACGGGTAAATGTTAATGCCCCGTATTATGACCATATCGTCTGCGCGGCCGAGAATTCCTCCAGGGAAAAATTGATAGGAATTGCCGCATTCACATTGCTGATCAGACCGGATCACGATATCGCCTGTCCGATAGCGAATAACCGGATAGCTTTCTCTTCCTAAATTGGTTAATACTAATTCTCCTTTTTCACCAACTTCCACCGGCTCCAACGTGTTAGGATTGATCACTTCTACAATAAACTCCGATTCATTGACATGAATCCCTTTTTGTTCTGAACAAGAATAACCGTATGCTCCCATTTCTGTCATGCCTACGTGGTCATATAAAACGGCTCCCCACAAACTTTCAATTTGCTTTCGTGTAGAAGGGACAGAGGCTCCAGGTTCACCAGCCGTAATGATTTTTTGGACAGGGCCATTTTTAATATCAATGCCGTTTTCTTCCGCTACTTCCGCCAGATGTAAAGCGTAGCTTGGAGTACAGACTAGTACTGTTGCTCTGTTTTCTATCATGCTTCTCAATCGCTCAATCGAAGTTTGGCTGCCGGATGAAATCGAAAGGGCGCCTAATCGTTTTGCTCCTTCAAATGCAGCCCAAAATCCAATAAAAGGACCGAACGAAAAGGCGAAAAATACTCTGTCTTTTTTCGTAACTCCGCTGGAGCGATAAACTTCCAGCCAGCATGTTTCCCACCATTCAAAGCTTTTTTTTGTATCTAAAATTTTCAGCGGTTTCCCTGAAGTGCCGGAAGTTTGATGGTATCTTACATATTCCTCTAAAGGGTATGAATGGTTTTTGCCGTATGGAGGATGATTGTTTTGATCATCGACCAATTCCTTTTTCATAGTGAAAGGAAGCTTTTTCATTTCTTCCAAAGATTGCAGCGGAAGCTTTAAACCGGCAAGTTTTTCTTTATAAAATTCATTATGATTCAAAACAAAATGTAACAATCGATTCAATTTTTGCAATTGCAGCGACCTAAGTTCGTTTTCTTGTGTTTGTACTGTATGAACCATGAATATTCCTCCCTTTTAGACTTGTGGCTAGTTTCTTATCATAGTCAGAAAAGAAAGAAAAAGGAATATTCTAGTTCTTTTATACAAAACAAAAAATTCGAAATTTTAAAAAATATACTCATTTTCCTTCGATATAACCTAAATGCTCTGATATGCTTTTAGCTGCTTGCGTAATATGTTCAATAAAGACTGGAAACCGATCATCTGTCATTCTGGCAGTTGAGCCAATCATGGACAGTGAAGACACCACTTTGCCGGAATAATCGCGAATTGGTGCTGCGATCCCGACATACCCGACATAAAATTGGTCTTTTGATATGGCAAATCCTTGTTTTTTAATTTTTTTTAACTCATTTTTTAAAATGTCTGGATCAGTGATCGTATAGGGAGTGTATGCATATAATTTTTTGGACAAAACTTTTTCAATTGTTCGTTTGTTTTGATAAGCCAGAATGCATAACCCTTCACTTGTGCAATGAATCGGATTTTTCCGCCCTATATATGTTAACAGCCGATCGGGCTGGCTGCTTTCAATTCGGAACAAATACACTACTTGATCCTCTTCCAGAAGACAAATATGGGCGGATTCATTTAATGTGTGAACAAGCTTTTTGACAATGGGCAGCGCTTCTTTGTACAACTCATGATTGCTGAAAATCACGCCTCCTAATGTTAGAATCGAAAGGCCTAATCGATACTTGTTTGTCCGGGGATTTTTTGATAAAAATCCTTCCTTTACAAGCAATGAGACAAGGCGATGGGCGCTGCTTTTGGAAATATTTAATTTTTTTGATATTTCGGTAATCCCTAGCTCTTTTTGTTTATGTGTAAAAAGACGCAGAATTTTCATTGCGTTCTTCACAGATGACAGCAAATATTTTTCGCTCATGTTAGTCCTCCAGTCTAGTCGTCATTGCCGAACAAATGCTTCGTTTTTCTCTGTTTTATTAATTCAGAAATTCTTTCTCCCGCATTCACCACTTTTTTTATAAGCTGCTTGATGTTAATGGAATTGATTCGCTTCGTAGAGCCGGTGATGTTCACTGCTGCAACCACTTTGTTATGTTCATTAAAAATGGGCGCACCGATTCCGATGATCCCTTTTTGGAACTCTTGATTGCAAACGGCGTAGCCTTCTTTTTTTATTTTCAAAAGCTTTTCTTTTAATTGCTCGGGTGAAGTGATCGTGTTCGGACCGTATTTTTTGAAGGGCTGCGAGCAAATTTTCTCGATTACTTCTTCGTCTTCAAAGGCTAAAATGGCTTGACCGGGACTTGTGCAGTAGACAGGATTCCTTCTGCCGATATGGGTATATTCTTTTTTTGAAGGATACGTGCATTCAATTTTTTGCAAATAAATAATTTCGGTGCCTTCTAATATGGAAATGTGCGAATTTTCGCCTGTCTCCTCTGTTAAAACATTTAGAACCGGCGTCGCCTCATTTAAAATTTTCAATTGGGAGCTAACGATGCTTGTTAATGTCAAGATCGAAGCACCTAAACTGTAATGATTTGTGTTTATATCTTTGTATACAAATCCTTCGCTGGCTAAGCTTGTTAAAAGTCTGTGGGCAGTGCTTTTTCCGATATTTAGCTTTTCGGCTATTTCTGACACACCCAGTTCCGGTTCGTCCATTGAAAAGCTTTTTAAAATTTTTAAAGCGTTTTCAACAGAAGAAATTCTTTTTTTATTTTGAGAAGTCATCCATATCACCTGTAAAAAATTTTTTGATTGATGAGGAAATCCATTTTTGTTCTGTATATAAGAAAAATAATGTATTTTTAGATTTTTTTCAATATTAAGATGGTAACAAGACCATAATCAATGAAAGGGGTTTCAATAGTGAAACTGATCACGTTTACAGAACAAGGCGTCACACGCATCGGTGCAATTGAGGATGGAAAAGTGATTGATCTGCATGCCGCATTTGAAAAAAAGCTGGAATCGGAAGGGAAATTGCGCTTCAAACAAATTGCTGAGGCGTATGTGCCGGCAGATATGAACGGATTTTTACAAGGCGGAAAGGAAAGCTTGGACTATGCAAAAGAAGCAGTTGCATTTGCTTTAAAACATGAAAAATATAAAGGAAAGCAGCTTGTGTTTTCCAAAGAAGATGTAAAAGTGGAAGCACCAGTGCCATCGCCGGGGAAAATGATTTGCGTAGGCCATAACTACAGGGAGCATATTTTGGAAATGGGAAGAGAGATTCCTCCATATCCTGTAGTTTTTGCGAAATTCGCGAATACTGTCATCGGACCGGAGGATGACATTCCTCATTATCCAATTTCCGATCAGCTGGATTATGAAGCTGAGTTTGCTTTTGTGATTGGAAAACGGGCGCGCAATGTTTCCCAAGCAGAAGCATTGGATTATGTTGCAGGCTATACAATTGTGAATGATGTGACTTACCGGGATCTTCAACGCCGTACGCTGCAATGGCTTCAAGGCAAGACAGTGGATGGAAGCGCTCCGATGGGGCCGTGGTTAGTAACAACCGATGAGCTGTCAGATCCTTCTGGGCTGGAAGTAGTCTTAACGGTTAACGGTGAAGAACGTCAGCGTTCTAACACGAAAAATCTTGTCTTTTCCGTACAGTACTTGGTTGAATTTCTATCTGGACTTATGACCCTTGAGCCGGGAGATGTCATTTTGACAGGAACTCCAGGAGGTGTTGGTGTAGCAAGAGACCCTCAAGTATTTTTAAAAGATGGAGATGTTGTCCGCATCGAGATAGACGGCATCGGTGCATTAGAAAATAAAGTGAAAAAAGTGACGGGGGAGATCAGCGAATGACTAATATGAACGAAGCGATTGAAAGCATAAAACAATCCATTGATCAAATGATTGAAACTACAAAAAGTCTTTCAGAAGAGACCATTCGTTGGAATCCATCAGAAGAAGAATGGTCCATCATGCAAATTCTTTGCCATGTTGAAGAAGCGATTCCATACTGGTTAAACGAAATTGAGCGGCTGCTTGAGTCGCCGGGTACAGAATGGGGAAGAGGACTTACGGATGAAAACAGGCTTGCTGCTGTTGCTAATACAGAAAAACGTGAAGTTTCAGACGTGCTAAACAAGCTTGAAAACGTAAAAGATCAAGTGGAAAAAGTGTTGAGCAAGCTGTCAGAAGAAGATTTAAAATCAGAGGCTCCGAGCCGCAATCCTCGTTTCGGAACAAAACCGATGTCTTTTATTGTCGACCACCTGCTTGTCGAACATGCAAGCAAGCATTATAGCCAAATTCAACGTAATTTATCAAAGCTTTAAAAGAATAGAGGAGGTTAGTTCATCATGGCGGAAAAAAATGAGTTTTTTAAAAGTAAAATTGTCCGAGATTTCACAAAAGATATTGAGCAATACCATCTAGGACCGCTTTGGGATGCTATTCCAGATTTAATGCATCGCCAGCCAACTCCGCAAGCTGAAGCGTATCTTTGGAAATGGAAAACCCTTTATAAAAAATTGATGGAAGCAACTGAAATTTTTACTCCTGAGCGCGGCGGAGAAAGACGGGCGATTTATTTTCAAAATCCTGGATTGACTTATCGAAAGCCTTGGGGATGGGCATCAACAACACAAACGCTTTATGCTGCCGTACAATTAATTCTTCCCGGTGAAGTAGCGCCTTCGCATCGCCATTCGCAAAGTGCGCTGCGCTTTATCAGTCAAGGAAAAGGCGCTTATACAATTGTGCAAGGCGAGCGGATTTTTATGGAGGAAGGCGATTATCTCATTACTCCGAAAGGGCTTTGGCATGGTCATGGACATCCGGGTGATGAGCCGATGATTTGGATGGACTGTCTTGATATTCCAACTATCTATTCGATTGGCGGCACGTTCTTTGATCCTTATCCAGACGGAATTGAACAACCGAAAGTTCCTGATAATTACTCATCGCAAAGATATGAAGGTGGCATGGTTCGTCCAATTTCTGACCGTGAACCAAAAATCGCTCCGTTAGGGTCTTATAAATGGAAGCAGACTGAAGCAGCTATTCAAGGTTTAAAACGCTTTGATCCAGATCCGTACGATGGATATGCGGTTGAATATATCAATCCTTCAACAGGCAAACAAGCCAATCCGACGATTTCCGCTTGGATGCAATTGCTTCCAAAAGGGTTTCATTCAAAAGCTCACCGTCATACGCACTCAACTATTTACCATGTCTATAAGGGATCTGGGTACAGTATTATCAACGGTGTGCGCTTTGATTGGGAAAGCGGCGATTTCTTCGTTGTTCCGAATTGGGCGTGGCATGAGCATGTTGCCGAAAAAGATTCTTACCTGTTCTCTGCGAATGATTTGCCGATTATGGAAAGATTTGATGTGGAACGTGAAGAAGCTTATGAAGAAAATAATGGATTCCAACAAGTGACCGATGAATTTCAACCTGTATTCGTTTAAACTTAGCAAGCATAATGGAGCAGTTGACGGTCCAAATTAAAACTGAACCTTTTGACGAGGTTTTCAAAACCCCTTTTTCACAAAGCTATTGTTGAAAAAGGGGTTTTGTTTTTTAGCGCGCCCAGCTAAGGTGTAATGGAAGATGGACAGTTTCGTAACACCGAAAAGGGTACCCTGCAGGGCGGAGTCATTTCGCCTCTTTTAGCGAACAGCTACCTGCATTATATGGACACGATATGAAAGAAGAAGTTCCTACACTTAGGAGAACTGTGCGATACGCAGATGATTTCGTGATCATGTGTTGCACGAAAAACGAAGCGCTGGAGAACATTCAAGTACTAAAAGCCATCATGAAGAAACTCGACCTTGAAATCAACACAGAGATCCAAACTGGTCAGCCTATGGGACGACACAAACGGATTTGACTTTCTAGATCTACACCATCGGAAATTTCCTGTGATGAACAAGGGTGGCTCGAAAGTTTATGTCATGTCTCACATTTCCAAGTAAGAAAGCCATGAAGAAAATGAAAATGAATTTAAGGAATATACGAGTCCAAGGAACAAGCGATTTATGGACATCAAAGAACTGGTGAAAGGGCTCAATCGAATTTTACAAGGATTTAAGAGTTACTACAGTATTTCGTCCATCGCCAAGAAGTGGCTAAATAAAGTGGACTGGTATGTATTAGAAAGACTTACTCTGTACTGGAATAAGAAGAAGAACCAAAGGAAGAAACATGCGAGAATGAAAGAAGTTATAAAATTAACACAAGGCTTATTAGTGAAATTAGCAAGTTAGACAAGAACGAAAGCCAAAGGAAGAACGTCGGAAAGCCGTATGAGGGAAAACCTCACGTACGGTTTGATGAGGGGAAGCTGAGAGTAAAGGGGGTGTCTAATAAGTTTTTTACGGCTTATTGACGCCCCCATTAATGTTTTAAAAACGTTGATATATCGGTGTTTATGATTTTTTGTTTTCAATGGCGATTTGACTTTCTGGTCAGCCCTTTGAAAACAGTTTTCTACTCTACTAGTAAATTGGAAGCCTTCCCCATCTTGAACGACTTAAGCTTTTAGAAGAATAAAAAATGGTTGTGTGGATGTTAAGCAGCCCGTCAGCTTACCGATTTCATAAACTCAATATTTTAAAAATTAAGAAATCATTTCAATAAAGTTATGAATGTTTTGTCAAAAGATGCTAAAACAAGGCAATTTTTTACCGATAAATAAAATAGCAAGAATTCCTCGGAGGAGAAGGAATATGGGAATACAAAAGATAACCGGTGTTAATAATAATGCTTTTTTGCAGGATATGCAAGGAAAAGAGGAAAAATTGTCAATGCCTGAAAACCAGCAGCCTGTCCAAGAAGAAGAAAAAAAAGCTAAAGTTACGCTGGAGGAAGCAATTGAGGATTTGAACAATTTTTTGAAGCCGATTAAAACATCGATTCAATTTGTACTTCATGAAGAACTGAAAGAATATTTTGTACAAGTTGTCAATGTAGAGACGAACGAAGTCATCAGGGAAATTCCTCCGAAAAAAATGCTTGATATATATGCGGCAATGGCAGAGCTGATGGGATTAATCGTGGATCGGAAAATTTAACTAGGGGTGGAAACAATGCGAATTGTCGGTTTGGCAAGCGGAATGGACATTGACGCTCTCGTAAAAGATTTAATGAAGGCGGAAAGAATTCCGCTCGATAAAATGGTCCAACAAAAGCAAATTTTTGAATGGCAGCGCGACAGCTACAGGGAAATCAACAAGCTGTTGGACGAATTGGACAGATTGATTTTTGACGGCGTATACAGACTGTCGAATTTCCGGCAAAAAAAAGTGACGAGCTCTGATGAGTCAGCTGTTGTGGCAAAGGCAATCAACGCTTCAGCCAATACGTCGACAGCGATTGAAGTCCAACAATTGGCTAAGGCTGCCACATATAGTGCAGCAACGTTAAATAATTTTACATCTGGTGCAAGAACGCTAAAATTTGAAGTGACCGATCCAGGTTCAACAGAAACGAGAGAAGTGACGATTAATATTGGTGAAAATGATACGCTTGATGATGTTATCTACAAAATCAACAGCTCAAATCTAGGCGTTACAGGGATGAAATTAAAGGATTCATCTGGTGTGGAAAGGCTCGTTTTAACGAATAATAAAACAGGTGAAGGCGGAACGATTAAAGCTGCCGATAGTGAAACATTTGATTTTTTGCAAAGCCTAGGTTTTTCACTTGATGATACAACGTTTAACCTAATCCCCGAAACTGCGGGTCAAAATGCAAAAGTTAAAATCAACGGCTACGAAACTGTCCAAACATCTAATACGTTTACGATTGCGGGGATTGAATATACAATTAAAAATGTAACGACAAGTCCTGTTACGATTTCTACATCAACAGATGTTGATGCAATTCTCGATACTATTGTAAAATTTGTTAATAAATATAATGAAGTGATTGAAAAGATTAATGGCAAATTAACAGAAGAGCGCTTCCGGAATTTTCCTCCCCTAACGGATGAACAAAAAGAGGAAATGACGGAAAAGCAAATCGAGCTGTGGGAAGAAAAAGCGAAAAGCGGCCTTCTTCGCGGCGATGCGATTTTAACAAGCGGTCTTAATCAAATACGGTTGGATTTATATTCTCCTGTCGCCGGAGATGCTTTGAAAGGGTTTAAGCAGCTTACGGATATTGGGATTTCAACAACAGCCAATTATTTGGACCGAGGCAAACTTACAATTGATGAAAATAAACTCCGGGAAAAAATTCAGGAAAATCCAGAAGCGATCTATAAACTATTTATGTCTGACGGCGAATCTTACAATGATAAAGGGA
Organism: Aeribacillus sp. FSL K6-8394; assembly: GCF_038008865.1. Lineage (NCBI taxonomy): Bacteria > Bacillati > Bacillota > Bacilli > Caryophanales > Bacillaceae > Aeribacillus > Aeribacillus sp. FSL K6-8394. Next base: position 657,247 of record NZ_JBBPAA010000002.1, read on the forward strand.
TTGCCCGCCGTCTCCGCGATTCTTTGAAAGGTATGATGACAAAAATCAAAGACAAAGCGGGAACGTCTTTGTCTACAAATGACCAGTTTACGATTGGAAAAAACTTAAAAGATTTGGATAATCGAATCAATGCCTTTCAAGATCGGCTTATACAAATCGAATCAAGATATTATCGGCAATTTACGGCAATGGAACAGGCGATTCAGCGGGCGAACCAACAGTCAGCATATTTGATGCAATTATTTGGAGGCGGCGCTTAATCGTCTGCCTTTACTATTTACTTTTTAATGGATATGATATCTGAGGAGTGTCTTAAATGGCAATGAACAATCCTTATCAATCTTATTTGGAAAACAGCGTACAAACTGCATCACCGGGTGAACTCACGTTAATGCTTTATAACGGGTGTTTAAAATTTTTAAAGCTTGCGAAAAAAGCAATAGAAGAAAAATCTATCCAACAAAAAAACGAAAATTTGCAAAAAGCACAAAGAATCATTTGTGAACTAATGGCCACGCTAAATATGGATATTGAGATTTCTAAAAATATGTACGCACTGTATGAGTACATGAATCGACGGCTTGTTGAGGCCAATTTAAAAAACGATGTCACCATTATTGAAGAAGTGGAAGGATATGTGACAGAGTTCAGAGATACGTGGAAAGAAGTAATCCAAATCAACCGGAAACAGCGGCATAGTGAAGGCGGACAAGCGTAATGGACGAAGTGGAAAAATTGTTGGAAATAACGGAAGAGTTAGTGGAATTGACAAAACGGTCTAAAGATCAACATCGCGACCGTGATCAAGTGATACAAAAAATAGAAGACTTGCTAGCAAAACGGGAGGAGTTAACAAAAAGCATGAATCCTCCCTTCACGCCCAAGGAGAAAGAAGCAGGAAGAAAAATTATCCAATTGAATCAAATTCTTGTTGAGCAGCTTAAACTAATAAAACAAGAGATACAACATGATATCGTCAAGATGAAAGCCCAGAAAGAGATGACAAAAAAATATATGAACTCTTATGCGAATGCCACTATTGATGGCATTTTTTATGATAAGAAAAAATAGCAATATATGTACAAAAAGACACGATCATGTAGCGATGGATGAAAGTGTGAAAATCGTTTTCCCCGCTCATCAGCATTCATAAAATGTTCACGATTTTTTTTATTTTGTGAAAGGAAAAACGAACGAAACATTGAACTATATATATATATCCCTTAATAAAAGGAGGAGCTCAATATGAAATACAACATTAGAGGGGAAAACATTGAAGTAACGCCAGCATTAAGAGAATATGTACAAAAAAAATTATCTAAACTTGAACGTTATTTTGATAATGGAGTACAAGCCGATGCAAATGTGAATTTAAAATATTATAATGACAAAGAATCTAAAATTGAAGTAACGATTCCAATGACGCATTTAGTGATGCGTGCTGAGGAATATCATGAAGATATGTATGCTGCGATTGATCTTGTCGTTGATAAGCTTGAACGTCAGATCCGCAAACATAAAACAAGAGTAAACCGGAAGCTTCGTGAACAACAAGTTGATGCTAAATATTTCATCAATGCGGAAACGAATGATGACACTGATGTGAATGAAGAGGATATCGAACTTGTAAGAACAAAACGGTTCAATTTAAAGCCGATGGATACTGAGGAAGCTATTTTGCAAATGAACATGCTCGGCCATAACTTCTTTGTTTTTACGAACTCTGATACAAATAGAACAAATGTTGTCTACCGCAGAAAAGACGGCCGCTATGGATTAATTGAACCGAATGAGTAAAATTTATTATATATAAAAAAAGTGCAGCCTACCTTGGCTGTACTTTTTTTACCTTCAAGCAAATAAAATGTAGACAAATGGGACGGGTTTATGGAAAGACTTTCACATAGCAAAAGTTGTACGCTTGGAAAACCAGTGATAAAATTTAAAAGAAAAACTAAAATAATAAAATAAATTAAGGAGCGTTAAAGATGCTTGGACTTTTAAATAAAGTGTTTGATCCGAATAAACGCACTTTAGCTCGTTATGAAAAAATAGCTGAAAAAATAAATGCTCTCGGTCCTGATATGAGAAAGCTTTCTGATTTGGAATTGAGGTCAAAAACAGCTGAGTTTGCGGAACGGCTTGAAAAGGGAGAAACACTCGATGATCTGCTTGTGGAAGCCTATGCAGTTGTAAGAGAAGCCGCTCACAGAGTGCTCGGCCTGTATCCATATAAAGTACAGCTTATGGGAGCTATTGCCCTTCACGAAGGCAATATTGCGGAAATGAAGACAGGTGAAGGGAAAACATTAACCTCAACGATGCCAGTTTACTTAAATGCGTTGACGCGGAAAGGCGTTCACGTCGTTACCGTCAATGAATATTTGGCAAGCCGGGACGCAAAAGAAATGGGCAAAATTTTTGAATTTCTCGGCATGACTGTTGGTTTAAATTTAAACGGTATGTCAAAAGAGGAGAAAAAGGCTGCTTACGAAGCTGATATCACCTATTCAACAAATAACGAACTTGGGTTTGATTATTTGCGCGACAATATGGTTTTATACAAGGAACAAAAAGTGCAGCGCCCTCTGCATTTTGCGGTAATCGATGAGGTAGACTCCATTTTAATTGATGAAGCAAGAACTCCGCTTATTATTTCTGGACAAGCACAAAAATCCACCAAACTGTATATTCAGGCAAATGCTTTTGTCAGAACGCTTCAAAAGGATAAAGATTATACTTATGATGAAAAAACGAAATCCGTTCAACTTACAGAAGAAGGGATTGAAAAAGCGGAGCGTGCTTTCCATATTGATAATTTGTTCGATTTAAAAAACGTCACACTAAACCATCATATCAGCAATGCGCTGAAAGCCCACGTCGTCATGCATAAAGACGTTGATTATGTCGTTGAAGACGGACAAGTGATCATTGTAGACCAATTTACCGGACGGTTAATGAAAGGCCGCCGTTACAGCGACGGTTTGCATCAGGCAATCGAAGCGAAAGAAGGCCTTGAAATTCAAAATGAAAGCATGACGTTGGCAACGATCACGTTCCAAAACTATTTCCGAATGTATGAAAAGCTGGCGGGAATGACAGGTACTGCGAAAACAGAAGAAGAAGAATTTCGCAACATTTATAACATGCAGGTTATTACCATCCCGACAAACAAGCCGGTTATCCGCGAAGATCGTCCAGACCTCGTTTACCGTACAATGGAGGGGAAATTTAAAGCGGTTGTAGAAGACATCGTTCAGCGGCATATGATTGGTCAGCCTGTACTAGTAGGTACCGTTGCGGTTGAAACATCTGAATTGCTTTCTAATATGCTAAAGAAGCGGGGTATACCGCACAATGTGTTGAATGCAAAAAACCATGCGAAGGAAGCAGAAATTATTGAACAAGCCGGACAAAAGAATGCTGTGACGATCGCCACAAACATGGCCGGTCGGGGAACGGATATAAAGCTCGGCGAAGGTGTAAAAGAGCTGGGAGGATTAGCCGTCATCGGCACGGAACGCCATGAATCCCGAAGAATTGACAATCAGCTGAGAGGACGTTCTGGCCGTCAAGGAGACCCGGGTGTTACACAGTTTTATTTGTCAATGGAAGATGAACTCATGCGCCGATTCGGTTCAGAAAGTATGATGAGCATGATGGATCGGCTTGGAATGGACGATTCCCAGCCGATTCAAAGCAAAATGATTACCCGTGCTGTGGAATCGGCGCAAAAACGAGTGGAAGGAAACAACTTTGATGCGCGGAAGCAGCTTCTTCAATATGATGATGTGCTCCGTCAGCAGCGTGAAATTATTTATAAACAAAGAGATGAAGTGCTTGAATCTGAAAACCTGCGAGAAAATGTTGAAGACATGATTCAACAAACGATTACCCGTGTTGTGCAGTCATTTACGCCTGAAGAAGAGCTTCCGGAAGACTGGAACCTTGAAGGATTAGTCGACTGGGTAAAAGCCAATATTTTGGATGAAGCAGATGACTTTAATGTAAATGACCTTCGCGGAAAAGAATCGGATGAAATCATTGATATCATTTGGGAAAAAGCGAAGAAGCGCTATGATGAGAAGGAAGCTGCTTTTGGCGAGGAAAACATGCGTGAATTTGAACGAGTCATTGTGCTCCGCGCCGTTGATACAAAATGGATGGATCACATCGATGCAATGGATCATCTTCGCCAAGGCATTCATTTACGTGCATACGGACAAACCGATCCGCTTCGTGAATATCAATTGGAAGGCTACACAATGTTTGAAAATATGATTGCGTCCATCCAAGAAGAGGTTACAAAATATATAATGAAAGCTGAAATTCAAAACAATTTGGAACGTCAGGAAGTGGCGGTCGGCGAAGCCGTTCAGCCGAAAGAAGGAGACGTCCAAACGAAAAAGAAACCAGTCAGAAAAGCAAAAGAGGTTGGCCGCAACGAGCCATGTCCGTGCGGAAGCGGCAAAAAATATAAACATTGTTGCGGAAGATAACGATTTTAAATAGAATGGGTGTGGCGAGATGTCAGTCTCGCCTGTCCCATAAATTTTTTAATTAATGTATAAGTGGACAAAGCGAATCTGCAAAAATATAGTATACTGTGCAAAAAATTTTTAGAGGTGAGGACTAATGGATTTAGTAGAAATTCGGAATGAACTGGAGAAAATGGCTAAACGATTAGCGGATTTTAGGGGGTCTCTTTGACTTAGAAGAGAAGGAAGCACGCATAAAAAAATTAGAGGAGCAAATGGCTGCGCCAAATTTTTGGGATGACCAGCAAGCAGCTCAGAAGGTAATTAATGAAGCAAACGCCTTAAAAGATCTTGTCGGAGAATTTAACCATTTAAATGAATCATATGAAAATCTTCTAGTAACTTACGAGCTTATTAAAGAAGAGCCGGATGATGATTTGCAAAGAGAGCTTGAATCCGAATTGAAAAAATTAACGAAGGAATTGAATAATTTTGAATTACAGCTTCTTTTAAATGAGCCTTACGATAAAAACAACGCGATTTTAGAGCTTCATCCGGGAGCAGGAGGGACGGAATCTCAGGACTGGGCATCTATGCTCCTGCGAATGTATACGAGATGGGCGGAAAAGAAAGGATTTAAAGTTGAAACGATCGATTATCTTCCGGGTGATGAAGCAGGAATAAAAAGTGTAACGCTGTTAATTAAAGGACACAATGCATACGGCTATTTAAAAGCGGAAAAAGGAGTCCATCGGTTAGTGCGCATTTCTCCTTTTGATGCATCAGGCCGCCGCCATACTTCCTTTGTTTCCTGCGAAGTGATGCCAGAATTTAATGATGAAATCGATATTGAAATTAGAAGCGAGGATTTGAAAATTGACACGTACCGTTCAAGCGGTGCGGGAGGGCAGCACGTAAATACGACCGACTCGGCGGTACGGATTACACACTTGCCAACTGGAATTGTCGTGACATGCCAAACGGAGCGCTCTCAAATTAAAAACAGAGAACGAGCAATGAAAATGTTAAAATCTAAGCTATACCAATTAAAAATTGAAGAGCAGGAAAAAGAATTAGCGGAAATTCGAGGAGAGCAAAAGGAAATTGGCTGGGGTAGCCAAATCCGTTCTTATGTCTTCCATCCATATTCATTGGTGAAAGATCACCGGACAAATGTCGAAATCGGCAACGTCCAAGCTGTAATGGACGGTGAAATTGATGCATTTATTGATGCATATTTAAGAGCAAAATTGTCTTAAGGCTGTTATGAAAAGGACGATGACTCGTTACAAAAGATGAGCGAATAGAAATGTGATGCGGAAAAATGACGAAGAAAAACTGCCCTAAATTCCATTTGATTAGAGAACGTGTGGGACTGTCCAGAAAGTCAAAATCCATTGAAACGAAACAGCATAAACATTGATATATCAACATTTAAAACATTAAAGGGGTGTCTATAAGGCGTAAAAACGACTTATTAGACACCCTTTTTCTTTTTTATCAATATTCAAGTTATTTTCACAGGATTGTCAAATGTTGGTCAATTTGTTCCAGATTGAAACCTCAATAATTAGGTTATAATATCTTCGAGACTAATTGGCGAAGGGGGATTTCGCAGTGAAAAAGTTCTTGATCTTAGTATTTGGTCTTTCACTCGTATTAGCTGCATGCGGGGGCGGCGGGAATGACCAAGAAAGCGGAACAAATGGCGGAACAGATCAAGCTGAGAATACTGCATCTGCAGAAGATCTGATAAAACAAAATTGTACAAGCTGCCATGGACAAAATCTTGAAGGTGCTTCCGGTCCGAGTTTACAGAAAGTTGGAAGCAAATATAGCAAAGATGAAATAAAAGATATTATTTTAAACGGCAAAGGCGCTATGCCAAAAGGTTTATTGAACGATAGCGAAGCAGATGTTGTCGCTGAGTGGCTTGCAGGCCAAAAGTAACATAAGAAGCGAGGGGACATGATCACCCTCGCTTTTTTATGCTATAGAAAAAAATAGCAGATAATAGAAAATTTTGTAGTTTTTTTTACAAGAATTTTAAAAATTTTCCCTCGAATTATGATATTGAAACAAAAATGTAATATGAAAAAGTCTATTTTTGACGAAAAATGATGTTATAATGTTTTTTGTGGGAAGGATGTAAGATTTATTTTCTGCTTCATAATTAATAGACGAATAGAAAATAACATTAGTTTCAAGTAATAATAAAAATTTTTTGATGAGCACTGAAATAATTCAATGACTTCAGGTGATAGCATGATCGAAATGAAGGATGTTTATAAAACCTATTCGAATGGTGTTTTGGCCATTAACGGTATTTCAATAAAAATCAATCAAGGCGAATTTGTATACATCGTAGGTCCTAGCGGTGCTGGAAAGTCGACATTTATCAAATTGATGTATCTGGAAGAAAAGCCTACAAAAGGCAGTATTGTCATAAACGGTATACAACTAGAAAACCTAAAGGAAAAAGAAGTGCCGTATTTGCGGAGAAATATCGGGGTTGTCTTTCAAGATTTTAAATTATTGCCGAAATTGACTGTTTATGAGAATGTTGCCTTCGCTTTGGAAGTGATCGGGGAAAATCCGAAGAACATTAAAAAGAAAGTATTAAATGTCCTTGATCTTGTGCAATTGAAGCATAAGGCCCGTTTCTTCCCTGACGAATTGTCTGGCGGTGAACAGCAGCGCGTATCAATTGCTAGATCCATAGTAAACAATCCGCCTGTTGTAATAGCAGACGAGCCGACAGGGAATTTGGACCCTGAAACCTCTTGGGAGATTATGAGATTGCTAGAGGAAATCAACAATCGGGGCACAACGGTGTTAATGGCCACCCACAATAAAGTGATCGTGAACACGATTCGAAAGCGGGTTATCGCTATTGAGGACGGCAAAATTGTGCGCGATGAGGCGAGAGGGGAGTATGGTCTTTATGAATAAAACTCTCGGTCGTCATTTGCGGGAGGCGATAAAAAGTCTTTGGCGAAACGCTTGGATGTCCATAGCCTCTATATCAGCCGTAACAGTGACCCTTCTTTTGGTCGGCACGTTTTTGGTTATTATGATGAATTTAAATAATATCGCCAGCAACATTGAAGAAGATGTTGAAATAACCGTGCTAATTGACAGGACAGCAGATCAAAACGCTCAAAACCAACTTGAATCGAAATTGAAAAATCTAGAAAAAGTAGAGAATGTCCAATTTTCTTCCAAAGACCAGGAGTTGGAAAAATTAATTAAAAGCTTCGGTGAAAAAGGAGAGTCATTCAAGCTATTTGAACAGGATAATCCTTTAAACGATGTTTTCATCGTCAAAACGAAAGTTCCCGAAGATACTCCAGTTGTAGCGGAAGAAATTAAAAAAATGCGCTATGTCGAAGATGTTCAATATGCAGAAGAAACTGTGAAAAAATTGTTTGAAGTTGTCAACGTTTCAAGAAATATCGGCATAGTCTTAATCATCGGGCTTGTGTTTACTGCGATGTTTTTAATCTCAAACACTATAAAAATCACTATATTTGCCCGCAGACGAGAAATAGAAATTATGAAACTGGTTGGTGCAACAAACTGGTTTATACGCTGGCCGTTCTTTTTAGAAGGTTTGTTTTTAGGAGCGCTGGGATCTGTCATACCAATTACAGTTTTAGTTGTCAGCTACAATAGTTTAGTTAATTTTGCCATCCCTTACATTCAAGGATCTTTTGTTGAATTGTTGCCATTTTCCCCTTTTGTTTTTCAAATATCGGCTATCTTATTTTTAATCGGCGCCTTAATCGGCATATGGGGAAGCTTAATGTCTGTTCGAAAATTTTTAAAAGTGTAGTTTATCTTTAGCTACACTTATACATACCCGATTGAGATAATTTAAAACATGGAAAAAGAGGAGGAACCGGATTGTGAAAAAGAGAATAGTGACATTAAGTCTTACAGCTATATTGGGGACAAGCGGGGTATTTGTACCGCTGAGCAAAAGCGCTTATGCGTCATCCTTTGAGGAGAAAAAAGCAAGAATTCAAAATGAGCGGTCAAATGTTCAATCGAATATAGAAAGCAAGAAAAGTGAAGTAAAAGAGTTAGAGACAAAACAAAATCAACTTAATCAAGAGATTAAAAAGTTAGATGAAAAATTGTTGGATACTGGTGAAAAAATCGAAGAGAAAGAGAATGAAATCAAGAAAACTAAAGCTGAAATTGAACAGTTGAAAAAACAAATTGCTGAAGTAAAAAAACGGATTGAAAAGCGGAATGAACTGTTAAAAGAACGGGCAAAATCCTTGCAGGAAGCAGGAGGAACAATCAGCTATCTCGACGTTATCTTAGGTGCGAAAAGCTTCAATGATTTTGTCAACCGTATAAGCGCTGTTACAACGATCGTTGATGCGGATCAAAAAATTATTGAAGAGCATGAAAGAGATATGAAACTGAAAGAAGAAGCGGAGGCTAAATTAAACAAACAGCTGTCCTCTTTGGAAGAAGCTTTATCTGAATTGGCTTCATTGAAACAAGAGCTAGATAAGCAAATTGATGAAAAGGATAAACTGTTGGCGGAATTGGAAACAAAATATGGTCATGCGATGGATGAATTAGAAGATTTGGAATATCAAGATGCTATGCTGGCAAAGCAGCAAAAAATGATTGAACAACAGCAGCAAGAATATTTAAAAAGACTAGAAGAAGAAAAGACTGGACAGGCTCAAGCTTCACAATCTGCTTCTAAATCAAGCGATAAAGCTGCTGCTTCAAGCGATGGCGGATCTTCACCAGAACCATCTGTATCATCAGCTGCAGGAAGCGGATCTTTTATCTGGCCGGCTTCAGGTGTTCTTACTTCTAAAATGGGTGCAAGATGGGGCAGGTTACATGCAGGAATTGATATTGCGAAACGAGGAACGGTTCCAGTTTACGCTTCTGCTGGCGGCACGGTTAGTTATGCTGGGAAAATGAGCGGCTACGGTAATGTGATTATGATCATCCATAATATTAATGGTAAAACGTATACAACACTTTACGCGCATTTGAGAAGCATTAACGTTTCAAGTGGTCAAAAAGTGAGCCAAGGTCAGTTTATTGGATATATGGGAAATTCAGGAAATGTGTATCCGAAACCAACTAAGAATAACCCACAGGCAGGCCAACATTTACATTTTGAAGTACATAACGGAATATGGCGCAACAAATCCAGCGCGATCAATCCTTTAAGCGTTCTTCCATAAAAATTTATTAACAATGCACAATAAGCTCTTAAGGGAAGAAGAGTTTGTTGTGCATTTTTCATTTTTTTAATAAATTGCAAAGCTGTTCTTCTCTTAGATAGTTTCATAAAACATGTATTAACAAAAGATCGTGTCGAGTTACAATGGATTGATTTTGATTACTTCACAATAATTCTTTTCTCGTATTGAAAAAATGTGAAGATTGATCTCCCGTTTGATTGTGACAGCTTCCATTATTGCTTTTTCCTGATTGTGTCGATGCAGGCGGTTTGTTTGACCAGAAAAAAGGAAAGCATTTTTCAATAGAAAGAAGCGGCTTATTCGTGTTCAAAGCATCCTGAATCGGAAGGATTTTGCTGGCTGTTTTTTTGTTCCTTTTTGGATCCTGAATAGAATCGGTCAATTTCTAGGTAAAAGGCGGTAAATTTTAAGTCTTTTGAATTGCTTTTCCTTTTCCTGTAATCCGCACATGATTTGTACAAGCTTTGCATACGCTATAAATAATTCGGATTGTTGGAAAGGAAGGCAAAAACATATGAAACAAATAATAAAATTGATTACAGTGTTTTGGATAGTGACCAGTTCCATCATCGTTTTGGATGTGCACGGTCATGCTGAAAATAATGAATCGCTGGAAAATAAAACAATTGCTGCATCTGCGCAAAGTTCAGATGAAACCATTCCAGGATTGGAGAAATTTATAAAAACGTATGAATTAATTTCTGAAAAATATGTCCATCCAGTCGACAAAAAACGTCTCCTAGAAGGTGCCATTCAAGGGATGCTATCTTCTTTAGGCGATCCATACTCAGTCTATATGGATAAAGAAACTGTTAGACAATTTACAGAGTCCCTTGATTCTTCATTTGAAGGAATAGGTGCCGAAATCGGGATGAACAACGGCAAAATAACCATTATTTCACCATTTAAAAATTCGCCGGCGGAAAAAGCGGGCTTAAAGCCAAATGATGAAATTGTGAAAATTGATGGTAAAACAGTTTCCAGTTCAGATCTTCATGATGCAGTACTGAAAATCAGAGGAGAAAAAGGAACAACCGTCAAACTTACGATACGCCGCCCTGGAAGTAAAGATTTATTGTTTTTTGAAGTAAAGCGGGATGAGATTCCGATTGAAACAGTGTTCAGCTCCGAAATCAATAAAAATGGCAAGCGGTTAGGCGTCTTGCATATTACTTCATTTTCTGAAAGGACAGCTGATGACTTTAAACAAAAACTAAAAATGTTAGAAAAAAAGAAAATTAACGGTCTAGTCATCGATGTTCGCGGCAATCCGGGGGGATATTTGCAGGCTGTAGAGCAAATTTTGCAGCAGCTCGTCCCTAATCATGCACCATATATTCAAATAGAAAAGAGAGACGGAAAAAGGGAGATGTATTATTCAACATTAAAAGAAAAGAAGCATTATCCTATTGCAGTCTTAATTGACAATGGCAGCGCATCTGCTTCGGAAATTTTGGCAGCTGCGTTGAAAGAAGCAGGAGGGTATGCCATTGTCGGCGAAAAATCCTTTGGAAAGGGAACAGTTCAGCAAACAATACCGCTGGATGATGGAAGCAACATAAAGCTGACGTTATACAAATGGTTGACTCCTAAGGGAAATTGGATTCATGAAAAAGGTGTGGAACCAACGGTAAAAATATCGCAGCCGGATTATTTTAAAGCTGGTCCGCTCGATGTTGATCAGCCATTAACGAGAGAAATGAATAATGAACAAGTTCGCATTGCACAAATATTATTATCAGGACTAGGTTATGATCCTGGGAGAAAAGACGGTTATTTCAGTTTAGAAACCGAGCTGGCTGTAAAGGCGTTTCAAAAAATGAACGGTTTATCCGTGACGGGGAAAGTGGATCAAAAAACAGCTATAAAAATGAATGAATTGATCACAAATGAAACTCGTTCAAAACAAAATGATTTGCAGCTGCAAACTGCCATTTCACTATTAGCACGATCTTCTTAAGTATTGAAAAAATACGGCAGCTTTTATTTTGCATTTTGTTTAAGGGGCTGTCTAATAAGTCGTTTTTACGGCTTATTGACGCCCCCTTTAATGTTTTAGAAACGTTGATATATCGATGTTTATGATTTTTTGTTTTCAATAGGGATTTCACTTTATGGACAGCCTCTAAATGAGATTTCGCTTCCTTGTGCAGGCTTTTCAGTTGAGAAAATTTCTGTTTTCATATCGTAGTGAAATTTACAATTATTTATGCATACAGATGATGATCGCAGCTTTATGACAATATGGCTGCGTTTTCTTTTAAATCATCGGGAAGTGACAGAGCGGCATTGTTAAGTGGCTGTTTCCTTGCTCAATTTTTTGATCAATTTGCTGCAAGTCTGATTCATTCAGCTTTTTAGAAAAAAGCGGTATGAAGCCAAAAAAGCCGCTGCTCCATGAATTTGGTCAATCGGCCTTTTTGCCTATTTCCAGTTTTTTATATGACGTTCTAGCTTCTTTTTTAAAAGATTTGATAAAATAGAGGAAAGTCTCATATGATTCGTAAAAGGGGTGGGCCGTTTGGTTGGACAATGGCTTTTAGAATTGCTTTTCAGCATAGGCCGTTTTTTCTTGCATCCGCTTTTGTATTTCTTTCTCATTTTTTCCTTTTTAAATGGATATTGGCGGGTTAGAAGAGAACGAAAATCTTTTCATGTGCGCGTATATGATGTGTTTGACGATATTCGTTTTACTTATACGAAGGGAATTATCGCTGGCCTTATCCTTTCTGTTCTTTTCATGCTTCTAGGACTGTGGATTCCATTCGGAACACTCGTTTTATTGACTATTTGGCTGCTGGCTGTTAGTTTAACTTTTCAGCCGCGTTTTTTGTCATCAACGATCTCATTGGGCGGAACGATTTTTTTAACAGCTTTATTAAATGGAGTGGCAGATCAATCTCCTTGGATTGATGAATTTTTTGTGAGCCTTGATAAAACAAACTACAGCGTCTTGTCGCTATTTTTAAGCTTTTTGCTTATTTGTGAAGGGATTCTCATCTATCGAACAGCACATTACCATACATCCCCATTTATCATAAAAAGCAAGAGAGGAATGCCGATTGGGAATCATGTAGCGAACAGAACATGGATGATTCCGTTAATGCTTTTAGTTCCAGGCGGTTCATTGGAATCTCCTTTTTCTTGGTGGCCAATTATTTCTTTAAATGGTGAACCATTTATGCTCGTGATGATTCCGTATTTTGTCGGTTTTTATCAAAGAATTCAAGGGTCTTTGCCAAAGGAAAGCATTCAAGTAACAGGCCGGCGCATTTCGATTCTTGGAATTATTTCTCTTGTTGTTGCTGCTGCTTCGTTGTGGGCTCCATTTCTGTCGTTTGTTGCCGCGGCTCTAGCATTGATAGGAAAGGGATTAATAACTGTAAAACAAAGGATGAATGATAATTCGGCCGCTTTTTATTTCTCGAAACAAGATTATGGACTGGTCGTATTAGGCACGCTTCCTCAATCCCCGGGAGAGAAAATGGGAATAAAAGCGGGAGAAGTTATAACAAAGGTGAATGGAAAAAATGTAAAAACAACGTACGAATTTTACGAAGCGCTGCAGATAAGCAGGACGCATTGTAAGTTGGAGGTACTAGGACATAACAAAGAAATCCGTTTTGTCCAACGCGCCTTATACGAAGGGGAGCATCATGAACTCGGCTTGCTCTTTGTGCAAGATGAGAAGTGGAAGTCAGAAGCCTCTTAACCGGTATGAATGGTTCATAATCAACCGGAATAGCGACATAATTTTTAGGAATAGGCCATAATTCTTCGGAATGAGTTTCATTTTTTTTCCGGAACGATAAAGGTATATTTTCTCTATCACATCAAACCACTTAGTCAATGATTGGCTAAGTGGTTTTTTACGTCAAAAAATGTTATAGCTAGCAGAATTAGGCTCGAGAATTATTGTACAAAGGAACTGACATTGTTCAATGATATTTGAAGCCTTTCAGTAAATATGTCTAATCATGAAAATAGCCGCGGCAAGAAAAGCTCTAGCTAAACATTGCAAGCACCTTCAATGGTTTAAAATATCATTTATCAAGTACTCTGCATCGGCGCCCACCCCTCCGATAAGAGCGGAGCCTCTCCGATATTGCCAAGGCAATCCTAAGAAGTACAATCCTTTCACAGGAGTAACCCCTCTTTGGTGAACGGGCTTTCCTCTATGGTCTAAAACATTAGGAATTTGTATCCAGCTGTAATCAAAATAAAATCCGGTTGCCCAAATGACATTTTGAACTTGAATTTGACTGTTATCTGCAAAAGAGATAACATCTCCTGAAACACCCTCTGTTTTAGGCTTCATTTTTATTTTGCCTTCTTGTAGTAAATGTTTCAGCTCTTTACCGAAAATAGGATCTTTTTGTTTACTGATCAACCTGCCTAACGGGCTATTGATATGGACGTCTAATAAACCTATTTTTTGAAACCACCAGAAAATACTTTTCCCCATAATGTCAAGTGGAAGAAATCTCATTTTATGACCTACTGATAAATAAACTTCTCTGTCTTCGGACAATTCAACTGCAATTTGCGCTCCAGAATTTCCTGCACCGACTACTAAAACAGAGCCATCTTGCAATTGAGATGGATTCAAATAGCCGGATGTATGCACTTGATACACTTGATCGTATAAGCTTTCGGCAAATGGTGGAAGATAAGGCTTTTGAAAAGGCCCTGTTGCTATAACCACTTTATTTGCCATATATCTCCTATGGTTGGTTGTCACTTTAAAAATCTCATTTTCTTTTTGAAGAGAAATGACTTCTGTATTCAGATGAATAGGTAATTCGAATTTTTGAGCATAATCCTCTAAATAATCGGCTATTTCATCCTTAGTTGGATATCCGTCCGGGTCACCCTTTAAGACCATTCCTGGCAAGGAGCTAAACGATCGAGGGGTAAAAAGCACTAAAGAATCGTAACGATTTCTCCAAACATCTCCGATTCGATTTTCCTTGCCGACAATGGCAAATAATATATCGTGTTGCTTTAGATAATACCCCATCGCTAATCCTGCTTGGCCAGCGCCGATTACAAGAACATCAACATTTTGTGCCATTTCAATCAACTCCGAAAAAAGCTAGACTTTCATTTTTCCATGATGGATTTGAGAGGTTTCAATTTGAATGGTTGTATGCAAAATCTTAAATTTTTCTTCAATCATGTGAATGGCAGCTTGCAACACCTTTTGACTGTCTTGATGATCTTCAATTAAAATATGGCAGCTTAGTGAGTCTAAACCTGATGTAATCGTCCAAATATGCAGGTCGTGAACATCCTTCACACCTTCAATACTTTTTAAGGCTTTCTTCACTTCATTTTGATCAATGGTAACGGGCGTTCCTTCCATCAAAATGTGTATGCTATGCTTCAAAACTCCCCAAGCGCCTTTTAATATTAATAAAGCAACTAAAATGGAAATAATAGGGTCTGCTATATACCAGTCAAAGAGCCACATGATGAATCCTGCAGCAATGGCTCCGACAGAGCCTAATGCATCGCCGATAACGTGAAGATAAGCGCTGCGAACATTGACATTATGTTTCACATCACCTTTTCTCATTAACACCCAGGCACTTAAAAGATTAGCAAAAAGACCAATAGACGCAATCAACATCATCGAGCCGCTTGCTACAGTCGGCGGATTGAAAAAACGCTGAACAGCTTCCCAAATGATAAATCCAGCGATAACAAACAAGGTAACTCCATTAAACAAAGCGGCTAAAATTTCAAAACGATAAAAGCCATACGTTTTATTTGGGGAGGCTGGTTTGGCCGCAAACCATATAGCAATTAGGCTAAGAGCAAGCGAACTGGCGTCACTAAGCATATGTCCAGAGTCAGAAAGAAGGGCCAGACTGTTTGTCATTAACCCCCCGAAAAACTCTAACAGCAAAATTCCAACAGTAATGAACAATGCAATTATAAGTCCTTTTTTATTGTTTTCCCTGTTAAAGTCGTGATGATGGTCGTGAGAGTGGTGATGGATGTTCATGCTCCAATGCCTCCTTACTGATGTTCAGAATGATCAATGGCTTGTTTTAATAATGAAAAAACGTGTTCGTCATTACAGGAGTAAATCAGTGTTTTTCCTTCACGGCGATACTTAATGAGTCTAAGATTTCGCAATATACTAAGCTGATGGGAAACTGCTGATTGAGACATTTCCAACACTTCGGCAATATGATTTACGCTGCACTCTTCTTGTGATAACAAATAAAGAATTTTAATTCGAGTAGGATCGGCTAACACCTTAAATATTTGCGATATATGTTCAATTGTTTCAGGTTTTAAGAAAGAATGATCTTCCGTCTTCATTCATAATTCCCTCGTTCTTTTATTATATATGAGCATATGTTCATATTTTATTATATTTTGCATTCTGTTTTTTGTCAAGTTTAGGAAATCTGTTTAACAGTACATAATGAGGAGGGAACCTTTCAGATTGGAAATACGGTCAACTAGTTCTGAGGCATTTTCAGTGGGCTTAAGAAATCTAAGAGCTCTTTAAAAGTGACATTAGCAATGAGATAAATGAAGCAGTTTTTAAAAGATGATTGCTTCAAAGTAGATTGCAGCTGGAGAGAATGTTCTAAATTGATCGTATAAAGACATTTCAGGGTACTTGCGAGCAATCATTGAGAAGTCGATTCATTTATCTTTTTGAGAAGCTGCCAAGCATGGAAATTGAGCATCTCAATATGTTTATTTTAATCATTGACTAGCAGAAGATAACCTCTCGTTCTTGAACAGCCTTGCCTAAACGTTAACTTGGTTAATTCACGCTGTCGGCTAGCCTTCATACAGGAACGGGTGAAGCCGGGCATGAATAGCAGCTTCTGCCAGATCAAAAAATGTCGAAAAAGGGCATACTTTGTCCGGTTTAGCCGTAAAGGAATCCCTCTTATGGTAGACAGGTCTACATAAGAGGGATCATATCAAATGAAACCTGAAGGATCTTTGTGTCAGCAGATCTAGTTTTACAAGAACAAGCCGCCAATGGCGCCCGTTAAGACGATGATCCATGGAGCAATCTTCCAATAAGCGAGCATACTGAATAAAATTGCAGCAAAAGCAAAATCAATCGGACGATTAATGGAGCTTATCCAGATCGGATCATAAAAAGCGGCAATTAAAATTCCGACGACAGCAGCTTGTATGCCCATTAACGCACCATTAATCTTTGAATTGCTTCGAAGCTTTCCCCAAAACGGTAATGTACCAAAAATGAGCAGAATTGCCGGAAGAAAGATGGCGCAAGTTGCAACGAATCCCCCAGCCCATCCATTCATGACCGCTCCAATATAAGAAGCAAATGTAAACAAAGGACCAGGAACTGCCTGTGCTGCTCCGTAACCAGCCAAAAATTCTTTTTCTGTTAACATTCCTGTTGGAACAAATTCCTGTTCAAGCAGCGGGAGCACCACATGTCCTCCCCCAAATACGAGAGATCCAGAGCGGTAAAAGCTGTCGAACAAGCCGATCCAGTAAGAAGAAGTCCACACTTTTAATAAAGGAAAGAAAAGGAGAAGCCCGAAAAATAACAATAAACAGCTTGCGGCAAATCGTGTTGAAATCGGCACCTGTAACGAAGTCTGGGTGTCTTCTTCTACTTTTTTATATAATAAAAATCCAATAAAAGCCGCTAGCAACATGACGACAACTTGGGAAAAAGCATGTTGCCATAATAAAGTAACGACTAGCGCGCCTAATGCGATGGCTTTTCTCCCTAGGTCAGGGGCAAGTTTTTGTGCCATTCCAATAACAGCATGGGCGACTACAACAGCAGCAACAATCTTTAAGCCGTGAATCCAGCCGGCATCAACAATATGTAACTCTTTAAGAATAAGAGCAAAGATCATCAGTGCGATTGCAGACGGAAACGTAAAGCCGATAAAGGCGCAAAGTCCGCCTAATATTCCTCCCCGCATGAGACCGATGCCGATCCCGGCTTGGCTGCTGGCAGGTCCGGGTAAAAAATGGCATAAAGCAACCAAATCTGCATAGCTCTTTTCATCCAACCATTTTCTTCTCCGAATATATTCTTCATGAAAATATCCTAAATGGGCGATTGGTCCCCCAAATGAGGTCAATCCAAGCTTTGTGGAAATGGCAAATATCTCGAACAGCGTTTTCCATTTTGATTCCTTCATGTTATCCCCCACCTTCATTATGTATTTCTTTAAAAAGCTCGTACGCTTTCGTCCGGGCTTCTTTCAGAACGGCTTTCCCTTTCTGTGTAGTTGTATAATATTTTCGTATTTTTCCTTCTACATTTTGTTCTGTTTTTTCTAACAGTCCGTCCTTTTCCATTGCGTGGAGAATCGGATAAAGAGTCCCTGCACTTATGTTGTAGCCATGACTTTTCAGTTCCTCAAGCATCCACAAGCCGAATATAGGATGTTCGCTTGCATGATGTAAAATATGAATATGTATAAAACCGAGAAAAAGCTTGCGCAACACTTTATCTTCCATTTTTACCCCCATTTTGAGAATCGATATCGAATTTCGATAACATTAATATTGTAAGGTTATTCATATGTACATGTCAAAATTATATTTACGAAAATATTTGACAATTGAATTGCCTTTTCATAAAATGGACATATAAAATATGAACACTTATTCATATAAACACATATACTGTATACTGCAATGTGTACTCTATTTCATTGGAGGATTAGAGAATGATTCAGTATCGGGTAAAGGGATTGTCTTGTGCAAATTGCGCAAAGAATCTGGAAGAGGAAATCCAAAAGCTTGAATATGGGGAAAATGCAAAATTAAATTTTCAATCTAGCAAACTGTATGTCAATGAAGAAATTAATATTGCTAAAGTCAAAAAAATTTTAGCATCGGATGGGGCCTATATTGAGGAAGAAAATAAACATGAAGATACACATTCTTATTTATTGTGGCTCGTTTTGCTCTCGGTTTTAGCTTTTATAGCTGCTGTTGTGTTCGAAAAAACATTATCACCATCCGCCTCTGTTACAATGTATATAATTGCTACGGTGATCAGCGGATATAAAACATTTTTGAAAGGGGCCAAAAACCTCGTTCGATTGAAATTTAACATTGACACCCTTATGACAATTGCTTTGATTGGGGCTTTTGGCATTGGAGAGTGGAAGGAAGGTGCTGTTGTTGCCATTTTATTTGGAGTGAACGAATATTTAGAGGGCTTGGGAATGGAAAAGGCCCGTCGTTCTATCGAATCGCTTTTAGAAGTTGCGCCGAATGAAGCTACGATTGTTATAGATGGCCAGGAAAAGAAAGTTTCCATTCATGACATCAAGGCAGGGGATATTGTTCTTGTCAAAGCCGGTGAAAAAATACCATCGGATGGGATAGTGGTGGAAGGGAAAAGCTCAGTTAATGAAGCGGCCATTACTGGAGAATCTCTCCCTGTTGAAAAGGAAGCAAAAGATGAAGTGTTTGGCGGAAGCATTAATAATGAAGGAATTTTGAAAGTTCGGATAACAAAGCCTTATGAAGAATCGTCTCTAGCGAAAATTTTGCATTTAGTTGAAGAAGCGCAGGAAACAAAAACGCCGACTGAGCAATTCATTAATAAGTTTGCGAAATATTATACTCCTTTGATCATGCTTATCTCTCTTGTCGTTATATTTATTCCGCCGCTTTTCTTAGGAGTTGATTGGAGAACATCTTTGTATCAAGGATTGGCAGTGTTAATTGTAGGCTGTCCATGTGCATTAGTTTTATCCTCTCCCATTGCTATCGTTTCAGGAATCACGAGAAATGCACGCAAAGGCATTCTTGTAAAAGGCGGGGTTTATTTAGAGCAATTAGGGAAAATTGGAATAATAGCTTTTGATAAAACAGGAACACTGACAAAAGGGGAGCCTTATGTAGAGAAGTTTGTAGAATATGATCCTTCTTTTTGGAGCATCATCGGATCAATTGAAAAATCCTCTACTCATCCGATCGCTAAAGCCATTATGAAAAAAATAGATGAGTTAAACGTTTCCCTTTTGGAGGCTCGCTCCGTTGTTGTAACATCAGGTGAGGGAATAAAAGCGGAGATAGACGGGAAGGAATACCGTGTCGGCAATGAAAAAACGATTCAACATCTTTCGCTCAGCGAAAATGTAAAGGAAGACATAAAGACCTTTAAACAGGAAGGACTAACAATCGTTTTGGTTTCAGATGACAAAAACGTTCTCGGTATGGTCGGTATAGCGGATGAAATTCGACAGGAAAGCAGCCAGGTGATCCGCATGCTTCACCGAACAGGTGTGAAGAGGACTGTCATGTTGACAGGAGACCACGAAAAAACTGCTGAAAAAGTGGCGAAAAAGGTTGGTTTAAGCGAATATTTTGCAAACCTTCTGCCGGAAGAAAAGGTGGAAAAGGTAAAAGAACTGTCTCTCTCAGGAAAAACGGCAATGATCGGAGATGGTATCAATGATGCGCCTGCGCTCGCAGCTGCTGATTTAGGCATTGCAATGGGAAAAGGAACAGACAGCGCAATTGAAACGGCTGATATCGTTTTAATGCAAGATCATTTAGGAAAGCTGCCTGAAGCTATTTCAACCGCCAAAAAGGTGAACAGAATCATCAAGTTAAACATCGGGATTGCTCTAGGTTTAAAAGCCGCTGCACTGCTGCTGACGATTCCAGGCTGGCTTACGCTTTGGATAGCCATTCTGTCTGATATGGGGGCGACTGTTTTAGTGACCCTCATTAGTTTAACGATTTTATGGGAACGAAATAAAAAACTTCTAAATGAGGCTTTCAGCTAATGGCTGATCGCCTTTTTTTCTTGTATTTTTTAATATTTCTCTTCCATAAACATATGACATTTATTATAATCTTATTAATTTGACAACCTGCCGCTAATGAAAAATTGGACATAACATTTTGGACAAAATCATGGGAGGAATTGTGCATGCTTTTAGGTGCAATTGAAGCGGGCGGAACAAAATTTGTCTGTGGAATTGGAGATGAAAACGGAAATATCATCGAGCGGACTTCTTTTCCGACGACAACGCCTGATGAAGTGCTTGAACAAGTGGTAAAATTTTTTCGGGATAAAGATATTAAAGCGCTTGGAATTGGCTCATTCGGTCCGATTGATTTAGATCGCACAAGCGAAACATTCGGATACATAACATCTACTCCGAAGCTACAGTGGGCGAATATAAATCTTGTCGGAGCGATAAAAAAAGAATTCCCTATTCCAATTGGCTTTGATACCGACGTCAATGCAGCAGCGCTGGGGGAAATGAAATGGGGGGCTGCGAAAGGTCTGAATAGCTGCATTTATATGACGATCGGTACCGGGATCGGAGTCGGTGCCATCTCTGAAGGACATCTAGTACACGGGCTAATCCATCCGGAAATGGGGCATATGCTTGTTCGGCGCCATCCTGAAGATTCGTTTGCCGGCAATTGTCCGTATCACAAAGATTGTTTGGAAGGAATGGCATCCGGTCCTGCTATAGAAAAACGCTGGGGAAAAAAGGGGCAAGAGTTAGAAAAAAATGAGAAAGTATGGGATTTGGAAGCGTACTATATTGCACAAGGAATTGCCAACCTTATACTCGTTTTATCGCCTAAAAAAATAATAATTGGCGGCGGAGTCGCCAAACAAAAGCAATTGTTCCCCCTTATACATCAAAATGTTCAAGCTTTATTAAACGGTTATGTTCGCCATGAAGTGGTGCTAGAAAACATTGCAGATTATATTGTTCCGCCCGGATTAGGGGATAATGCTGGACTTTGCGGAGCAATCGGTTTAGCATATGAGGCGTTTTTGGAGCATAATCAAAAATAAAGCTCAAGAACATTTATCGGCAAATAATCGTTACAGATAATCCAAGTCATAAAATAAAATCAGACATACAAAAATGTGTACAAGAAAAGGAAACTTTCAAGAATGCAGTTAAGAACCAAAAAGAATTAGATAAAGCTAAAACTAATGCTAAAGAGAATTGATCCAAGATATTGCTCGGTGACCTAACTGCTCTTTATGTTACAGCTGAGATGATTAAGTTTAGGTGGTTGGAATCATTCATTTTTTGATACGTGGAGTTCAGGAGTATTGCAATGTATATGCTGAAACAAAACGAATATTGAAAAATATTTTTTAATCTTAAACAATTATTAAAACCTCTCTACATTTAGAGGGAGAATCAATTAAATTATGATATCTTACAAAAGACAAATTAGACTTAGGGATTTAGAAATTTATTTATTATTTAAAAACAGTATGTCTATGGGATATCTTATTATCGAGGATTTAAGAAGACCTTTAAGTGCTAGTGAACGTACTTTATTCCATATTAATACATGAATGAAGAGGATATTCAACAATTTCAAAATGTAATAAAAATCTATGTATTGTCAGATGAACAGTTAAATGAAGAAGATGCAGATATTTTTAGAGAGTTTGCAATGGATTTAGTTGATGGTAAAGATTTTTGTGCATTAATACTGGATTTTCATGTAAATGGAGAATTGTTTGAAAATCTACCACTAGATCTTAAGGTGGAAGATTATCAAAAAATATTACATGCAGTAAATTCTGAATACGATATTTCATATGTAAATTTAGATCATTTGTTATATCTATCTCAAGATTAAGAAAGAGTATCCAATAGTTGAAAGAGGCGACTATTGGGTGCTTTTTATATGCTTAGGGTAGTCTTAGGGGGTGACCGTATAAAGAAAAAAGTAAATATAGTATAAAAGTTGCTTTAATAAAGGCGAATTTTTTAGCCTATGAGCTTCATTATTGCATTTAAATATAATCATAAAGCTATTTCTATTCGTTTATTTTGACTTCATCGCTTTCAACTATTTCCCCTGTATCCTAGGTTTTCTGACCGCTATACATCGCATCATTTTTTATTCTTTGCATTGGCTTATTTTTCCCTTCTCTTTTGTGGTTTTGCTTGAAAGCTTTTTGAGGGCTTCAATATAATAAATGTATAACCGTTGACGAAAAGAGGTTTTTTTATGATCAAGCTTGTGTTTGCCGCATTCGCCCCTTTTTTGCTTGTCTTATTTTTCACAAGAGTTACATATAGTCATGTCGTTGGGACATTGTTGACGGCTGGTTTATTAATTGCCTCTTATTTTGCAGGTCATATGGATACTATTTATATCGCCATTTTGGATGTAGCCAGCTTAGCGGCTGGTTTTATCGCTGCCAGAAGCATGAAAAAAGATAAGAAAACATCTACTTAAACCTGTTCAACACGATTGACAGGTTTTTATTGTCTATGAAAATCAAACGTCAGTTCGTATTTTTGGTGATTCAGCCTGATTATATGTTAAAATAAAATATAAGTTTCTGAATTGGAGGATGTTCCATGGATCGGTTTGAATTAGTTTCAAATTACCAGCCTCAAGGAGATCAGCCGAAAGCTATCAAAGAGCTGGTGGAGGGAATCAGGCAAGGAAAAAAACATCAGACATTGTTAGGTGCAACTGGAACTGGCAAAACGTTTACGATATCCAATGTGATTAAAGAAGTAAACAAACCGACGCTGGTCATTGCCCATAATAAAACGCTTGCCGGACAGCTGTATAGCGAGTTTAAAGAATTTTTCCCGAACAATGCAGTTGAATATTTTGTCAGCTATTATGACTATTATCAGCCGGAAGCGTATGTTCCGCAAACAGATACGTATATTGAAAAAGATGCGAGCATTAATGATGAAATTGATAAATTAAGACATTCGGCCACCTCTGCATTGTTTGAACGGAAAGATGTTATTATTATCGCAAGCGTTTCTTGCATATATGGTTTAGGTTCGCCAGAAGAATATCGTGAGCTGGTCGTAAGTCTTCGCACAGGAATGGAAATCGAGCGCAATGACTTGCTGCGCCGTTTAGTGGATGTTCAGTATGAAAGAAATGATGTAGATTTTCGCAGGGGAACTTTTCGCGTGCGCGGGGATGTAGTGGAAATTTTCCCTGCTTCGCGCGATGAACATTGTATCCGCGTGGAATTTTTCGGAGATGAAATCGACCGCATCCGTGAAGTTGATGCGCTGACAGGCGAAATTATTGGAGAGCGGGAGCATGTAGCGATTTTCCCAGCATCACACTTTGTGACAAGAGAAGAAAAAATGAAAATTGCCATTGCTAATATTGAAAAGGAGCTTGAGGAACGGCTGCATGAACTGCGGGAGAATGGAAAGCTTTTGGAAGCGCAACGGCTCGAGCAACGGACAAGATATGATTTAGAAATGATGCGGGAGATGGGCTTTTGCTCCGGGATTGAAAACTACTCCCGTCATCTTACATTAAGACCGCCCGGTTCGACTCCTTATACGCTTTTAGATTATTTTGGAGATGATTTTTTGATCGTCATTGACGAGTCGCATGTGACGATTCCGCAAATCCGCGGGATGTACAACGGCGACCAGGCGAGAAAACAAGTGCTTGTCGATCATGGATTCCGTTTGCCTTCAGCACTTGACAACCGTCCGTTAAAATTTGAGGAATTTGAAAAGCATATGAAACATGTCATTTATGTTTCTGCCACCCCTGGGCCGTATGAGCTGGAGCATACGCCGGTTGTTGTCGAACAGATTATCCGCCCGACTGGACTTTTAGATCCAACCATTGACGTCCGACCTGTTGAAGGGCAAATAGACGATTTAATCGGCGAAATTCAAAAGCGGGTTAAACGGAATGAGCGGGTGCTTGTGACCACATTAACGAAAAAAATGGCAGAAGATTTAACGGATTATTTGCGGGAAATCGGGATTAAGGTGACATATCTCCATTCCGAAATTAAAACGCTCGAGCGCATTGAAATTATCCGCGACCTGCGGCTTGGCAAACATGAAGTGTTGGTCGGGATCAATTTGCTCAGGGAAGGGCTGGATATTCCGGAGGTCTCTCTCGTTGCAATTTTGGATGCAGATAAAGAAGGATTTCTTCGTTCGGAACGTTCTCTTATTCAAACAATCGGACGGGCGGCTCGGAACGCAAACGGGCATGTCATTATGTATGCTGATACAATCACAAAATCGATGGAAATCGCCATAAACGAAACAAAACGGCGTCGTGCGATTCAAGAGGAATATAACCGTCAACATGGCATTACGCCAAAAACGATTCAAAAAGATATTCGCGATGTAATTAGGGCGACATATGCAGCGGAAGAGGAAGCAGAATATAAAACGGAAAAGGCTGTGAAGCTGAACAAAATGTCGAAAAAAGATCGAGAACAACTGATAGCCCGTATGGAAAAAGAAATGAAAGAAGCTGCAAAAGCATTAGATTTCGAAAGAGCTGCTGAACTGCGCGATCTAATTTTGGAGCTGAAAGCGGAAGGATGATTGGATATGGCAATGGATAAAATTGTTGTAAAAGGTGCACGCGCTCATAATTTAAAAAACATTGATGTCACGATTCCAAGAGACAAGCTTGTCGTTGTAACAGGTTTATCGGGATCGGGCAAATCTTCTTTAGCATTTGATACAATTTATGCAGAGGGACAGCGGCGATATGTGGAGTCTTTATCTGCCTATGCCCGCCAATTTTTAGGACAAATGGATAAACCTGATGTCGATGCGATCGAAGGCTTATCGCCGGCCATTTCGATTGATCAAAAAACGACAAGCAGAAATCCGCGTTCAACGGTCGGAACGGTGACAGAAATTTATGACTACCTACGGCTTCTTTTTGCCCGTGTCGGGCGGCCGACATGTCCGGTGCATGGGATAGAAATTTCTTCGCAAACAATCGAACAGATGGTTGACCGGATTATGGAGTATCCGGAACGGACAAGACTGCAGGTTCTTGCGCCTGTTGTGTCTGGAAAAAAAGGAATGCATGTGAAAACATTGGAGGAAATAAAAAAGCAAGGGTTTGTCCGCGTGCGGATTGACGGAGAAATGATGGAGCTTACCGATGATATTTCTCTTGAAAAAAATAAAAAACATTCCATCGATGTCGTTGTGGATCGGCTGATCGTGAAAGAGGGGATTATAAGCCGGTTGACCGATTCGATTGAAACAGCTTTAAAATTAGGTGATGGAATAGTCATAATTGACATCATCGATGGCGAAGAGCTGCTTTTCAGTGAACATCATGCCTGCCCGATTTGCGGTTTTTCGATTGGAGAGCTTGAACCGCGGATGTTTTCCTTTAACAGCCCATACGGAGCTTGTCATGCTTGTGACGGCTTAGGTTCAAAACTAGAGGTGGATTTGGATCTCGTTATTCCAAATAAAAACTTGACATTAAAGGAACACGCAATTGCACCGTGGGAGCCGACAAGCTCTCAATATTATCCGCAGCTTCTTCAAGCGGTTTGCAACCATTACGGTATTGATATGGACATTCCGGTTAAAGATATACCGAAACATCTGCTCGATAAAATTTTATTTGGAAGCGGCGGGGAAAAAATTTATTTTCGCTATGAGAACGATTTCGGGCAAATCCGGGAAGGCTATGTAGAATTTGAAGGTGTGGTCCGCAATATAGAACGGCGCTATAAAGAAACGACATCTGATTTCATACGCGAACAAATGGAAAAATATATGACGAATCAGCCGTGCCCGACATGCAAAGGGCATCGACTGAAAAAGGAAAGTCTGGCTGTTCTTATTAACGGACGCCATATCGGACAAGTCACTCAATTGTCTATTCGTGAAGCCTATCAGTTTTTTGACCAATTGGCATTGACAGAAAAAGAAATGAAAATTGCCAATTTGATTTTAAGAGAAATAAAAGAACGGCTGAATTTTTTAATTGAGGTAGGTCTTGATTATTTAACATTAAGCAGATCAGCCGGTACGCTCTCTGGTGGAGAAGCTCAAAGAATCCGTCTTGCCACGCAAATCGGATCAAGACTGACAGGAGTACTTTATATATTGGACGAGCCGTCTATCGGTTTGCATCAACGGGACAATGACAGGCTGATCCGTGCTCTCCAAAATATGCGGGATATCGGCAATACGTTGATTGTAGTTGAACATGATGAAGATACGATGCTTGCAGCTGATTATTTGATCGATATTGGGCCGGGAGCTGGCGTGCACGGCGGTCAAGTTGTAGCTGCGGGTACACCAAAAGAAGTGATGAATGATGACCGTTCGCTTACAGGACAATATTTGTCAGGGAAAAAGTTCATTCCATTGCCGGTCGAAAGAAGAAAACCGGATGGTCGGTATATTGAAATAAAAGGAGCAAGCGAGAACAATTTAAAAAATGTAAATGTCAAATTTCCTTTAGGTGTATTTTTGGCAGTAACAGGTGTATCTGGTTCGGGGAAAAGTACGTTAGTCAATGAAATATTGCAAAAAGGCTTGGCGCAAAAGCTGAATAACAGTAAAACAAAACCCGGTGCCTATAAAGAAATGAAAGGGATTGAACATCTCGATAAGGTCATCAGCATTGACCAATCTCCGATTGGAAGAACGCCGCGTTCAAATCCAGCTACGTATACCGGCGTATTTGACGATATTCGCGATGTGTTTGCAGCAACGAATGAAGCGAAAGTAAGAGGCTATAAAAAAGGACGCTTCAGTTTTAATGTAAAGGGCGGCCGCTGTGAAGCATGCCGAGGCGATGGAATCATTAAAATTGAAATGCATTTTCTTCCAGATGTATATGTTCCGTGTGAAGTATGCCACGGAAAAAGATATAACCGGGAAACTCTTGAAGTCACATATAAAGGAAAAAATATTGCGGATATTTTAGAAATGACTGTGGAAGACGCACTTCAGTTCTTTGAAAATATTCCAAAAATCAAACGGAAGCTGCAAACCATTTACGATGTAGGACTTGGTTATATGAAACTTGGTCAGCCGGCTACGACAATGTCCGGAGGGGAAGCACAACGGATAAAGCTTGCTTCAGAGCTGCATCGCAGATCTACTGGAAGATCGCTGTATATTTTAGATGAACCGACAACAGGGCTGCATGTTGACGATATTGCAAGGCTCTTGAAGGTTTTGCATCGGCTTGTTGAAAACGGAGATACGGTTCTTGTAATTGAGCATAACCTAGATGTGATTAAATCCGCTGACTATATCATCGACCTTGGACCAGAAGGCGGGGACGGCGGAGGAACAATCATTGCAACGGGTACCCCTGAAGAAGTGGCAGAAGCGAAACAGTCTTATACAGGAAAATATTTAAAACCGATTTTGGATCGGGATCGGGAGAGAATGAAAAATTTAATTTTGAAAAAAGAGGCAGCGGCAAACAGTTAAATAGGCTGTTGCCAGTCTCTTTTAAATGACGAAGAATGTTCCTGAAACGGATGGTTTTATTCCGTCGGTTTTCAGGAGATGAGTTGTAGATTTTTACTAGCCCTTTCAGCGAAAAATCGAGGAAATACTGATTTTCTTTGATATATGAACATTTCGCATAAAACAGAGTTGAGCCCTTTGTGTGACAAAGGGCTCTTTTTTTATAAACTGATGTTTCTCCTATCATTCATTCAAATTCATAATTTTGAAGACTCGATGAATCGGATTCTCCGGCGTCTTAGTTATTGTGCTCACGATGTCTACAATTACCGAATGTATTGAATATCTTTGATGCATTGCTAATTCATAAAAAAGCTGACCCAAAAAAAATATTTGACGGCCTTGGATCAGCTTTTTTAAAATCAGTCCCTGTGAAAAGAAGGCATTATATAAATTATTTATTTTCCATTTCTTGAATGGCTGTTTGAGCCAATTTAGAAATCGTCATATCATCCATTGGCGGATTGTGAAGCCCTGCTCTCACATCACGATAATACCGCTGCAGCGGATTTGACAGTTGAAGGCTTTTTGCTCCAACTAGTCTCATCGCCTTATCGACAATGTTGATGGCTGAGTTCGTCACAATATGCTTCGCAACACTAAGCTCGTTTGTAATGTATGGACGGCGTGCTTCATCATCATAAATTTCCGCTACGCTATACAAGAAATGTCTAGCTTTCATTAATTCTAAGTCAATCTGACCGATTAAATTTTGTACATTTGGCAATTGGCTAATGGTTCCATTTATACTATTTGGAGAATATTCTGTCGCAAATTTCACTGCATAATCACGCGCCGCCTGTGCAATACCTAAATAACAAGCGGGAATATGCAGAATCCAACCATTTATTGTATTTCCTCTCGGTCCATGGTTTAGCTCTACAAAATTTTCTTCTGCTACTTCAACGTTATCTAACACAAGATCGTGACTTTCTGTTCCTCTCATGGCGATAACGTCCCAATTTTTTTCAATTGATAATCCCTTTGCTTCTCGTTCAATTAAGAAAAATCCAATTCCTTCCTTTTCTTCAACCCATGCAGATACAAGAAAATGTGTCAGCACAGGTGACATAGTAGTATATGTCTTTCTGCCCGAAATAATCCACTTGCCATCTCTTTTCACTGCTTCCGTTTCAGGGCGCCCGCCGCGGGTTGGACTGCCTGTTTTTGCTTCACTAACTGCTCTGTTCACCAAAGCGCCGTTTAAAATTTCTTTTGCAAAAGAGGCAAGCTTTTCTTCCCTCCAAAGTTTTTTCTCATACAACTCCCCAACGACGCCCAGATGCCAACCGATGGCTAGGCCTGTAGCACCATCAAAGCTAGCAATGGTTTCTTGGAATAGAACTAGATCTGTGACACCAATGCCGCCGCCTCCATATTCTTTTGGCAGCGAGAGCTTCGTATACCCCATATTGACAAGCGCTTGGATATTTTCTTTTGGAAACTTTGTCTTTTCATCGCTTTCCCTAGAATGACTTTTAAACGACTTTTCATGCTTTAACAGCTTTTCGATCCACAATCTTTGCGCATCCGTTTTCACAAATAATTTTTTTGACACGTTCCACACTTCCTTAAGCAAACTCTGTTCAGATTAATATTTTAATAGGTTCAATAATTTAGCATGAAAAAATGCCCTGACATCGTTCGAGAAAGGAGAACGGCCTTTTTCTTACATTGTGTCATAACGTATGCAGGGCTGTCCATAAGTCAGTTTTCTGCTTATGTAACAACCCCTTTCAGAAAAAATTATATAAACGATCATGAAACATCCATTCCAATTCAAGAAAAATTCATTTTACAAAATAACGAAAAAATGGTATAATTTTCTCCGTGAGTTTAATTTTATTGTACATTTATGTTAGGAGAGGAAAGGACAATTCCTCTTCTAACAATTTCTTCTTCTAATAAAACGATAAACTCTTCACTAGCCTCGATTTGAATGGCTTCATAATAGGCTTTCATTAACAGGTAATCAGATAAAAGATACAATGAGTTCATTTGAAGTGCTGCCCCTCCTTTCTTTTAAAATAAACAAACGTTTACGTCAGGACAGAAAGACGAGTCGTCTAGGGCGAGCAAAATATGAAAATTCAAAAAATATAAAGCCTATCAACTCCTTTCCCATTTGTGTAAAGAATGTTACTAAAATAGTGAAAAAATGTCAATCTATTTCATACTTTCACATAGAAAGTGTTATAATAATTTGTAAATAGAAAGTGAAAAGGACGAATTTCGATGTTTATTAGATGGTTGACGAGCATTTTATTAAATGCACTGATTTTGATTGTTGTAGCTGGGTTCTTTGATTCGTTTTATTTAAGCGGAGTTGGAGCGGCTATTGTAGCTAGTATGATTTTGTCAGTGTTAAATGTTTTTGTGAAGCCGTTTCTAATATTATTGACATTGCCGATTACGGTTTTTACTCTCGGAACATTTTTATTTGTCATCAATGCAGTTACGTTGATGATTGCCCAGGCAATAATGGGAGATGCCTTTAATATTGATGGTTTTGGAACTGCGCTCCTCGCCTCCATCTTTATTTCATTTTTGAATCTGCTTATTCAATTGGTGTTTATGAACCGTTTTAAAGACTAATGAAAAAGATTTTTTCATTCATATCTCCTATCGTTTCGGGAATGATACGAATAGGTGATATAAATGAAAAAAATCTTTCCTCTTATTATTTTTGTTTTCTCGATTTTATCTCCCGCACTTCCTAGCATTGAGCTTGCAGCTTCGCCAAACGATTCAAACGTCTACACGATCGTATGGCTTTCAGACACTCAATACTATTCGGAAAAATACCCTCATATTTTTCGTAATCAAATGGATTGGATTGTGCAAAATCGCGATAATTGGAATATAAAATATGTTGTTCATACCGGTGATATTGTCAACCGTGCGGAAAAGAAACAGCAGTGGGTTCAAGCAGACCGCATGTTCCGAAAACTGGAACAGGTGTCTATTCCTTATGGAGTGCTTGCGGGCAATCACGATTTAGTAAAAGGAAAATCATATAAAATGTTTCATCAATATTTTGGTAAAGATCGTTTTTTCACGAAGCCTTATTATGGTGGGGGATATCGGAATAATCGAGGGCATTACGATTTAATTACGCTCGGACATCAACATTTTCTTTTTTTGTATATCGGCTGGCATGTTGACAAAGACAGCATCAGCTGGATGAACGAAGTCTTAAAACGTCATTCAGACCGAACAGCAATCATAGCTGTCCATAAATATTTGCATAAAAATGGAAAACGAACGCTGGTTGGAAATCGTATATTTCGCAATATCGTCAAAAAGAATCCGAATGTAAAAATCGTTTTGAGCGGCCATTATGATGACAGTGAGTTATTAAAAACAAAAATTGATGATAATCATGATGGGACTCCTGATCGGATTGTTTATGAATTATTGGCGGACTATCAGGGGGCTCCTGAAGGAGGAGAAGGCTTTTTACGCTTGCTCCATTATTTTCCGAGTCGCTCCAAATTTTATGTCCGTGCATATTCACCTTATTCCAACAAGCATTTTTTTTTCTCTCCTAAAAAAGAAGAGTTTTGGATTGAATAGCCTTTATCTTTCGCTCCGATGCCCTTGTCTCTGCTTTTAAGCAATGAATGTCCTTGATGAAAGATGTTTGTTGCCAAAAAGAAAAGTGCTACAATAAAAAGATGAAAAAAGTTTTTTAAGTCTAAGGAGGAAAGACTTCGTGTCGAAAGTACGTACAAAAGATATTATCGAAAAATTCCAACTTGAATTGATCAGCGGAGAAGAGGGAATCAGCCGGCCCATTATTACAAGTGATCTTTCCAGACCTGGTCTTGAAATGGCTGGTTATTTTACATATTATCCGAAAGAGCGTATACAGCTGCTGGGAAGAACGGAGCTTACGTTTTTTGCAAAATTGACGCCTGAAGAAAAGAAAAGCCGGATGGAACAGCTATGTACAGATGTAACACCGGCAATCATTGTGTCAAGAGAGATGGAGGCTCCGCCGGAATTAATTGAGGCATCTGAAAAATCAAATGTTCCAGTGCTGCGCTCACCATTGAAAACGACCCGCTTGTCAAGCCGCTTAACCAATTTTTTGGAAAGCAAGCTTGCTCCAACGACAGCTGTACATGGAGTGCTTGTTGATATTTACGGAGTGGGTGTTTTAATTACAGGAAAAAGCGGGGTAGGCAAAAGTGAAACTGCTCTTGAACTGGTGAAAAGAGGGCATCGCTTAATTGCAGATGATTGTGTTGAAATTCGTCAGGAGGATCGGGATACATTAGTCGGCAGTGCGCCGGAATTGATCCGCCATCTTTTAGAGATCCGCGGTCTTGGAATCATTGATGTGATGACATTGTTTGGTGCAGGAGCCGTCCGCAGTCATAAGCGAATTTCTCTTGTCATCGATTTGGAATTATGGGATCCGAACAAACAATACGACCGTTTAGGACTCGATGAAGAGAAAATGAAAATTTTGGATGCAGAACTGACAAAATTAACAATTCCTGTACGTCCTGGAAGAAACTTGGCTGTTATTATTGAAGTTGCGGCAATGAATTTCCGGTTAAAAAGAATGGGATTCAATGCGGCGGAACAATTTACAAATAAATTGGCGGATGTTATCGAAGATGGAGATCACGAAGATTTTTAATTGATGAAATAGGAGAGATGAGAGAATGAAAGAGGCAATTCAGCCCATTGATCCAATCGCATTTCAGCTAGGACCATTACAAGTTCATTGGTACGGGATCATTATAGGAATCGGCGCATTGCTCGGCCTATATTTGGCGATGCGTGAAGGGGAGAGAAGAGGTCTTCATAAAGATATATTTATCGATCTTGCATTGTTTGCTATTCCTATTGCGATTATATGTGCCAGAACTTATTATGTCATTTTTCAATGGGAATATTATTCTGAAAATCTTTCGGAAATCCCTAAAATTTGGCATGGTGGCCTTGCCATTCACGGCGGGTTAATCGGTGCTGTGGCAACCGGGATTGTGTATGCAAAAGTAAAAAAACTATCTTTCTGGCAACTGGCTGATATAGCTGCGCCGAGTATTATTTTAGGGCAGGCGATCGGCAGATGGGGGAATTTTATTAACCAGGAAGCTCATGGAGGACCTGTTTCAAGAGAATTTTTGGAAAATCTCCACTTGCCTGAATTTATCATTAATCAAATGTATATAAATGGACAATATTATCACCCGACTTTTTTATATGAATCCATTTGGAATCTCGCTGGGTTCGTCATCTTAATTTTGCTAAGAAGGTTTAATTTGCGGCGTGGAGAGCTGTTTTTATCATATGTTATTTGGTATTCGATCGGGCGATTTTTTATCGAGGGCATGAGAACTGATAGTTTGATGCTGACGGAAACGGTAAAAATGGCACAGGTCATTTCGATTTTACTTATTCTTAGTGCAATTGCTCTTATAATTTACCGGAGACTAAAAAAAGTAGAAAGATATTTAGATGAATATTGATAAATTGCTGGAATGAAGGTGAAACTTTGAAACAAACATTGAAAAAAGGATTACAAACAGGATTGGAAACAACGTGGACTCTCGGTAAAGTCATTTTCCCTGTAACGTTGATTGTTTCATTTTTACAACATACTCCTTTGATTGATTGGATGGTTCATTTTATAACGCCGGTCATGAAGGTAATCGGGTTAAATGGAGATGCTGCAATCCCCCTTGTGATTGGGAATTTTCTTAACTTGTATGCGGCGATTGGAGCCATTTTGTCCATTGATTTTACGGTAAAAGAAGTCTTTATTTTGGCAGTCATGCTGTCATTTTCCCACAACTTATTAATCGAAACGACTGTAGCAAGCAAAGTCGGTGTGAAACTGTGGATCATCTTGTCCGTCCGGCTCGGACTGGCATTTTTTTCGGCTTTTATCATCAATCTTTTTTGGGACGGCGGTGGAGAAAAAGCTCAATACGGATTTATATCTCAACAAGATGCCGTGCCTTCAGACTGGGGAATGATCTTACTTGAAGGGCTTGAAAAAGCGGCAATGGGAGTCATTCAGCTTGCGACCATCGTCATCCCGCTAATGATTGCCATTCAATTTATGAAAGATTTAGGCTGGGTCGACGCTTTCTCAAAAAAGATGGAGCCGGTAACCGAAATGCTGGGAATGAAGAGGAACACTTCAACAACGCTTGCGGCAGGATTAATTTTCGGGCTTGCCTACGGGGCTGGCGTGATGCTGCAAGCAGTAAAAGAAGATGGAGTGGAGCATCGCGATTTAACGTTGGCGTTTATATTCCTCGTTGCCTGCCATGCTGTGATAGAAGACACATTGATTTTTGTTCCGATCGTCGGTTCAGTTTGGCCGCTTTTACTCATCCGGCTGTTCGCAGCCATTCTTTTAACGATGATTATCGGTTTTGTCTGGAAAAAACAAGCACATATCGGGAAAAGGGGAACGGTTTATGAACATTGACACCGTATTGTTTGACTTGGACGGCACGTTAATAAACACAAATGAATTAATTATTGAATCGTTTTTACATACGCTGAACTATTATTATCCGGGCAAATATCAACGGGAAGATATACTTCCTTTCATCGGGCCTCCGCTTATTGACACATTTCAACGTATTAACCCTGAAAAAGCGGAGGAAATGGTCCGAAGATATCGGGAGTTTAATCATGCCCAGCATGATCTGCTTGTGAAGGAATATGATCATGTGCACGAAACGGTTCGAGCTTTAAAAGAAAAGGGATTGAAACTGGGCATTGTGACAACGAAAATTCGCGACACTGTTATGATGGGGCTGAAATTAACGGAAATGGATTCATTTTTTGACGCAATTATCACACTGGATGATGTACAGCATGCGAAGCCTCATCCTGAGCCTGTTTTGTCCGCTCTTAAATTGCTCGGTTCCGAGCCGTCTAATGCATTAATGGTGGGAGATAACCTTCATGATATAGAGGCGGGAAAAAATGCAGGAACATTAACGGCAGGAGTTGCTTGGAGCATAAAAGGGAGAGAGTATATAGAATCGTTAAAGCCAGATTTTGTGCTGGACAAAATGAGTGATTTATTGAACATTGTGATGGAGTGAAGATTGTGAGAAGAACGGATAAATTTCCTGTTGAAGGAGCAAACTCCCTTTGGCAGGTGTACAAGACGGTTTCTTTTTGGAAAGTTGTCAAAAATGTCATCGTGATTCTTATCGCGCGCTACACTCCATTTATGCCTATCAAAAATTGGCTTTACCGCACATTTCTTGGCATGAAAATCGGACAGCAAACATCGTTTGCATTTATGGTTATGGTGGATATTTTGTTCCCGGAAAAAATTAAAGTTGGGCGCAATTCTATTATCGGATACAACACGACGATTTTAGCACATGAATATTTAATCGATGAATATCGCATCGGCGAAGTGGAAATTGGAGATGAAGTCATGATCGGAGCAAACACGACTATTTTGCCTGGTGTGAAAATTGGAAATCGAGCTATCGTTTCTGCCGGCACTGTAGTTCATAAAGATGTTCCGGAAGGCTCTTTTGCAGGAGGAAATCCAATGCAAATCATCTACACAAAAGAAGAAATGGAAAAAAGAAAGCGGTAAGCGTCATCAATTTTTGTCGCTTACCGCTTTTTGATTAAGCAGGATTGAGCGAAAGTGAAATAAAGGCGCTTTGTGAAAGAAGTTTACATCAAAAACTTATTGATTATAAATCTTTATTTTGGTAGTATGGTAACATATTAGCGGATTAAAGTGAATGCGCCATGGAGGTGTCAGTGAGTGTTTATGTTTGAAAAGCCCTTGGGAATGCGGGATACATTGCCGGGCTTATATGTCATAAAAGAAAGCGTTCGTAAAAAAATGATGAATGTGATTGAAAGCTGGGGTTATCAATTTTTGGAGACTCCAACGTTGGAATTTTATGAAACAGTAGGAGTTCAGTCGGCGATACAAGAGCAGCAATTATTTAAACTTCTTGACAGGCAGGGGCATACGCTCGTTTTAAGACCAGATATGACAGCTCCCATTGCACGAATTGCGGCCTCCAAGCTGATGAAAGAAAGCTTGCCGTTAAGGCTCGCTTATTCTGCAAATGTGTTTCGTGCACAGCAGCATGAAGGCGGCAGACCGGCAGAATTTGAACAAATTGGCATTGAGCTGATTGGCGATGGAACGATTAGCGCTGATGCGGAAGCGATCGCTCTAATGATATATGCCTTAAAAAATACTGGCCTTAAAGATTTTAAAATTTCCATTGGGCATATCGGATTTATCAATGCTTTGTTTGGTGAAATTTTAGGGAAGGAAGAACGGGCGGAGAAGCTGCGCCGCTATTTATATGAAAAGAACTTTGTCGGATACCGCGAGCATGTGAAAAGATTATCTCTCTCTACCATTGACAAAGAACGCCTTTTAAGAGTCATTGATTTAAAAGGAGGAATTGAGAAGGCAGATGAAGCTTCAAGCCTTGTTGCTTGTGACAGCGGGAAGAAAGCGCTGGAAGATTTAAAACAGCTCCTTATCCAATTAAGAGCTTATGAAGTGGATCAATATATCAAATTGGAACTGAATATCGTCAGCCACATGAGTTATTACACAAGCGTGATTTTTGAATTATATGCGAACGGTGTTGGACTTCCGATCGGAAACGGCGGGCGCTATGACCATCTTTTAGAAAAATTTGAACGTCCTGCCCCGGCGACAGGCTTTGGCATACGGTTAGATAATTTGCTGGAAGCTCTGGGGAATTTAAATTTGAATAAAGATCGCTATTGCATCATATTCAGCAGAGAGAATCGGCAAGAAGCTTTTCGATATGCCAATAAGCTACGAAAAGAAGGAAAACAGGTTGTCATGCAAGATATTTCCGGTATCGATCAAATCGACAGGT
Source organism: Aeribacillus sp. FSL K6-8394 (assembly GCF_038008865.1). Taxonomy (NCBI): domain Bacteria; kingdom Bacillati; phylum Bacillota; class Bacilli; order Caryophanales; family Bacillaceae; genus Aeribacillus; species Aeribacillus sp. FSL K6-8394. The sequence goes on from NZ_JBBPAA010000002.1 coordinate 694,116, forward strand.
TTACAGGTCAATTTACAGATATTTATTATTTCCTCGGAAAATCAGGAAAGGTGAGAGAGTGATGAGCATGTTAACGATTGCGATGCCGAAAGGGCGAATTTTTTCAGAAGCTGTCGAACTATTAAGAAAATCAGGCTACAAGCTTCCAGACGAATTTGATGAATCAAGAAAACTAATTTTGACCGTGCCGGAAGAAAATATTCGCTTTATTTTAGCGAAGCCGATGGATGTCGGAACATATGTAGAGCATGGTGTTGCAGATGTTGGGATCGCCGGAAAGGATGTCATGATGGAAGAAGAGCGGGATGTTTTTGAAGTGCTTGATTTGAAAATTAGCAAATGTCATCTGGCTGTCGCCGGACTGCCTGATACGAAAATGAATGACATCGCTCCAAAGGTGGCGACAAAATATCCAAATGTGGCTTCTAAATATTTTCGAGAGCAAGGGGAGCAGGTCGAAATCATTCATTTGAATGGATCGATCGAGCTGGCGCCATTGATTGGACTGGCTGACAGAATTGTCGATATTGTTTCGACGGGAAGAACGTTAAAAGAAAACGGATTAGTAGAATTTGAACATATTGCTGATATCACTTCAAGACTCATTGTCAATCCCGTCAGCTATCGGATGAAGGACAAGCCGATCGACATGCTTGTGGAGCGGCTTGCCAAAACAGTGGAAGAAGGAAAGGAGGATTCGGATTGAAAATTATTCACATCACTAAGGATCAAAAGCTTTCCTTGAAAAGATCGATTGACGCTGGAACAGAGGAGCAGCGTAAAATTGTGAAGGAAATTATTGAACGAGTCAAAAAGGAAGGCGATCAGGCGCTATACGAATATACGAAACGTTTTGATGGGGCAGATCTTCAATCTTTGCGCGTATCAAAAGAAGAAATTAGTCGAGCGTACGAAGCGGTAGATAAAGAATTCATTGACATTGTTCAAGAAGCAGCAGAAAATATCTTTCATTTTCATGAAAAACAAAAGAAAGAATCATGGTTTTATTTCGATGAAAAAGGAACAATGCTCGGTCAGAAATTAACGCCACTAGATGCTGTCGGCGTTTATGTTCCCGGGGGCACAGCTGCCTATCCTTCTTCTGTTTTAATGAATATCATGCCGGCTAAAGTGGCTGGTGTAGGCAGAATCGTGCTCGTTTCTCCTCCAGATCAAAATGGGAGCCTGCCGGCGGAAGTGCTGGTGGCAGCCAATGAAGCTGGGGTATCGGAAATATATAAAGCTGGCGGCGCCCAAGCAATTGCCGCTCTAGCTTACGGTACAGAAACAATCGAACCGGTCGACAAAATTGTCGGTCCTGGCAATATATTCGTCGCTCTTGCAAAGCGGGAGGTGTTTGGAACAGTTGATATCGATATGATCGCCGGGCCAAGTGAAATTGTCGTCTTAGCTGATGATACGGCTGTTCCGCATGAAGTTGCGGCCGATTTATTGTCGCAAGCAGAGCATGACAGGCTGGCAACCAGCATTCTTGTTACACCTTCTATAAAATTAGCAAAGGAAGTTCAAAAGGAAGTTGCGGCACAATTGGCCGATTTGCCGCGAGAAGATATCGCCGCTGCTTCGATCGAACAGTTCGGTGCTATTTATGTAACGGATTCAATCGAGGAAGCGGTTGGGATAGTCAACCAATTGGCACCTGAGCATTTGGAGGTATTAACGGAAAACCCGACGGGTGTTCTGCCAAAAATTAAACATGCAGGAGCCATCTTTTTAGGGAGATATAGCAGTGAACCTGTAGGCGATTATTTCGCAGGTCCCAATCACGTTTTGCCGACAAACGGAACAGCGCGTTTTTCCAGCCCGCTTAACGTGGATGACTTTATGAAAAAGTCCAGCATCATTTCATACAGTGAAGAAGCATTCCGTGCACATGCTTCAAAAATTGCAAAGTTTGCAAGATATGAAGGATTAGAGGCGCATGCAAGAGCAATTGAAGCTCGACTAGAAAAAAGAGGAAGTGATCGAAATGAATAGAACCGCCACAATATCTCGAAAAACGAACGAAACGAATATTCAGCTGTCATTTTCAATAGATGGTGAAGGCCGTGCAGATCTAAAAACTGGAGTTCCTTTTTTAACTCATATGCTTGATCTGTTCACAAGGCATGGCCATTTTGATTTAAAGATTGAGGCAGAAGGCGACATTGATATTGATGATCACCATACGACAGAGGATATTGGCATTTGTTTGGGACAGGCGATTCAACAAGCTCTAGGCGATAAAAAAGGAATTAAACGGTACGGTCATGCCTTTGTCCCAATGGATGACTCTTTAGCGCAGGTTGTTATTGATTTAAGCAACCGACCGCATTTTGAAATGCGTGGAGAATTGCCGAAGGGGAAAGTAGGAACATTTGATACGGAGCTTGTTCATGAATTTTTATGGAAGCTGGCGCTTGAAGCCCGGATGAACCTGCATGTAATCATTCACTATGGAATGAATACCCATCATATGATTGAAGCTGTATTTAAAGCGTTGGGGAGAGCTCTTGATGAAGCGACTATGATCGACCCCAGAGTCAAAGGGGTTCCATCAACGAAGGGGATGTTGTAAAAATGATTGGCGTGATCGACTATGGCATGGGGAATTTATACAGCGTCTCGAAAGCCTTGGAACGCATGAATGCGGAATATTTTGTATCAAGTGATTTAAACGAGCTTGAAAAGGCAACAGCTTATATACTGCCAGGAGTAGGCGCATTCAAAGACGCGATGGCTATTTTAACGGAAACAAAAACAGATAAATTTTTGAAGGACGAAGTGCAAAAGGGAAAGGCTTTATTAGGTATTTGTCTTGGCATGCAGCTTTTGTTCAACGAAAGCGAAGAACACGGCTGGACTGAAGGACTCGGCTTTTTAAACGGCCAAGTAAAAAGAATTCCAGGAGAAAATGTAAAAGTCCCGCATATGGGATGGAATAAGCTGACTTTTCAACGAGATCATCCTCTCATAACTGGTCTTCAAGAAGATTACGTATACTTTGTTCATTCTTATTATGCGGTCGTAAACGATCCGGACGTTGTGGTCGCCAGCGCTTCATACGGTGTGACGGTTCCGGCTATTGTAGGAAGTGGAAATGTATTCGGCTGCCAGTTTCATCCGGAAAAAAGCGGCAAGCTGGGACTAGCCATCTTGAAAAACTATTTAACTTTTGTATCAAGGATGTGAGCTAATGATGAGTTTTACTATTTTTCCCGCCATTGATTTGCGCGGAGGGAAATGTGTCCGGCTGCTTCAAGGCGATTACAATAAAGAAACGGTTTACGGAGATTCACCGTTTGCTGTCGCCGAGTCGTTTGTAAAGGAAGGTGCTGACTGGATTCATATGGTAGATTTGGATGGGGCAAAAGAAGGAGTCCGCGTGAACCATCAACATGTTTTGAAAGTGGCAAAAGAGCTAAAAGTAAAGGTACAAGTTGGCGGCGGCATTCGCACAGAAAAAGATGTATACGAATATTTGGAAAACGGTATTTCCAGGGTTATTTTAGGCAGTTCTGCCGTTTCAAACAGGTCATTTGTTGAAAAAATGCTGGCTGAATACGGCGGCCGAATCGCAATCGGTATCGATGCGAAAAATGGCTATGTATCAACAGAAGGCTGGCTGAATACGTCCGAAGTTAAAGCGGTTGATCTTGGAAAAGAACTGGCGAAAAGCGGTGCAGAAACATTTATTTTTACTGATATTGCGACAGATGGAATGCTCTCGGGACCAAATGTCAAGGCGATTGTGAAAATGGCAAAAGCAACTGGAAAAACAGTCATCGCTTCCGGAGGGGTAAGCTCCATTGATGATTTGAAAAAGTTAAAGCAATATGAACAGGATGGAGTGAAAGGCGCTATTGTCGGAAAAGCGCTTTATACGAAAAAGTTCAGCCTCCGCGATGCTATCCATGAGGTGAATGGGCTATGATTACGAAACGCATCATTCCTTGTCTAGATGTTAAGGACGGACGTGTCGTCAAAGGCGTGCAATTTGTCCAGTTGAAAGATGCGGGCGATCCAGTGGAGCTAGCGAAATTTTATGATGAAGAAGGAGCAGATGAGCTTGTCTTCTTAGATATTTCCGCATCTCATGAAGGCAGAAAAACGATGATTGATGTTGTCGAACGAGTAGCGGCAACATTAGCCATTCCCTTTACGGTCGGAGGCGGAATCAACTCTTTGGAAGATATGAAAAAAATTTTGCGTGCTGGTGCGGATAAAGTTTCCATTAACACTTCTGCTGTATTAAACCCTTCGCTGATTATGGAGGGAGCTGATTACTTTGGCAGCCAGTGCATTGTGGTAGCGATTGACGCAAAATACGATCCGCAGCTCGGAAGCCACCGCGTCTATACGCACGGGGGACGAAAAGCGACCGAATGGGAAGTCGTGGCATGGGCAAAGGAAGCGGTAAAAAGAGGTGCTGGCGAGATTTTGCTGACTAGCATGGATCAGGACGGAGAAAAATCCGGCTTTGACATTGACTTAACCAAAAAAGTAAGCGAGGCAGTTCCCGTCCCAGTCATTGCATCCGGCGGCGCCGGTAATGCTGAGCATTTTCTTGAAGTTTTTCGCGATGCCCGAGCGGATGCAGCGCTGGCAGCTTCCATTTTCCATTACAAAGAAACATCAGTCAAAGAAGTAAAAAGATTTTTGCAAAAAGAAGGGGTGAATATACGGTGAACATAGCAGAACTCAAATTCGATGAAAATGGACTTATTCCTGCGGTTGTTCAAGATGCTGTTAGCAAAGAAGTGTTAACAGTAGCTTATATGAACGAAGAGTCGCTAAAAAAAACTCTGGAAACGAAGGAAACATGGTTTTACAGCCGTTCGCGCCAAAAACTTTGGCATAAAGGAGAAACGTCCGGCAATACACAAACTGTTCAAGAGATACGCTATGACTGTGACAAGGACGCGCTTGTCGTGCTGGTAAACCCGAATGGTCCGGCCTGCCATACAGGACAATACAGCTGTTTTTCAAAAGAAAATGGCGGCCAGGTGGACGGTAGCCGTTTTGATATTATTAACAAGCTGGAGGCCGTCATTGCTGAGCGTGAAGCTGAGCGTCCGGAAGGCTCTTATACTACCTATTTGTTTGAAAAAGGCTTGGACAAAATTTTAAAAAAGGTTGGAGAAGAAGCTTCAGAGGTCATTATTGCAGCAAAAAACCGCAGCCATGATGAGCTGAAATGGGAAGCCGCGGATTTATTATTTCATTTGCTTGTTCTGCTGCGCGAGCAAAAGCTTCCGCTCGATGAAGTATTGAAAGTTTTAAAAGAAAGACATGAAACATAATCGCGAGTAAAAATAGGTTTTTCCTATTTATAAGATATGGTATACTATCCCTCGGCAAATAAAGTGAAATGGAGGGTTTGAGTGGGAAACCGTAAAGTAAAAAAAGACGAAGATTCAAAAATTGTTTCGTTTTTCCAAGACAGTGCAACGTTTTATCGCTGGGGATTAAAGGCTTATCAAAAAGGCGATTTGCAGTCGGCTTCAAAATTCGTCAAGCGGGCAGTAGATCTGGATCCGTATAACGAAGAAATGATTTGCAGGCTGGCCAGCATTTATACCGAATTAGGAAAGTTTCAAAAATCAAACGAACTATTAACATATATTATTGAACATATTCACCCTCATTCGGTAGAATGCTATTATTTTCTTGCAAATAATTATGCTCATCTCGGCTTGTTTCACGAAGCTTATAAACATGCAATGATATATAAGGAAAAGGCGCCGCAAGGCATATTTTCCGTAGAAAACAGCGATCTTCTTGAAATGATCGAAATGGAAGAAGAGGCTGAGCATTCGGATGATCTAATCGTGAAGCAAGAAAAAGCGCACTCTTTCCTTGAGAATGGACAGTTTCAAGAATCTATTTCCATTTTAAAAGAGATTATAGCTGATTACCCAGAGTTTTGGTCCGCTTATAATAATTTGGCGCTTGCCTATTTTTACCTTGGGGAAGTGGAAAAAGCGAAGGACATGATTTCCCTTGTGCTCCGGAAAAATCCAGGGAATTTGCATGCTTTATGCAATTTGCTTGTATTTTTTTATTATGAAGGTGATGAAGCGAGCATAAGCATGCTAGTTGAAAAACTAAAAAGAGTTTATCCGCTTGTTTCAGAGCACCAATATAAACTGGGGGCGACGTTTGCACTCATCGGCTTTTATCCTCATGCATTCAAGAGGCTCCATGCCTTGTATCGAAAAGGATTTGAGGGGGATGACACGTTTTATTATTGGCTCGCATACTCTTCTTATTTTATAGGACACTATGACTTTGCTAAAAAAATATGGAAGAAGGTTCTGTATTTAAATCCGCGGAAGGAAGGCTCTGAACCGTGGAATATGAAAGGGCTAAACGAAATGGAAAATCAAGTCCCGGAGCGGCTGCTCTCTATCTATTTCGCAATGAAAATGGATGAACGAGCATATTTAGTAAATGAACAGGAGTTTGAAACTCGTCTTGAAAGAGAAGCTGTTCAATATGCTTTAAGCGTTTTAAATGGCAAAAGGCCGACAGGTTTTCATGCTGTTCATTTCGCTTTCCATGTGGCCGATAGTTTAATGGACAAAACGTTAGAAGGAAAAGAATTGGTTTTATTTTGGTTTCGGCTTTTCAAAAATGCCTTTAAGTTCGACATAAAATTTCGCAATGTCAACGCATGGTCAGCAGCTGTCTATTATTTATGGATGAAACAGATAGGAAAAAACATCACACAAGATGGTGCGGCAAATCATTTTAACATCAGCAAAGCTACGCTGTCTAAATACGTGCGCGTCGCAAAAAAATTGAAAATGTGAGCAAATAAATAGCACGAGACATTTATTTTATATAGGATATGTTGTAGGGAATAATAATTTTGTATTATTTATTGGATCATATGATGAGGAGTGAGTCTCGTGTCTGAAGAAAAAATTTATGATTGTATCATTGCCGGAGCAGGACCTGCAGGATTGACAGCTGCTGTTTACACATCCCGCGCCAACCTTTCTACTTTAATGATAGAAAGAGGCGTGCCTGGAGGACAAATGGCCAATACGGAAGATGTTGAAAACTATCCTGGATTTGATCATATTTTAGGTCCAGAGCTATCAAATAAAATGTTTGAACATGCTAAAAAGTTTGGTGCTGAATACGAATATGGAGATGTGAAGGAAATTGTCGATGAAGGCGAATATAAAATCGTCAAAACAGGCAACAAAGAATATAAAGCAAGAGCAGTGATTATCGCTACAGGGGCCGAATATAAAAAGCTCGGCGTGCCTGGAGAGAAAGAACTGGGCGGACGAGGCGTCTCTTATTGTGCTGTATGCGACGGAGCATTCTTTAAAGGAAAAGATTTGATTGTTGTCGGCGGCGGAGACTCTGCTGTCGAGGAAGGAGTTTATTTAACCCGCTTTGCGAACAGTGTGACAATCGTTCATCGCCGCGATCAATTGCGCGCCCAAAAAATATTGCAGCAGCGCGCCTTTGATAATGAAAAGATTAATTTTATTTGGAATCATACAGTAAAAGAAATTCATGAAGTCGACGGGAAGGTTGGCAAAGTCACGCTCGTAAATACGATAACAAATGAAGAAACAGAAAAAGAGATAGACGGTGTATTTGTATACATTGGCATGGTGCCGCTGTCCAAACCTTTTGAAAATCTCGGAATTACGAATGAAGCAGGATATATTGAAACAAATGAAAACATGGAAACGAAAATTCCCGGCATCTTTGCGGCAGGAGATATTCGGGAAAAATCTTTGCGGCAAATTGTAACTGCAACTGGTGACGGAAGCATTGCTGCCCAAAGTGCTCAACATTATATTGAAGAATTAAAAGAGAAATTAAAAAATGCCTAAAATTGTTAACAAAATCGTAACTATGATTTAATTGTGCTGTAACATCAATGAAATAAAATTCAGTTACTATAAAAGTAGTAATTGACCCCCTTTTATAATATATACTTTTGAGCATGGGCAATCCTTCCCATGCTCCTTTTTTTGTTCCACCTTTTCTTTTGAAACCTTTAAAAGAGAAAAAACGTATGATAAAGTAGGAAAGCATGCGCATTGAGACACTATAGCATTTAATTGTATAATAAAAGGAATAAATATTTTTTATGTACCGCAACCTAGGGGTGAACTTGCTTTGCAAAGGGTTACAAATTGTGTTCTTGTTCATGAAGGTCAGCTGCTCTTGCTTCAAAAACCGCGCCGGAATTGGTGGGTAGCCCCTGGAGGGAAAATGGAGCAAGGGGAATCGATAAAAGAATCTGTTGTAAGAGAATTTAGAGAAGAAACTGGAATTTATTTAATAAATCCAAAAATTAAAGGGATTTTCACGATCATTGTCAAAGATGGAGATAAGGTTGTTCAAGAATGGATGATGTTTACATTTTTCGCAACACAATTTAACGGGGAAAATGTTTTGGAAACTGAGGAAGGAAAGCTGAAATGGCACTCAATTGATGAAATTAAACAGTTGCCGATGGCTGCGGGCGACTACCACATTATTGAATATATGATTAAAGGGTCAGGAATCATGTATGGAACATTCATCTATACACCTGATTATGAGCTTTTGTCTTATCGGCTCGATCCACAATAAAGAAAACTTCAGCTGCAAGAAAATCGAAGCCAAGGTTCAGAGAAGAGGATATACATGCCAGTTTCAAAATTTCCGCTAAATAAATTTATGATTTGACTCTTCTCATCCTTGATCAAAAAAGCTATCAGATCAAAAAAATAAATCCCGATATTTCCTATTCAATATCTGTTACTGAATATTTTTCTTTTGAAAAAACGGGGGGCTTTGAATGATGAGTGAAACTTCAAATATTAAGATGGTTATTATTACGGGGATGTCCGGGGCAGGTAAGACGGTTGCGATTCAAAGCTTTGAAGATCTTGGATATTTTTGCGTCGATAATCTTCCACCTACTCTTTTGTCCAAGTTTTTAGAGCTTATGAAAGAATCAAGAACGAAAATGAACAAAGTAGCTGTAGTTATGGATTTGAGGGGAAGGGAATTTTTTGAATCTTTCCATCAGGCAATTGAAGAAATCAATGATATCCCGTGGATCGCACCGCAAATTTTGTTTCTTGATGCACATGATCAAGTATTAGTTAACCGGTATAAAGAGACGAGAAGAACCCATCCATTAGCTCCAAAAGGTCTTCCGCTTGAGGGGATCCGCCTTGAACGGGAAATGCTGGAGGAATTAAAGGGACGTGCGCAAATTGTATATGATACATCCAACTTAAAGCCAAGAGAATTAAGAGAAAAAATTTTAAAACAGTTCGCAGAAAATGGCGATCAAACCTTTACGTTGAACGTTTTATCATTTGGATTTAAATATGGTTTGCCGATCGACGCGGACTTAGTGTTTGACGTGAGATTTTTGCCCAACCCGTATTATATTGATCATATGCGCCCTAAGACGGGGCTTGACGAAGAAGTTTCATCATATGTTTTAAAATGGACAGAGACATCTAAATTTTTAGAGAAGCTGACAGATTTACTCTCATTTATGATCCCTCATTTTCAAAGAGAAGGAAAAAGTCAAGTGGTCATTGCAATCGGTTGCACTGGCGGACAGCATCGCTCGGTGACTCTGGCTGAATATTTAGGGGATTTTTTCCGCAAAAACTACAAAGTGCATGTATCCCATCGTGATATTGAAAGGAGAAACTATCGATAACTATGGATAAAAAGAAAATCGTCATTATTGGAGGAGGAACCGGATTATCTGTTCTGCTTCGAGGCTTAAAGCTGCTCCCTTTTGATATCACGGCCATTGTAACAGTTGCAGATGATGGCGGCAGCTCCGGTAGACTTCGTGATGAACTGAACATTCCCCCGCCGGGCGACATTCGCAACGTGTTAGCTGCTCTTTCCGATGTGGAACCGCTAATCGAGGAACTTTTTCAGCATCGTTTTAAAAAAGGGAACGATTTGACTGGCCATTCTCTCGGCAATTTAATACTTGCAGCTATGACCAATATCACCGGTGACTTTATGCACGCCATTCGGGAAATGAGTAAAGTATTAAATGTTCGCGGTACTGTTTTGCCTGCAGCGAACCAGAGCGTTGTATTAAATGCGGAGATGGAAGATGGATCTGTTGTGAAAGGGGAATCGAAAATCCCTTTTTCAGGAAAAAAAATTAAAAAGGTGTTTTTAACCCCGAAAAATGTAAAACCTCTTCAAGAAACGATCGATGTCATCAGACAGGCACATATGATCATTTTAGGGCCTGGAAGTCTTTATACAAGCATTTTACCGAATTTGCTCGTTCCGAAAATTGGCGAGGAGGTTTGCAAATCCTCGGCCAAAAAAATATATATATGCAATGTCATGACTCAGCCAGGGGAGACGCTAAACTATACAGCGAGCGATCATGTGAAGGCTCTTTACGATCATTTAAACTGTCCGTTTATTGATGTGATCCTCGTGAACAACGGATCTATTCCCGAATACATACAAAAACGCTACGCGAAAGAATCAGCTTTTCCTGTCCAAGTCGATGCAGAGGCGCTAAAAGATATGGGACTTCGAGTAGTGCAGGACAACATGGTCTCCTTCGATCAACATGTTATTCGACATGATACGAATAAAGTGGCAAACATCTTAAAAAATTTGCTTCTTGAAGAAACGTAATCGGAAAGGGCGGTAATGGAAACATGTCGTTTGCTTCAGAGACGAAAAAAGAATTGACAACACTGGAAGTAAAACAATGTTGTTTAAAAGCAGAGTTGTCCGCGCTCATCCGAATGAACGGAACTGTGTCATTTTCCAACCGGGAATTGCTTTTGGATGTGCAGACGGAAAACGCAGCGATTGCAAGACGCCTTTACATGCTGATCAAAAAAAAATATGACGTTCCGATCAAGCTGCTTGTACGAAAAAAGATGCGATTAAAAAAGAATAACGTCTATATTGTTAGAATGAATGAACAAGTAAAAGAGATTTTGGAGGATTTGCGAATTTTAGGCAAGGATTTTATGTATAACCATCAAATCTCTTTAGACCTTGTGAAAAAAAAGTGCTGCAAGCGGTCGTATATGCGCGGTGCGTTTTTAGCGGGCGGATCTGTCAACAACCCGGAAACTTCTTCATACCATTTGGAAATCTCGTCGTTATATAAGGAACATAACGATTCGCTATGCAGCTTGATGAATACGTTTTATTTAAATGCAAAAACACTGGAACGGAAAAAAGGATATATTACTTACTTAAAGGAAGCTGAAAAAATTGGGGAATTTTTGACATTGATCGGTGCCCATCAAGCTCTACTGCGTTTTGAAGATGTCCGAATCGTTCGTGATATGAGAAATTCAGTGAACCGCCTTGTCAATTGCGAAACAGCAAATTTAAATAAAACCATTGGAGCTGCTTTACGGCAGGTAGAAAATATAAAATTCATTGATGAAAAGATCGGATTAAGCGCCTTACCTGAAAAGCTGAGGGAAATTGCAGAATTACGGGTTATGTATCAAGATGTGACATTGAAGGAACTAGGTGAAATGGTGTCCAGCGGGAAAATCAGCAAATCGGGAATCAACCACCGATTAAGAAAAATCGATGAAATCGCTGAAAAATTGCGGGCTGGCAAAACGATTTCATTTAAATAAATTTTTAAGAAGAGAGGGATTAATATGGTTGAGAAAAAAGTGGAAGTTCGGTTAAAAACCGGTTTGCAGGCACGACCGGCTGCATTGTTTGTTCAGGAAGCCAACAGGTTTTCGTCTGACATTTTTATCGAAAAAGACGGAAAGAAAGTAAACGCCAAAAGCATCATGGGGTTGATGAGCTTAGCTATTAACAGCGGCTCTGAGATCACATTGATCGCAGAAGGAAACGATGAGGAAGAAGCATTAGAAGCGCTTATCAACTACATTCAAAACGAAAATTAATGTGAACACACAAAAAAATTGCCACAAAATTCATCAATGGATGGATATTGCCTCTCTTGTGGGAGAAAGCAGGAAACAACCGCTGTCAGCCACAAGAGGGCTTTATTTTTGCTAAAACTGATATGAAGACGAAATGGCTTCGGGTGCGTTAATAGAAAAGTTGTGATAAATCTTTTGTTGGGAGAGAGCTTTGTGAAGGTTCTTAACTGGAACTTTTGGATTCAAAGCATGCGAAAGATCGGGGCGAATCCGAGCAATATATTTGGTGTAAATACTATTTTTTCATAAATCTGCGATCAACATTCAAGAAAAAACAAACGTGCTTTGTGGTTTGAATGACTTACAGCTGAATGGATAAAGAGAGATTCTAGCCCTTTTATAACATGAAAAAATCGATTATAACACTTGTTTTTGCCAGCAGGTGCCCAGAAAAAACTTCAGCAAAATACGGTTTACACAGGCTCTCCGAAAGCATATTTAATCCTTCATCCGGCTCGATCCGCATTTTGGGCTTAGATTAAAGCAATATCGGCATAACGGCCTTTCGAAAACGTAAAGCTGACGATTCCGGTCAAAAAGTTGAATGAGGAGCTGCTGTCAAGATCATTCTTGACATTTGCTCCTCATTCAAATGCGTGAAGGTATGAAGCAGCGGTTTATTTTTATACTGTCTGCTTGATATGTTTAAATTTTTTTGTCTTCCTATTTGAGGCAGCTTTTATTTTGTTAAAACTTTGTCAATCAACCCATATTCTTTTGCACGTTCAGCTGACATGAAATTGTCGCGGTCCGTATCACGTTCAATTACTTCAAGAGGCTGGCCAGTGTTTTCAGATAAAATTCTGTTCAATTTATCTCTTAAAGAGAGAATTCGTCTAGCTGCAATATCAATGTCAGTTGCCTGACCTTGCGCGCCTCCTAACGGTTGATGGATCATTACTTCACTATTCGGAAGGGCAAAACGTTTTCCTTTTGCACCTGCCGCCAATAAGAATGCTCCCATGGAAGCAGCCATTCCTATACACATCGTGGATACATCAGGTTTAATAAATTGCATCGTATCATAAATCGCCATGCCAGCAGTAATTGATCCGCCCGGGCTGTTAATGTAAAGGGAAATATCTTTTTCAGGATCCTCCGCTGCCAAGAAAAGAAGCTGAGCAACAATGGAGTTTGCAACATGATCATCAATTGGCGTACCAAGGATAATAATGCGGTCTTTTAACAATCTTGAATAAATATCGTAAGCACGTTCACCACGGTTTGTCTGTTCAATAACAGTCGGTATTAAATTCATTATGTTTCCTCCCTCGCATCAAAGTTAAAGTCATTTCTATTCCATCATACATAAAAGGTCAATAAAGGTCAAACAAAAAACTTTTATATATAATTATTTATAAGATCAATACATGTACCATCATACCCTCATTTTTCATTTTTCAAACAACGATGAAAAATGAATTTTTCAAATCAATTTTGACACGATGGATAATTAAGCAAAATTTATTCTTGCATATACTGTTCGGTTCGATTATAATATAATTCGTGACATTTGAAAAATGCGCTCGTAGCTCAGTTGGATAGAGCGGTGGTTTCCGGTACCACGTCCGTCGGGGGTTCGAGTCCCTCCGAGCGCGTCAAATAAGCTGAAAACGTTGATATGACGGGAAAGAGACACCGAAATTTTAGGCGAAATTTAAGACGCAGGTTGAACGGGAAAGACACCGTTCCATGAAAACGTCTCTAGCATTTTCATACTGTAAGCGTCGCCTCGTATGTGTCGGTACCGTGAACAACGCTAAACCTTCCGTAATTAAAAACGGGAGGTTTTTTTATGTGCGCCCGGCATGTACATGAACTATAGGGTGTAAGTCCCGAACCCCGAAGACAGAAGTAGAGGTTAGCTCAACGAAAGGGTGTCCGTGGTGACGCGGAATCTGAAGGAAGCTGGAGGCAAAACACCGGTCCGAGGAACACGAACCTCATATAAGGCTAGGTATGATTGAGTGAGTTTGCATAACAAAACAAAGCTCTTTCTGTCGAAGGTCATATCGAGTAAATGAGGCGGATAGATGGTGTGAAAGTGCATGTACTTACCCGGGGAGGTCTGGCGGATATGTGAAGTACTCTTCATAACCTACTTAGTGATAAGTAGCTGAACCGTCAGAAGTCAGCAGAGGTCATAGTATTAGTTGGTCTAGAACAACTAAGAAGGACCGAACAATTAAGAGAGAATAGCCCTTGGCATTCAGTGAGTCATGATGAACACAGAAAACGTAGTACCTCACTTGAGGGAGGAAGCGGTGAATCCCGTGGGAGACCTCTTGGAGGGTGGAGTGACCACTGGCATAAAGAGAACAGCTATTCACGGAAGTTATAAAGACTTGCGTCAATTATCTTAATTGAACCGCCGTATACGGAACCGTACGTACGGTGGTGTGAGAGGTCGGGGGTTAGTCACCCCCTCCTACTCGATTATTCGAAAAAGGCTAGAAAGGTAGTTTCAAGACATCTGATTGTAGATGTAATCTCGATTATATGACGGTTGCAGAAGGATTAAAATACGCTAAGATCATTTACAAAACGGAAGCTATCCAGGACGAACGAGTACCGATTATTGAAGTTCTTGAAAAAATTTTATAGATGTTGTCGGTTTTAGAGATCTTACTACTGACCAAATTAGACGGTACATTTAATACGTCATCTGTAACCGTGGATATTCTTTTCGGTGCTATTAAATCGATTTTTAGAAAGCTACATAAATACGGTATTATTTGAAGAAAGTCTCGTCAAAAAATGCCAAAATTAATAAGGATGAACAACGAATCTTTGTGCTTACAGACACGCAAGTAAAGAGGCTATGAAACGTCAAACATATAAGTATTTACGGGATTTCGTGACTATGGTGCTATTAAACTAATGGTAGAGAGAGAACAAAGGGCAAACTAAGTTGAATAGTCAGAAATTTCTGGTATTTTTAGATAACGGTATTTTTATGTTACTGGGACCAAAAACAATAGCCGTAAAAGCCGGATTGTTCCAATGACTAAAGAAGTATGTAAACTACTTGATAGAAGAAATTCGAGGATACTTCGGTAACATTTCATATGTATCGTTAATCAATATAGTGAAAAGTTAAAAAGAAGGAAACATCAGAAAAATATTCAAACTAAAAGACGAATGTTGCGTAAGTCTTACACTGTTTAAGACATACATTTATCATAAACTATTTGAAAAAGGTGACGATATTAGTCGCACTCGATAAGAACTATGCCAAAAAGGGTGAAAAAAGATGTAAAATAATAATATCTTGAAGATTTATAGATCACGAAGGGTGTTGAAGAATGGAACGTATTTCAGTAGTTTCCATTTTAGACGTTATTGGTGAATTGTTTTCTGATGAAGTTTCGATTGCTGTTTCCAATACTAAGGAATATATCTATTACCGGCCGAGCAAACGGATTGATTTGAAAATCAGACCGGGAGACTTGGTGAGAAAAGGAACGATTGCGTATAAAGCTTTGCACACCAAACAAAAGGTTTCTGAGTTTATTAACCGCGATGTGTTTGGCGTTCCTTATCACGGGATGGCTGTGCCGTTTTTTTGGGAAGGAAAGCTTGAGGGATGCGTCACTGCGATTTTTCCTGCTTTGACGGATGGAAAATCTGTTGTGACCGTCAAAACTGATGACGGATGGGTTCCTATTCCTTTTTCGAAAGTTGCGTATTTAGAAGCAAAAGATAAAAAGACCTATGTGTACACTGAAGGATGCTCAGGAACGCATAAATACTCTCTCCAGGAATTTGAATACTTGCTTCCAAAGGACTATTTTATTCGCTGTCATCGGGCTTTTATTGTGAATGTCAACCATATTAAGGAAATCTACCCTGATGCGCATTCAACTTTTTTGCTGTTGATGAATAACGGTGATAAAATTCCTGTCAGTCAGTCTTACTCCAGTTATTTTCGAAAATTGCTTGGATTTTAAAAAATCGTTCTGTTTTAGTATGGAAATTGAGTTGTTTATCTGAATTTTCGGTCACTTATCCCCAAAACCTTGCCCCGTTAACTTTTATCGGTAAAATAAATTTTAAATTCATTAAAGGGGAGATGATGGGGAAATGGACAATAAATTGGAAAGGATTGAAGATTTGCGTTTGCGCGATCGAATAGTCACAGCTGATGAAGCCGCATTATGGATCAAAGACGGGATGACTTTAGGGTTAAGCGGATTTACACGCGCGGGTGATGCGAAAGCGGTTCCATATGCGTTGGTAAAACGTGCAGAGCGAGAATCGTTTAAAGTAAATGTGTATACAGGAGCCTCTTTAGGTTCTGATATCGATAAAATGTTCACTGAAGCTGGCATTTTAGGCAAGAGGCTTCCTTTTCAGGCAGATCCTACGATGAGAAAAGGAATCAATCGGGGAGAATTTTTATTTGTCGATCAGCATTTGTCCCATACTGCTGAATTAGTGCGCTCAAATGTTATGGATCCAATCGATTTTGCAATTTTGGAAGCGGTTTCTATTACAAGAGATGGAATGGTTATTCCGACAACCTCCATTGGAAACTCGTTGACATTTGCCCAGCACGCAAAATCGATCATTATAGAGATTAATACGGCACAGCCTGTAGATTTAGTAGGAGTGCATGATTTGTATGAACCGGAGAAACAAGGGGAAAGAAAACCGATTCCGCTGACAAAATCGAATGATCGAATCGGTACGATCGGAATACCGATTGATATCGAGAAGGTAAAAGGAATTGTATTTACCAATCAGCTGGATTCACCGTCGACAATTGTGCCTCCGGATGAAGAAACAGTCATTATGGCGCAGCATTTGATAGAGTTTTTGCGTAAAGAAATTAAAGCCGGCCGGTTAACGGAACGTTTAGCCCCGCTGCAGTCAGGCATCGGTTCCGTCGCCAATGCAGTTCTTCATGGCTTGCTGGATTCAGAATTTGAGGATTTAGAGGTGTATTCTGAAGTATTGCAGGATGCAGTCTTTGATTTGATAGATGCGGGCAAAGTCCGTTTTGCCTCTTGTTGTTCGATTACCCTTTCAGAGCCGAAAATGAAGGAGGTTTTCTCGAATTTTAAGAAATACCGCGACCGTTTAGTGCTGAGACCGCAGGAAATTTCCAACCATCCTGAAATTATTCGCCGGCTCGGTTTGATTTCCATTAACACAGCATTGGAAGTGGACATCTACGGCAATGTCAATTCAACCCACGTACTTGGAACGAAAATGATGAACGGCATTGGCGGATCAGGTGATTTTGCAAGAAATGCCCGCCTGGCGATTTTTGTGACAAAATCAATAGCGAAAGACGGAAACATATCAAGCATTGTTCCTTTTGTCTCCCATGTTGACCATACGGAGCATGACGTCGATGTCATCGTCACCGAGCAAGGGTATGCGGATCTCCGGGGCTTGGCGCCAAGAGAGCGTGTGGAACTGATTATCGAACGCTGCGCCCATCCGATGTATCGCGACCAGCTTCGTGAATATTATCAGGAAGCTCTTGCAAGAGGAGGGCATACACCACATGTTTTAGAAAAAGCTCTTTCATGGCATATAAATTTTGCTAAAAACGGAACGATGCGTGAAGAGATTGCACATAGCGTTTAATCGGATGACAATTTATTCGTGCATTTTCTAGACATGCGAAGAGATCGGCACAGCTTGATCAAAGAAGGAATTTATCAACTAGAAATCAATTTTGTGGATATCACACAACAAATGTTTTCACCCCCCTTAGCGTTAAAAGCACTAAACGAATGGACTTATTAATTGATACTGTACTGAAAAATTTAATAAAACATAAATTCGAGTTGAAGGCAGAAAACGATTGTTTTTGCGAAAATCATCATACAGAACGGATAGTGAGCGCTTTGATCAACTGTTTTCTGAGAATAAGGACGGATTTGCAATGGTTATTGATTACAGCGTCAACTGGTATCTAATGTTAATTGATCATTTTTCTGACGTAAATTGCTGTATCAGCCGATAAACTTGATACTGAAGTCGATATTCCGGAAGTCGTCAATCTCGTGTTTTTTCAAGAAAGGACGTTCGACATCAAAGTTTTGGCAAATAATTGGGTTCAGAACACGCTTATATAAAGACTTACTAGATTGGAGAAGTTAATACGCATTCACCTTTTTGGCAATTTTGAGTTTTTCCGCGAAAATCCAAAAGGAATGGAAGGAAATAGTTTAACGGAACGGTTGTTTAACATCGAAGTCGAAATCATTAAAGAACTTTAGCATTTGCAGTACCAAGAAGAAAAGTATATGGGTTAAAAACGGAGTTATGGAATAAAAGTTGAAAGAACCGTTTAAAAGTGCAGGAAGCATTATAGACTTGTTTAAAGACAACATGGATGATCGTGAGGAAAATGATCTGCATTCGATAATTTAACACAAAATTGTGAAGATATTGTCGGTGCTTAATGGAATACATCAATTATTTCTTTTACCTTCATTACAAAAGAGGCATCTTAGATGTTGAACAAGATCTTAGATGCCTCTCTAACGTGGAATTTTGGAGATTTGCCGGTCAATCTTCTAGATAAAATTGAGATGGAAAAGGGGAAAGTTATTTTTGCAGTATTCAACATAAACATCTGAAAAAAATTTCCCCATCTGGATTATAAAAGCGAAAACCTGGATCCGATTATATCTTCAAAGAGTGAATAAGATGCATCACTTGCTTCGTCTGATTGTACAATAGCTGTTTTGCCTGATCCATACATTCCTCAATCGTCAATGGTTTAGTAATAATCGAAAAGCATCCGTGAAATTTGCTGCGGAGCACATCCAAATTGCCTGCAAGCGAGCCGGATATTAATATCGTTGGAACTCCGTATATTTGAGCGAGATCAGCGATATAGCCGGGCGCTTTTCCGTATAATGTTTGTTCATCGCTTTGTCCTTCTCCTGTAATGACAAGATCCGCCTGCTCTATTGCTTCCTTCAAGTTCGAAGCTTCTGCTACAAGCTCAGCACCGGATATAAGCTTTGCGCCTAGTACAAGGAATGCAAATCCCAAGCCTCCTGCTGCCCCTGCACCTTTCACGTTATTGAAGACTTTTCCTTTCTGCCTCTCAATAAGAGCAGCAAATCGGGCCAATGCTTCGTCGTAAATCGGTATTTGTTTGCTGCTGGCACCTTTTTGCGGTCCGTAAACTGCGCTGGCACCTTTTTCACCACATAGCGGATTGTCCACATCACAAGCAACCTTTATTGTAATATGTTCCAATCTCGGATCCAAACGGTCGAAACTTACTTGATTGACCTCCAATAAATCTTTTCCGAAAATCCCCGCTTCTTTTCCTTCTTTATCCCAAGCTTTCATGCCAAGCGCCTGTAAAAAGCCAAGGCCCCCATCATTTGTAGCACTGCCGCCAAGCCCGAAAATAAACGATTTACAGCCTTTATCCAATGCATCTTTCATCACTTCGCCAAGTCCGAAAGTAGTGGTCACATCCGGGTTTCGTTGTGAAGGAGGCACTTGGACAAGCCCAGCGATATTGGCAACTTCAATAGCAGCCGTATTATTTTCAAGGATGGCATAATATGTTTTTATTTTTTTGCCCAAGGGGCCTGTACAGGTTACCTCAATGCGATCCCCGGCTGAAGAGGCTAACAATGCATCGACTGTTCCTTCTCCACCGTCAGCCATTGGCTTTGTTCTTACTGTATCACCATAATGAAGGTCAAGTATTGCTTGTTTCATAATATTTGCTGCTTGAGAAGAGGTCAGACTCCCTTTAAAAGAATCAGGTGCTACGACAATATTCATTTAGCTGCCTCCTTTGTTTGCCTGATATCCTTCCGAATTTTTAAAAACGATAGAATAAACGAGATAAATGGAATTAATTACACTCAGCATATTGATTTCTTCCAAAATAGGTGATTTAAAGGATTCTAGTTTGCAGCTGCTCACTTTGATGATTTGTTTCGCATTCTGTGCTAAATAGCCTTTTTCATTGCCTGTAATCGCAACGATAGGAATGCCTCTCTTCTTTAATACCTTTACTAGCTGAACGATAAATCTTGTTTCTCCGGAAAAAGAAATGACAACGGCTAAATCTCTGGGCGTAAGTGATTCTGCTTCGGAAATTTGATTTTCATGGTTGCTGTACGCAGTAGCATATTTGCCCAGACGAATAAATTTGAATTGTGCATTTCTTGCAATGAGATGCGAAAATGTTACCCCAAAAAAAGCAACTTTTTTTGAGTGATGAATTTCGTGAACAACTTGAATGATTTCCTTTGAGCGGAGAAATTGCTCTGTTTGCTTCAGAGAAGCATGTAATTCATCATAATATTCGTTTATTTGTTTTATATTAAATTTCGTTTTAAGGTTTTGATAGTCTACTTCAGTATCATTAAATTCAATAAATGATCTGGCATATTCTTTAAGCTCTTTAAACGTAATATTTTCAAAGCGCTGGCAAAATCGGGTGATCGTTGCAGGTGATGTATGGCACGCTTCAGCTAATTCATAAATGGACATTTTCGGGATTTTTTCCACATTCCTCAAAATATATTCGGCAATAATGATTTCTGATTTTGTTTGGTCTGTTGAAGATTCAATGAAGTTTAATAATTTAGCCATAAAGTTGTACATCGAATCACTCCGGATTTCATATTTATTGTACGCTCTATTATAAATGACCATGAAAAAAGTTTCATAAAATGAAATTTTTAGCCGTAGGAATCAAATGGCTGGGTTATTAAAGTTTGTAAATTTCCGTATTCACGAGGTTCTCTGGTAACTCTCCAGCTAACGCCTGAAGTAGATTTTGAGCAGCCAACTCGGCCATCCGTGTTCTAGTTTGTACGCTAGCACTGCCGATATGGGGTAAAGCCACGACATTGGGCAATGAGAGCAAAGGATGGTTAAGCGGCACCGGTTCCTGTTCAAAAACGTCCAACCCAGCAGCCAAGATCGTTCCGGTAGTTAACGCCTCGTAAAGCGCGTTCTCATCCACTACACCTCCACGCGACGTATTGATGAGAACAGCCGTCTTCTTCATAATTGCTAGCTCACCTTTCCCAATCAGGTGGTGCGTTTCCGAAGTATAAGGGGTTAAAATGCAGACGAAATCGGATTCTTTCAGTAACGTCGGCAAGTCTGCGTACGTCACACCCAGCTTTTCTTCCACTTCTGGTTTGCGGTTGCGGTTGTGATAGAGCACCCGCATGTCAAATCCTTTCGCTCGTTTAGCTACCGCTTCCCCAATTCTTCCCATGCCGATGATCCCAAGCGTCGCCCCGTGCACATCTTGGCCTGTCAATAACATGGGAGACCATGTTTTCCATTCTCCCCGACGCAAATAATCGGACGCTTCCAATAAGCGGCGTGCCGTAGCCATTAACAAGGCAAAAGTCAAATCTGCCGTCGTTTCCGTCAAGACGTCTGGAGTGTTCGTGACCATGATCCCTTTTCTGGTCGCCGCACTCACGTCGATATTGTTGTATCCAACGGCCATATTGCTAATCACTCTTAAATGCGGGGCATGATCCAACAAGTCTGCATCGATTTTTTCCGTCAGAAGGCAAAATAAACCTTCCGCTTCCGCTAATTCCTCCTTTAAAACATCCTTTGGAACGGGGACATCTTCTTTCTGCCACATTCGGACGTCACACCGTTCTTCCAGCATGAGCAGCGCTTTCTCCGGTATCTTACGCGTAACAAATACCCTAGGTCTCATTAAACCACTCCTTTTTATAGTTAACCTCAGTTTCCTTTACTTATATAAGCCGGGCAACCATAACGATAAATTCGGCAGATACGAGATAAGCAATATGTCGACCAGCAAGACAACATAAAAGGGAAGCATTGCTTTGACGATCTGTTCAATCCGAATACCGGCAATTTGGCACGCTACGAACAAATTCACTCCGACCGGAGGTGTCAACATTCCTACGGCTAGGTTTACGATCATGATAATGCCAAAATGGATTGGATCAATGCCAAATTCCGCAGCCACCGGCGTGAGAATAGGAGCAATAATCACGATTGAAGCGCCTGTTTCTAGAAACATACCTACGAATAACAACAAAAGATTCACAAGTAACAAAAAGACAATCGGGCTATCCGAAATTGAAATAAAAAATTCTGCAACTTTATCGGGAACCCTCTCCGCCGTCAATACCCAACCAAACAATCCCGCGTTTCCAATGATAAACATGATGATTGCTGTTGCGATTACGGAATTGCGTAGAGCTTCCATTAGGTTTTTGCGGTTTAACGTCTTATAAACAAATTTCCCGAGAACAAACGAATACCCCACCGCAACAGCTGCAGCTTCTGTGGGCGTAAAGATTCCCCCGTAGATTCCCCCTAAGATAATGACGGGCATCAAAAGGGGAAAAAAGGCATTCAATGCCGATTTCCAAAGCGCGGCAAATTCAAATTTTTCTTCCGTGCCCGCAGGCTCGAGGCCATACCCGTTCTTTTTGCTCAACACATAGATCGTCAGCATCAAGGATGCGGCGATCAGGATGCCCGGTATGATCCCGGCGATAAATAGATCGCCGATGGAAACGGAAACACCCGCGGTTAAAGCAAAAATAATCATCGGAATCGACGGCGGGATGATAACGCCTAGCTCTCCAGAAGCTGCTTGCACCGCCGTGGAAAAATTCGTGGGAAACCCTTTTCGTACCATGGCGGGGATTAATATGCTTCCGATCGCCGCGATCGTCGCGGCGCTCGAACCAGAGATAGCAGCAAAAAACATCGCCGTTACGACGGTGACGATCCCCAAGCCGCCCGTGATCCGTCCAACCAAAGCGTTGGCGAACTGGATCAAGCGATGTGAGATCCCGCTATGTTCCATCAAGTTTCCCGCCAAGATAAAAAAGGGAATCGCCATCAAAGGAAAGGAATCCATCGTAGAAAAGATTCTTTGCACGGCTACTTGCAAAGATACTCCCCCTTGGACCATTACCCCAATCGCCGAAAGTCCCATGGCAAACGCTACGGGTACGCCCAAGAGGAAAAAAAGTAACAAACTACAGAAGAGTAGACCCGTCATTTTTCTCCTCCTTCCCTTGGACAAGTTCCATGAAAACAACGATGCAATTTAATAGCGCCAATATCGAACCAGCGGCAATAGCCGAGTACGTCATCGAGATTGGGATCTCCAATGAACCAGACGTCTGAGCGCCAAGCGTAATTATGATTTTAATCCCGTAATACGACAACAAAGATAAGTACACCACATTTACACCTATGACGAGAATTCCCATGATTTTTTTTACCGTTTTCGGAACACTCTGGATGACGATTTCCACCGAAATCAACATCCCCTTGCGCAGCGCGATCGCCGTCCCCAACAAGACGATCCAAATCATGCTGTAGCGAATCACTTCTTCCGACCATACGATTGGGTTATTAAAGATATAACGGAAAATGACTTGCAGCAAGGTCAACAACGCGACTAAACCGAACCAAAGGGATAACAAAAACAAGACCCCACGATTCAACACATCCATGGCAGCCACAATCTTCTTCACCGAATTCCCCCCTTGCCGATAAAATGATTTGCTTAAGGGCAAGAGGAAGACCCCCTTCAGATCAGGAGCTTCTTCCCCGAACTACAAATTTAAGTTGTCCTTTTTGTTTTCTTACTCACATTTCACACCCTGAATAAAAATTCAAAATAAGCCTGATTTGAGTGAATAAAAATTAGTTATTTTACAATATTTGTATAAAAATTTATTTTTATGCGAATATTTTGATTATTTTTTGTATATTATGCAAAGGTTGCGAAATATGAGTTCTTATTTTGCGTTACGGATTTTTTCATAGACTTCTTTCAAAGCTGGAAACTCTTGCTCGACAAATCCCTGCATCTTCGCTTGAAATGCCTGGATGTCTGGCTCAACCAAGGTCATCCCGTTTTCTTGCAATTTTTGCAAGTATTCCTGGTCGCCTTTCTTCACTTCCTCCGCCGCAAACTGTTTCGCTTCGCCGTTAGCCGCCTTGACCAATGCTTCTTGCAATTCTGGGCTCAAGGAGTTAAACTTTTCCTCGCTGATCACAATTGTAATCGGCTCGTACACGTGTTGCGTTTTGATCAGATATTTTACGATCTCATAGAACTTCAAATTGTAAATTAAGGACAAAGGATTTTCTTGGCCGTCAATAACACCTTGCTGTAAGGAGGTGAACACTTCCCCGAACGCCATCGGTGTCGGTGCAGCGCCCAAACGTTCAAAAGACTTAATAAAGACAGGGCTGTCCGGTACGCGGATCTTTAACCCTTTTAAATCTTCCGGTGTTATCACTTCTTTATTAACGGTTAACCAACGCGCCCCTCTCATCCAGTACGCCAGGATCTTATTACCGGATTCTTGCTGAATCTTGTTCGCAATCTCTTGGCCGACTTCCCCGTTGTAAACCTTTTCAAAGTGCTCCTGACTATCGATCATAAAAGGAACGGTAAAGATCTTCGCGGTTTCCGAAGAGCCGGAGAGCACTCCCGCACCGCCAACCCAAATGTCCGCGGTACCGACCTTCAATCCTTCCAACAAGTCTTGGTCTTTTCCGAGCGTGCCGTCACCGTAGATTTCCACTTTCAATTTTCCGCCGGAAAGTTTTTCAACTTCCGCCGCAAATTTTTCGGCCGCTTGCGCATGGATTTCCGACGCCGGCCAGACGTGGGCGAGCTTGAGAACGGTCGCTTCGCCGCCGTTTTGTTCATCCGTGCCCCCGCCGTTTTGCGCCTGCTCATTACCGCCGTTTGCAGGAGCGGAAGAGCAGCCGGCCGCGAGCAGCAGGATGGCGGCCAACATCAAGAAATAAAGTCTTCTCATCTTTCTCATTTTTACTCCCTCCCAAAATTTTTTTAGTTTATTTTTCATATTGAAAATAGACGACTTTCATATCGGTAAAGAATTCGATGTTCGTGCTGCCGATGGAAAAGGCGCCGTAACCCGACTGCTTCGTACCGCCAAACGGCATGTGCGCCTGGCTGGCCGTTCCGTGATTCACGTGAACCATCCCGCTTTCCACCCGCTCGACGGCGCGATAAGCCTGGGACAGATCTTTCGTGAAAATCGAAGCCGCCAGCCCGTAAGCGACGTTATTGGCCACCCGCAATGCTTCCCCTTCATCTTCCACCGCAAGCAACGTTAAGACGGGGCCGAAGATTTCCTCCCGGGCGATGCTCATCTCCGGTTTCACTTGATCAAAGAACGTTGGGCTCAAATAGTATCCGTCCGCGTATTCTCCATGCGTCAGCATTTCGCCTCCATACAGAAGGCGCGCCCCTTCCTTTTGCCCAAGTTCAATATATTGCATAACAGAAGTCAGTTGTTCCTCACTGACCAACGGCCCCATCGTCGCCGAAGAATCCCATGCGGGTCCCACTTTAATTTTTCTCATCTCGCTTACGATCGCTTCCGTCAGTTCCTTTGCTTTGTCCTTCAGCACGATCACCCTGCTTATGGACGTGCAACGTTGTCCGCTACAAGTAAAGGCGGCGTTGACGATTTGTTTGGCCACTTCTTCGGCGTCATCGTAATCGAAAACAATCGCTGGATTTTTCCCGCCGAGTTCTAATTGGGTCTTGGCCAACCGTTTTGCTGCCAGCTCATGAATTGAAATACCCAAATTTGACGAACCGGTAAAGCTGATTCCGCGTACCAGCGGATGTTTGACAAGAGGGTCCCCGACCCTAGATCCGCTACCGATCACCAAGTTCACGACGCCTTGCGGTACTCCGGCTTCCGCGAGAAGTTCAATCAACCGCACGGATGTCCAAGGAGTTACGGAAGCCGGTTTAAAGACCACGGTACAACCATAAGCCAATGCCGGTGCGATCTTGCGCACGGGGGTCACGACGGGAAAATTCCAAGGTGCGATTGCGGCAACCACTCCGATCGGATAACGAACATATGCATTCCAAACGTCGGCACGCTCGCTAGGAAGCGTTTTCCCTTCGATACGAAACGCTTCTCCGGCGGCAAATCTCGCTTCTTTCGCCGCCCGTAACACCTCTCCACGTGATTCGGCGAGAACTTTTCCTTGTTCCGCTGATAACATGTACGCTATTTCCTCTGCATATTTTTCCAACAGATCGGCAAAACGCAACAAGATTGCCGCCCTGTCCGGGCCCGGTACTTTCGACCAAGCGGCGAAAGCTTTGTGCGCCGCGTTAACGGCCTGTTCCACGTCCTCCGCGGTCGAAGCGGGAAAATAACCGAGGACTTGCTCGCGTTTTCCCGGATTAAAAACCGGATACGTTTTTTTACTTGCGCTTTCTTGCCATCGTCCGTCGATGAAATTTCCGTACGTCTTTCCCACACTTTCCTGCAACCAATCTTTCATCACTTGATCCATGTCAATTTCCTCCTTTCTTCATGGCCGCGCGGCAGATGTTTTTCAAATCTTCCAGCGACGGTTTGCGCGGATTCACGGGCACGTTTCCGGATAGCATCGCTTCTTCCGCAATAAAATCGAGGTGTTCTTCCCTTACGCCATAATCCGCAAGCGTCTGTACGATGCCGATGTCGTTTTTCAATCGGCGGATCGCTGTCACGGAACGCTCCGCCGCTTCCCTTGAGGAAAGGGAGGCGACGTTCTCGCCGAATATCGCGGCGATTTCCGCAAACTTCTCTAGATTGCCGATTAAGTTGAACTGCATCACTTCCGGGAGCAAGATCGCGTTTACGGTTCCGTGCGGGATGCGGAAGTGAGCGCCCAAAGGCAAGGCCAGAGCGTGGGCGAGCCCGAGCCGGGTCGAGTTGAAAGCCAACGCCGCAATCAAGCTCGCGAGCAGCATATCATAGCGGGCTTGCAAGTTTTCCCCTTGCACGACGGCGAGGCGCAAGCTTTTGGCGATCATCTTCATCGCTTGCACGGCAAGCGCTTCCGAAATCGGCTGCGTCGCTTTATTGACGTATGACTCCAAGGCGTGGGTCAAGGCGTCCATCCCCGTCGCCGCCGTAACGTGCGGGGGGAGGGAAACCGTCAACTCCGGATCGCAAAGCGCCAGGCGCGGGCAATTAAAGGGGCTGCCTACGCTCACTTTTTCTTTTTTCTTTTTATCCGACAAGACGGACCAGATCGTGACCTCGCTGCCCGTTCCCGCAGTCGTCGGCACGGCGATGACGGGCGCGCCGGGCGCCGGCACTTTATTGATCCCGACGTAATCGCGAATATGGCCGGGGTTCTTCAGCATCAAGCCGATCGCTTTGGCCGTATCGAGGGAGCTGCCGCCGCCCACGCCCACGACCAGGTCACAGCCTTCTTCTTTCGCGAGCTGTGTCCCTTGTTCAATCGATTCGATCGCCGGATCCGATTCGATCTCGGAAAACAGGACGTGCGGGATGCTTGCCGAAACGAGCGTGTGCGCCACCCGCTCGGCGACTCCTGCAGCAACAACCCCAGGATCGGCTACCAACAGTACCTTTGTTCCTCCGAGAGATTTGACATGTTCCGGAAGTGTTTTAATCGCACCAATACCAAATTCGATCACTGTAGGGATTTCATAGCGAAACAAGCGATTTATTAGCATGTGCGTTCCTCCTTCACAGCTTTGTGATCCTCATTCTCTATAAGTGCATTTGCCAGATTAAGCCCATATTTTTCTCCGATTTCCGTCAATTCCTTAACCACTTTTTGCGGCAGCACGATCCCGTTTTGCTTGCGTGCGAGCGTCGTCCGGTGCTCCAATTCGCCGGGAATCAAAATTTCGTCCACGCCCGGCGCTTTCGGTTCGGCTTTGATTTCGCGAATATATTGGTCCAATCGCGATTTGAATGCGGAAAGCGGCATGAATTTATCGATATCGATGGCGATGAAGAAATGCCCGACATTTTGCGGCTGTTCCCAATTCTCATACATATTGTTCACATAGCGGCCGAAACCCGCTCCCGTCAGCACGCCGCACAGGATATCGATGAACATGGAGATCGCATACCCCTTGGCTCCTCCCACGGGAAGGACGGAACCTTCCAGGGCAGCCTGGGCATCCGTCGTCGGCCGGCCTTCTTTATCGATCGCCCAGCCGAGGGGAATGCTTTTTCCTTTTCGTGCGGCGACGATAATTTTCCCCCTCGCGACTACACTCGTTGCCATATCGAGCACAAACGGAACCTCCCGTTCGGTCGGAAAGCCGACCGCCAGCGGATTCGTGCCGATGAAGGGGCGAATGCCGCCCGTGGGAGGCATCGTCTGCGATGCATTCGACATCACGAGCAAGATCATGTCTTTTTCCAATGCCTTTAAGACGTAATAGGCGCCCGTGCCAAAATGGTTGGAATGTTTGACCCCTACCGCGGCGATTCCCGTTTTTTTCGCTTTGCGGAGCGCGATTTCTACGGCTTTCGTGCCGACGACGGCGCCAAAATTGTTATGGCCGTTCAACAAAACCGTCGCATCCGTTTCCGCATCGATCGTAATCTCGGCAGAAGGGTCGATCATTCCGGCCTCCACCCGTTTTAAATAGATCGCGGTACGCACCACACCGTGGGAATCGACACCGCGCAAATCGGCATGGATGAGGGAATCCGCCACAATTGCAGCATTTTCTCGAGGAACATTCGCTCTTATGAAAATTTCCTTACAAAATGCGTATAATTTTTCCCATTGGAATCTATTTGCTTCCGTCAATCCATTCACACCCCTTTTCTTGCAACAGCTTGTCCACCCAACTGCGATCAACCGTTCCCTCCTCAATCTGTTTGAGGATTTCCTGTTCTCGGCGCTTTTGCGCCTGTGCTTTTTCTAATATTTCTTCGGCATGCTGACAAGGCACAGCAACGAGCCCATCTTCGTCACCGACGAGGATATCCCCCGGTTTCACGAACATTCCGGCGACCACTATTGGTACATTGATCTCTCCAGGACCATCCTTATAAGGCCCACGGTGGGTAATCCCTCTCGCATAGACGGGAAAACAATCACTCGCAAACGCGGCGGAATCGCGAATCGCCCCGTCGATGACAAAGCCGGCAATCCCTTTTTTTTGCGCCAGACGTAG
This sequence comes from Aeribacillus sp. FSL K6-8394, assembly GCF_038008865.1. NCBI lineage: Bacteria > Bacillati > Bacillota > Bacilli > Caryophanales > Bacillaceae > Aeribacillus > Aeribacillus sp. FSL K6-8394. The sequence goes on from NZ_JBBPAA010000002.1 coordinate 723,048, forward strand.
CATGATCTCGCCAACAATCGCGTTCGTCATATCTCCACCCGCATCAACCACAATGACATCGCCGGCCTGAGCCATATCGATTGCTTTATGTACCATTAAGTTATCTCCGGGACGGGTTTTGACTGTAAATGCAACACCGACAAGTTTTCCTTGTTTGTGAAATGGCCGCAACTGATATCCTGCTGAATAGATGCGATTCATGTTATCGCTAATGTGAGGCGTAACTATTTCTTGATATTTTTCAACGAGTTCTTTTTTAGGTCTGTATGGAATGGAATAAATACGAAATCCAATGTTTGACATCTTTCACTTCTCCTTTTTAGCTCCGCAAGATTGTCGGATGATAATATTCGGTGCAAGAACTTGAACTTTGGGACGCGGTTTTCTTTTCGCTTCGATCAATTTGATCAATCGTTGCGCCGCCAATTCCCCCATTTGGTAAGCCGGTTGTTGGATCGTTGTCAGCGGAGGATTCAAATGTTTCGACCAAACCGTTTCATCGTATCCGATTACTGCGATATCATCGGGAACACATAGTCCCGCCTCTTGAATCCCTTCCAACACTTCCAACGTCATGACGTTATTGGTGGAAAAAATCGCATCGGGACAAACTCCGTTTTTAATCCAATCGATGACAGCCTCTTTACAACTTCCTTTGTATTCAGGAACAATCTTGATCAGCTTCTCATCGATCGGCAAACCGTGTCCTGATAAGGCTTGCTTATACCCTTCCAATCGCTCTTGGCGGGGACTGACTCCTTCCAAAGGATATAAGAGGATTGCAATCTTTTTCCTACCGACGGAAAGCAAATGTTCGATGGCAAGCCGAGCCCCGTATATGTTATCCATGACAACCATATCGACCTTTAGATTATCGATACGTCGGTTGATAAGAACGAGAGGGTAATGACTTTTGATTAACGACTCAAACAAAGGTTTATTTTTCACAGTTGGGTTGACAATAATCCCATCGACTTGCCGAGTTTGCAATCCTTTGATATGTTCTTCTTCGAGAAACGCTTCCTCGTTAGAGTTACAGATGACGAGGTTATACCCTGCATTCCGGCAGGCATCTTCCACTCCCTCCAATACGCTGGACCAAAAGGGATTTCGCAAGTTCGACAAAATGATCCCTATCAAGTTAGTCCGGTTCTGTTTCAATCCCCTTGCTAATGCGTTGGGGCGATAATCCAACTCTTGAATGACAGCCAATACGCGCTGCTTTGTTTCCTCAGTGACGTGTTGATATTGACCGTTAAGAACACGAGAAACAGTCGCTTTGGAAACACCTGCTTTTTTTGCTACATCTCCAATGGTAATTTTCATAGTTTTAACCACTTACCTTCTGTTCATTTTTAAACAATCCCTATGCGCAATCTTAATTATGAACTACTTTGAAATCGATTTGCGAAAATGATTTAGGAAATCGGTTTCCGAAAACGTTTACTTAAAATCTAGCAAATGTCGCTAATAAAGTCAATACTAATTTTTTCTGTCTTTGTTTTTTCGTTCGTTAAGATATCGGTAGAATCAGTTACATGAAAAATTACTACCAGGAGCTGAAACACAATGAAAAAATTCAATGTACTTATTGTTGGCGGGGGGAGTACTTGGACGCCAGGTCTTTTAAAAGCAATTTGCTCGCGTCAAGATACTTTCCCGATCAACCGATTGGTCATGTATGATATCAATTACGAACGCCAAAAAATAATTGGCGAATTTGCGAAAGTGCTCTTTAAAGAAGAGTACCCTGACATTCATTTTAGCTATACAACAGATAAAGAGGAAGCATTCACGGAAGATATCGATTTTGTTTTTGTGCAAATGCGTACTGGCGGCTATGAAATGCGTGAAAAAGACGAAAAGATCCCGTTGAAACTAGGGGTTATCGGTCAGGAAACATGCGGGCCGGGCGGTTTTGCTTACGGTATGAGATCGATCCGCGATATGGTTCAATTGGTCAAGGATGTCAGAAGCAAAACGAAAGACGCATGGATTTTAAACTACACAAATCCTGCTGCTATCGTTGCGATTGCGTTACAGCAAATGTTTCCTGATGATAAAAGAATCCTCAATATTTGCGACCAGCCTGAAAACTTGCTTCGTTCGTACGGCCGTTTATTAAATATGAATGAACGTGATTTTGATCCTGTATACTTCGGATTAAATCACTTTGGCTGGTTTACTCATTTATATGATCCGCAAGGCAATGACAAATTGCCTGAGTTAAGGGAAATGATTTTGAAAAACGGCTTCCGTCCGGCTGACTACGAGCAAAGGGATAAATCATGGCTCGAAACGTATGCCATGGTACAGCAAATGGTGCGAGATTTTCCGGACTATTTGCCGAATACGTATTTACAGTATTATCTATATCCAGATAAAGTGCTGAAAAAATTGAATCCGGATTTTACGCGTGCAAATGAAGTACAAGCCGGAAGAGAGAAACGCGTATTTGAAGATTGTGTGCGCGTTGCTGAAACAGGAACTGCAAAAGATTCCAACGTAGTAGCAAATGATGCGCATGGCGAGTTTATCTTAATTGTTGCAGAATCCATTGCATACAACAAAGGCGACAATTTTATTGTCATTTTGAAAAATGATGGAATCATCAGCAATTTGCCGGATGATGCGATGGTTGAAGTGGCTGCAAGTATAACCTCAAACGGGCCTAGACCATACGCAGTTGGAGAAATTCCAACATTCTATAAAGGATTGATTGAAGGGCAATATGCGTATGAAAAACTTACTGTGGAAGCATATATGGAAGGCTCATACGCCAAAGCGCTGCAAGCTTTAACTTTAAATCGTACAGTGGTATCTGCAGCAAAAGCAAGAGAGGTATTGGATGCCTTAATCGAAGCCAATAAAGAATACTGGCCGGAATTGCGATAATAACTTGTCCGTGCAGGGAGCCGTTATGACTCCCTGCTTGAAAAATAGCTGGAATGTATCCGTTTTCTATATATTATCAAGGAGGGGAGCTATGAAATGAAGAAGGTATTTAACTTTGATTTCTTTCAGAGAATTGGCAAAACTTTTATGGTTATAATTTCTTTGCTTCCTGCAGCCGGTTTATTGCTGGGAATCGGTACAACGTTACAATCTCCGTATTTAATCGAATATTTGCCTTTTTTAGATTCAGGATTTTGGAAAACGATTTCTGATTTAATGAAGGGTGCAGGAAAAGCGATATTTGGAAACTTAGGTGTTTTGTTCGCTATCGGTATAGCGGGGAGCTGGACCGGTGGAAAAGCTGCAGCCTCCTTATCAGCACTTGTTGGTTATTTAGTTATGCATACCGTTATCGGGATTGTCCTTGGAATCACTCCGGAAAACGTATCGGAGCCAGGGCGTGTACTTGAGTTAGGGATCCCGACACTTCAAATCGGTGTTTTTGGCGGTATCATCATCGGGTTTGTAGCAGCAGTTCTTTATGAAAAATATCATGATTTCAAAATGCCGGAAATGCTGTCCTTTTTCGGCGGTTCACGATTTGTTCCTATTATAACAGCAGGTTATTCAATCATTATTGCACTGATTTTGGCCTTTGTTTGGCCGCATGTACAAGACGGCATTTATGCACTTGGAGCTGCCTTATCTGGAGAAAATACGCCGCCGCTTTACATGTTCATTTATGGACTAGTAGAACGTGCCCTTATTCCGTTTGGATTGCATCATATTTTCTATATTCCAATTCGTTTTTCGGAAGTTGGCGGAACGTATACAACACTTGCTGGATCTGTCGTTTCCGGGGATACGGCAATGTATATGGCTCAGCTTGCGGATAAACAAGTAAATGATGCCGTTGAAATAACAGCAGGAAGATTTATGGCAGGGAAATTCCCGTTCGTCCTGTTTGGTCTGCCAGCGGTAGCGTTAGCAATGTATCACATGGCAAAACCGAAAAACAAAAAAGCTGTAGCAGGCTTATTATTGACTGCTGCGGGAACAGCATTTTTTACAGGAATTACAGAGCCGCTTGAATTCACGTTCTTGTTCGTAGCGCCATTATTATACGTTTTCCACACATTAATGGCAGGGCTGTCATTTATGCTGATGTATGTTTTAGATGTGAATGTTGGATATGCCGGCGGATCCGGAATCATTGATTTTATCTTATTTGGTATATTACCTGGTGTTGGAGAGCCATGGTGGTATGTCATTATCGTTGGTCTGGCAATGGCTGTTGTTTACTACGTTGTATTCAGATGGGCTATTAAAAAGTGGGATCTTCTTACACCAGGACGCGGAGATGAAGATTCGAACAGACTTTATACTAGAAAAGATTACGAAGAAAAAACAAATAGAAAAAGTGATGAATCTGTTGTCAATCAAAAAGCGTATGAAGTATTAGCAGCACTTGGCGGAAAAGAAAATATCAATAATCTTGATGCATGTATTACACGGTTAAGAGTAGGTGTAAAAAACAAAGGCGCTGTTAATAAAGAAAAACTGAAAGCTCTTGGTGCTTCAGGCGTATTGGAGGTAGGAAATGGAGTTCAAGCAATATTTGGACCTACTTCAGACACGTTAAAAAATCAAATTTTAGATATCATGAATCAGGAAACAAACGAATATAAAGAAGAATCAACTATTAGTTTTGTAGCGCCATTATCAGGAAAGGTTGTTGCATTGGAAGAAGTGCCTGATGAAGTTTTCTCTCAAAAAATGATGGGCGACGGTATTGCTGTTCAACCAACAAGCGGAGATGTCTATTCTCCGGTTGACGGTGAAATCGTCGATGTATTCCCAACCAAGCATGCCATTACACTTCGTTCAGATGAAGGAGCAGAGCTGTTGATTCATTTGGGACTAGAAACAGTGAACTTAAAAGGAGAAGGCTTTGAAATAAAAGTTTCACCTAAAGACAAAATTAAAAAAGGAGATCTTATCGCACAATTCGCCATCGATCAAATTGGTCAAAAAGGGTACAACACCATTACTCCTATTATTTTACTGAACGGAGATCAGTTTAAAATCGACCATAGTAGTTATCCATCCAACGTAGTTGGAGGAAAAGACGTATTAATCAAGGCTCAGAAAGGATAAGATCGATCATCCATGGGATATCAGTACGATACTGTACCGAATTGCTTCCGAGTTCATAAAGAATAGTATCGATTATCCATGAATTCGCAAGGAACCCAAGTCCATAAAGCTTAGATCAATCATCATTCAAAAGGCTATCGAGTGCATTCAATAGCCTTTTTTGCATAGTGATTGAAAAACGTGAAAAGGCACAGTACATCTGCTGCTGTGGCGTCATAGGCTTCGGAAATTGCAACTGCAAAGAGCCGACAGCTAAATTGTAGTACGCCGCTTTGACGGGCAAGAATTTCAGAAAGAATCATTAAAGAGAGAAAAAAAGATTTTAAATTGGACGAGTAACAAAGCGGAAGGGTACAGGATCCATCAGGTTGCGGTACTTTCTCTTTTGTAGTATAGGCAATTGCGGAACTATTAATGAATGCCGATTCGGCTTCTACTGTATTCATTTGAAGTTTCAACCGGATCATATATAGATAAAAAATTTGCGACAGCCTTCTTGGAGTTTTCATTTACATTTCAATACCCTTTTAGATACTTACGAAACTCTCTAGTTTATGAATAGCATTTACTCGCAACAATCCCCATAAAGTCCCATTCAACTGTATTTCACTTCATTTTTGTAAAGAAAACCACTTTTCAAAAGGAAATTGGATTAATTTGTGGAAGTAAGCTGTTGGCAATTAAATTGTTAGAAGAGTCCGTTTCGTGGAATTTGTAATAGGAGGAAGTTTTAGTTAATGTCCATACTTCCAGAGGAAAGAAAAAATGCCATACTTCAAGAATTAGATCGAACCGGAAAAGTAAAGGTCATTGATTTTGCCGAGCAATTTCAAGTTTCTCAAGAAACAATCCGCCGGGATTTAATGATTTTAGAAGAAAAAGGACTATTAAAGCGAGTATATGGCGGGGCAGTAAAAAAATCTTATCAAGGAACAGAGCCTCCATTTGTACAGAGAAAAATAGTGAACCAAGAAGCGAAAATAAAAATTGGAAAAGCAGCGGCCATGCTTATTTCAGATGGCGACACAATTGTGATCGATGTTGGAACAACCGCATTAGAATTGGCAAGATCTATTGAAAATAAAAAAGAAATAACAATCTTAACAAATTCTTTGCCAGTTTCCTCAGTTTTAACTGATCTATTAAACCAAAAAATGTTTTCTGGAGAAGTATTGTTATTAGGCGGCCAACTAAATCCAAAGCAGCAGTCAGTAGGCGGAAGATTAACTGAAAAAATGTTAAGTCAATTTCATATTGATAAGGCCTTCATTTCAGCAGGAGGAGTTTCTATAGATGGCGGCGTAAGTGACTATGATTTGACAGAAACGTCTGTCTCTCAAGAAATGATACATGTGTCAAAAGAAATTATTTTACTTGTTGATCATTCAAAAATTGGTGTCGATGCTTTTTGTAAAATTTGTCCTCTTGAAAAAGTAGATGTGATTGTTTGTGATCAACCTATCCCAAAAGGGTGGAAAAATCATAAAAAAACAAATGGTATTAACTGGATTACTGCAGACTAATAAATCTGAAAGGATTTTATGATGAAAGTAGACTACCACGTTCATTTAGAAGAAGGACCATATTCATTAAATTGGTGGAATCGAACTGTTCGAGCGATTGAACAGTTTTGGAAAATCCCATATGATCCTCATTCTAAAGAATGGCTTATGGGAACAGCGAGAATTATGAATTATCGAATGGAACAAGGGGCATTTTCTTCATTTTGGCTAGATTTTTATTTAAAACAAGCAAAAAAAATCGGGTTAAAGGAAGTGGGAATAGTTGATCATCTATATCGATTTAAAGAAATGAAATCCTTTTATAAGAAATATATTTATTTAGAAAATGATCGACTTGGCACATTGCAAAATAATTGGTTGGATATAGTTTCATGTGTCTCAATCGAGCAGTTTGCCAAGTTGATAGAAAATGAAAAGCGAAAATGGGAAGCAGAGGGCGTTCGATTAAAGTTTGGGATTGAAGCAGATTTCTTTCCTGGGTGTGAAGAGGACCTTGTAGAGATATTATCTCAATATCAGTGGGATTATGTAATAGGTTCTGTTCATTTTTATAAAGGATGGGGATTTGATAACCCAGATACTAAAGAGTATTTTCACCATTTTGATTTAAATGTTCTTTATGAGGAACATTTTAAAGTTATTGAACAAGCCATTTCTTCAAAACTGTTTGATATTGTAGGGCACCTTGATAATTTAAAAGTATATGGATTTCGGCCAAATGAAGAAGATCTGAAAGGCTATTACCACCGTATTGCACAAAGCTTAAAAGAAAATGATACGGCAACTGAAATCAATACAGGACTTGCTTACCGCTATCCGATTAATGAGATGTGTCCAAGTCCTGAATTTTTAAAAATTTTATCTCAATATGAAGTACCTATAACTATGTCTTCTGATGCTCATTTTCCAGATGATGTAGGCAATTTATTAGATGAAGCGAGAGAATTGTTAAAATCAATCGGCATTAAGAAAATAGCAACATTTGAGAAAAGGAAAAGAATTGAAATTGATTTAGACAAGTAGTACGGGAAAACTTATGATATTATAAACTGTTTTCAACTATGTACGAAAGAGATGGAAACTTGCAATTATAACGGAACCTCTTAAAAATTGTCGTCGACCTCCAATCGTGCAAAAATCCCGGGGGATCGACGACAATTTCTTTTTTAGAGTAACGATGCAAAATCTGCAGAAAATAAACGAAAAACAAAGAATTGATAAAAATTCCTGTTTACGTTAAAATGAAAATAACAAAATTTCCAGTATTATCAAAACTTTGTCATATCAACAACTTTTGGGGTTTTTATTTTAACTATGAGGAATTGAAACTCGTATGTCGTGCCATAGAACGCTATATACTGTGCAAGTTTTTATTTTAACTATGAGGAATTGAAACTCGGCTGGCTCGCGCGTACAGGCGAGTTTGTGAGCGGTTTTTATTTTAACTATGAGGAATTGAAACTACCGTTCTGCCTTGGCTTGCGCTTGCCGTAATTGACGTTTTTATTTTAACTATGAGGAATTGAAACCGATAATATCGGATGACGGACAAGGAAATTCAGTGACGTTTTTATTTTAACTATGAGGAATTGAAACCCTACTTGCTTTCCGTCTTTCAAGATCCGTAAGTAGGTTTTTATTTTAACTATGAGGAATTGAAACCCGTAACGCCAAGCGTAAATACCGCCAAACAGGATGGTTTTTATCTTAACTATGAGGAATTAAAACTGTATCAGACCGCAAGAAAAGCTGAAGCAACTCTCCGTTTTTTATCTTATCCATAAGATTTGAAACAATAATCTCGATATCACACGATAAAAGAGTAAGAAAAGCTCATAGACAAATAGATGGAAAGTTTTTTTGTACAGTAAATAATCCACCTGCAGGAGGGCTTCCTGGTAATACGTATGGTTGTAGGTACGTTACGATACCCAGCATTTGATGATGAAGAATTAAGCGAAAAAGTTGAATGTAAACCGTTTAATAGCATTGTTGAAGTGAAAGAATTTTTCCAAATCAGTTTATTAGGGCGAAGAAGAAATATTTTTGGATAAAGAAGCGACTTTTAAAATAAAGCAGATTATAGTGATCACAATTTTTTATGTGAGATGGTCAAGAAAATGAAAGAGGATAGTAAAGAACCTGTTGTTATTAATAAAAATAAACTTGTTGATGATCAAAAAGAAAAACAAAATGAAGATACAAGATCTGATCGTTTTTCATGGAAGATAGATGATGTTGAATTCCATTAATTTTTCAAAAATTGGCGCTCCTTTTAGGAGTGCTTTTTATTTTACCTGAGAGAGGATGTAATGTGTATAAGAGAAAAACGCATACAAGATTACGACGAAGACACAAGGGTATCTGACTATTACGGCGCCGATTATTCGTCCTGGCGTACTCCCTTATATATGATCGGATAAAACGGTTCTGATGGAAGCCGAGTTTGCAGGAGGAAATCTTTTCAGACAAAACAATTCAGGTAAAGCCGGTTACTGATGGCGGCCATCCGAATGAACCAGTCACATTGCAAAATTTCAACCGGCATGCAAAAGGGATTTCACTACGGATGAAGAGTACAAGATTTAAATCTGGTCATCTCTTTTACTGTCACATTCGGATTCATTCAACATTGCCTGTTCGTTTGGAAGTCGCTATATATAGCGGTTGCCGAAAAATATTTATTTAGCTCAGTTGAAAAACCGGGCTTTTTATTCCTTAAATATGGAAACAAATCCACTCCCCCATATACCGCTCCTCTTAAAAAAACGCCAATTATGTCATAATATATAACATAAATACGTAAATTTTTAGTTAAAATACACAAAAACACATTAAAAATTGTGAATATTCGCTAATGTTAAACAACTGAAAAGAATATATAATAAATATACATTACGTATTGTGTTATAAAAAATAACATAAAGGGGATTGATCGTATTATAAAGGGGTGAATGAATGAAGACGTTGTTCATAAAAAATGCCAAAAATATTATTACTATGGATGAAAATCGAACGGAATACCCAGGCGGCAGCATGTATGTTGTCGGTCAAGAGATTAAAGCGATTGGCTATGATTTACCTTGTGAGTCAGCGGATATTGTCATTGATGCGCGCGGAAAAATTGTTTATCCGGGGTTAATCAATACGCATCATCATTTGTATCAGACTTTCACCCGCAATATCCCTTGGGTGCAAAATGTTGAGCTGTTTGATTGGCTAATCGCTTTGTACGATATTTGGCGCCATCTAAGGCCGGAAGATGTGTATTTAAGTGCTGTTGTCGGATTAGGTGAGTTACTTAAAAGCGGCTGTACGGCATCAGCTGACCATTTTTACGTTTTTCCGAATGGAGTCAGCTGTGAATTAATTGATGAGGAAATACGGGCAGCACGTGAGATCGGAATTCGTTTTTACCCAACTAGAGGTTCTATGAGTTTAGGACGATCAAAAGGGGGATTGCCGCCAGATGAAATCGTTCAGCCGGAGGATGTTATTCTTCGAGATACCATGAGAATTATTGAAACCTATCATGATCCTAGTAAATTTTCGATGCTGCGGGTAGGTGTTGCACCTTGTTCACCATTTTCGGTTAGCAAAGACTTGCTGCGTGAATCAGCGGATTTAGCACGCAGTTATGGCGTTCGGATGCATACCCATTTGGCGGAAACGACCGATGAAGAGGATTTTTGCAGAGAAAAGTTTGGCATGCGTCCTTTCGAACTAATGGAAGAAACAGGTTGGGTCGGCGAAGACGTGTGGTATGCGCATGGAATCTGGTTTGATGACAAAGAAATTGCCAAGCTGGGTGCTTGTGGCTGCGGAGTTGCTCATTGTCCGAGCAGCAATATGAAAATGGCATCCGGAACGATGCGAATTATGGACATGCTGCAGGCAGGGGTAAAAGTGGGATTTGGTGTTGATGGTTCAGCTTCTAATGATTCTTCCAATCTATTATTAGATTTAAAAATTATGAACCTGCTCCATAATCTTCAGCATGGAACGACAGCGCTAAGTGCTGAAGATTGTTTGTCGATTGCGACGAGAGGTTCAGCTAAAGTGCTTGGCTGGGAAGATGCCATTGGCTCATTGGAAGTCGGCAAGGCTGCAGATATGTTTATGATTGATACGAATCGATTAGAATTTGCCGGTGCGCTTTTCAACGATACGGCGCTTCCGATTCTAGCGGGCACACCGACAGTCGATATGACTATCGTTGGCGGACAGATTGTTGTAGATAAAGGGCGTCTTGTCAATATCGATGAAGAATCATTTGCCATGCGGGCGCAAAAAGCTGCTGAAAGAATGCTGGAAACGGCTCTTGAGCATACAAAAGTCAATTATAAAAAACCAAGAATAAGAAACTCAGCTATTCTAACTTAGATAAGGGGGGATAAGCAGTGGAAGCAATTCGAAACGAGATTGTCGCATTTCATCATGTTAGTAAGATTTACAATACCGGCACAGTCGCTTTAAGCCAATTCCATTTTTCCATCACAGAAGGGGAATTTATAAGCTTCCTCGGTCCGTCTGGCTGCGGGAAATCAACGGCATTAAGAATGGTGGCAGGTTTAGGCGAACCTACTGAGGGCAAGGTAGAAGTATTTGGGCAAAACCCGAAAGAAGTTATAAAAAATACAAATGATGTTGCGTTTGTATTCCAAGATGCCAACTTGCTTCCATGGAGAACGGTGCTGGAAAATGTGATGCTGCCTTTAGAATTAAGGGGTTCGGATAAAAAAAGCCGCAAAGAGGATGCGATCAAAGTATTGGAGATGGTTGGACTAAAGGATCATATAAAGTCATATCCTAGGCAGTTGTCAGGCGGAATGAGAATGAGGGTGTCTATAGCTCGAGCGTTGGCTGCAAAACCTAAATTGCTGTTAATGGATGAACCGTTTGCTGCATTAGACGAGATTACAAGACAGACCTTGCAGACGGAGCTGCTTGAAATATGGAAAAGGGAGAAAATGACAATTTTGTTCGTGACTCATAATGTATTTGAAGCTGTCTATCTTTCTACTAGAATTGCAGTGTTGTCAGCTCGGCCCGGACGATTATCATCTATCATCGATGTCGATCTTCCTTATCCGAGGGAGCGGACAGATGAACGGTTTACAGAATATGTCGATATTTCCTCGCAAAGTCTTGAGAATAGTTCAACCCGAAGGGAGTTGGTATAAATGTCTGTACAAACAGCAACCACTCAAACGAAGGAAATTGTCGCTCAATCAAATAATACTGGCAAACTGAAAATATGGAGCAAATCAAAATGGAAGATTATTGGTCCGATTGCTGCGCTTGTTGTTTTTCTTTCTTTATGGCAGTTTGTACCGATTATGGTTGGCGTGCAGCCGTTTATACTTCCAAAACCGACAGACGTCCTTCAAGCGGCGGTTGAAGATTGGGAGTTATTATGGCCAGCCATACAAATAACGGTGGCTGAATCTGTGATCGGATTTGTAATAAGCGCCATCATTGGAATTGGCTTTGCGGTTTTATTAGCAAGCTCAAAAATTTTAGAAATAAGCATTTACCCGTATGCGGTTATTTTACAAACGATACCGGTTGTAGCTGTTGCACCGATCGTTGTTATCTGGTTCGGCTCGGGCTTCAATTCGATTGTGATGATTTCATTTTTAATCGGATTTTTTCCGATTATTTCAAATACGTTAATGGGATTGAATTCAATCGATAAAAATATGAGCGAATTATTTACTTTATATAATGCGTCAAAATGGCAAAAAATGTGGAAGCTCCGAATTCCGGCTGCTATGCCTTACATGATGACCGGCTTAAAAATATCCAGCACGCTATCGATCGTTGGAGCTATTACGGGTGAATATATAGCTGGAATTGGCGGAGGAAAAGGCGGTTTAGGGTATGCCATTACGGTAGCAGCCGTTCAATTAAAAACACCATATTTATTTGCTTGCGGAATTGCCGCTGCTATTTTTGGGATTGTCTTTTACTTACTCGTAAGTTTGTTTTCTCATTTCATGCTGAGATCATGGCACGAATCCGCGATGAAGGGAGAAAAATAAAAAATTTGATCAAAAATTAAGTTGACATAATCACTATTGCTTACAAGAGCTGAATTTAATTTGCCAATTTTTTTTGCATAAAAATGGTTTGCTGCGTTAGGGAACGAGCTTTATTGAGTTTCAAAAAAAGTGCAAAAAGGGGGAAAAAGAATTGAAAGCATGGCGCAAAGCGAGTTTTCTATTAATCGGGATTATATTCATGTTCTTCCTCACCGCCTGCGGCGGACAAGAGTCGAGCAGCTCAACAAACGAGGGAGACAGCGCTTCGAATGAAGAGAAAAAAGACTTAAAAGATGTAAAAATTGTATTAAATTGGTTTCCGAAGGCGCAGCATGGCGGTTTGTATGCAGCACAAGAAAACGGATTGTTTGAAAAAAACGGTTTAAAAGTCACGATCGAACCGGGTGGGCCGCAAGTCTCGTCTATTCAAATGGTTGCATCTGGAAGTGCTGACTTTGGGCTTGCACATGCTGACCAAATGGTTATTGCTAGAAATCAAGGAATTGAATTAGTCGCTGTAGCTGCTGCCATGCAAGGAAGCCCGCAGGCATTAATGTTCCATAAAGGAAAGGGAATTGACGATTTTGATGAATTAAATGGAAGAAAAGTATATATACAGCCTGGTATTACGTATTGGGACTTTTTGAAATCTAAATATAATTTAAGTAATGTACAAGAATTGGCTTATACAGGACAGCATTCGAATTTTATTAGCGATCCCAATTCTGTAAGCCAAGCCTTTGTGACTTCAGAGCCGTTTTTCTTAAAAAAAGATGGAGTAGATGTAGAAACGAAGCTCATATCTGATGCAGGTTATAATCCTTATAACGTTGTGTTATATGTTACAAAAGACTATTTAGAAAAAAATAAAGAAACTGTCAAAGCATTTGTGGATGCTTTTGTCGAAGGATGGTATTTATACAAAGATTCTTACGAAGAGATTAATAAAGTGATTCAGAAAGACAACGCTGATATGGAATTAGAATCATTAAAATTTGAAGCCGAAACACAAGTGGATTTTGTATATGGAGGAGATAGAGCAGAGCATGGAGTCGGATATATGACGGAAGAACGCTGGGCAACATTAATTAAACAATTGCACGATCTCGGTTTATTAGAAAAAACATTTGATGCAAAGGAAATTTTTACGACAGAATATTTGCCAAAACATGAATCGAAATAAAAACAAAAACGAAAACTGGGCAGCTTATATTTGCTCAGTTTTTTGTTTTAACCATAAGTTTTACTGCAAAAAAAAGAAATCGGCTTATATGCCGACTTCAAAAACTGATCTCATACATTAAAATTTAAAAGTCCTTTTACTCCTCGTTTTTCACTTGATTATATGCTTGATCAAGATTTTGCAGTCTTTTCAATATTTCTGCATTTTTGGTTAGCTGGTCGTAAATTAAAGTTGAGACGACAGATCGGTAGTAGCTGTTCATGGCATCAATCTTTGAAGATTTTTCTTTATTCATTTCAATGTACTGTTTAAAGTTTTCTTTAAAATAGGAAACAGAAAAAAGCTGTGTCATGTTCGTTCCTCCAAAATTTTAGATTCTTTTTTTAAATTCTTCATGTAAAATAGAACTAAAGGGGGGGAGTTCTGATGCATATAAAAATGGACTTAGTCCAAAACCAATCCTTGAGATTGGCGATGACGAAAGAGCTGAAGCAAGCCATTGGGCTTTTGCAATATTCTACAATCGATTTAGTATCTTACTTGAGGGAAATTACGCTTGAAAACCCCTTTGTGGAATTGGAAGAATCCCATCCACCGATATTTTATCATAATCAAAGAAAGCAGCAGAGGGCTAGCAAGGAGGATGGCCGCTGGATCGAAAATATGCCGAAAAAAGGGATGGGGCTAAAAGATCATTTGCGAAATCAGCTCGTAGAATTTCGTTTTACCGAAAACGAACGGCGTGCTATTCATATTTTAATCGATGCAGTGGACTCAAATGGTTATATGTCAGAAGACTTATCCCGCCTATCGGAAAAGTTCCAAATTTCGATCGATCTTTTTGAAAAACAGCTGTCTGTGCTGCAATCATTAGATCCAATTGGCGTCGGGGCACGTTCGCTTCAAGAATGCTTGCTTTTGCAGGCTAAAGAAATCGAGGAAAAACCTGAAGGCTCCGAGTTCGTGTTAAAAGAGCATTTTCATCTGTTTGCCACAAAAGCTTGGAAGGATCTTTCCAAAAAGACAGGTCTGTCGCTGAATGCTCTTCAGCAAATTTTCGATTTTGTTCAAACATTGAATCCAAGACCTGGTCTGCAATTTGATGAGGAAACCCCGAATTATATCATCCCTGATTTAATGATTGAAGAGCGAAATGGAGATTGGATTGTATATTATAATGAAGATCTTTTGCCGCAAATTAAAATCAATCGGGACTATGAACCGATTGTACAAACAGAAAAAGAAGTAAAATCTTACGTACAGACTAAACTCCATCAAGGACGCTGGCTGTTAAAATCGCTTGAGCAGCGGAAGGAAACGCTTGTCAAAGTTATGCAGGAAATTATACGATTTCAGAAAGACTTTTTCTATTTGAAAAACAACATTTTGAAACCGCTAACATTAAAAGATATCGCTAATTCTCTTAACATTCACGAGTCGACTGTAAGCAGAGCGGTCAATGATAAATTTGTTCAAACTCCTTTCGGCTTATATGAGTTGAAATATTTTTTCACTAACAAAGTGGGAGAAGAAGATACATCAAGTGCGAATGTTAAACAGGTCATTCAGCAATTAATTGATCAAGAAAATAAGCAAAGACCGCTTTCAGATCAAAAAATTGCCAACCTGTTGAAAGAGAATTATAATATGAATGTTTCGAGAAGAACAGTGGCCAAATACCGCGATCAGCTCAATATCCCTTCGTCCAATTTGCGAAAAAGATATAATTAGAAAGGAATTGGATTCGTGAATCAAGTGGTTCTTTATACGAAGCAAACATGTCCATTGTGTGATGAAGCAAAGGAATTGCTGTATAAGCTGCAAGCTGAAATACCCTTTGATCTGAAAGAAAAAGATATTTATCAAGATGACCGGCTGCTGGAAAAATATCAACTAATGATTCCAGTGATTGAAGTGAATGGAAAGATTGTTATTTTTGGGAAAATTGAAGAAAATTCTTTAAGAAAACGTTTGCTGGAACTTGTTTCTGTTGATTAACATTTGCGCTCCTGCTAAAATAATATATGTAGCAAGGGGTGAATTTTTTTGCTATAATTGGGACATAATTTGTCTTACAGGGACAAAAAAAGTCCCGGAAAGAAAGAGCTGAAGGGTCTTGAAAATGCAATCATTAATTGAAGCTCAAAAAAAATTATTGCCTGATCTTCTCCAAACTATGCAAAAGCGCTATCAAATTTTGCAGTCCATTCGACTGATGCAGCCTGTAGGAAGACGAAGCTTGTCAAACAATTTAGGCATCAGTGAAAGAATTCTGCGTGGAGAAGTGCAATTTTTAAAAGAACAAAATTTAATTCATATTCACCCCTCGGGAATGACCTTAACGAAAGAAGGGGATGATCTTCTTTCATCATTGGAAGAAATGATGAAAGATGTTTTAGGTTTAACTTTTTTGGAAACTACATTAAAAGAGAAGCTTCATTTAGATGAAGTGATTGTTGTTTCAGGTGACAGCGACCATTCGCCCCTCGTGAAAAAAGAAATGGGAAGAGCTTGTGCACAATGCATTATGAATCATTTGCAGGATGACGAGGTTGTTGCTGTGGCAGGCGGCACAACGCTGGCAGCTGTTGCTGAAATGATGATTCCGTTAGGTCATCGCCGAAATGTTTTATTTGTCCCTGCAAGAGGCGGACTAGGGGAAAATGTTGAAAACCAGGCGAATACGATTTGCGCCAAAATAGCTGAACGTGCACATGGGAAATACAGGCTGCTTCATGTTCCTGACCAGCTAAGCAAGGAAGCATATGAATCCATTATCGAAGAACCGGAAATAAAAGACCTTTTAAAAATTATACGTTCAGCGAAAATGCTTGTTCATGGCATCGGGGATGCTCAAACAATGGCGGAGCGAAGAAAGACTCCGAAGGAAGATTTCGAAAAAATTAAAAAAGGAAATGCAGTAGGCGAAGCTTTCGGTTATTACTTCAACCAAAAAGGTGAAGTCGTCCATAAAGTTCAAACGGTTGGAATGCAGCTGGAGGACTTAAAAAACATACGAAATGTGATCGCGGTTGCTGGAGGAGCCTCTAAAGCAAAAGCGATCAAAGCGTATATGAATCAATCATTAGCCACGATTTTAGTAACTGACGAAGTGGCAGCTAAAGAGTTATTAAGGGAACTGTAAAGCTCCCTCAATATAAACATCATTCCTAAAATTGAAGGAGGACTTAAAGATGGCAGTGAAAATTGGTATTAATGGTTTTGGTCGTATTGGACGCAATGTATTCCGCGCAGCATTAAAAAATCCTGAAGTAGAAGTAGTAGCAGTAAATGATTTAACAGATGCAAACATGCTTGCACATCTTTTACAATACGATTCCGTTCATGGAAAACTCGATGTGGAAGTCGGGGTAAACGGAAATAACTTGGTCGTGGATGGAAAAGAAATTCAAGTATTATCCGAGCGCGATCCAGCTCAATTAGGCTGGGGAGACCTTGGCGTTGACATTGTAGTAGAATCTACTGGTCGCTTCACAAACCGTCAAGATGCAGCAAAACACCTTGAAGCAGGTGCGAAAAAAGTAATCATTTCTGCGCCGGCTAAAGAAGAAGATATCACAATTGTTATGGGCGTAAACGAAGACAAATATGATCCAAGCAATCATCATGTCATTTCCAACGCTTCATGTACAACAAACTGCTTAGCTCCGTTTGCAAAAGTTTTGCATGAAAAATTTGGCATTGTTCGAGGCATGATGACAACTGTGCACGCTTATACAAATGACCAACAAATTTTAGACTTGCCTCACAAAGATTACCGCCGCGCTCGCGCTGCAGCAGAATCTATCATACCGACAACAACTGGTGCGGCTAAAGCAGTTGCGCTCGTATTGCCTGAATTAAAAGGAAAACTTAACGGTATGGCAATGCGTGTTCCGACACCAAATGTGTCCATCGTTGACTTAGTGGCTGAGCTTGAAAAAGACGTAACAGTGGAAGAAGTAAATGCGGCGCTTAAAGAAGCAGCTGAAGGAGAATTGAAAGGTATTTTAGCGTACAGCGAGGAGCCGCTTGTATCCAGAGACTATAATGGTGATACTCATTCTTCTACGATTGATGCGCTTTCTACTATGGTGCTTGAAAACCGCATGGTGAAAGTTGTTTCTTGGTACGATAACGAAACAGGATACTCAAACCGCGTGGTAGATTTGGCGGCTTACATTGCAAAACAAGGTTTATAATCTTTAAATACGGACTTGTAGCTTGCCTGTTTAAAAAGCTATAATGAAAAGCGGGAAGGGGAAGGGGACGTTTACATTCCCCTTTCCCTTTCAACATGTAGGAAGAATTTTTTCCTGATCGTTATTGTGAAGGAGGAGCTTGAGCCATGAACAAAAAAACGATAAAAGATGTCGATGTGAAAGGGAAAACGGTATTTTGCCGAGTTGACTTTAATGTACCGATGCAGGATGGCAAAATAACCGATGATACACGCATTCGAGCTGCACTCCCAACGATCCAATACTTGGCAGATCAAGGAGCGAAAGTATTGCTTGCCAGCCACCTTGGCAGACCAAAAGGACAGGTTGTGGAAGAGCTTCGATTGACGCCTGTAGCGAAGCGTTTAGAAGAACTGTTAGGCAAAAAGGTGGTCAAAGTAGATGAAGCTTACGGTGCGGCTGTAAAAGCGGAAGTAGACAAGTTAAACAATGGCGACATTCTCGTTCTGGAAAATGTACGCTTTTATCCTGGCGAAGAAAAGAATGATCCTGAGCTTGCTAAAGCTTTTGCTGAATTGGCGGATCTATATGTTAACGATGCCTTTGGCGCCGCTCACCGCGCACATGCATCCACCGCAGGCATTGCGGAATATTTACCATCTGTTGCAGGATTTTTAATGGAAAAAGAAATCAATGTTTTATCTAAAGCGCTTGATAATCCTGACCGCCCATTTACAGCGATTATCGGGGGTGCAAAAGTAAAAGATAAAATCGGAGTTATCGAAAATTTATTGGAACGTGTAGATAATTTGATTATCGGCGGAGGACTTGCTTATACGTTTGTAAAAGCGCTGGGTCACGAAATCGGCAAGTCTTTGCTTGAAGAAGATAAAATAGAACTGGCAAAATCGTTTATGGAACGTGCCAAAGAAAAGGGCGTTCGCTTTTATATGCCTGTAGATGTTGTGGTAGCAGATGATTTTTCAAATGATGCCAATACAAAAGTAGTGGATATTGACAGCATTCCGGCTGATTGGGAAGCACTTGACATTGGACCTAAAACGGCTGAAATTTATGCGGATGTCATTCAACAATCAAAGCTTGTTGTTTGGAACGGACCGATGGGCGTTTTTGAAATGGATGCTTTTGCAAAGGGAACAAAAGCTGTAGCGGAAAGCTTGGCGAAAGCAGAACATACTTATACGGTCATCGGCGGCGGTGATTCAGCAGCAGCAGTAGAAAAATTCGGCCTTGCGGATAAAATGAACCACATCTCAACCGGAGGCGGAGCATCTTTAGAGTTCATGGAAGGAAAGAAACTTCCGGGAGTTCAAATATTGGAAGACAAATAACCACAACCATTTCCGTAAAAAGGAAGGTGTAAAGATGAGAAAGCCGATTATTGCAGGGAATTGGAAAATGCATAAGACGTTGGAAGAAGCAAAAAGCTTTGTAAAGGAAGTTAAATCACTCGTTCCCCCACAGGATAAAGTTGATTCCGTTATATGTGCACCTGGCTTATTTTTAGGTCAGCTTGTGGAATTGGCTGAAGGCTCTGAACTAAAAATTGGCGCTCAAAATATGCATTTTGAAGAAAGCGGAGCTTATACAGGGGAAATCAGCCCTGTTGCATTGGCGGATATCGGTGTTGATTATGTGATCATTGGACACTCCGAACGCCGGGAAATGTTTGCCGAAACAGACGAAACCGTGAATAAAAAAGTGTTGGCTGCTTTCAAACACAAATTAACTCCGATCGTATGTGTAGGCGAATCATTAGCTGAGCGTGAAGCTGGAAAAACGAATGAAATTGTTGGCGATCAAGTCAAAAAAGCGTTGGCTGGAGTCGATGCGTCGGCTGTGAAAAGCATCGTGATTGCTTATGAGCCGATTTGGGCGATTGGCACAGGAAAATCGTCTTCTCCGGAGGATGCCAATGAAGTATGTGCCCATATTCGGGGTGTAATTGCCGATATTTATTCCGATGATGTTGCAAACAAAGTTCGCATTCAATATGGCGGCAGTGTTAAACCGGAAAATATTAAAGATTTTCTAAACCAGCCGGAAATTGACGGAGCATTAGTCGGAGGCGCAAGCCTGGAACCACGCTCTTTCTTGCAGCTATTGGAGGAAGGCCAAAATGAGTAAAAAACCAGTAGCATTAATTATATTAGACGGTTTTGCTCTGCGTGACGAAGTGAAAGGAAATGCTGTGGCTCAAGCGAACAAGCTGAATTTTGATCGATTTTGGAATACATACCCGCATGCAACGTTAAAAGCATGTGGAGAAGCTGTCGGCTTGCCGGAAGGTCAAATGGGAAATTCTGAAGTTGGACATTTAAACATCGGTGCAGGCAGAATTGTATACCAAAGTTTAACACGCGTTAACATAGCGATTCGTGAAGGCGAATTTTTTGAAAATGAAACATTTCTTTCAGCTATGAACCACGTGAAAGAAAAAGGAACGAACCTTCACATTTTCGGCTTATTATCGGATGGCGGCGTTCACAGCCACATTAACCACTTATTCGCCTTGTTAAAATTGGCGAAAGATCAGCAAGTGAAAAATGTGTTCATTCATGGATTTTTGGACGGACGCGATGTTGGTCCGCAAACGGCGAAGCAATATATTGATGAGCTGAATGAAAAGATCAATGAATACGGAGTAGGACAGATCGCAACGATTTCAGGCCGCTATTACTCGATGGACAGAGATAAAAGATGGGATCGAGTAGAAAAAGCATACAGAGCGATGGTGTATGGTGAAGGGCCAGCTTACAAAAACGCATACGAATGTATTGAAGATTCTTATGCACACGGGATTTATGATGAGTTTGTCATCCCTTCTGTTATGACAAAAGAAGACGGCAGTCCTGTTGCAACGATTCAAGATGATGACGCGGTCATTTTCTATAATTTCCGTCCGGATCGCGCCATTCAAATTTCGAATACATTCACAAATGAAGATTTCCGTTCCTTTGATAGGGGACCGAAACATCCAAAACGTTTATTCTTCGTTTGCTTGACCCATTTTAGCGAAACGGTGAATGGATATGTTGCCTTCAAGCCGGTTAACTTGGACAACACAATTGGTGAAGTCATTTCCCAAGCCGGATTGAGGCAGCTGCGCATAGCAGAAACAGAAAAATATCCGCATGTTACGTTCTTTATGAGCGGAGGCCGGGAAGAGAAGTTTCCTGGCGAAGAACGGATTTTAATTAATTCACCGAAGGTAGCCACGTATGATTTAAAACCGGAAATGAGCGCATATGAAGTAACTGAGGCGCTTTTAAAAGAAATTGAGGCTGACAAGCATGATGCGATCATATTGAATTTTGCTAATCCGGACATGGTCGGCCACTCCGGCAAACTTGAGCCAACGATAAAGGCAGTCGAAGCGGTTGATGAATGTCTCGGAAAAGTGGTGGATTTGATTCTCGAAAAAGGCGGAACAGCTATTATAACTGCTGACCACGGAAATGCGGACGAAGTCGTCACACTTGACGGAAAACCGCAAACCGCACATACGACAAATCCAGTGCCGGTTATTATAACGAAAAAAGGAATCGAATTGAGAGAAGACGGAATTTTAGGCGATTTGGCACCAACGATGCTCGAGCTGCTCGGGCTGGAAAAACCGAAAGAAATGACAGGGAAAAGTCTTATTAAATCATAAATAAAGGAGATGAAGCAATATGCCAGCTATTACTGATGTTTATGCACGTGAAGTGCTTGATTCAAGAGGAAATCCGACAGTTGAAGTAGAGGTGTATACAGAATCAGGTGCATTTGGACGGGCGCTTGTACCTAGCGGTGCATCCACAGGTGAGTACGAGGCTGTTGAATTGCGTGACGGTGATAAAGAACGCTACCTTGGAAAAGGGGTTTTAACAGCAGTTAAAAACGTGAACGAAATTATTGCCCCAGAACTGTTAGGCTTTGATGTGACGGAACAAAATGCCATCGATCAACTATTAATTGAACTTGACGGAACAGAAAATAAAGGAAAGCTGGGAGCAAACGCAATTTTAGGTGTTTCTATGGCCGTTGCTCGTGCTGCAGCTGATTATTTAGGTGTTCCGCTGTATCAATATCTCGGCGGCTTCAATGCGAAAACTCTTCCTGTGCCGATGATGAACATTTTAAACGGCGGCGCTCATGCAGACAACAATGTTGATATTCAAGAATTCATGATTATGCCGGTCGGCGCAGAAAGCTTCCGGGAAGCACTGCGGATGGGAGCGGAAATTTTCCATTCATTAAAATCTGTATTAAAAGGAAAAGGATATAATACAGCTGTTGGTGATGAAGGCGGATTCGCTCCAAATTTACAATCAAATGAAGAAGCTTTGCAAACTATTATCGAAGCAATTGAAAAAGCCGGCTACAAACCTGGCGAACAAGTTAAGCTTGCGATGGATGTTGCTTCTTCTGAACTGTTTAATAAAGAAGACGGCAAGTACCACCTAGAAGGAGAAGGCGTTGTAAAAACGTCGGAAGAAATGGTGCAATGGTATGAAGAGCTTGTCTCCAAATATCCGATCATTTCGATTGAAGACGGACTTGATGAGAACGACTGGGAAGGCCATAAACTGTTAACAGAACGTTTAGGCGGAAAAGTTCAGCTTGTCGGAGACGATTTATTTGTAACAAATACAAAAAAATTAGCGGAAGGCATTGAAAAAGGAGTCGGCAACTCTATTCTGATTAAAGTTAACCAAATCGGAACGTTAACAGAAACGTTTGATGCGATCGAAATGGCAAAACGCGCCGGCTATACAGCGGTCATCTCCCATCGCTCAGGCGAGACGGAAGACAGCACCATTGCAGACATTGCTGTGGCAACAAACGCAGGCCAAATTAAAACAGGCGCACCTTCCCGCACGGACCGCGTTGCGAAATACAATCAATTGCTTCGCATCGAAGATCAACTTGGCGATACTGCAATTTACCAAGGAATTAAATCTTTCTATAACTTGAAAAAATAACACTATCTATGAAAAGGTCTAACCGAGTTATTTGGTTAGACCTTTTTAATTAAGCTCAAAGCACACAAAATCATAGCCTAGACGATGTGTAAATATTTTCTTATTGCCAATAAACAAACATATAATAAAAACATAGACAGCATAAAAACACAGTCCCGGTTGGTAGTCCGGGCGCACTCCGAAAGAGTGTCAGTATCCTTCCCCTCCTTGGGATGTCCATCGCTGTCGTTACGTTTTACAAGGAGGGCCCTTTCATGAAGTTGACTTTTTTTTACGATGGACAATTCTGGATCGGTGTGGTTGAGCAAAAGGAAGGTGAAGCTTTAAAAGCGGTTCGCTACGTATTTCGTCCAGAGCCAAAAGATGATGAAGTTTTGGCATTTGCGAATGGCCCGATGCTATCGATACTGCACAAGTGCCGCACAACAACCGCTGTGCCGCTTGAAATGAAAAAGCGCAAAAATCCGAAGCGACTGCAGCGTGAAGCTGCAAAGGAAATGAAAACAAGGCCGCTTTCCACATATGCACAAACAGCTCTTCAGCTAGAATTGGAGCATCGTAAAAAAGAGAGAAAAGTTTTGCGCAAGGAGCTTTCGCGAAGCTCTCATCAAGCGAAAAAGAGAGTTAAAGCGTTTAAAAGCGAAGGCAAAACATCGTGGAAGGTAATACAGAGTTGGATGACTTGCTTCAAGACATCCGCTTTCGTATTTTCTGAATGGATACGCTATTGTGTAATGAGCCAATTTATGATACATTAAAACTATTGTAATGTGCGTTTTTTTAGGAGGTGGAGTGGACATGCATACTCTGCTTGTCATACTATTAGCAATTGTATCTATTGCGCTGATCGCTGTGGTGATACTGCAGTCTGGAAAAAGTGCTGGATTATCTGGAGCCATTTCCGGCGGTGCTGAACAGCTTTTTGGGAAGCAAAAAGCGCGTGGAATAGATTTAATCTTACATCGTATTACAATCGTTCTTTCTGTGTTATTTTTTGTTTTAGCAATTGCTGTTTCATGGTTTGGATTATAATAGCTAGAAAGGTCTGTCAAACAGGCCTTTTTTCTATGGGAAATTAAAGCAGTTGAATGAATAATGTTTTTGGTATATAATGGAATTTAAACTTTTTTCATACTACAGTTCGTTGTAAAAAATAAAGAATTTAAAAAGAGAAGGAGATTTTAAAATGAAAGTTTTACCGCCGAAACCTTTTACGTTTGAAGGTGGGAATCGTGCTGTACTGCTGCTTCACGGCTTTACTGGAAATTCAGCAGATGTGCGGATGCTTGGGCGTTTTTTGCAAGATAAAGGGTATACTTGTCATGCCCCTCAATATAAAGGCCATGGGGTTCCTCCGGAAGAATTGGTTCATACCGGTCCCGATGACTGGTGGCAAGATGTGATGGGCGGCTACGAACATCTGAAAGACTTAGGTTTTAAAGAAATTGCAGTTGCCGGTTTGTCTCTTGGAGGAGTTTTTTCTTTAAAACTGGGATACACTGTACCTGTAAAAGGAATTATTCCAATGTGCGCCCCGATGTATATTAAAAGCGAAGAAACGATGTATAAAGGGATTTTAAAATATGCCCGCAAATATAAACAATTTGAAGGAAAGCCGGAAGAACAGATTGAGGCGGAAATGGAAGAGTTTCAAAAAACACCAATGAAAACGTTGAAAGCTCTGCAGCGTTTGATTTCTGATGTGAGAGAAAATGTCGATATGATTTATGCCCCGACATTTGTGGTTCAGGCGCGCCACGATGAAATGATCAATCCGGATAGTGCAAATATTATTTATAACGAAGTAAGCTCAAATATAAAAAAAATCAAATGGTATGAAGAATCGTCGCATGTTATTACGCTTGGCAAGCAGCGAGATGAACTGCATCAGGACGTCTATGAATTTTTGGAGAGCCTTGATTGGCAGGAGTAAAAGGAGGTTATCGTATTGGCAGAACCCGATATGCAATTAGCTGAAAGGCTTCTTTCTTTTATGAAGGAAGAGGCTTATAAACCTTTGACTGTGGAGGAATTAGAAGAAGCTTTTCAGCTAGAGGACGCAGACGAATTTAAAAAGCTGATTATTACTTTAAATAAGATGGAAGAAAAAGGCCTCATTGTGCGAACGAGAGCAAATCGATACGGTGTTCCAGAAAAAATGAATTTGATCCGCGGAACACTGGTCGGACATGCCCGCGGATTTGCTTTCGTTGAACCGGATGAACCAGGTTTTGATGACGTGTTCATTCCGCCCGGCGAGCTGAATCATGCGATGCATGGAGACAAAGTTCTTGTGCGGCTAAGCCCGAAAACAAGCGGAGCGAGACAGGAAGGCACGGTCATACGCATTTTGGAAAGAGGAATAACGGAAATTGTCGGAACATATACGGAAAGCAAAAACTTCGGATTTGTCATACCTGACGACAAAAAGATTGTCAACGACATTTTTATTCCGAAAAATGCATCAAATGGGGCGGTTGAAGGTCATAAAGTAATTGTCCGACTCACGTCATATCCTGAAGGACGAATGAGTGCAGAAGGAGAAGTCGTACAAATTTTAGGCCATAAAAATGATCCTGGCGTCGATATTTTATCAATCATTCATAAGCATCAGCTGCCATTGAGCTTTCCGGAGGATGTATTAAAGCAAGCAAACGAAACACCTGATGAGATTAAGAGCGAGGAAATCAAGAACAGACGAGATCTTCGCAACGAATTAATCATTACTATTGATGGTGAAGATGCAAAAGATTTGGATGATGCCGTAACAGTAACAAAGTTAAATAACGGCTGCTATAAGCTTGGCGTGCATATCGCAGATGTCAGTTATTATGTAAAAGAAGGAACTCCGATTGACAGAGAGGCATTTGCACGCGGGACAAGCGTATATTTAGTTGATCGCGTCATTCCGATGATACCGCATCGCTTATCAAACGGAATTTGTTCACTGAATCCGAAGGTGGATCGTCTGACATTATCGTGCGAAATGATTGTGGATGAATATGGGAACGTAGTTCAGCATGATATTTTTCAAAGTATTATTCGCTCCGCTGAGCGGATGACTTATTCAAATGTCAATAAAATTTTGATTGAAAAGGATGAACAGCTTCGGGAAAAATATCAAGAAATTGTCCCCATGCTGGAGGATATGGCTGAGCTTGCGTCGATTTTACGGAAAAAAAGAATGCTGCGCGGAGCGATCGATTTTGATTTTAAGGAAGCGAAAGTTTTGGTGGATGAGAAAGGCAAACCGTATGATGTCATTATTCGGGAACGATCTGTAGCGGAACGGTTAATTGAAGAATTTATGCTGCTTGCAAATGAAACAGTAGCAGAACATTTTCACTGGTTAAATGTACCGTTTTTATATCGAATTCACGAAAAACCGAATGAGGAAAAACTAAGACGTTTCTTGGAATTTATTACAAATTTCGGTTATGTCGTGAAGGGAACAGGAAACAATATTCATCCGCGCGCTTTGCAGCAAATTTTAGATGAAGTACGGGGAAAACCTGAAGAAATGGTGATTTCAACTGTCATGCTTCGGTCTATGAAGCAAGCGAAATATCATCCGGAAAGCGTCGGGCATTTCGGATTGTCGACCGAATTTTACACCCATTTTACTTCCCCGATTCGCCGTTATCCTGATTTGATAGTTCATCGACTCATTCGCAAATATTTGCTTGAAGGGAAAATAGACGAAAAGACACAGGTGAAATGGGCATCAATTTTGCCGGAAATTGCAGAACATTCTTCTAATATGGAACGGCGGGCTGTTGATGCGGAGCGTGAAACGGATGATTTGAAAAAAGCAGAATTTATGCTGGATAAGATTGGGGAAGAATTTGATGGAATCATCAGTTCTGTCACAAACTTCGGCATGTTTGTCGAGCTCCCGAATACTGTTGAAGGTCTCGTTCATGTAAGCTATATGACGGATGATTACTACCATTATGATGAACGTCATTATGCGATGATCGGCGAAAGAACGGGAAATGTTTACCGTATCGGCGATGAAATTACCGTCCGCGTTGTGAATGTTGATAAAGAGGAACGATCCATCGATTTTGAAATTGTCGGTATGAGAAAAAAACGAAAAAAATCAACACGGCCTGAAACGGTGAAGGTGATTAAGAGCAAACATCAGGAAGAAGAGGAAGAATGGTCAACGAGACCGCCGAAATCAAAAAAGAAAAAGTTTTATAAAAACGTATCGAAAAAGAAGCGGAAGAAGAAAAAGCGTTAAAGCGAGGCCAGATGTCTAAAAAACAAACTCATTGAAACAGCAAAATTTCATTTAGAAAGAATCTTGATTGAGGCGAAAATGTTCATTTGCTATAATTATCTTTACCCCTAATTTTCACGAAAGGGTGACAGAGAATGTCAAAGGGAGAAGGGAAACTGATTGCCCAAAATAAAAAGGCGCACCACGACTATTTTATTGAAGAAACGTATGAAGCTGGGATCGTCCTCCAGGGAACGGAAATTAAATCGATTCGCGCCGGCCGCGCCAATTTAAAAGATGCGTTCGCAAGAGTGGAAAAAGGGGAAGTTTTTCTTCATAACATGCATATCAGCCCGTATGAGCAGGGAAATCGATACAACCATGAGCCGTTAAGAACGAGAAAGCTTCTTTTGCACCGAAGAGAAATCAATAAGCTGATCGGGGCCACAAAAGAACAGGGTTATTCATTAGTTCCGCTGAAGCTTTACATTAAAAATGGATTTGCGAAAGTGCTTATCGGGCTAGGAAAAGGGAAAAAGAAATACGATAAGCGGGAGGATTTAAAACGAAAAGAAGCGAAAAGAGAAATTGAACGGGCATTTCAACAAAAACAAAAAGGGATCTATTAATGATAACAATAAATGACAATTGAAAAATATATTGTTTTTGTTATAATAATATATGTCGTTGCCAGTTGAATATATTTCTCAAGCACTAGCTCGAATAAAACGGGGACGTTTTGGATTCGACAGGGATAGATCGAGCTTAAGCTGCGAGCCGGAGGGATCGTCTCCGTCATCAACGTCGCCTAAAGATAACTGGCAAACAAAACAACTACGCTTTAGCTGCTTAATGCTAAAGGCTCCTTTCTTCCATCGCCCATGTGGAGGAAAAGGGGTTCAACTTAAGTGGGCTACGCCCGATTCCGCCGTCTGAGGAAGAGGGAAGAGACGAATCAGACTAGCTGTCCGGATGCCTGCCGACAGGCTAAGGAACAGTGAAATGTTAAATATGTCGGATACGCTCGTAGATGCTTAAGTGGCGATATCTCTGGACGTGGGTTCGATTAGGAAATAGTCGCCTTGTGTGGCAACACACAAGTGAAAATCCGGCTTAATCGGTGAAACCTAAGTCGTTTCTGCGATATGGCAACACCGAGCGGTATGTGGAGCAATCCAACAGCCGTGTATCGACTCATAGGCTGCCTTCAAGGTAGTACTAGGATGCGAAATTCTGCCGTACGGCAAATCTAAATTTCGCATAACACGCCGGAGGACCTGTTTAGGTTCAAGATATAGTCAGTGCCATTGCGAAAGCATGGATCAGCACGTCCCACCGTCTCCATTATAGAAAGATGTTTCCCGTGATTTTTATAAAATTAACAATGAAATAAAAGAAATCGGCAAACATGCCGGTTTCTTTTATTTACATGCTCTGCCTAAAGGAAAGGGCTTCAGTTCAAAGCTGAGGCCCTTTTTTTCTTATTATTTTGCAGCTTTCAATACTTTTTGAGCGAGAAAATAGGCTGTTAGCAATAAGCAATGATATAAGCAATGGTATGGAAGAAGGCTCGCCGAACACTACCTCTTGACTAAGACTGCCCGTTTTGGCAGAAAAATCTGGCGTGTAAAAAGCAGTTAA
This sequence comes from Aeribacillus sp. FSL K6-8394, assembly GCF_038008865.1. Classification (NCBI taxonomy): domain Bacteria; kingdom Bacillati; phylum Bacillota; class Bacilli; order Caryophanales; family Bacillaceae; genus Aeribacillus; species Aeribacillus sp. FSL K6-8394. Next base: position 751,885 of record NZ_JBBPAA010000002.1, read on the forward strand.
AACAGTACCCGATAGTATTTGAAATACCGTATAGAGCAATAGAAAACGAATGATAAAAACAAAATATTTTTTCAAAAATGATCCCGCATTTTTTGTATTTAAGTATACGATCATTTTCTTTTTTGCCACATCCTTGTTAATTGAATTTATCAATAGAGCTCTTATTGAAAAAAAGCGCACATGCTGTGAAAAGCAAGTGCGCTTTTTGATTAAAAGACAATCGTTTTGTTTCCGTGAACAATGATGCGGTCTTCCAAATGCAATTGTACAGCGCGGGCGAGAACGTCGCGTTCAATCGTTCTTCCGACCCTTTTTAAATCTTCAACATTGTACCGATGGCTGACCTCTTTAACCCCTTGTTCAATAATTGGTCCTTCGTCCAAATCTTCCGTCACATAATGGGAAGTGGCTCCAATAATTTTGACTCCGCGTTCATATGCGCGCTCATACGGTCTTGCACCGACAAATGCAGGCAAGAACGAATGATGGATGTTAATAATTCGATGCCGGTAATGCTTGATGAAATCTGGAGATAAAATTTGCATATAACGGGCGAGAACGACGAAATCAATATTATATTTCTTCAACAGTTCAAGCTGCTGCTTTTCCGCTTCCGGCTTATTGTCTTTATTGACCGGTATGTAATAATACGGAATTCCAAGCGATTCAACTGGTTCACGCAAATCTGGATGGTTGCTGATTACCAAAGGTATTTCGCAAAAAAAATCGCCTGATTGATAACGCCAAAGAAGATCGAGCAGGCAATGATCTTGTTTCGATACGAAAATCGCCATTCGCTTTAATTGGTTCATATATGAAAATTGCCATTTCATTTGCAATTCTTTTCCGATCGGCTCAAAGTCTTTTTCAAGCTCGCCTTTTTTACGTTCTATATCCGGTAATTCAAATTCAACGCGCATAAAAAAAGTGCCGCCTGAAGGATCTGTTGAATATTGATCTGATTGGACGATATTGGCGCCGTGTTCATATAAAACTTTAGAAATTTTTGCAACAATTCCTGGCTGGTCGTTGCATGTAATAAGAAGACGTGCGCGATCTTTATATTGATGTAAAAAAGATTCAAGATTCGTTTGTTTCGTATGTAACATAAACCTTTCCTCCAACCCAAATGTGATCTGTACAAAGGATACTAATAGTTTGCTTTCTTGTCAATTTGAACAAGGAAAAAAATATTTATAAGTATTCAATGTAAGAAAATCTCACAATAAAAATTAAAAAATACGAAAAAAAATTGTATAATAAAGTTAATGGCTGAAAATGTTATAAATTTTAACGTAATAACGTTATAAAAGGAGGTATAACAATGTCAGAATCATATAAGGATAAAAAAGTCATTACGATCGGTATCGTTAGTGAACTAACAGGGCTATCACCAAGAAAAATACGATATTATGAAGAAAGAAAATTAATTTTTCCCGAAAGAACGAAACAAGGAACGAGAAAATATTCCTTTTCAGATATTGAAACATTAATGGAAATTGCAGATAAAATCGAAGACGGCGTTCAAACGTTTGAAATTAGAAAAGAAATGCTGAAAAAAGAAAGAGATAAAATGCTCGAAGATAAGAAAAAAATGATTCAAGGCCAGCTGAATGCACACTTCAAAATAAGAAAACAATAGTTCAGGGCGGTTAAAACCGCTTTTTTTTATGATTTAAAAAAGTTCTTCATTTTTATAAAAAATTATCAGAGTTTTTTTGCTTTTAACAAAATATTAGAGGTATATTTAAAATAGATGATTATTTAAAAAGGAGGAAGAAGAAAATGGACTATCGTATAGAAAGAGATACGCTGGGAGAAGTAAAAGTTCCCAAAGACCGCTACTGGGGTGCACAGACGGAACGGAGCAGAAACAATTTTAAAATCGGTACTGAAACGATGCCGATTGAAGTCATTCGTGCATTTGCCATTTTAAAAAGAGGTGCAGCGATCGTTAATGAAAAATTAGGAAAGCTGCCAAAAGAGAAAAAAGATGCGATCGTTCATGTTTGCGATGAAATTATAGAAGGGAAGCTTGATGAGCATTTCCCGCTCGTAGTATGGCAAACCGGAAGCGGAACGCAGTCGAACATGAATGTCAATGAAGTGATTTCGTTTAAAGGAAATGAATACTTGAAAGAAAATGGGTTTGAATCATTAAAAATTCATCCAAATGATGATGTGAATATGGGACAAAGCTCAAACGACACATTCCCTACAGCAATGCATATTGCTGGTGTCATAGCGATAAAAAACAAGCTGTTGCCGGCAATTGATTTGTTGACAGAGACGCTCGATAAGAAATCTAAGCAGTTTGAGAATCTTGTGAAAATTGGCCGCACCCACTTGCAGGATGCAACACCGCTCACGCTTGGACAGGAAATCAGCGGATGGGTACATATGCTGAGAAAAAGCAGAAAAATGATTGTCGAAGCAATGGATAACTTGAGAGATTTGGCGATCGGCGGAACAGCAGTCGGAACAGGAATTAATACGGATCCTCAGTTTGGACAGCTTGTAGCAGATGAAATAAGCAAGCAAACGAATGAATCATTCCGTTCCTCTGAAAACAAATTCCATGCGCTAACTAGCCATGATGAAATCGTTCATGCACACGGAGCGCTAAAAGCCTTGGCAGCTGATCTTATGAAAATTGCAAATGATGTTAGATGGCTGGCAAGCGGTCCAAGATGCGGAATTGGCGAGATCACGATACCAGCAAATGAGCCCGGAAGCTCCATTATGCCGGGAAAAGTGAATCCGACGCAAAGCGAAGCATTAACGATGGTAGCAGTCCAAGTCATGGGAAATGATGCAGCGATCGGTTTTGCCGCAAGCCAAGGAAATTTTGAATTAAATGTTTTCAAACCGGTTATTATTTATAACTTTTTACAATCGATCCGGCTTTTATCGGATAGTATAATTTCCTTCAACGACCGCTGTGCTGTGGGAATTGAAGCAAACAAAGAAGTGATTGATAAATATGTACAAGACTCGCTCATGCTCGTAACTGCTTTAAATCCTCATATTGGATACGAAAATGCAGCGAAAATTGCAAAGCTTGCATATGAAAAACGATTGACTTTAAAGGAGGCAGCTGTTCAACTGAACCTTCTGTCAGCCGAAGAATTTGACCGCATTGTCCAGCCGGAGAAAATGGTGTAACAGAAAACATTGAATTTTTGCTGGGAGATGAAAATATATACCGATACTCACTACTTGATACGATCCCTCTTGTCTAGATAGAAAGAAAAAAACCTATACTGTCTATGAACTGCACCCCTTAAAGTAGATGTTGAAAAATCCCTATTTGGTCAACACTGCTTTAAGAGGTGATTTTTTATGGCAAGAAAAGGACAAAAGTTCATAAACTATCATTTGAGTTTAAACTCTTAGCAGTTAAAAAATATCTTCGAAGACAGTGCTTCTTTCTTCAGCGTACAGACCTACTGAGTTGTATGGGGAGAGTTCTGTTAAGTGATTTTCTTGACAGTGATTCCTTATACAACTATTCTGTAAGCCGCTGAAGAAGGGGGGTATTTTTTTATACTGTCTATTTGATCGGGATATGATCAATTTGTGCGTCCGGTTTTCTTTTTTATATTCAATGCTGCCAGGTGCAAAACCCAGTATTCTTCCACATGAAAATTTCATGAATCCTACACAAAATATTCACCTTTGCAATGTTGCAATATGTATGTATTAAATTTATTCTTTATTTAATAGTTCTCAATTAATTTTTATTGAAGAAAGGAGATTTATTGTGAAAAAAATCATTATATTGCTTGCCGCCGTTTTCCTTCTTGCAGCTTGCGGTCAAAATGAAACGAAACAAGAGAACAGCGGAGAAAGTACCGAAGTTCATCCGCTCGAAGTCAATTTGAAAGTGCCGGACCATGCGAATATACATGAAAAAATTTCGTTGACTGCTGAAGTGAGCTACGGAGGAGAAGCGGTTGAAGATGCTGATGAAGTAAAATTTGAAATATGGAAAGAAGGAGAAAAAGAAGAAAGTAAAATGATAGAAGCAAAACATGAAAAAGACGGCCAATATACGATTGAACACACATTTGATGAAAATGGAGTTTTTTTTGTTCAATCACACGTTACGGCGAAAAATCAGCATAATATGCCCAAAAAACAAATTGTGATTGGTGAACTACATAAAGGTGGAGCTTCAACGGGCGAAAACGAAGAAACCGCAAATCATACTCATGAACATTCTCAAGAATCTGTAGACATCCAATTGGAGCTGCCGACAAATGTAAAGGCGAATGCGGAAACATTGATTCAAACAAAAATTCAAGCAGAAAACGCTCCGTTGTTAAATGCAAACGTCCGTTATGAAATTTGGAAGGACGGTTCTGAAAAGCATGATTGGGTAGATGCTGCAGGAGACGAGAAAGGTACATATGAAGCGAAATATACATTTTCTTCCTCAGGAACTTATCAAATCCAAGTTCATGTCAACAATGATGAAGGACTACATGAGCATGTCACGAAGAAGGTAACGGTTCAAAAATAAAGAACGGATATTGTTTTTTGTAGGAAAGAATTTAAGAAGGAATTGTTGCATAATTTAGTCTCTAAAAAAGGTGCATAGATATGGAGAAGAAGAACGGAGGAAAGATTCAATTAAGTCCCCCCCAATTGCTTGTTGTTGTGTTTCTATTCTCAATTGTCATTGGAACATTTTTTTTAAAGCTGCCATTTTCGACAAAGGAACCGATAAGCTGGATTGATGCTCTTTTTACAGCCACCAGTGCAATGACAGTCACCGGTCTCGTTACCGTTGATCCAGGCACAGTTTTTACACCATTTGGCCAACTTGTGATTGCTTTTCTTATACAGATAGGCGGTTTAGGGATCATGTCCTTTGCAGTGCTAATTATTATGGTGCTTGGGAAAAAAATCGGCATAAAAGAGCGTATTCTTATACAGTATCAATTGAACCAAACGTCAATTGGCGGAGTAATAAGGCTTGTAAAATATTTGTTTATTTTTTCATTTTTAATTGAATTTGTTGCGATGCTTATTCTATCGATAAAATGGGTTCCGCAATTTGGCTGGGAAAAAGGATTATTTTACAGCTTTTTTCATGCCATTTCTGCTTATAACAATGCTGGATTTGCCTTATGGAAGGATAACTTAATGCAATTTGTTGGGGATCCGGTGGTCATTTTAGTAATATCGTTTTTATTTATTTTAGGAGGTATCGGTTTTCCAGTATTAGTGGACATTTGGACAAAAAAATCTTTTAAAAAATTATCTTTGCACACGAAGATCATGATCATCGGAACGCTCATTGTCAACGCGGCAGCGACAGTATTTATTTTATTAATTGAATTTCACAATCCGAAAACATTGGAGCCTTTGACATGGGGAGAAAAAATTTTAGCCGCCTATTTTCAGGCGGTGTCACCTCGTACAGCAGGATTTAACTCGATCGACATAGGCGCCATGGAAGATTCGTCGTTATTTTTCATTTCTCTCCTCATGTTCATTGGAGCCGGAAGCGCCTCTACGGGCGGGGGAATTAAATTATCGACAGCGATTGTGATCATTTTTTCCGTTCTCGCTTTTTTAAAAGGGAGGACAGAAATTAATTTGTTGAAGCGTTCGATTGGAGCAAGCACTGTTATAAGGGCTCTGGCAGTTACAATGTCAAGTATCGTATTTATTATTGTAGCTGTTTTAATTTTAAATATTACGGAAAGACAGCCGTTTTTGCATATCTTATTTGAAGTTGTTTCCGCCTTCGGAACGACAGGCTTATCGGCAGGAATAACCGGTTCATTGACGTTTATCGGAAAAATCATCATTATTTTTATGATGTTCTTAGGAAAGGTCGGCTCTCTCACGTTGCTTTTTATATTATCGTCAAAAGAACAACAAAAGATTCGTTACCCAAGCGAAGATGTTCTTACAGGATGACAAAGGGTGTTTGTGCAAGCTTTGCAGAAATAGATATTCCTTGATGGAATATATAGATACAACCGAGGCAGTATTTTGAAACTACAGAGTTTTGAGGGAGTTCATAAAACTGGAGGCTAAAATTTAAAATGAGGAATTGATTCAAAAGCTTCTTTTTAAATTTAGAACGTTCTATGTTACATGAAATAGGTTAATCGTTTTAAGCCAGAAGAGACGAATGACAAAGAATGTTAAACGAAATGATTGTGGATACGAAAATTAATTCCGTTTACGAATGAATTAAGATTGGTCCATTGCATCTCACTCTAACATCATGATCTTATAACCCAAGATAAAGCGAAAATGCAGTTAAACGAAACAAAAATGCCATAAAAGCTGAACAACCTTACTCCAATGAAAATTGAAGTAAGGTTGCTTTGGCTTTATTCATATTGCTGATTTTCAAGGTAAGAAAAAATTATCTTTTCGACCATCTCAATTTTATTGAGTTAACAATTTTTCTAAGTCGTCCAGCATATGGTTTGCAGCAAGCACACCGCCGGCTGTGTTCCAAATAGCGTCGTCAACTTTGTAAGCTTTTCCGTTTTTAACAGCATTTAAGTTTTTCCAAAGTGGATCGTTTGTCCACTCTTTTTCTGCTTGCAAAGCTTCTTTATCTCCTTGCGGTGCATAGGTGAAATAGAAGATGATGTCACCGTCCATTTCCGGAATTTGTTCTTTTCCGACTTCAACTGCTAAATCTCCTAATTTATTTGCATCTGTAAACAATTTTTCTTGCTGAGCAGGACGTTTAAATCCAATTTGATCGAAAATCACACCAGAAAATGAATCTTTCCAATATATTCTCGTTACACCAGCCATGAAACGAACAACTGAAACTTCTTGATTCACTTGATCTCCTAATTTTTGTTTTACTTCTTCTACATGATTATTAAAATCATCTAATACTTTCTGTCCTTCTTCTTCACGATTGATGGCTTTTGCATATAGCTTAAAGTTTTCCTGCCAGTCGCCTCTTAATGTTTCCGAAAAAACTGTTGGCGCTATTTGATTGAGCTTGTCGTAGATTGCTTCTTGGCGAAGCTTATTGCCTATAATCAAGTCAGGCTGAAGAGCTGCAATTTTTTCAACATTGACTTCACTTTCTGTACCAACGACTTCAACGTCTTTCATTTCATCTTTAATATGATCGTACCAAGGATCGCCAAGCCAAGATTGAACGGCTCCGACTGGTTTTAATCCCATTGCTAAAAGCGCTTCAGTTCCTTCATTCGTTAATACGACGACACGTTCAGGTTTTTTTGGAATTTCAGCTGTTCCCATTGCATGCTCAACTTTGTATGATTGACTTTCAGTTGAGCTTTCTTTATTTTCTTTTGAAGCTTCTTTACTGTCCCCGTTGCCGCAAGCAGCAATTACTGCCAGCATGAGTATGGCAACGATGGAAAATAACAACTTTGATGTTTTTTTCATTATGTACCCCCCTAAAATGTAGTTGAAAATGATTTTCAATTCCTTAATAATAGTAATCAGTGAGAAATAAAAAGTCAATAATTAATTGAAAATGATTTTCACATTCAAAATGATTTGGTACAATTGGTTCAGAAGTTCGACTTGTTAGGAGAGACGTGAAGTTGTCATTATCTAGTAATCGTAAAGCAATCTTACTTTTTCTTTCCTTTTTGCTTCTATTATTCAGCATGTGTGCAAGTATTGTATATGGATATACGGATACAAGCTGGAAGATGGCATGGGATGCTTTTTTTCATTTTAATGGTTCCAATGAACATATTATTATACAAAATGTTCGACTTCCTCGATCCGTAATAGCGAGTGTAGTCGGCGCTTGTCTTGCTTTATCCGGTGCATTGATGCAAGCTATTACGAAAAATCCTCTTGCATCGCCAAGCGTTTTTGGCATCAATGCCGGTGCAGGATTTTTTATTGTTCTAGCTTTTTCCTTATTTTCTGTAAACAGCTTACAAGCGTTTACTTGGATTGCTTTTGCAGGCGCAGCTTTTGCTGCCATGCTTGTGTACATGATCAGCTCATTGGGCAGTGATGGATTGACGCCTGTAAAGCTTACTTTGGCAGGAGCGGCCGTTGCGGCACTTTTTTCTTCCCTTACGCAAGGTTTGTTAGTTTTAAATGAAGCAGCGTTGGATCAAGTATTATTTTGGCTTGCAGGATCTGTGCAAGGCCGCAAAATGGAGGTAATGACAGCTGTTCTTCCATATATTTTGATTGGATTAGTTATTTGTACAATTATCGCCTCTAAATTAAACGTCTTAGTAATGGGAGAAGAAGTGGCGAAAAGTTTAGGACTAAAAGTAGGAACAGTGAAGTTTTTTGCAGCCTGTGCTGTCATATTTTTTGCGGGCGGTGCAGTTGCGGCGGCTGGTCCTATTGCATTCATCGGCGTAGTCGTGCCCCATATTGCAAAGTATGTGGCCGGAAATGATTACAGATGGATTTTGCCGTTCTGTGCAGTATTTGGTGGGATTTTGCTAGTTGCAGCAGATATTGGCGCCCGTTTCATTGTCATGCCTGAAGAAGTCCCTGTAGGGGTCATGACGGCGATAATTGGAACCCCATTTTTTGTTTATATTGCAAGGAAGGGGGTTCGTGCATCATGAAAAAATATGTTTCGCTTCGGATCGGAAATGTCATTTCATTTTTAATTGATAAAAAAGCCTTTTTACTTACGTTCGTTTTCTTTCTTGCGGCGTTTTTCGTAATCCTTGTCAGTGCAAGTGTAGGCGAAGTGATGATCAGCCCTGTCCAAGTTTTTCAAACAATTTTTGGAATAGGGGATGGAACGAACGAGCTTGTTATTAAACAATTTAGGCTTCCGAGAATTCTTATTTCCCTTTTGGTCGGCATGTGTTTGGCTGTTGCGGGCGGAATTTTGCAAAATTTAGTTCGGAACCCTTTAGCATCCCCTGACATTATCGGAATTACCGGCGGTGCTTCGGCAGCGGTTGTACTATTTTTAATGCTGTTTTCCGATAAGAATCATTCTTTAACTGTAAGCATTCATTGGATGCCTTTGGCAGCTTTCATAGGAGCAGCCGTTACAGGCATTTGTGTTTATTTATTGTCGTGGAAAAACGGTGTGACTGCCATCAGGCTTGTGTTGGTCGGCATTGGAATCTCCTTTTTAACTAAAGCATTAACGACTTTGTTAATGATAAAAGGGCCTATTTACCAAGCATCCCAAGCAAATATTTGGATAACCGGCTCAGTTTATGCAGCAAACTGGTCTCAAGTAAAGATTTTGTTTCCAGCAACTATCATTCTTCTCTTGATAACGGTTGTTACTGTAAGAACGATCAATATTCAAAGTTTTGGCGATGAGATCGCAATCGGTATGGGAAACCGGGTACAATTAACCCGCTTTTTCCTCTTATTTCTAGGAACCGCTTTGACTGCTGTTGCTGTCGCTTTTGGAGGAGGGATAGGGTTTGTAGGTCTTATTGCTCCTCACATTGCAAGAAAGCTTGTCGGTTCAAGCTTTGGTTTGATGCTGCCGATTTCAGCCTTTGTCGGGGCACTCATTGTTATGCTTTCTGATTTATTGGGAAAAACAATCTTTTTGCCGCATGAAATTCCAGCTGGTGTGTTTACTTCAGCGATCGGGGCTCCTTATTTTATTTACTTGTTAATGAAGCACAGAAATATTTAGGAGGTGATGGCATGCATAGATTGTATACTCATGAGTTAACTTTTGCTTATGGACAGAATATGATTATTGAAGATCTTAATCTTACTATTCCAACGGGAGAAATTACTGTATTAATTGGAAGCAACGGTTGCGGAAAGTCGACCTTATTAAAATCTTTGGCAAGAATTTTAAAGCCAGCAGGCGGTTCAGTACTCTTGGAAGGAAAGGACATTGCCGAGCTACCGACAAAGGAAGTGGCAAAAAAACTGGCTATACTTCCGCAAGGGCCTGAAGCCCCAGAAGGATTAACTGTTTTGCAGCTTGTCAAACAAGGACGGTATCCTTATCAAAATTGGCTGAACCAATGGTCCAAGGAAGATGAAGAATTAGTTTTTCGAGCGCTTGAAGCAACTAGAATGAGTGAATTGGCAGAACGAACAGTGGACTCTTTATCAGGAGGACAAAAACAGCGTGCATGGATCGCCATGACTTTGGCGCAAAATACAGATATTATTCTTTTCGACGAGCCAACAACTTATTTAGATATAACACATCAAATTGAAATACTAGATTTATTATTTGAATTGAATATGAAAGAGAAAAGAACGATCATCATGGTTCTTCACGATTTAAATTTAGCCTGCCGTTATGCTCATCATATCGTCGTATTAAAGGATAAAAACATTTATAAACAAGGAAAACCGGAAGATGTAATGAATGTACAACTGGTCAAAGATGTTTTTGAAATGGATTGCAAAATTATTCGCGATCCGATTTTTGGAACACCGCTATGTATTCCGTTCGGAAAAGGGAGAAATATTAATAAAGTAGGGATGCAGGCATGGGAAAGTTGACGTTCGATGAAATAAAGGTGCTGTCAAAATTTCGATATTCAGAAGCAAAACGTGCAACCGATTCATCAATTGACATGGAGGAACTGCTAAAACCGGAAAAACTGCAGCTGTTTTTAAAAAATATTCAGCCTAAATTTAATGCACCTCTTTATGTAGCCGGGTCAATGTTTATTAAAAGATATGCTTTTTTAGCCGCTTTAGCTCTTTATACCATGACAATGTTTGATAAAGCTTTAAAAGTGGATATAAAAAATCTTGTCCTGATCACTGATGACGAAGATCCGCTTTGGCTGCCGGGCTTTTATTTCAAATCGAACGAAGTCACAATCGCTCCCCAAGAAAGAAAAAAATGGCGGGATGAAATGTTAACCTTATTATTTAAAGAAAACATCACCCGTCTTTTACAGGTTGTCTCAACAGAGGCAAAAATTTCAAAATGGATTCTTTGGGAAAATGTTGCGATCTATATATTTTGGATGTATGAAACATTGCTCAATGAAAAGCAGCATGAAGATAAACATGAAAAAATAAAAGAAGATTTTATTTATTGCGTGAAGGAAGCAAAAGGTGAATTGTTTGGGGATTTTAATCGGAACCCTTTAAAAAAATTTTTTGGTCCTAAGACATATTCTGATCAATATGATGATTATATTCGAAAAAGAAAAACATGCTGCCTGTTTTATTTGACAGACGATGAAGGGAAAAAATGCAGAACATGCCCGAATGTTAGTGAATGTACAATAAAAAAGTAATTGGAGAGATTAAAAATGGATAACCAGTTTCAAGCTCAGATTGATGCGCTTGTTGAAAAGTATACCGAACTCTTGCTTGGAAAATCGTCTCCTGAATTAAAAGAAAAAGTGAAAATTTGGGTGTTGTATACGTACATGGCAAAATCGATGCCGCCGCTAGTGAAACATTGGAATGAAAAATTTCCAGAAGCAAAAGAACAAATGAAAGCTATTATTAATGAAATAAAAGAATTAAATGAACAGCATAGAAATAATAAAAAACGTTGATCTAAATTTGAAGTTGTCCTCCTTATAAGCAGCAGGGGGATTTTTTATGCGGACAGAATAGTATCATTCAAAATAACTTTAAGGTTTCATAGCATTGACGTTGGACGAAACAATGGAATGCTGATAAAGGTTAAAAATTTTTTGTGCTAAAGCAAAATGCTTCTTACTTTAAAAACAGCAGATAAATAGTGATCATATAGAACAGAATGAGCATTCGATCGCCTATTCAGCAATCGATTGGGAATAACATTTCCGTCCCGTAAAAGAAATAAAACCTTACTCCGCTTGTTTACCGGAATAAGGCTGCTTTAACTCTTTATTTGCTGTCTGCTCGAATGGGGTCAGACACTTTTAAGTTCATTTTTATTGAATGTTTTGATTGTAAGGAGATTGCTGCTGCAAATAATTAGCATATTGCTGATAGCTTTGTTGTATTTTTTGGTTGTCGCACGCCTCAAGGGAATACCATCCATTTTTAAACATGACATTAAATAACTGCCGCTGGCATTTTTGCGTTTCGTCGCAAATCATTTGAATATTTTCGTATAAAACGGTGTGGCTAAGCTCATTCAAAGCTGTGCTATAACCTTGTGTCATATATTTTTCAGTTGCAAGCAAGTCATTTATAAAGTCGCGGTCGTTCATTTGCGGGCTTTTTTGAACTGTTGTTTCCGGATTGCTGATTTTCGTGTTGTTTGATTGCTGGGCTTGCATAATAAATCTCCTTTCTACTGCATTTGTGGATTGCCATTTAATTGATTTAATATCTGCTGATAGTGGCGATGATGCATTTCTCCTACCTTTTCCAACTCAGCTTTAATTTCAGGAATTTGGCATTGTGAAGCAAAAAAATGTGCTTTTTTCATCGCAATTAAATTCCATGACATCATATCTGTTAAATATAGTTGATCTTTTACAGAAATAATTTGCGGCGGTTCGTTATAAACTTGATTTTGCTGCATATTTTGCATATTGGTTGGCATTTGATTCATCATAAAAGCCCCCTTTTTCAAAAATGTACAAATTTAATATCCCACAATTTTTAAAGAGTTATGCAAAAATTTTTTAACAGGAATATTGAACAAAAATTTTAAATATTTTATACTTTAGTAAAACAGAAAAAAATGAATGAATGTTCATTCAAATGAAAGGGGATTTGAAATTGTGCGTCAAATAAAAAAAGCTGCAGTACTCGGATCAGGAGTGATGGGATCCCAAATTGCAGCACATTTAGCGAATGTCGGGATTCATGTATTACTCCTGGATATTGTACCGACAGAACTAACGGCAGAAGAAAAACAGCAAGGATTGACGCTGAAAGATCCAATCGTTCGAAACCGTTATGCTCAAAAGGCCGTACAAAGACTGCAGAAGCAGACCCCTGCTCCATTGACTGCAAAAGAAAATATAGAGCGAATTGAGATCGGGAATTTTGATGATGACATTGAGAAAATTGCTGAAGCTGATTGGGTGATTGAAGCAGTTGTGGAAAGGCTCGATATTAAACAGAAAGTTTTTGAAAAAGTGGACAAATGGCGGCGGCCAGGCAGCATTATCAGCACAAACACGTCTGGAGTTTCCGTTCATTCGATGTCAGAAAACCGCTCAGAAGATTTCCGCAAACATTTTTTAGGCACTCACTTTTTTAACCCGCCACGCTATTTGAAGCTGCTCGAAATTATTCCAACAAAAGATACTGACGAACAAGTTGTAGCATTTATGAAGAGATTTGGTGAAGATGTTCTTGGCAAAGGGGTTGTTTGCGCAAAGGATACACCGAATTTCATTGCCAACCGCATTGGAACATATGGTTTTCTTGTAACCGTACGTGAAATGCTGAAAGGGAATTATTCTGTCGGAGAAGTTGATTCCGTGACAGGGCCTTTGATCGGCAGACCAAAAAGCGCCACATTCCACACACTTGATGTAGTCGGTTTAGACACGTTTTTTCATGTCGTAAACAACGTATATGAAAGAGTAGATGGCGAAGAAAAAGAAATTTTTCGTGTCCCGGATTTTATGAAGAAAATGCATGAAAACGGCTGGATTGGATCAAAAGCCGGGCAAGGATTCTACAAAAAAACGGGCAAAGAAATTTTAGAATTAAATGTAAATACGATGGAATATGAAAATAGAAAAAAACTTCGTGCCGATTCTATCGAAATAGCGAGACGTGAAAAAGGCACCGGGGAGAAGTTAAAAGCAGTTGTTTATTCGAACGACCGTGCAGGCACTCTTATTTGGAAAATTCTTATTCCAACGCTCCTTTATTCCGCAGAACAGCTGGACAGCATTGCCGAAACGATCGTTGACATTGACCAAGCGATGAAGTGGGGATTTGGCTGGGAGCTTGGACCGTTTGAAATGTGGGATGCAATCGGGATAAAACGATCGGTTGAAATCATTGAACAGCAGGGCGGAACAGTGCCAGCATGGGTCAAGCAAATGCTGAAGGATGGAAATGAAACGTTTTATAAGCAAAGCGAAGGCGCTACTTATTTTTATCATCGGGGTGAGTACAGACTGCTGCAAACAAATATGAAACAAATTCATGTGCAATCGTTGAAAAATGGAAAATCAATCATTAAAGAAAATAACGGGGCAAGCTTAATCGATATCGGCGATGATATCGCACTGCTCGAGTTTCATTCGAAAAACAATGCGATCGGCTATGATATTGTGCAAATGATCGATTTTGCCATCGACGAAGTTGATAAAAATTATAAAGGGCTAGTCATCGGCAATGAAGGAAAACACTTTTGTGTAGGCGCAAACCTTGCGTTTATGTTAATGGAGGCGCAGGATGAAAATTATTTTGAAATTGAGCTGATGATAAGAAAGTTCCAGCAAGCGATGATGAAAATTAAATATAGTCCGAAGCCGGTTGTAGCGGCCCCTTTTCATATGACATTGGGAGGCGGCGCGGAAGTATGTTTGCCTGCCTCAAGCATTCAAGCAGCTATGGAAACTTACATTGGCCTAGTTGAAACAGGTGTTGGACTGATCCCGGGCGGGGGAGGAAACAAAGAACTGTATATAAAAATTCTTGACCAAATCGGCAATGATATTGAAATTGATTTGCAAAAGGTCGCAAATAAAACATTTGAAACGATCGCCATGGCTAAGGTGTCCAAATCCGCACAGGAAGCGCAGCAAAACGGGTTTCTTCAACCGACAGACGCCATAACCATCAATAAAGATCACCTGCTGTATGATGCGAAGCAAAAAGCGCTGTTTTTATATGAAAGCGGATACCGTCCTCCTGTCCGCAAAAAAATTCCGGTAGTTGGCGAGACCGGATATGCCGCCATGATATTAGGGGCACAAAATCTTTATTTATCGGGATACGCTTCGGAGCACGATGTAAAGATTGCTAAAAAATTAGCCTATGTGATTGCGGGAGGCAAGCTTCCATACAGGACAAAGGTAGATGAACAATATTTGCTCGATTTGGAACGGGAAGCATTTTTAAGTTTAATAGGTGAACCGAAAACACAAGCCAGGATGCAGCACATGCTGTTAAAAGGAAAACCGCTGCGCAACTGACAGAAAGGAGTTAGAAAAATGAGGGAAGCTGTCATTGTCGCTGGTGCTAGGACACCGGTTGGAAAAGCAAAAAAAGGGGCATTAGCCAACATACGACCGGATGATTTAGGAGCATTAGTAGTAAAGGAAACATTGAAGCGGGCCGGAAGCTATGACGGACATATTGATGATGTCATTATTGGTTGTGCTATGCCTGAGGCAGAACAAGGCTTAAATATTGCAAGAAATATCGCGGCGCTGGCAGGGCTCCCCTATACAGTGCCGGGAATAACCATTAACAGGTTTTGTTCTTCAGGGCTGCAGGCCATTGCTTATGCAGCTGAACGGATCATGCTTGGGCATGCGGAAGTCATTATCGCAGGAGGAACAGAATCAATGAGTCTTGTTCCAATGACTGGAAATGTATTGCGGCCAAATGCAAAGCTTGCCGAGGAAGCGCCTGAATATTACATGAGCATGGGACATACAGCCGAGCAGGTCGCACAAAAATACAATATCAGTCGAGAGGAACAAGATGAATTTGCTGTGCGGAGCCACCAAAAAGCAGCTTTAGCAATTCAAAACGAAGCATTTGCTGAAGAAATCGTTCCTGTAGAAATCACGAACCGAACAGTTGATGCTAATAACAAGCTGCAGGAGAAAAAAACAATATTTCGCCAAGATGAAGGGGTTCGACCAGAAACAACAAAAGAGGTTCTTTCATCTTTAAAACCGGTATTTGCAGTAAACGGATCTGTAACGGCGGGAAATTCTTCGCAAATGAGCGACGGAGCGGCTGCCGTTATGGTAATGGATCGAAAAAAAGCGGAAGAGCTTCAGCTAAAGCCGCTGGCCAAATTCCGTTCTTTTGCTGTAGGAGGAGTGCCGCCTGAAGTGATGGGAATAGGCCCTGTCGTTGCGGTGCCAAAAGCGCTTGAATTAGCGGGTCTTGAACTTTCCGATATTGGACTCATTGAATTAAACGAAGCATTTGCTTCACAAGCGATTCAAGTAATTAGAGAACTCAAATTAGACGAAGAGAAAGTAAACGTAAACGGAGGTGCCATAGCTCTTGGACATCCTCTTGGATGTACAGGTGCAAAATTGACATTAACTCTTATCCACGAAATGAGAAGAAGAAATGAACAATTTGGATTGGTGACGATGTGTATCGGCGGCGGAATGGGTGCAGCGGGAGTTTTCGAGCTTCTATAAAAAACCAAAAGGTTAGGTTTTCTACACATGATGGAAAATGACATGGAGTCTTCGAACTTATTTATGAATCCAAAAGGGGGAATATTGGGTGGCAAACAAAACAGAGGCCTATATAAAGGGCGGAAGCTTCATCATGGAAGAAATTCCTTTTGATCGGATCTTCACGCCGGAAGACTGTACAGAAGAACATAAAATGATTGCGAAAACAGCTGAAGATTTTGTCCTGAACGAGGTTGTTCCTTTTATTGACCGTCTTGAAAACCATGAATTTGATATTTCGGTGAAATTGCTGAAGCAAGCTGGCGAACTTGGTCTGCTCGCAGCAGATATTCCAGAAGAATATTCCGGACTAGGTCTTGATAAAGTAAGCTCTGCTCTTATTGCAGAACAATTTTCCCGCGCAGGGGGCTTCTCAATTACATTTGGAGCCCATGTAGGCATTGGCTCGCTTCCAATTGTATTGTTTGGAAATGAAGAACAGAAGAAAAAATATTTGCCCAGCCTTGCAGTCGGTGAAAAAATCGCTGCATATGCATTAACGGAACCAGGATCAGGATCAGATGCTCTTGGTGCAAAAACTACAGCGAAGCTAAATGAGGCAGGAACACATTATATTTTAAACGGAGAAAAACAATGGATCACAAATTCAGCTTTTGCAGATGTTTTTATCGTGTATGCAAAGGTGGACAGCAAACATTTCACAGCATTTATTGTTGAAAGAGATTTTCCGGGTGTTTCAACAGGTCCTGAGGAAAAGAAAATGGGGATCAAAAGCTCTTCAACAAGGACATTGATCTTAGACAACGTTTTAGTGCCAAAAGAAAATGTTTTAGGGGAAATCGGCAAAGGGCATAAAATTGCCTTCAATATTTTAAATATCGGACGATACAAATTAGCCGTCGGGGCAATCGGAGCCTGCAAGCGCATCATCGAATTGTCGGTCAAATATGCGGTGCAAAGGAAACAATTTGGACGGCCGATAGCCCAATTTCCGTTAATCCAAGAAAAGTTGGCCAATATGGCGCTGAAGCTTTATGCAATGGAAAGCTCAGTCTATCGAACGGTTGGATTGTTTGATGACCGGATGAGTTATTTAACACCTGAAGAGCAAAAGGATGGAAATGCTGTTGCCCAATCGATTGCTGAATATGCGATCGAATGCTCATTAAACAAAGTATTCGGTTCTGAAACGCTTGATTATATAGCGGATGAAGGAGTTCAAATTCATGGCGGATACGGATACATGGCGGAATATGAAGTGGAAAGGGCCTATCGCGACTCCAGAATTAACCGCATTTTTGAAGGAACGAATGAAATCAACCGCTTGCTTGTTCCGGGAATGTTTTTGAAAAAAGCAATGAAAGGGGAGCTACCTCTTCTTCAAAAAGCACAAAGCCTTCAAAAAGAACTGTTGACATGGATGCCGGAAGAAATCGGCGATGGCGTATTGGAGCAAGAAAAATATTTGTTGAAACAAGCGAAAAGAGTGACGCTTTTGCTGGCAGGTGCTGCAGCTCAAAAATTTGGCCAATCCTTGCAGCAGGAACAAGAGATTCTTGCAAATATCGCGGATGCGGTAAATAACGTTTATGCGATGGAATCCGCTATTTTGCGCACAGAAAAGGCCATTGTGAACTCAGGAGAAGAAAAGAATAAACAGAAGCTTCTTTATACACAAGTGTTTGTGCAAGAAGCGTTTCAGGAATTAGAGGCGAATGCAAAAGAAACGATTGTTGCGATCGAGGAAGGAGACGACTTGCGGATTCTTCTCTCTGCTCTAAAAAAATTGATGCGACAAATCCCTGTAAATGTCATTAAGAAAAAACGCCAAATTGCAGCTAGAGTGATTGAAGAGGAAAAATATATAGTATAACTGCGGGACTTAGGGGTGTCTAATAAGTCGTTTTTACGGCTAATTGACGCCCCTTTTAATGTTTTAGAAACGTTGATATATTGGTGTTTATAATTTTTTGTTTTCAATGGGAATTTGACTTTCTGGACAGCTCCAAAAATTTATTGATCAAGTTATTATGTTTGTCCAAATCGGATATGATAAAATATTATTGGTGTTGTATGAAGGAGGTGAGAAGGAATGGCTTTAACAATGTACTGGTATCCGAAGTGCGGAACTTGCAGAAAAGCGAAAAAATGGCTGGAAGATCACGGAATTGATTTTCGTGAAATACATATCGTGGAAAATCCTCCTTCTAAAGAAGAGTTAAAATCCTTTTATGAAAAGAGCGGATTGGAGTTAAAAAAGTTTTTTAACACGAGCGGTCAAAAATATCGTCAATTAGGTTTAAAAGAAAAAGTAAAAACAGCAACAGATGAGGAGCTCTTTGATTTGCTCGCATCAGACGGTATGCTCATTAAGCGGCCGATTGTTACCGATGGGGAAAAGGTGACCGTTGGCTTTAAAGAAGAGGAATTTGAGAAGATTTGGGGAAATTAAATTTAGAAAAGATTCTATTTAAATAGAATTCTTATATAAAAATGATAATTGGAGGGAATGACATTGAATACACCAAAAGAATTGCGTTATTCTGAAGAGCATGAATGGGTAAAGGTGGAAGGTGACAAAGTAAGAATTGGGATCACTGATTTTGCGCAGTCTGAACTCGGTGACATCGTATTTGTTGAACTTCCAGAAGTTGGAGATGAAATAGTCGCTGACGAACCTTTCGGAAGCGTTGAATCAGTGAAAACAGTTTCTGAGCTTTATGCCCCTATCAGCGGAAAAGTTGTTGAAGTGAATGAGGAATTGGATGACAATCCTGAATATGTAAATGAATCTCCTTATGAAAAGGCTTGGATGATTGTTGTTGAACCAAATGACATTCAAGATGTTGAAAAATTAATGACAGCTGAAGAATATGAAGAAATGGTAAAAGAAGACTAATATGAAACCCCCGTCTCCCTTTGAGAAGGGGGTTTCCTTGTGCGCCCGGCATGGGTGTAATCTATAGGGTGAAAGTCCCGAGCTGCGAAGGCAGAAGTAGCAGTTAGCTTAACGCAAGGGTGTCCGTGGTGACGCGGAATCTGAAGGAAGCGAGCGGCAAACTTTAAGGTCTCTCGGAACACGAACTTCATATGAGGCTAGGTATCACTGGGTGAGTTTGCAAGACAAAACAAAGCCCTTTCTGCCGAAGGTGATACAGAGTAAATGAAGCAGATGGATGGAAGGAAAGATTACACTCTTACCCGGGGAGGTCTGGCGGATATGTGAAGTACTCTTCATAACCTACTTAGTGATAAGTAGCTGAACCGTCAGAAGTCAGCAGAGGTCATAGTATTAGTTGGTCTAGAACAACTAAGAAGGACCGAACAATTAAGAGAGAATAGCCCTTGGCATTCAGTGTGTCATGATGAACACAGAAAACGTAGTACCTCACTTGAGGGAGGAAGCGGTGAATCCCGTGGGAGACCTCTTGGAGGGTGGAGTGACCACTGGCATAAAGAGAACAGCTATTCACGGAAGTTATAAAGACTTGCGTCAATTATCTTAATTGAACCGCCGTATACGGAACCGTACGTACGGTGGTGTGAGAGGTCGGGGGTTAGTCACCCCCTCCTACTCGATTTTATAAATGGAAAAGTGCGGACAATCAAAGTGTTTTGTGTGAAGGAATCAACCACTTCATTTAGAATAAGTATATATCAAAAAGCATCTATAAGCAGGTGATAACAATGGCACTGATAGAAATTGAGAAAGTTATCATTGTTGAAGGAAAGTCTGATAAGAAAAAAGTAGAGAAAATTATTAATGAACCTGCTGAGATTATTTGTACAAATGGCACGTTAAGCTTGTCCAAGCTCGATGAATTGGCGGAAAGCTTATTTTTCAAGGATGTTTATATTTTAGTCGATGCGGATGAAGCAGGAGAAAAATTGAGAAAACAAATTAAGCGGGAGCTTCCGGAAGCCAACCATTTATATATAGACAAAATGTACCGTCAAGTTGCATCCGCACCTGAACAGCATATTGCCGCCGTTTTGCTGAGAGCAAATATTGATGTACATGCAAGATATTTATCATAAATGTGGAGTGTGTTCAATGATTGAAATAACAAAAGAGCAATTAGATGCGATTAGCGATGAAGAGCAAACCATTATATTTTTATATACACCTTTTTGCGGGACGTGTAAATTAGCTAAAAGCATGCTGGAAATTGTAGAAAAAATCATTCCTTCCATAAACATATATACGAAAGATTTGAATTATATCCCTGAATTTGCTGAAAAATGGAAAATTGAAAATGTTCCATGTTTATTGATCTTTGAAAAAGGACAAATTGCCGAAAAAATATATGCGTTTCATTCTATTGACTATTTATATCAAAAGTTAAAAAGTTTTTCTACCATATAATTATATTTCCTGAGAAATATGTCAGTTTTTTCTAGAAAGCGTCGACAACTCCCAGCAGGAAGAAGGAAAGCTAGAAAGAATGAGTAAAATAAAATATTTGCTGGGGGGTTGTCAATGTTTGATTTTTTATTAGAAAAGGCAAATAATCATCATTTTTTAAAGCCTTTATTTCCGGCACATCCTATGTTTATTGCTTTTGAGTTTGGCCAAAGCATTTATTGTTATCAATTGGATTTGGAAGGATTAAGACGAGTTGATGGAAATATCGAATCCATTGATGTAAAAATTATAGGAAATGAAGAGCAAATGGAAGAGCTCATTACAGGCCAGCTAAAGCTCCAACAACTAATGAAATTGAAAGCAGTAAAAGTTGAGGGGAGATTTCGGGATATTTTAAGATTAGAATCTGTCTTGTCTTTATTGGCCTAACAGGTTAAAATAGAGTAAAGATATCGGAAAAGAATATATTGACACAATGTTTGTTGAATGGTACAATCTCTCCCAGTTAGTTTGTATGTTTAAAATAATGTTTTAATAGAAAAATAGCGGGTGCACACGTACAATAAAGCTTTGTCTACAATTGCGTTGAAAAAAGGAAGGTCAATTGAATGTAATCGTGCCTTTCTGCAGCTGTGCAGGAAGGCTTTTAGTATTAAACCGAAGCTGCTGCATGTGTGAAAGAAGGTGTAAACATGATTTCTCTCAACGGTGTTACAAAAATTTATCATACGAATCATAGCCAAGTAAAAGCTGTCGATCAAGTTGATCTTCAAATCCAGAGCGGAGAAATTTTTGGGATCATCGGATACAGCGGTGCTGGGAAGAGTACATTAATACGCTTGTTAAATGGTCTTGAAAAGCCGACAAATGGGACAGTTGAAGTGGCGGGAAAAAGAATAGACCAAATTAAAGGAAAAGAACTGAGATCCGCCAGAAAAGAGATTAGTATGATCTTTCAGCATTTTAATCTATTGTGGTCAAGAACAGTGCGGGAGAACATCGCTTTTCCATTAGAAATTGCCGGCATGAAGAAAAGCGATCGGCTCAAAAGAGTTGATGAACTTATTAAACTAGTAGGTTTAGAAGGAAAAGAAGATGCATATCCCTCGCAATTGAGCGGAGGACAAAAACAAAGAGTCGGCATTGCAAGAGCTCTTGCGAACAATCCGAAAGTTCTTTTGTGCGATGAGGCGACTTCTGCTTTAGACCCTCAAACGACTGATTCCATCCTAGATTTGCTTGTAGATATTAACAAGCGATTAGGTTTAACGATTGTTTTGATCACCCATGAAATGCATGTAATTCGAAAAATTTGTCATAGAGTGGCTGTGATGGAAAACGGGAAGATTGTTGAACATGGTGATGTGTTGACGGTTTTCCGAAATCCGAAGGCTAACATTACAAAACGATTTGTTAAACAAGTTACAGAACCTGATGAAACAATGGAAACGATTGATTACCTGCTTGAAAAGTACAAGCATGGAAAGGTTGTCAAACTTACCTTTGTAGGAGACAGAGCGGAGCAGCCTATGATTTCAAAAATCATTAAAGAGTTCGATGTAGAGGTTAATATTTTACAAGGGAAAATTTCACAAACTCAAAGTGGATCCTACGGGACGTTAATCATCCATTTTGATGGAGATGAAACTACAGTTGAACAAGCCATTGAATTTATTCGCAATCAACAAGTGGAGCTGGAGGTGATTGCGAATGTTTGAGACATTGTTGCCAAATGTAAAATGGGACAAAGTCATTGATGCAACTTATGAAACGGTTTATATGACAGCTGTTTCTGTATTTGCTACATTTTTTCTCGGAATTATTTTAGGTCTTTTATTGTTTTTAACGTCAAAGGGGAACATGTGGGAAAATCGGTTTATCCACTCGTTTGTTGCAGCAGTTGTCAATGTATTCCGTTCAATTCCCTTCATTATTTTGATCATTTTGCTGCTTCCTTTTACAAAAGCAATCGTTGGTACCATTTTAGGTGCTAATGCTGCACTTCCTGCACTCATCATTGGTGCTGCGCCTTTTTATGGAAGGATGGTGGAAATTGCACTGAGGGAAGTTGACAAGGGGGTGATTGAAGCTGCAAAATCGATGGGAGCTACAATGAGCACAATTATTTTCAAGGTACTGCTTCCAGAATCGATGCCTGCTTTAGTTTCAGGAATAACTGTCACAGCAATTGCGTTGGTAGGTTATACAGCCATGGCAGGCGCCATTGGTGCCGGTGGTCTTGGAAACCTTGCCTATTTAGAAGGATTTCAGCGTAATCATAGTGATGTAACATTTGTTGCAACTGTACTCATATTGATTATTGTATTTATCATCCAATTGATCGGCGATATGATTACAAGAGCAATTGATAAGCGTTAAACGAAGGAGGAGAATAATATGAAAAAATGGCTTTTAGCAACTGTTTTAGGTGCGACGATGATATTTGCTTCTGCTTGCGGAGGTGGAAGTAATCAGGGAGGCAGCTCCGGCGGCTCTGACAATGAGAAAAATGAAGTAATTAAAGTTGGCGCATCTCCTGTTCCACATGCAGAAATTTTAGAGGAAGCAAAACCGCTTCTTGAGAAAAAAGGATATAAATTGGAAATTGAAGAATTCACTGATTATGTATTGCCGAATAAAGCTTTAGCGGAAAAGGATATTGATGCAAACTACTTCCAGCATATCCCTTACCTTGAAGCACAGAAACAAGAACATGGATATGATTTTGTCAATGCCGGCGGAATTCATATTGAGCCAATTGGCGTATATTCAAAAAAATATAAATCTTTAGAGGAGCTTCCGAATGGAGCTACTATTATCATGAGTAACTCAGTTGCTGACCATGGACGCATGCTGTCAATGCTGGAGGAAAAAGGTTTAATTAAGCTGAAAGATGGCGTTGATAAAACGAAAGCGACAGTTGATGACATAGCAGAAAACAAAAAGAATTTGAAATTCAAAACAGACATCGAAGCGCCAATGTTGACGAAAGCTTATGAAAACAATGAAGGCGACGCTGTATTAATTAACGGGAACTTTGCTCTGGATGCAGGACTTGACCCATCAAAAGATGCCATTGCTCTTGAATCGCCAAAAGACAATCCGTATGTAAACGTCATTGCTGTCCGCAGTGAAGATAAAGACTCTGAAAAAATTAAAGCTCTTGTAGAAGTATTACAATCAGATGAAATGAAAGAATTTATTCAAACAAATTATCAAGGCTCCGTTATTCCTGCTGAATAATCAATTGGGAAGCTGTGCATATTTACGCACAGCTTCTTTTTTTGGATCAAGCTGAGCTGGTATTGTTTGGACAAAATTTCATTTAAGAAAAAACGTACGAACTTAGGTGAAATTTATGCCGCCAAAAAAGCAAATAGAAAGTGCTGTTCATTTCAATTAAGCGCTTCAGCAGAACATAAGAAAGGGAATGGGGCATTTACTCAACATAATTTTACAATTGCTTGTTTCAAAAAGGTTGAGCTATCAATAGCATGAACGATCAGTGTCAAATGCAAGATGAATATTGTATTTTTTTCTCTCCAGCGGGAATGCAGCCGAAAGGAAATATATGAAGCAGCAGGATTTGCACCAGCTTTCGAAGAAGGACTTGTGATGAGCTTAGCGGCCGCATTTAGAACGGAATGTTTTGCATGAAAAACAAATAAAGATGTAATTTTCAGTATTTTGGAGCATTTGTAAGATTGAACCTTTAATCCTTTCTCATTGGCTTAAAATGGGTTTTAAGCTGTTTTAATCAGCGATACAGCAGGTTGCTTGCAAGCTGTAATCATTGCTAACATTAAATTGTATAAAAAATGAAAGGATTGGTTCATTATTTATTTAAACCAAGAAATGATAGACATTAAATTTACGTCTGAAATGGAAAAAGCAATGCATCAATTTCACGGAATGGGATATAACGAATATAGGAGAACACATAAGAAGCGAATGAAGGTTGAAAGAAAAAGAGAACGAAATTACCGCAGTAGCCAAATTGTAACAGCTAATCTGAAAGGGAAATTGTTTTTGTCTACGCTAAACTAAATCAGCCAGTCGGCAAAGACTGGTTTTTCTTTTTATTGAATACATACAACAAGTTTGTTTGAATGATACTAAGATGACTATATACTTTGTTCCTAAAAATTTGGTAATATGAATAATGTTGTGAAATATTAAAAGGTTGTATTCACTTTTAATTTGTTATAAAATAATAATGAGAATAAATTGAGAATGATATTAATATTTGACCTATAGATTAATGGAGGTATTGGTTATGTCAGGATCTACATTAACGATTAAAGATTTGCATGTTTCCGTAGAAGGGAAAGAAATTTTAAAAGGTGTGAACCTTGAAATAAAAGGCGGGGAAATTCATGCGATCATGGGGCCGAACGGAACAGGAAAATCAACTCTTTCCTCCGCGATCATGGGACATCCAAAATATGAAGTGACACAAGGATCCATAACTCTCGACGGACAAGATGTGCTTGAGATGGAAGTAGATGAGCGTGCGCGTGCAGGACTTTTTCTTGCCATGCAATATCCAAGTGAGATCAGCGGAGTCACAAATGCTGATTTCTTGCGTTCAGCTATCAACGCCCGCCGAGGCGAAGGCAACGAAATTTCTTTAATGAAATTTATTCGCAAAATGGATGAAAAAATGGAATTTCTTGAAATGGATCAAGGGATGGCGCAGCGATATTTAAATGAAGGATTCTCGGGCGGTGAGAAAAAACGGAATGAAATACTTCAATTAATGATGCTTGAGCCTAAGATTGCCATCTTGGACGAAATTGATTCAGGCTTAGATATTGATGCGTTGAAAATTGTTTCCAAAGGTATCAACGAAATGCGGAGCCCTGAGTTTGGCTGCCTGATTATTACACACTATCAACGTCTGTTAAACTATATTACACCAGATTTTGTTCATGTTATGATGCAAGGAAGAATCGTGAAATCCGGCGGAGCAGAACTAGCTCAGCGTCTTGAAGCAGAAGGATATGACTGGATTAAAAAGGAATTAGGCATCGAAGACGAAACAGTAGGGCAAGAAGCGTAAGCGTTAGGAGGATCAAAATGACTGTAGAAACGAAACTACCGTTTGACCAGAAATATATAGAAAATTTCTCCAAACAGTTAGGTGAACCGGACTGGCTGAAAGATCTTCGCTTGCTTGCTCTTGCAAAAGCTGAAGAGCTTCCATTGCCAAAGCCGGATAAAACAAAAATCGACAAATGGAATTTCTCTCAGTTTTCTAAACATGTCGTTTCCAGCAGCACTCTATCTTCTCTTGATGAGCTGCCGGAAGAAGTAAAAACGCTTATTGAGGCAGATGAAGAACATAAAAATCTTTATATACAACGTGACAATACACCTGCTTTTTTGACAGTCTCTGAAGATTTGAAAGAAAAAGGAGTTATTTTTACTGACATTCACACGGCTGCGAAGGAACACGGAGACTTGCTTAAGCAATATTTTATGAAAGATGGAGTAAAAATTGATGAACATCGGCTGACAGCTTTGCACGCAGCCTATTTAAACGGCGGGGTCTTTGTGTATGTGCCGAAAAATGTAGAAGTGGAAAAGCCTCTTCAGGCGGTTTTTATACATGAAAACCCTGAAGCCAATTTGTTTAATCATGTGATCATCGTTGCGGATGATAATAGTTCTGTTACGTATGTCGAAAACTACATCTCGACCACCGAAACAGAGGGTGCTGTGTTTAATTTAATTACCGAAGTTATCGCCAATACTAATGCGAAAGTTTCCTACGGTGCGGTTGACAATCTGACTGAAAACATCACAACATATGTGAACCGCCGCGGGGTTGCTGGACGCGATGCAAAAATTCTTTGGGCATTAGGATTAATGAATGACGGCAATACGATTTCTGAAAACACAACAAATCTTGTCGGAGACGGTTCTATAGGCGATACAAAAACAGTTGTTGTTGGGAGAGGAAGCCAAATTCAAAACTTTACGACGAAGGTCGTTCACTTTGGCAAACATACCGAAGGCAACATTTTAAAACATGGTGTTATGAAAGACAGTGCGACGTCCATTTTTAACGGCATCGGCAAAATTGAGCACGGTGCATCGAAATCAAATGCTGAGCAGGAATCCCGCGTTTTAATGTTAAGTGAAAAGGCAAGAGGAGACGCAAATCCGATTTTGCTCATTGATGAAGATGATGTTGTCGCCGGCCATGCCGCATCTGTGGGGCGTGTTGACCCGATTCAGCTCTATTATTTAATGAGCAGAGGAATTTCAAAATCGGAGGCTGAGCGATTAATTATTCATGGATTTTTAGATCCTGTTGTAAGACAAATGCCGATTGAAAGTGTAAAAAACCAATTGACAGAGGTTATTGAAAGGAAAGTTCGGTAATGGATATTAAAGAAATTCGCAAACAGTTCCCGATCCTTAGTCAAAAGGTCAACGGCCGCGATTTAGTTTATTTGGATAATGCTGCAACATCGCAAAAGCCAAATGTCGTCATTGATGCAATCACAAAATACTACCGCGAGTACAATTCAAATGTGCATCGCGGTGTTCATACACTTGGTACAAAAGCTACAGATGCCTATGAAGGTTCACGGGAAAGAGTTCGTCAATTTATTAACGCAAAATCCGTCCAGGAAATTATTTTTACACGGGGAACAACAACAGGACTAAATATGGTGGCACAGAGCTATGGAAAGGCCAATTTACATGAAGGCGATGAAATTGTCATTACGTACATGGAGCATCATGCCAATTTAATTCCATGGCAGCAAGTTGCAAAAGAAACAGGAGCTACGTTAAAATATATACCACTAAAAGAAGACGGAACTATCTCTTTAAGTGATGTTCGAAATATGATTACAGCCAATACGAAAATTGTTTCGATTGCGCTCGTATCCAATGTTCTTGGCACGATCAATCCAGTAAAAGAAATAGGCGAAATTGCTCATCAAAATGGAGCTGTTCTTGTCGTAGATGCTGCTCAAGGAGCACCACATATGAAAATTGATGTTCAAGATTTAAATTGTGATTTTCTTGCTTTCTCGGGACATAAAATGTGTGCTCCGACAGGAATCGGTGTTCTATACGGAAAAAAAGAGCTGCTCGAAAATATGGAACCGGTTGAAACCGGCGGAGAGATGATTGATTTTGTCGGTTTATATGAATCTACATGGAAGGAGCTCCCATGGAAATTTGAAGCTGGTACACCAATTATTGCCGGAGCAGTTGGATTAGCCGCAGCAATTGACTTTTTAGAAGAAATTGGACTTGAGAATATTTTCAATCATGAACATAGACTTGCCCAATATGCATTGGAGCAATGCTCAAATATTGAAGGCATGACAATTTACGGACCGAAAGAACGGGCTGGGCTCGTTACCTTCAACCTCGAAGGCATTCATCCTCACGATGTGGCAACTGTTCTGGATGCGGAAGGTATTGCGATCCGAGCCGGGCACCATTGCGCCCAGCCATTGATGAAATGCTTAGAAGTATCAGCGACAGCACGGGCGAGCTTTTATCTATATAATACTGAAGAAGAAATTGATTTATTCGTTCGCGCAATTCAAAAAACAAAGGAGTATTTCGGCAATGTCATTTGATAATCTTGACACATTGTATCGTCAAGTCATTATGGATCACTATAAAAATCCTAGAAATAAAGGCTCTCTTCAAGACAGCGTTACGGTTGACATGAACAATCCAACCTGCGGTGATAGAATTCATTTGACAATGAAAATTGAAGATGGAAAAGTCATCGATGCGAAGTTTGAAGGGGAAGGCTGCTCCATTTCGATGTCATCGGCATCCATGATGACCGAAGCGATCAAAGGACAAACGATTGAAAATGCTCTTAAGCTTTCTAAAATCTTCTCCGATATGATGCAAGGCAAGGAATACGATGATGATATTGATTTAGGAGATATTGAAGCATTGCAAGGCGTTTCAAAATTTCCAGCTCGAATCAAATGTGCAACGCTTGCCTGGAAAGCGATGGAAAAAGGTGTGCGATCTGAAGTCGAGTGATAAAATTTAAATTAGATTGGAGTGAGAAAGTATGGCGAAAAAAATGCCTGAAATAGGCGATTATAAGTATGGCTTTGTCGATAAAGACGTTTCTATATACCGAGCAGAACGCGGATTGACAAGAGAAATTGTTGAACAAATTTCGAAAATGAAAAATGAGCCTGAGTGGATGCTGCAATTCCGCTTGAAAGCTTTAGACCATTTTTATAAAATGCCAATGCCTCAATGGGGCGGCGATTTGTCTGCTTTAGATTTCGATGAAATTACTTATTACGTAAAACCTTCTGAACACTCAGGACGTTCTTGGGATGAAGTTCCAGAAGAAATTAAACGCACTTTTGATAAGCTCGGAATTCCTGAAGCGGAACAAAAATATTTAGCAGGTGTTTCTGCCCAATACGAATCAGAAGTTGTGTATCACAATATGAAAGAAGACCTTGAAAAAATGGGTATCATTTTTAAAGATACAGACAGCGCCTTAAAAGAAAACGAGGACATCTTTAAAAAATATTGGGCGACGGTCGTTCCGCCGACTGATAACAAATTTGCCGCTTTAAACTCTGCAGTTTGGTCAGGGGGTTCATTTATTTACGTTCCGCCTGGAGTAAAAGTTGATACGCCTTTGCAAGCATATTTCCGAATTAATTCAGAAAACATGGGACAATTTGAACGTACGTTAATTATAGTTGATGAAGGTGCCCACGTTCATTATGTTGAAGGATGTACGGCGCCTGTCTACACAACTAACTCGCTGCACAGTGCTGTTGTAGAAATCATTGTGAAAAAGGGAGCCTATTGCCGCTATACAACGATTCAAAACTGGGCAAACAATGTGTATAACTTAGTAACGAAACGTGCGGTTTGTGAAGAAAATGCAACAATGGAATGGATTGACGGAAACATCGGTTCGAAATTAACTATGAAATATCCTGCAGTCGTATTGAAAGGTGAAGGTGCACGGGGCATGACATTGTCCATTGCCCTTGCCGGTAAAGGTCAACATCAAGATGCAGGAGCGAAAATGCTTCATTTAGCGCCGAATACTTCATCTACGATTGTTTCGAAATCGATCTCGAAACAAGGTGGAAAAGTAACGTACCGAGGTATTGTCCATTTTGGTCGGAAAGCAGATGGAGCACGTGCAAACATTGAATGCGACACATTAATCATGGATAACCAATCAACTTCCGACACGATTCCATATAATGAAATCCTAAACGATAATATATCTTTGGAACATGAAGCAAAAGTATCGAAGGTATCTGAAGAGCAGCTATTTTATCTCATGAGCCGCGGCATTTCTGAAGAGGAAGCAACCGAAATGATCGTTATGGGATTCATTGAACCATTCACAAAAGAGCTGCCAATGGAATACGCCGTTGAAATGAACCGACTCATCAAGTTTGAAATGGAAGGAAGTATTGGATAATCCTTATAATACTAAGGGGGTGTCTAATAAGTCGTTTTTACGGCTTATTGACGCCCCCATGAATGTTTTAGAAACGTTGATATATCGGTGTTTATAATTTTTTGTTTTCAATGGGGATTTGAGGACAGTCCCACAATTCACCCACAAAAATTAGATATTCATGTTTGTATACCGTTAATACAACTCCAGTGCTTCATCCTCGATTTTTTTAGTCACATGGAGATATGTGTCAGCGGTATTTTTATGCTTTAGTATCTTAATCTTTTGCTCCAGCTAAAGGAGAGCATCATGTAAAGAAAGAACAAGGAGTTTGCATGTTTGCACACTTCTGTGGCGGTCACAAGCAGGAAACGTCACTCACCGGACTATTATTGCATAACAGCTTTTCCCCAATGCCAATAGTGGCTGAGAGAAAGAAGCATCAGAAAGCTTTAAAATTTCGCTTGCCCCTCTCCTCTAGAACACCATAAATGATGGCTTACGTTTTTCTATGAGGCTTGAACATCTTCTCATACAAAAATAAAACCGAGCCGCAAATTACTGCAAGGAGAATAAAAGATAACAAGAAAAATAATGGATTGATAAAACCAAATGCTATATTATTTGCAGTAATTTCATCTCCTGATAAAAATTCATCATATTAGGAGTATAAGATGTTGGCCAAATTTAACTGTTCCTAAAATATATAATTATGGAGTGCAAGAGAAACAATCACGGCTTCTTTCACGATCTTCAACACAGACCACCTCAATATGTATTGCGCGTCATTTTCTGAAGCCTCATCCTTTTTAATGAGATCCTTTCATAAAGAAGAAGCAGACTCATTTATACGATCAAAATATATTTAGCCCTAAGCGATAATTTACCTATTAAAATCCCATGTCCATTCCCAAAACTTACTACCTTGGGCTACTATAAAGTAATCAAACCATTTTTCAAAAGTCAGGTTTAGAAACCCAAACGGATCGTCCAAACTTCCGCCGTTGTCAAGCCAATAAAGATATCCTTTTCTTTCGGGAGCTAAAGCTATAATGAGCCGGCAGCCATCGTAGCCATATCCAATAGGAAACCAATCTGGAGGATAATCAATATATTGATAATCCTCTAGTATCTCTTCGACAGATAATAATTGCAGTCCACCTCCGTTTTCAGGATCATCAAATAATGTAGCACCATTACATATTTTCAGAAAGTCTTCATAGTCACTAGGAATATTAAAAGGCAGCTTCTTGATTTCTTCTTCTGTTGCAGGGGGATTGAAACGAAATTGTAGTTTTCCTAAAAATCCTTCTTCATTTTGAACAACCAGCATATTCTTTTCATCTAGTCTTTTATTCAAAGCATCTAAAGTCATTTTGATTCGTACTGACATGTTGTGGCTATCACTCCTTTTATCATTCATCCAGCAAGGACTAACAATCTTTCTGTGGAAATCCTTTTACAGTTGTATGAGGTTACTAAAATTGTAGAATACGGTGTATTTTATCATTTGGCCAAACTGTGCTCTTATATGTTTATTATACCATTTTCTGTAATTTTTTCTATCTGAAGTAGTCCAATTGGCGGCATCAGCTTTTTCAAGTTGTAAATGATGAATCTGTGAATTATTTCCTGATCATAGATCCTTATAACATCTTTACTTTACCTGTTTCTTCGATCAGCAACTGTACAGGATGAGATATTTGAACTTTTTTGTTGCAAAACTCTTTATTTTTATTGTTGTTATAAATACAATGTCCAAAAATACTGCCAGCCTTTTATAACAAAAAAGTGCTTAAATCGTGAATCTTTTTCGATGCTGTATTATGATGAGTATATAAAGACTACATTGATAGGAGTAAGAAATGATTTACATAGGCTTGACAGGTTGGGGAGATCATGATTCTCTCTATCCATCCGGGACATCATCGAATGACAAATTAACGATTTATGCAGGACATTTTCCTGTTGTTGAGGTCGATTCCACTTTTTATTCGATACAGCCTGAGAAAAACGTTCGAAAATGGGTGAACGAGACGCCCGAAAATTTCCAATTCATTGTAAAGGCGTATAAAGGAATGACTGGACACGAAACAGGCTTAGGATCTTTCGAAAGCCGCTCAGAAATGTTCGCTGCTTTTTATAAAATGCTTCAGCCCTTTCAAGAAGCGAATAAATTGGCAATGGTTCTTTTTCAATTTCCCCCTTGGTTTCACTGCAAAAGAGAAAATGTTGATTTCTTGCGATGGTGCAAAGAGCAAATGAAGGATGCCCCTTGTGCACTAGAATTTCGCCACCGCTCCTGGTTCCTTCCTACATATTATGAAAAAACGCTTCAATTCATGGAGAAGGAAGGGTGGATTCACACCATTTGTGATGAGCCGCAGGCAGGGGAAAATTCAGTTCCGACCGTATTATATTGCACGAATAGAGAAAAGACCTTGGTAAGATTTCATGGACGAAATGTTCATGGATGGCTGAGGCCAAAAGAAGGGAATTGGCGTGAAGTACGATATTTATATAGATATAATGAACAAGAGCTTGATGAATGGAAAGGACACATAAAAATGCTGAAAAAGCAAACTAAAGATCTCTATCTCATTTTCAACAACAACTCGGGCAAAGACGCGGCGGACAATGGAAAAGAACTGATGAAAAAGTTAGGAATTACATATCATGATTTAGCGCCAAGGCAGCTAGATTTATTTGAGTGTTTTGAAAAGTATCCGACTGAAGGAGAGAGCGACTTTGATTGAGACGGTTCATATATATCATACGAATGATCTGCACAGTCATTTTGAAAATTGGCCGAAAATCGTTCATTATCTAAAAACAAAAAAACATATTCATAAAAGTAAAAACGAAACTGTTTTTTTATTCGATATCGGCGATCACGTCGATCGCTTTCATCCAATTACTGAAGCGACCGGGGGAGTCGCAAATGTTGAGCTGCTGAATCATTTAACTCCAGATGCAATAACGATTGGAAATAATGAAGGAATTACTCTTCCTTTTGAAGCATTGGATCGGCTGTATAATCATGCACAATTCCCTGTCATTGTGTCTAATTTATTTTACTTAGACGGTACTAGACCAAAATGGGCAAAGCCTTATGTGATTAAACGTTTACAAAATGGAGTCCGAATCGGTATTTTAGGCGTAACGGTTTGCTTTGAGCAATTTTACCGTCAGTTAGGGTGGATGATAACAGAACCGATGGCAAATATAAAAGAAACATTGGAGGAAATCCGGGGCAAAGCAGATGTTATCATTCTTTTATCACACCTTGGAATATCCGATGATGAATGGATTGCTCAACAATTTCCTGATATCGATGTTATATTAGGAGCCCATACACATCATGTGCTTGATCGTGGAAAGCTTGTAGGCAATACGCTTTTGGCGGGAGCAGGAAAGTTTGGACAGTGGCTTGGACATATTGAACTTAAGATCGACTCTGCTCAAAAGAAGCTGGTAAATAAAAAAGCGGAGATTATTGAAACGAAAACGATTGAAAAAGAAGATGTTTTTACCATAAAGTGGCTTGATCAAAAAAAAGCTGAAAGTGCTCAAAAACTTAACGAAGTTGTTGTGGAATTAAAAGAAGAATTACGGATTGATTGGTTTTCAGATTCACCATTTGCAAAGCTGTTGGCTTCCGCTTTAAAAGAATGGTGCGATGGGGAAGTTTCCATGGTGAATGCCGGAGTATTGCTTGAATCGCTTCCGAAAGGACTCGTCACAAAAGGCGATATGCACCGGATTTGTCCTCATCCGATTAATCCTTGTAAAATCATGGTTCAAGGCGATCAATTAAAAGAAGTTATTTTACAAGCACGGACAAAAGAAATGGAGCAATTGAAGCTTAAAGGATTAGGCTTCAGAGGCAAAGTAATGGGGCGTATGGTTTTTGACGGCATTGAAACGGTCATGGAAACGTTGGAAGATGGCAAGGAACATGTGAAAAAGATCTTTGTAAATGGAAAACATCTTGATCAAAATCATGTGTATGCAGTGGCAACTATTGATATGTTTACATTAGGTCCATTATATCCGCAATTAAGCCGTGTAAAGAATAAAATATACTTCATGCCTGAATTGCTAAGAGATGTACTTGCTTGGAAATTATCGAAACAGTTCCTGCAAATCCATCAATAAATTTTTGTCAACATCTCCTTTCCTTTCATAAAGTGAAGTAGGGAAGGAGGGTATTTTATGGTATCTGTATCGCCGGTTAAAATTGGTGATCATCAATTTACCGCCATTACCATTCAGCTGCCAAAAACGAATTTCATGGCTGTTACAGCCGAAAAAGGTTATATTATGTGCGGTGCGCTTGATGTAGCCTTATTGAATGAAAAATTAAAAGAGAGAAAAATTATTGCCGGCCGCGCTGTCGGAGTGAGGACAATTGAGCAGCTTCTTGAAGCCCCATTGGAATCAGTCACAACAGAAGCGGAGGCAATTGGCATTAAGGCAGGGATGACAGGCAAAGAAGCACTATTGAAAATGGTAGAAAAATAAAAAACAACCATTATCTTTTTATAAAAGAATGATTATTGCTCATCTATAGTGTACAGATGAAAGAAGTTTCCAAAACGTACCATCTATGAATTTAAATAAGATGTATTCCTTAATGGATTTTTCAACAGACATGAAGTATTTTCTATCATTTGATCAGCGATATAGTCGCAAGTTCGAGTAAAAAACATAAAATTGATTCATAAAGAGCCCGTTCCTGAGTTGGTGCGGGCTCTTTATTTTTTTTCTTTTTGCCATTCAAGCCGTTCCCATAGTTTTAAATGCGGATAAGGGTCAAAAGACCACTCGGTTTTACCGTTGTCTTTATACATCCCGTAATGCAAGTGCGGCGGGAATTTTCCAGATGTTCCTGGAGGGCCGTAGCCGCTGCTTCCGACAGAACCGATGATTTGCCCCGGTTTTACGATTTGTCCAACGTGAATGTCTTTGGCAAAGCCGTTTAAATGTGCAAAATAATGGTACGTATTCTGAATGTCCCGAATACCGATTCTCCAGCCCCCATAGCGATTCCAGCCTTTCATTTCGACAATTCCGTAGCAAGTGGAACGAACCGGTACGCCATAATGTGCAAATATATCTGTGCCTTCATGAATTCTCCGGCCGCCCCATCCGCGCGCATCTCCCCATGTGTCACGGTAGCTGTAATCAGTTCTGACGGGAAGAGGAAAAGCATGCTCGTTTAATTGCAGATGCCCGAAATGTTTGAACAATTTCATATGACCTAAAATAATTCCGACCGTTTTATCACGATGATAATAAGACCATAAACCAATTTTTAAATTTTCTATATCATTACCATATTTTGATAAAAAATGTGCAAAACTATATAAGACATCTTCATCATGATCCATTTGCGCTTTGCCGTCGCCGTTTCCATCCATTCCGATTCCCCCGAATAGCTGAATGCTAACCGGATTTTGGTCGTTCAAATTCGGATTGGCTGTCCCAGCCCATTTATCAGGAGGAATGTAAATGCCAATAACTCCTTTTTGTTTTGGGATATCATTTTTTATTTTTCTGACGTTTCGTTCGTATTGGTCGCACGCAGCCAATACATACCAAGGAATCTGGGTGATGGCTTCCACCTTTTTATACAGGCTCATTCGCAAATGATTTATTTGTTGTTCAGTTAATTGACTGGACGCATTGGCATGGCTGGAAAATAAAGATAAAAGTGCAGCCAATAATAACATTTTTCTGAGAACCACAATTGATAAACTCCTTTCCATCATGTCATGTCTTAGTGTAAGAAAAAAGTAAAGTTTCAATGGCTGGAAATTGAAGGAATATAAAATTCCTTTTTCTTGTCCAATATCTTTCCTTATGTTAAATTGACTATAGTGTATCATCTTTATTTTTTTAATGATTACATATTGGAGATGATGAAAAATGGCTCAAAAAGAAGAAAGTTTACGAAAACCTGAATGGCTTAAAATAAAATTAAATACAAACGAGAATTACACAGGGTTAAAAAAATTGATGCGCGAGCAAAAGCTTCATACGGTTTGTGAAGAAGCGAAATGCCCCAATATTCATGAATGCTGGGCAGTGAGAAGAACGGCAACATTTATGATTTTAGGAAGCGTTTGTACACGCGCATGCCGCTTCTGTGCAGTGAAAACAGGACTGCCAACCGAGCTTGATTGGCAAGAGCCGGAGCGTGTAGCGGATTCCGTCCGCATTATGAACTTAAAGCATGTTGTCATCACTGCAGTTGCCCGTGATGATTTGAAAGATGGCGGAGCAGCCGTTTTTGCTGAAACGGTTCGTGCTGTGCGCAAAAAAAATCCATTTACTACAATAGAAGTTCTTCCATCTGACATGGGCGGAGTGTACGAAAATTTAAAAACATTAATGGACGCTAAACCTGATATTTTAAACCATAATATTGAAACTGTTCGGCGCTTAACCCCAAGGGTTCGCGCTCGTGCAACCTATGAACGTTCTTTGGAGTTTTTGCGGAGAGCAAAAGAAATCAATCCGGATATTCCGACAAAATCAAGCATTATGATCGGGCTTGGGGAAACGAAAGAAGAAATTATCGAAGCGATGGATGACCTTCGTGCAAATCATGTTGACATCATCACAATCGGACAATATTTGCAGCCTACGAAAAAACATTTAAAAGTTCAAAAATTTTACCATCCAGATGAATTTGCAGAATTAAAAGAAATTGCTTTGTCAAAAGGATTCAGCCATTGCGAGGCAGGTCCGTTAGTCCGTTCGTCTTATCATGCTGATGAACAAGTAAATGAGGCAGCCAAACAGCGGCAGGCAAAAGCTTAAAGCCACAGAGCCGTCAAGAATTTCTTGACGGCCCGTTTTAATAAAAATAGGTAAATAACCTCTAAAAAATTCACCTATGCATCAACGTTTATTTCATTGATCTTTTATGTCGTGATCAATACTTTCGTTCATTTCTCCGAATCCTTCGCCATTTGCATTTTCACCAGCATTCAATTTTCTTCCTTGGGGAGACTTTAACATGCGCTGAATGGTCTGGTTTAAATTGCGGTTAATATTTGGAGACTCTCCATCAAGAGTGCTGTATGATTCGATTTCTTTAAACAGATTAGGATTATCGGTTACATAAATATGAAAATAACGCGGAACAATGGATGCAGCTGTCTTTTTCACTTGGTCAGCTGTTTCAAATTTGTTGTTTGAATCGGTTTTATACGCTATAAGAACTTCTTCATCTGTTACGAGCGTAGCAGCATCATGAACATTTGGAAGCTGGACGGCAAGCCTTCCGATTACGTCTGCTAATTGTTCCCGATTGATGACAGGAGTTTTTACTGTGGCTTTCTCTATTCCGGCTGTTGGACTTTTTTGATGCCGGACATATCCAAAGCTGTCTGAATCTTTATTGCTGTTATAATTATCATTTCTTTCTGCCACGTTTACCGTATTCCCGTTTTCATTATATAGACCTTTTCCTTCTTGATCATATTGGCACCCGCTGGCTGCAAGCGCAGCTATGATAAAAGGAGTAAAAAGCCTTTTTTTCATTTCAGCACCTCCTTATAATTTTAGGATTGCCGCTTTTAAAAAATTGTTGTCAGGCAATTGATGGAGGGAAATCATTTGTTTATGATAAACATATGGAAGAGGGTGAATTTGTAAATGATCACAATTTTTAATCAAACATACGAGCTTATAAAAGATTTTAAAAATGGTTTTAATGAAGAGGCTTTTAAAGCAAGGTACAGTGAAATTTTAAACAAATATGATTATATTGTCGGCGATTGGGGATATAGCCAATTGCGGCTGAGAGGATTTTTTGATGATCAAAACCAAAAAGCAACACATGATACGAAAATCAGCTCATTAGATGAATATTTGTATGAACATTGCAATTTCGGCTGTGCTTATTTTGTATTAAAGAAAATAAAAAAATAAACGCCAGATGCAAAAACATCTGGGTGTGAAAAAGTAATCAGGACGGCATACAGCCGTCCTGATTACTTTATTTCATACGGGTCTTCTTCATTTTTATCAGGTTCATCATGAGGAGGATGACTGCCCGGAAATTGTCTCGGCAAATTCTGATGCAAGGATTTGAATTCATAGTTAAAACTGCTATATGGACGCTGACCTTCTTCCCAAGGTGTGCTTTTATTCTCCACAGGTTCATCCTTTCCCCGCGGAGCTCCGTAGGCGCCTTCCGGCATATCCTCCGGGATAATATAGTTTCGCATTGTTTCCACTACTGAAAAATCAGTATATTCATTTTGTTTGTCCATTTTGTTCACCTGTCCATGATTTTACCATTATCGTTCCTCATGGAAGGTAATTTATACATTAGACGATCTCATATAAAAACTCCCGAAGCTCTTTTGCGTCTTCATCATTTAATTGATAAACATCTTCTAAATACCCCGGTTCTTTAAGATCATCTTCCCCAATGATCGCAAACCGGTTGCTTTGCAAATTTAGTACAAGATATTTTCCGTAATAGCGGTCCGATTGAATAATGGCTAAATCAAAGCGTTGATTTTCTCCCATAAAGCTAACAAATCTTGTTTTTGTCTCGACGGTTTCATCATACAAAAAAAAGCGTTCGGCCATGGTTCATTACCTCCGTTTCTTATAATTGCATTGTAGCATAAGATGATGCATTCACAACGATTTATCGCAAATTTGTGAGAAAACTTACCTCTGTTTCGATTCGCATAGCGATTTTTCTGTTGAAATAGAAGCAAAATAACACAATTTTTTTATCAGCTCGCACATCTGCTGCCAATCAGCCATGATTTCTGTATCGAATGGGAAGTTAATTGGAGAAACATATCATGAATCGGCACGAAAGTCATATT
Organism: Aeribacillus sp. FSL K6-8394; assembly: GCF_038008865.1. Lineage (NCBI taxonomy): Bacteria > Bacillati > Bacillota > Bacilli > Caryophanales > Bacillaceae > Aeribacillus > Aeribacillus sp. FSL K6-8394. Next base: position 790,765 of record NZ_JBBPAA010000002.1, read on the forward strand.
CAAAATCCTCCTCTGCTTGTCATGAAAAATCGTCATCTGTAAAAGCAATTTTTTGTGCGCGTTTAGGAATTTCTTTACTAAATTGAAAAAATCTAAGCGGATCCTACCCGGCATGCAAGATGTATCAAACCGCGGAAAGCTTGCGCCTGCTCAATCACGAAATCCAAATTTCAGAAACATCAGCTCTGTTTGCCAAAATCGATCCGTCTAACGAGAGGATTTTAGTGCTCTACTTTAAAAAACTTAAAAGTGTGTAAAGTAGTAGGTAGTTCAAATGGTCGAGTATGGTAAAATAAAAAACGGATACAAAAACCTTAAGAAAGGAAAGAAATCATATGTATTTTGTGGACAGAAAAAAGATTGAAGATACTGTAAAATTTGTAGAAGATCTTGTATCCATGTTTGAAGGACATCAACAGTGGGAGTCTGATGTTGAAAAAAAAGCGTTGGAGCGGATTGCCCAATTGTTGATTGAGGCGATTTTAGATATCGGAAACGGAATTATTGACGGTTTTATTATGCGGGATCCGGGAAGCTATGAAGACATTATTGACATTTTAGAAGATGAATCTGTCGTTGACAGCAGGGATGCGGAAGGATTAAAAAAATTAATTTCCTACAGAAAAATGCTCGTTCAAGATTATTTAAACATACGGCATGAAGAACTGTATGATTCAGTATCAACCCATTTACAAGTTTTGAGAAATTTTTGCCATCGTGTTCGAACCTACTTGGAAGATGAACTTGGACCAGTTACAGCTTTTAAGCCGTAATGGATTGATTGAAGGAGTGAAAAAAAATTGAAGAAATATAAAGGATATTTCATCGATTTAGACGGCACCATGTATCGGGGTACAGAAAAAATTGAAGAAGCTGAAGAATTTGTTAAAAAACTGAAGGAAAAAGGAATTTCGTACTTATTTATGACAAACAATTCTTCTAAAACCCCGAAGCAAGTAGCTGAAAAACTAATCAGTCTCGGCATTCCGGCGGAAGAGCATCAAATTTTAACTTCAAGCATTGCCACAGCCAATTTTATTTGGGAAAGAAAACAAAATGCTTCTATATATGTAATCGGTGAAGAGGGGCTGCGAAAGGCCTTGGAGGAAAAAGGTTTTCGCTTCGTCGATGAAAATCCGGATTTTGTCGTTGTGGGTATTGACCGAAACATCAATTATGAAAAGCTTGCCAAGGCCTGTTTAGCGGTTCGTGCAGGTGCAACATTTATTTCAACAAACGGGGATACTGCTCTGCCGACTGAGCGAGGACTGCTTCCAGGCAATGGCGCCATTACATCGGTCATTTCAGTATCTACAAATGTTCAGCCGATTTTTATCGGAAAACCTGAAAAAATTATTGTAGAGCAAGGGCTGAAAATGCTGAAAACGAAAAAAGAAGAAACGCTTCTTGTCGGAGATAATTACGAGACGGATATTAAGGCAGGTATCCAATCAGGGATGGACACCCTTCTTGTGCATACAGGCGTAACAACGAAAGAACACTTAAAACACAAAGAAATACAACCGACTTATACAGTGAATAACCTTTCGGAATGGCATGTGCTATGATGAAGCCTTTTTCTTTTCCAGCTGATTTCACAATAGGTGCTCCGCTGCCCCTACTGTGAATCAGTGGATCGATGGGCGAGCCGGCTTGAAGCTGCCGCTGCAATGGCTCCGACAATATCATCTAGAAAAGTATGACACTTACCTGTGCTTTTATCGTTTAAATGAGCAAGTATACCAGGCTTTTGTTTATCGATATAGCCATAGTTCGTAAACCCGATTGATCCGTAAATATTCACAATGGAAAATGCAAGAATTTCATCAATTCCATATAATCCTTCATCCGATTGGATGATCGATTGAAGAGGCTCCTGTAAACCCCCCTTTTCTGCTAGAACATCTAATTGAATTCCGGTTAAAATGGCATTTTGAACCTCTCTTTTCGAAAGAACTCTTTCCACGTTTTGTAAACAGTCTTCTTTTGTTAAGTTCGGATAATATTGCTGCTGTAAAAAATAGACGAGCTCTGCGATGTCATCCGGTGTAACTCCTCTATCTTTCAGCCATTTTCTTGCAGTTTGCTCTATTTTATCCATGTCGTTCACCCTATCTTTTACAAGTATATGAAAGTGCTGAAATCGGCTGTGACGCCGATTTCAATAAATTCTTGCTTAAATTTTCAAAAAGCATCAACATCTTTTTTATATTGTATACACAAAAGCTTTTCTACATGTTATAGTTTATGGCATTTTTTCATTATTTATATTGGGGTGTTTTTTTGAACAATGGATTTATAGGGGGAATTAGGAATGAAAGAGCTTTTAAAAAAGCATTATGGAATAGATGTACTCGACTTTTTTTCAATTGGTCAATGGCAGGGGTTTAAAACAAAAAGAAATATCGGTTTTATTGCTGCTGTTTCACATATTGACCATAAGGAGCTTTATGAACTGTATGAAATGAGTCGTTATCTCCTTATGACTAACGAGAGAAAAGCTGCTTCGTTTTTATTAACTGTAAATGGAGATCTTACGGCAGAACATAATGGAACGCGCTACGCTGTGTTTCAAATACCTCAACAAACAAAGCGGCTTAATATAACTTCTCTCGGAAAAGAGCTGTCATTTTTTCACGAAGTTGGCAGAAGGCTGCCTTTTACTCCCGTTCATTCGAATCGAATTGGGCAATGGAGAAATTTATGGGCAAGGCGGATCGATCAAATGGAGCAATTTTGGAGTATTCAAATTGCTTCAAAGCCTCATCACGCCTTTGACAAGCTATTTATTGAATCCTTTCCATATTATTTAGGCTTAGGCGAAAATGCCATCCAATATTTAGCGGATACTGAGCTTGATGATCGACCATTGCCGGTTGATTCCGGCACCATATGTCATCAACGTTTTACGAGAGAAACATGGGAAAACGCATTTTCATTGCCTGTTGATTTCGTTTTTGATCATGGAGGAAGAGATATTGCTGAATGTTTAAGGTATGATTTTCTGACAGGAAGGCAAACAATTGATGAGCTTTTTTTGGCAGAATACGACCGAGCGTCTCCGTTATCCTCTTTTTTTTGGCGGTTAGTTTTTAGCAGGCTTTTGTTTCCTGTTCATTATTTTGAATGTGTTGAAAACTATTATCTTGCAGAGGAAGAAGAAAGGGATTCTCTGCAATTTCAAATGGAAAAAATTTTGCAAACATCTTCGCAGTATGAGCAATTTTTATCTTCGTTTTCATCTATGATATATTTGAGGAAAAAGCAAATTGTATTGCCGGCTTTGACATGGTTATAAAAGGTTCAGTCGCATTTTGTTGTGGTATCATAAAAAAGAAAGCAGCTAAAATCTTGCAGCTGTTTCGAACAAAGCATTGATTTTGTCATATCAATTCAAAACAATAGCTATTTATTAGAAGAAGGAGAAGATGAATCAGTGACCCAATATATTTTTGTAACAAGAAAACTGCCAGAAAACCTATTGGATCCTCTTCGTTCCATCGGAGTTGTCGACATGTGGGAGCAGGATTCTCCATGTCCGAGGTCTGTATTATTGGAAAAGGCCAAAAAAGCTGATGCTCTGCTTACAATGCTGTCAGACCGGGTGGATGAAGAACTGCTTCAAAAAGCCAAAAAATTAAAAATCGTTGCTAATTTAGCAGTCGGGTATGACAATATCGATCTCGAAGCGTCGAAAAAGTACGGCGTGACTGTAACTAATACACCGGATGTACTAACAGATACGACTGCCGATTTAACCTTTGCTTTGTTAATGGCAGCGGCAAGAAGATTGGTTGAAGCTGCGGAGTATGTAAAAGAAGGAAAATGGACAGGGTGGTCTCCATTTTTGTTGGCAGGAAGCGATATCCATCATAAAACGATTGGGATCGTTGGCATGGGGAAAATTGGAGAAGCTGTTGCGAGACGGGCAAAAGGATTTGATATGGAAATTTTGTATCATAATCGTTCAAAGAAACCGGAAGTGGAAAAAGAGCTTGGAGCGAAATACTGCACATTTGATGAATTGCTAGAGAAAGCCGATTTTGTCGTTAATTTAACACCATTAACAAATGAAACGAAAAACTTGTTTGACGAGGAAGCCTTTAAAAAAATGAAAACAAGTGCAATATTTGTTAATGCTGGCAGAGGAGCATCTGTTGATGAAAACGCTTTGTATAATGCTCTAAAAACTGGTGAAATCGCTGGTTGTGGATTGGATGTGTTTAAAGAAGAACCGATTGATTCCAATCATCCGCTTTTATCATTGAAACAAGTTGTAGCACTTCCGCATATCGGCAGCGCGAGTCGGGAAACCCGCATAAAAATGATCGAACTTTGCGTCGAAAATATTCAACGTGTGTTAACGGGCGAGAAACCGAAAACAGCCGTTGTTTAAACGCCCAAAAAGCGTTTACATATGCGGATGATGAAAATTTCTCTTGTAAAATCAGTCATTGAAATTTATAATGTCTTATAAAACAGTTAATGTCTTTTTACGGCAGACAATTGTCTATTATAAATAAACATAAGGGAGATGAATTGGTTGGAATCAATCTCAGTAGGACTGCTCGGTTTAGGCACCGTTGGTAGCGGAGTAGTAAAAATCATTGAAGACCACCAGGATAAGCTCATTCATTTAATCGGGTGCCCGGTGAAAGTAAAAAAAATTCTTGTTCAAAATACAAATAAAAAAAGAGACGTTCATGTAGAACCTTCCCAATTAACGACAAATGTTCATGAGGTAATAGAAGATCCGGATATTGACGTCATTATTGAGGTCATGGGGGGAATTGAGCAGACACGGGAATATTTGCTTGAAGCATTAAATCGGAAGAAGCATGTTGTGACGGCAAATAAAGATTTGATGGCCGTGTACGGAACTGAGTTGCTCAAAAAAGCGACGGATAACGGCTGCGATCTTTTTTATGAAGCAAGTGTCGCAGGCGGCATCCCGATTCTGCGTACATTGGTAGATGGATTGGCGTCAGACCGGATTACAAAAATGATGGGGATTGTTAACGGAACGACAAACTTTATTTTAACGAAAATGTCAAAATACGGAACCCCTTATGAAGAAGTGCTGAAGGAAGCGCAAAGATTAGGATATGCAGAAGCTGATCCGACTTCTGATGTAGAAGGCTTGGATGCAGCGAGAAAGATGGCGATTTTGGCAAGACTTGGATTTTCTATGGAAGTAGATTTAGAAGATGTGGAAGTAAAAGGGATAACGGATATTACACAAGAGGATATTGATTACAGTAAACGGCTCGGCTATACGATGAAATTAATCGGCATCGCCCATCGAAGCGGTGATAAAATTGAAGTTAGTGTACAGCCTGCACTGCTGCCCGATCATCATCCGTTAGCTTCCGTCCAAGATGAATATAATGCGGTTTATGTGTACGGCGAAGCAGTAGGGGAAACAATGTTTTACGGTCCTGGCGCAGGAAGCTTGCCAACTGCAACCGCTGTTGTTTCGGATTTAGTAGGCGTATTGAAAAACATGCGTCTAGGTGTAAATGGAAGAAGCGCCGTAGCCCCGCAATATCAGAAACAATTGAAGGCACCTGAAGAAATTTTTGCCCAATACTTTTTACGAATTCACGTAGAAGATCAAGTTGGAGCTTTTTCAAAAATTACATCCCTCTTTTCAGACAGAGGTGTAAGCTTTGAGAAAATTCTCCAATTACCTCTGAAAAATAAAGATTTAGCGGAAATTGTCATCGTTACCCATAAAGCATCGAAAAAAGATTTTGAGGAAATTTTAATGGAGCTCCGAGATTTGCAAGTTGTTAAGGAAGTTAAAAGTACGTATCGAGTAGAAGGGAACGGCTTATTATGAAATGGAATGGACTAATTGCAAAATATAAAGAATTTTTGCCAGTAACGGACAAAACACCGATGCTGACATTGAACGAAGGTAATACTCCTCTCATTCATTTAGAAAAATTATCTGAAAAATTAGGCGTTGAGCTGTATGTGAAAACAGAAGGAGCGAATCCTACCGGTTCATTTAAAGACCGCGGTATGGTGATGGCAGTTGCAAAAGCGGTGGAAGAAGGAAGCACAACTATAATGTGCGCTTCAACTGGAAATACGTCTGCAGCTGCTTCCGCCTATGCGGCACGTGCAGGATTGCGTTCCATTGTTGTTATACCGAACGGAAAAATCGCTTTTGGAAAGCTTGCCCAAGCAGTTATGTACGGCGCAGAAATTTTTGCAATTGAAGGAAACTTCGATGATGCCTTAAAAATGGTTCGTGAAATTTGTGAAGAGCTGCCAATTACTCTTGTCAATTCTGTAAATCCTTACCGAATTGAAGGGCAAAAAACAGCGGCGTTTGAAATTTGTGAACAGCTGGGAAAAGCTCCGGATTATTTGGCGATTCCGGTTGGAAATGCTGGAAACATTACAGCATATTGGAAAGGATTTAAAGAGTTTAATGAGCGGCACCAAACAGGGCTTCCAAAAATGCACGGTTTTGAAGCGGAAGGCGCCGCAGCCATTGTAAAAAATCAAGTGATTGAAAATCCGGAAACAGTGGCAACTGCCATTCGAATTGGAAACCCAGCAAGCTGGGAATTTGCTGTCAATGCTGCCAATGAATCAGGCGGAAAGATCGATATGGTAACAGATGAAGAAATTTTGGATGCTTATCAATTAATTGCAAGAACGGAAGGCGTTTTTGCTGAACCTGCTTCAAGTGCATCTATTGCAGGAGTGATGAAAGATGTAAATTCGGGGAAAATCCCGAAAGGAAGCACAGTTGTAGCAGTATTGACCGGAAACGGATTAAAAGATCCGAATACTGCGATCGATGTGTCATCCATCCAGCCGATCGTGCTGCCTAATGAAAAGAAAGCTGTGATGGACCATCTCAAGGGAGATGGGCATGTATGAAAGAAGGAGACATGTTAAAAATTCAAGTTCCCGGAAGTACAGCCAATCTTGGCCCCGGTTTTGATTCTGTAGGGCTCGCTTTAAACCGCTATTTAACACTAGCCGTTACATTTGCGGAAAATTGGACATTTAAGCCGGTAAGTGAAGAAGTAGCAAACGTACCGGAAGGGAAAGAGAATTTAATTTATAAAGTCGCTTCCAAGCTAGCAGAAAAACATAGTGTTAATCTTCCTGCATGTTATGTGGAAATTTCAAGTGATATTCCGATGACAAGAGGACTCGGAAGCAGCGCGGCCGCCATTGCAGCAGGGATTGAGCTTTGCGATCGTGTTTGTAAACTGAATTTGAGCGATGAAGAAAAAATTCATTTTGCCAGCAAGTTTGAGGGACATCCGGATAATGCCGGAGCTTCTATAGTAGGCGGTCTAGTGGTCGGCTATTTAACAGATGACCACACATATTTTGTAAAAGTGGATAATCTGGATGTGGATATTATCGCGGTTATTCCGCCATATTATTTATATACGAAGGATTCTAGAGGCGTTTTGCCGAAGACATTTAAATTTCAGCAGTCGGTGAAAGCCAGTGCGATCAGCAATGTGCTTGTTGGGAGCATCATGAATAATAATTGGGAATTGGCAGGCCAAATGATGGAAATGGACATATTCCATCAACCGTATAGGGAAAGTCTAGTTCCTGAACTGTCAGCTGTTCGAAAGATCGGAAAAGAGCACGGTGTGTACGGGACTGTATTGAGCGGTGCAGGTCCAACGATATTGTGTTTTGCTCCAAAAGGCATGAGACACTCATTGCGTCCTAAACTAAAAGAGGCTTTTCCTCATTGTGAAGTAACACAGCTAGAAATTGATTATGAAGGGACTAAGTCTTGGTTTACTCATATTGAAAGCTTGATATAATGAAACAAACCGGCTTTTCGCCGGTTTGTTTCATTAAAATACTTGTTCTACTTCTACGATGCCTGGAACTTCTTCCAGCAGAGCCCGCTCAATACCTGCTTTCAAAGTAATGGTAGAACTTGGGCAGCTCCCGCACGCACCTAAAAGGCGCAATTTCACAATGCCCTCTTCAACATCAACTAATTCGCAGTCTCCGCCGTCACGAAGCAAAAACGGGCGCAGCTTATCTAAAACTTCCTGTACTTGTTCTTTTATTTGAACATCTGACATACTATCGACTCCTTTCTTATCCATCATTATATTCAAAATGAGCGATAAAATCTATTTGTAAGTTTCAAATTCATTGTATCACATTTTTTTTAAATCTAATATGGATAATCTAGGAGATCATCATTTTATTATATAGGAGAGAACAAACATGAGAAAACCGGTAGAAATTTGTGTTTATGGTGCAGAAACCTTATGTCCAAGCTGTGTAAATTCGCCTTCAGCAAAAGATACATTTGAATGGCTGGAAGCAGCACTGACTAGAAAATATCCAGATCAGCCATTTGACATCACATATATTGATATATATTGTCCTCCGGAAGATGAAGAGAAAAAGAAAATAGCCGATCAAATCGTGAAGGAAGAATATTTTTATCCCCTTGTGGTCATAAATGGAGTGGTAGTAGGAGAAGGTAATCCAAAGCTAAAAAGGATTTTTCAAGAGATGGAAAAACATGGTTACCAGCCTGTGTAAGAAAGAGTTTACTCGTCAATCCAGAACTGTGAAAGAAAAAGTGCATTGTCGATTTCTTCAAGCCAAAAGAACAGATCCGCTAAAAAAAACGCTGCTTCGTTTTTTTACATGCAAAATAATAGACAACTGTATTTCTCTTGATTTATATTTTCCAGTGAAAGAGTTCCGGAAAAAGAGAAGCCGGACGTACAAATGAACGCCCGGTTTTCTCATGCTCCACTATGATATTTATAAATCCAAAGAATTCCTGATTTTAAAAGACGTGGCACACGTCCAGTGAGTGCGCGATCTCCTACCATCCCAAAACCTGATTTTTTTCCGAGAGAACCGAGAACGCCTTTTAATTTGAACGGCGGCAGTTCCTCTGGAAGAGGTTCGTTGTTCCATTTTTTGAGCAATACTTGTACAATTTGTTCAGCCTGCGCTTCGGCAAGTTGAGCACTTGGTGCGTAAGGAAGGCTTGCACAGTCTCCAACAACATACACATGTTCATCTTGAGGAAGATGATGGTATTTTGTTAAAATAACCCGTCCTTGCCGGTCTTTTTCAACATTCAATTTCCTTACGACATAATTCGGTTGAATTCCTGCGGTCCAAACGACAACATCACAAGGAATCGGTTCATCATGGTTATAAACCATATTTGGCTCAACTTTTGTAATATTGGCGCTGTTGATTACTTCAACCCCGTGCTCTTCAAACCATGTTTGGACATATTTGCTTAATCGTTCCGGGAAGTTTGATAAGATCACTTTTCCGCGGTCAAACAGCTTGATTTTTAAATCGGATCTGCTTTCACGCAGTTCGCTTGCCAATTCAACGCCGCTCAATCCGGCTCCAACTATGCAGACTGTTGCACCTGCTCCTAAATTGTTCAGCTTTTGATACGTTTCACGTGATTGATCGATTGTTTGAATGCTGCAAGTATATTTATCAGCACCCGGAACATTATGATACTTGTCTTCACATCCTAATCCGATGACAAGATCGTCATACGTGATTGGAGATTGATCTTTTAAATGTACAAGCTTTTGTTCAAGGTCAATGTCCGTGACTTCACCGTAATGAACGTTCAATTTCGGGTGTTCTGGAAAGGCCACGCGCACATGCTGATCTGAAATCGTTCCCGCAGCCAAAGCATAGTATTCCGTTTTTAAACAATGATAAGGGTTTTTATCCACTAATGTTATTTCGACACCGTCCGGCAAGTTATTGGGAAGCAGCTTGTGAAGAATTCTCATGCCGCCATAGCCGCCTCCGAGGAGCAGTAACTTTCTCATCGCGATTCCCCTTTTCCCTGCAAATGTTTACCCCAAAACTGTGACAATCGTAACAAATGCCACTAAAAGTATAACGAATTTATGTATAAATCACAACATACTTAAGGAAAAATAGCACAATTGTTATGGCAAAATGTTAAATGAACCTTGAAGTTCAATGCTTTGACAATGAAGAAAAAAAGCATTATGATAGGCTACTGAGTATAGAAGGAGGACAATTCACATGAAACCCATTATAGAGTTTTGTGTCAGCAACTTAGCAAACGGTTCACAAAAAGCATTAGAACAATTAGAAAAAGATCCTAATTTAGATATAGTTGAATACAGCTGCCTAGGGTATTGCGGCCAATGCTACGAATCGCTTTTTGCCCTTGTAAACGGAGAAGCGGTAGAAGGGGAAACGGCAGAAGAGCTAGTGGAAAATATTTATCAATTTTTAGAAGAAAATCCAATGTTTTAATAGAAAATAAAAGTGAGTGATTAAATTAAAAGGGAGACAAGCTTTTGATTCTCCTGATTTTGATCCTGTCTCTAAATATTTCATTCGAGGTATGAGAGCATATTATAAAATGTAAGAATGAATCTCAATATTGTTTTTCAGTACGACGCTTGCCTTTGCGGATGAGTCTTTTTTTACGTATGAGCAAGGTGTTTGAAGCGGCAGGCTGATGATATAAAAAATAAAAGCCCCTCTTATATTTCCCGAGGAGCTTTTATTTATATATGAAAACGGGGGATATTTTTATTGTCAACAAATTTTGAACGTTTTATACTTATAAAAACAAATTTTTTGTTGTTTTGGAGGAAAAGATGGAAACTTTTCAATTTACAAAAATGCATGGATTAGGAAACAGTTATATTTATGTAAATGGATTCGAAGAAACGCTTCCGGAGCATCTCCTGCCAGATATTGCGCGAAAAGTTGCGAACGTTCATACCGGCATCGGTTCAGATGGGCTAATATTAATTCTTCCATCTGAACGTGCGAATGTGAAAATGAGAATTTTCAACAGTGACGGTTCAGAGGGAAAAAACTGCGGAAACGGTTTGCGCTGTGTCGCAAAATATGTTTATGAGCATAACATAGTAAAAGAGAAAAAGTTTTTGATCGAAACACTTTCTGGCTTGGTTGAAGCCGAAGTCCATGAAGAAAATGGACGAGTATCATGCGTCACAATTGATATGGGTCACCCTAAGCTGTTAAAAAAGGAAATACCGATGGCCGGAAACGGAGATGAAACAGCTATTGGTGAAATCATGGAATTTAACGGCTCGAAATATGAAGTCACAGCGGTTTCGATGGGAAATCCACACATCATCTTTTTTGTGGACGATATTGAGAAAGCTCCATTAACAACATTGGGGCCGGTTGTCGAAAAAGATGCAAGATTTCCAGAAGGGGTAAATGTAGAATTTGTCGAAATCGTCAATGACCATGAGCTTCATTTTCGAGTATGGGAAAGAGGTTCAGGTGTCACACAAGCTTGCGGCACCGGAGCATGTGCGGCAGTGGTCGCATCCGTATTAAACGAGCAAACAACAAGAGGCAAAGAAACAGTTGTCCATCTTGCCGGCGGCGATTTATTTATTAAATGGACTGACGAGGGGAACATTTTGATGAAAGGATCTGCTGAAACGGTTTGCACGGGGACCTATTATTATGAAGCCGATTCAGAAATTTGAGAGTTTTTTTCTGAAAAGGTATACTAAAAGTGACTCAAAAATTAATGAAAAGTCCTGCGGTAATATGTCAAGGTGAAAAATCATAGAAATTGGAAATTCCCTTGTCCGATGATCCGAAAAAAGGCAATACTGAAGAAACCCAGTATTAGTACATGTAATAAACTGGGTCTAAAGGTTGATATTGGTATACCAGATCGATCCTCTTATCGATCTTCCCCCTTTCTTGGCGTGTAGATTTGACCGTTGCGTAGCAGCGCATCGATCACACGCACGAGTTTTCTAGCGGTGAGGACGAGGGCTCGTTTATGTTGGTGTTTGGGCACTTCCTCATACTTCTTCCGGTAGTACGCACGAAACGTCGCATCATGCCGTTGTACCGAGTTGGCAGCCTCCACTAGGTAGTAACGGAGATAGCGATTGCCGGAACGAATGAGGGAGGTGTCCTCGGCTTGAAAACGGCCCGATTGGTGCTTGGACCATGTCAAGCCGGCATATTTTGCCAAGGCGGCCTGATTGTGAAACCGCTCGATTTGCCCGATTTCGGCCAGGATGCCTGCGGTATAAACCGGTCCGATGCCTGGGATGGTTTGCAGTGTGTTCGGAATGCCTTCAAGATGGCGGGTAATGGCTTTATCGAGCTCTTTGAGCTGCGATTGCAGGCTGCGGATTGATTGAATCGACAGCCCTAACAGCAAGTCGATGGAATCCTCGACACACTTGGACAACCGATACGACGAACGGGCCGCCTTTTGAATCGACTTGGCGATGCATTCCGGATCGGCAAAGCGATTGCGCCCTTTTTGGCGCAGGAAGTCGGCCAACTGCTTGACATCCATTTGGCAGATGTCATCGAGGCTCCACGACTCAAGCAGCAGTTCGAGAATGGCATGTCCGAAGATCGAACTGTCCACCTCTTGGGTAAAGGAACTGCATTTGTAAAACAAGTGCTGGAGAAAATACTGTTTCTCACGGGTTAACTGGTGGACGAGATGATATCGCATGCGTGTCAGTCGCTGAAGCGCGAGAAACTGCTCCTTGAGGACAGCCGTCATCTTCAGACGGCCGAAGCGAAGCCGATCCGCAATGATCCAAGCATCGATGTCATCCGTTTTCTCCAAGTCGACATAGGCTTCTTTAAACTTGCGAATGAGCTTTGGATTGATCGTAAACACCTTGACGTTCCAAGCCTGCAAGGTCTCCTGCTGGTGGAAAAACATAGCTGGATGCCAACTGTAGACCGAGGTGGCTTCCATCCCGATCAGAATTTCGGTTGGCTTTCGCTTGTTAGCCCACAGGAGGATTTGATCCCGAAGGAAGGTGGCGCCCAGAAGATGATTATCCACTTTGAAGCGTGCGCACGTATTTCCTTCATGATCCATAATGCAGGTGGCTAAGTCGCGTGAGCTCACGTCGATCCCGACGTAGAGTTTCATGAGATCACCTCCTATTGTTGTAGGATCGAGGGGTTGGACTCTTCGGGATGCCCCCGGATCGCGCCTGTTGACCAGTCACCCTCGCATATGAGAACTCACGTTGGACCATGGGCTGCCCTGGAAGCTGCTCCTTCCAGCATGGGGAAAACCAACGGGAACAGCCTGCGGGTTAGACGTCCAAACAGGGGCCGGGGAGACAGACTTTACAAGTAGTCGAAGCTACAGGAGTGAGAAGAGTATCCCCGATGATCCTAAGACCATTATCCAGGAACATTGCGAAAAGTCCAACCCCGGTACGCTGAACCCTTTGTGGGAGGGGCGCGCCCCTCCCACAAAGGTAACCACCCAAGATATGCGATTGTCAAGGAGCGTATCGGACTGGAAATTCGATAAAAAAACTTTCTGAAACTTAGTATACGAGGAGGATGGGTCATGTCTGAAATTGTTATGCTTACCGAAGCGGCAGCTTTTCAAATAAAAGATATGATGAGAGAAAATGAGGAAGAAGGCGCCTATTTGCGTATTGGTGTGAAAGGCGGCGGCTGCACTGGACTTTCATATGGCATCGGGTTTGAACAAGAAAAACAAGAAGATGATCACGAATTTGAACAATTCGGCATTCGAATTTTAGTGGATAAAGACAGCGCCCCTATATTAAAGGGAACAAAGATTGATTATAAACAATCGATGCTTGGTGGAGGATTCACAATAGACAACCCTAATGCGATTGCGTCTTGCGGCTGCGGCGCCTCCTTTAGAACTGCAACACACGCTGGAACACCGGAAGAGTGCTAAAAAAGATTCTTTCCTGAAGCCAAGCATAATGATCGCTTTATTCCTTAACTTTTTCTATACTCACAATAAAATATATCCTAATAAAGTGGAATCCAAAAAAAAGTCTGCTTTATTAGGATATTTTTATGGGAAAAACGGCTAAATGCAACTTATTAAAAGTGATAGAGAATTAAATGAGGATATTTACAGATCACAGATTTTCATCATGGAAGACCGTGCGAAAGACGATATGAATTACCGATGAAAGTTGAAAAAGATAGGGCTGTCCGATGAGTTTCTAAAATGAAGGATTTTGGAGCTACTTTGAAGGAGTTTGTAAATGTCCTTCATAGAGGCAATGAAGTCCAACAAGAAGCAATTGTATGTGCTGAATGTCCGTCATAAAACTTTTGAAGACTAATTCAGAAAGAGAGCATAAGAAAAGTCCTTCATAAAACTTCTGAAGGATGTAAACAAAGGAAAAATAGTCTGTCCGATTGATGCAGTCTGGTTTCTTTAGAAAAGTACTTGACAAAAAGGCTGTCTCAAAAGGTCATAAAAAATGACCTTTTACGAGACAGCCTTTATTCTTGTGCGCCCGGCATGGGTGTAATCTATAGGGTGAAAGTCCCGAGCTGCGAAGGCAGAAGTAGCAGTTAGCTTAACGCAAGGGTGTCCGTGGTGACGCGGAATCTGAAGGAAGCGAGCGGCAAACTTCCGGTCTGAGGAACACGAACTTCATATGAGGCTAGGTATCACTGGGTGAGTTTGCATGACAAAACAAAGCCCTTTCTGCCGAAGGTGATACAGAGTAAATGAAGCAGATGGATGGAAGGAAAGATTACACTCTTACCCGGGGAGGTCTGGCTGGCACGCCAAGTAACCTTGGTAACCTATCTAGTGATAGATAGCTGAACAGTCAGAAGTCAGCAGAGGTCATAGTACTCTTTCAAGCTCGAGATGGAAGAGGAAGGACTGAACAATTAAGGAGAACGAATCGCTAGGCGTTCATCTTCTGTGTTGAAGCAGACAATCCGATAGGACTTACTTGAAGGAGGAAGTGGTGAATCCCACGGGGGACTTCAAGAGGGTGGAGCAGAAGATGGCACAAATAGAAGGATTCGTTCACGTGGAGAGGATATCTAATGTTGATGGAACTGATTTTGTCACGGGAAAATCTCATAGCGGCATTTAAAAGAGTTTTACAGAACAAAGGAAGTCACGGAGTAGATGGCATGTCCGTAAAAGACCTACGAAGACACCTCTACGAAAATTGGGACTCCATTCGACAGTCGTTGAGAGAAGGAACCTACAAGCCCTTACCCGTCCGTCGAGTCGAAATCCCGAAACCGAACGGGGGAGTAAGGCTTCTAGGGATCCCTACCGTGACGGATCGTTTCATCCAACAAGCGATTGCCCAAGTGTTGACGAAAATCTTTGATCCGACCTTCTCGAACCATAGCTATGGTTTCCGCCCAGGTAGAAGGGGACATGATGCGGTTAGGGAAGCAAAGGGTTATATCAAAGAAGGATATCGTTGGGTAGTCGATATAGACCTAGAGAAATTCTTTGACAAGGTGAATCACGACAAACTGATGGGGATCTTGGCGAAAACGATCAAAGATCGAATTCTACTGAAGGTAATTCGCCGGTATCTTCAATCAGGCGTGATGATCAATGGAGTGGTAATGGAAACGGACATGGGAACGCCTCAAGGCGGCCCGCTTAGTCCACTTTTATCAAACATCATGCTTCATGAATTGGATAAAGAGCTTGAGAAACGTGGACATAAGTTTGTTCGGTATGCGGATGACTGTAACATCTATGTGAAAACAAAGAAAGCAGGAATTCGTGTCATGAACTCCATTACGAACTTTATAGAGAAGGAGTTAAAGCTCAAGGTAAATAAAGAGAAATCGGCGGTAGACCGTCCTTGGAAACGGAAGTTTCTCGGTTTCAGCTTCACACTCAATAAGACTCCAAAGGTACGGATTGCGAACGAAAGTGTGAAACGTTTGAAGAACAAGATCCGTGAAATTACATCAAGGTCGAAACCGTATCCAATGGAGAAAAGGATTGAGAAACTGAATAAGTATTTAATGGGATGGTGCGGATATTTTGCCTTGGCAGAAACACCAAGTAAGTTCAAAGAATTTGATGAATGGATTAGACGAAGGCTTCGGATGTGTTTGTGGAAAGAATGGAAAACCCCGAAAACAAGAATTCGGAAACTCAGAGGATTAGAAGTTCCAAGCCATAAAGCATTCGAATGGGGCAATACACGCAAGAAATATTGGCGGATTGCCTGCAGTCCCATTCTACACAAAACCCTCGACAACTCCTATTGGAAGCGTCGAGGGTTAAGAAGTCTATTCGAAAGATATCAAGCACTACGTCATACTTAATTGAACCGCCGTATACGGAACCGTACGTACGGTGGTGTGAGAGGACGGGAGTTAATCGCTCCCTCCTACTCGATTCCAATAAAATTTACTTTTGCTTATTATTCCCGCTGTAAGGGGGCTGTTCAGAAAGGCAGATCCCCATTGAAAAACAAAAAATCATAAGTCCTGATATTTCAACGTTTCTAAAACATGAAAGAGGGTGTCAAAAAGCCGAAAAAACGACTTATTAGACACCACATCTTTTTTCATCAATTAAACATACTTGTGCTGTGCATTGGCTGAACTTTTGCGCTTGGGTCAATATAGGCTTTGGCATTGTTTACAGCTGTTGGACCTTCGCCAAACCCAGTCGCAATTAATTTTATTTTTCCTTCATAAGTACAGATGTCTCCGGCAGCATAAATTCCCGGAATATTTGTTTCCATTTTTGAGTTAACAACAATCGAATTTTTCTCAATTTCCAGCCCCCAGTTTTTGATAGGGCCTAAAGAGGAAACGAAGCCAAAATTGACAATTACTTCATCTACATCAATAATCTCTTTCCGATCTCCTTTTGCTTCTTCGACTACGACTTGTTCAATTCGATCCTTGCCGATAAGCTCAACAGGAACAAAAGGTGTTAATATATTTGCTTTAGAATTTTTTAATTGATTTACGCTATGCTCGTGCGCGCGAAATTTATCTCTTCGATGGACAACCGTTACTTTTTCTGCAATAGGCTCAAGCATTAACGCCCAGTCAACAGCTGAGTCGCCGCCTCCAAACAGGACGACCTTTTTGTCTGCAAAATAGTTTAAATCTTCTACAAAATAGTGCAGGTTTTTCCCTTCAAATTGCTCAGCATTTTCCAGCTGAAGTTTACGTGGTTGAAATGCGCCGTTTCCGGCAGTGATGATAATCGTTTTTGAATAATGAATTTCTGAATTTGTCGTTAACTTAAATGTCCCGTCACTTTGTTTTTCAACTTCCTGAACTTCCTGTTCAAGGCAGACGGTTGGATTGAATAAGGCAATTTGTTCTTTTAAATTATTGACTAATTCTTGAGCTCTAATTTTTGGAAACCCCGCTACATCATATATGTATTTTTCAGGATAAAGCGCTGTCAATTGCCCTCCTAATTGTGGAAGGCTTTCAATAATTTTAACGGAAGCCTGCCTCATTCCTCCGTAAAAAGCTGTGAACATCCCGACAGGTCCCCCGCCAATAATCGTTATATCGTAGACTTTGCTGTCCTCTTTCACAGACGATTCCCCCTCTTGTTAATCTTTTATTAATCATATCATAAAAAAAAGATTGTAAAAATACAAAAATTCTGTCATTTAAAGATTTATAAAGTTGATCATTTAGCTTAAAAATAAACTTGAAAAGTTGGACACAAACGGATATCATGACTATAGGTAAAAAGATGTTAAATTTTATTGACAATTTTGCCCTTATAATTTTTTGTCCAAGAACGTGAATATTTTCACAAATTATGTGAAAAGTGAGTCTAGAATTGACCGCTTTAAAAATTACGGAAAAGGTTGGTGTGTCTTGTGAGAAATCCTAAAGTTGTTATTTTAGGTGCCGGTTATGGAGGATTAATGACCGTAACACGTCTACAAAAAATGGTGAGTGTGAACGAGGCTGATATTACACTTGTCAATAAGCATGATTATCATTATGAAACAACATGGCTGCATGAAGCATCTGCAGGCACCCTTCATCATGACCGATGCCGCTATCCAATTAAAGATGTAATTGACACAAACAAAGTAAACTTTGTGCAAGATTCTGTAAAATTAATTAAAACAGATGAGAAAAAAGTCATTCTTGAAAATGGCGAGCTTAACTATGATTACTTAGTAGTTGCTCTTGGGGCTCATCCGGAAACGTTTGGAATCCAAGGGTTAAAAGAATACGCTTTCACAATTTCCAACATTAATTCTGCTAGACAAATTAGAGAGCATATTGAATATCAATTTGCTACATACAATACGGAAGAAGAAAAAGATGATACACGTCTAACCATTGTAGTCGGAGGTGCAGGATTCACTGGAATTGAGTTTTTAGGCGAACTTGCCAACCGTGTTCCTGAGCTTTGCCGAGAGTATGATATTGACCCTAAAAAAGTCCGTATTATTTGTGTGGAAGCAGCACCGACAGCACTTCCAGGTTTCGATCCTGAACTTGTGGAGTACGCAGTCAATCAACTGCAGCGCAAAGGTGTTGAGTTTAGAATCGGCACAGCGATAAAAGAATGTACTGAACAAGGAATTATTGTTGGGAAAGACGATCAAACGGAAGAAATAAAAGCAGGCACTGTTATTTGGGCGGCTGGTGTGCGCGGAAACAGTGTAATTGAAGAATCTGGTTTTGAGGCAATGCGGGGCCGCGTAAAAGTGGAGAAAGACTTGCGCGCACCAGGATATGATGATGTGTTTATTATTGGAGACTGTTCATTAATTATTAATGAGGAAATCAATCGTCCATATCCGCCGACAGCGCAAATTGCAATGCAGCAGGGAGAAGTTTGCGCGAGAAATTTAGCTGCATTAATTCGCGGGAAAAAAGAACTCGAACCATTTAAGCCAGATATTAAAGGAACTGTTGCTTCTCTAGGAGAAGATGATGCAGTAGGTATTGCGTTAGGCAAAAAAATGGTCGGTACAAAAGCATCCTTCATGAAGAAAATGATTGATAACCGCGCGCTATATATGGTTGGCGGAGCAGGTCTCGTGTTGAAAAAAGGAAAATTCAAATTTTTTTAAGCTGAAGAAAAGAGCAAAGGCTTAAGGGCTTTTGCTCTTTTAAAATAATGTTTTATAAACATGAACAGCTTTTGTAATTTCTTTTAAAGCAGGAAAGTAAAATGTTTGGAGAAGGAGCCGCTCTGTATTTATTGAATTTTCGTAGTAATAAGCTTTTAAACAAATTAAATTAAAGAGCTCGCTATGCTGATTGCGATTAGAGGGTTCGATTCAGCATAAAATCGCCATGCTGATCTGCAATTATATAGTAGCCTGATGTAATTGGTCTGTAGGACAGCTATACCCGATATTTCCTTCAAAGTTCTTCGTTTTATTCTCAAGTTCTTGTGCTTCTTTTGTTTGTTTACACCGTCTTTTTTGTGCTTGAAGGAATGAAAGTTCTCTCTTAAATGTTGAAGCCAAATCCCTCTTTTTATGGTACTAGCACAAAAGCATCTCACATGAGTAAAAAACAGACAAAGGACTGTACATTAGGACAATCTTTCTTATAGGTGATTTTTGGAATTTTAAAACATTTGGGGAAACTTCCAGTTTTTTGTATAAATTTTGAACTGCTCAAAGGTTGGAGAGCCTACTGAGAACCTTTTTGTGTGCATGTCAAACTAGCTTTGCCGATTTATGCCATTAAATGAAATCTTGTACTTGATATATTGGAATAAATAGGTTAATAATTAAGGTAACAATTTATCGATTTGCTGCTTTAAAGATTTGGCACATGTAAGAAGATCTGGCAAATTAACAAAGGCTGGTCAAGTTTTTTTCTTATTAAACCACATAAAAACTTTTAATAATAATACGACAGTTTTTTGAGGGTGAGGACACGATGATGAACATACCGGTGCTGTTGATTTCCATGCTGCTGTTCTTAGTTTTATTTTTTGGAATCGGTTTTTTATTAAATATGCTTTTAAGAATGTCATGGATAATGGCGATACTTTATCCGTTAGTATGTATTTTTTTAATTGATGAAGTGAATTTTTTTGATTATTTCAAATCACCTAGCCGATCATTTTCTCTGTTGGGTGAAAAAATCGCCTCTCTTGCCGTAGCAGACATTCTCATTTTAGGAAGCGGGATGGTAGGCGCGATTCTATCAGGGATTGTCATTCGAATGCTTCGAGCAAGAGGATATCAAATGTTTTAAGCTTTTCCGTATAATCGGAAGGCTTATTTTTATGTAAAAAAAACGCTTTTTTGTTAAAACAATGTTATTTGAGTGCCTACATTTTATTTTTAATTTATTGGAAAATTTATACATGTCGGAACGTATTGAAAAATACACTCCTTTCAAAAGCTCCTCCAACGTATATTTTGTTTGCGATTTGGAAACAAATAGACGGTGAGAGGAGTGAAATTAGAAAAAATGAAGAGTATAAAAATGTGGACTAGAAGAATTATGATGAGTCTGTTGTTTATTGGGGCGTTTTTAACAACTTTTGAAACCATTTCAGGTGTGAAAGCAGATGAACTGACAAAATGGGTGATCAAACAATATAATCAAAGAGAAAATTCCCAACAAGCCGTTGCAAAAAATATTAATCATGCAAATCAAGGACAGACGATGGAAAAATCCATTGATTTATCAAAGTATCCAAAAAAAACAGTTGTGGCTACCGGATATACAGCCGGATATGAGTCGACAGGAAAACATCCTGGTCACCCTGAATATGGAATTACTTATTCAGGTGTTAAAGTAAAAAGGGATCATTTTTCCACTATAGCAGCAGATTTAAACGTTTTTCCGATCGGAACGATACTTTATGTACCCGGATATGGCTACGGAGTTGTTGCAGATAAAGGTGCTGCGATTAAAGGCAATCGGCTTGATTTGTATTATGAAACAGTAGAAGATGTTTACAATCAGTGGGGAAAGAAAAAAGTGGATGTTTATTTAGTTAAAAAAGGAAACGGAACGTTAACAGAAGAGGAATTAAAAAAATTAAACGAAAATAAAACGATGGAAGTTTTTAGACAACGGTAGCTTATCCCACAGGGATGGGCTTTATTTTTTGGTTTGAAAATAAAGCAAAGTTCTACTCGACCTCGTATAATAATTGAAGGAGGTGGAAAAATGTTTAAAGTACTAGACGGTTTAGAAGGGGAAAGTTTAATTGTTGGCCTTTTTAAGCAAAACGGAAATTTGTCAAAAGCTTTGCAGGAGCTGGATAAAAAATTGAACAATCGACTCACCAAGCTTATAAAATCAGGTGAAATTTCTTCTGCGAAAAACAGTGTCGCAAAACTATATACATTCGATGCTGAAAACGTAAAACGAATTTATTTTGTCGGGCTTGGGAAAGAAAAAGAATTCACGTTCCAAAAGGCAATGGAAGCTTTTGGGCATGCGTTTCAAGCTGTTCAACAAGATCAGAAAAAGATTGTAAGCGTACAGCTTTCTACCTTTATTGGAGGAGATGTGGAAGAGGTAGATGTAGCTCATGCACTAGCGGAAGCGTTTGCCCTTTCTACATACAAAATAAAAAACTATAAACAACGATCAAGCAGCAGCGAATCAAGCATTGAAGCTGTTCATGTTTTGACAGATTCAGATAAAGCGAAAATAAACGCAGCCTTAACTGCCGGTTATGTTTATGGAAGAGGAACAAATTCGGCAAGAACTCTTGTGAACATGCCTTCAAATTTATTAACTGCGACAGAACTCGCGAATTATTCCATCGAACTGGCCAAAAAATATTCTTTTGAGATCGAAATCCTTGAAAAAAAGGATATGGAGGAAATGGGCATGGGGGGGATATTGGCGGTAAATAAAGGCTCCAGTGACCCCCCTAAAATGATTGTGTTAAAATACCAAGGAAAAAAGATTTGGGACGATGCGATTGGTTTAGTCGGCAAGGGAATTACTTACGATACTGGGGGCTACTCGTTAAAACCTAGAGATGGGTTAGTAAACATGAAGACTGATATGGCAGGAGCAGCAGCCGTTTTAGGAGCGATGGAAATTATCGGTGAAATAAAACCGAAACAAAATGTTGTAGCTGTTATTCCGGCTACTGACAACATGATTGGCAGCGGAGCGATGAAACCGGATGATGTCATCGTGTCATTAAGCGGGAAAACAATTGAAATTTTAAATACAGATGCTGAAGGGCGTTTAGCTCTTGCAGATGGCATCACTTATGCAAAGCAGCATGGAGCGAAATACATTATCGATGTTGCCACTTTAACCGGTGGAGTTATTGTTGCTCTCGGAAAGCACACAACAGGTGCGATGACGAACAATGAAAAACTGTATGATCAGCTTTGGAAAGCGTCTGTTGAATGTAATGAAAGAATATGGAGATTGCCAATTTTTGAAGATGACCGCGAGCGGGTAAAAAACAGTAAAATGGCGGATTTGAATAATTCCCCTGGCCGGGAAGGACATGCGATAATGGGCGGTGCTTTTTTAGCAGAATTTGCTGAAGATACGCCGTGGGTTCATTTAGACATTGCCGGGACATCCACTACTGCTAAGAAAGGCCCTCTAGGACCTGAAGGAGCAACTGGTGTGATGACTCGAACATTGGCGGCCTTTGTGGAAAAATTCGTGCCGATTAAATCATGATGGAGTCATCCATCATTCGGTTGAACTATTGCAGATTAGGCTTTATGTCAGAAATGTTATTGCTGTTTCAATTTTTCGGCAGGAGCCGCAATTCAATATAGGAGAGAGACGGAATCTATTTTGTAAAAAAGATGACCCATTCAGTATGCTTGAAAATCGTGGATTGATTTCTTTCTGACATGTATGTTGTCGGAAGCAACACCAAATTAGGATAATGTGTCGGCACATTCTGACTTAACAAATTGCTGCACATTTATCCTGATTTGGTCTGTATTGTGCACGATTAGCCCAGTACTTAACATGTCTATAAGTGCGCATTTTTTATTGCTTTTCAAAAGAGAGCGAAGGCTTTTTTTGCATTTTTGATAATAGATTCGCGGAGAACTGTTTTCCTTCTTGTAAGGTAAGTCGAAAATATATGTGTATTATGTGGCAGAATTCATATTTGCGAACTCTTTTTCAAAAACTTTTTCTACAGGAACATAATTGTACCCAAGATCGCGGGCGACTGTCTCATACGTTATTTCTTTGTTGGCAATGTTGACACCTAATTTGATCGCTTCGTTTTTGGCGATTACTTCTACTAACCCTTTGTTGGCTATTTGCAATGCATATGGAATGGTCGAATTAGTAAGGGCGAACGTAGATGTTCTCGGAACTGCTCCCGGCATATTCGCAACTGCGTAATGAAGGACTCCGTGCTTTACATATGTCGGATTGTCATGAGTGGTGACATGATCGCTCGTTTCAAAAATCCCGCCCTGGTCAATGGCAACATCAACGATGACTGATCCAGGTTTCATCGATTTTACCATTTCTTCAGTCACAAGCTTTGGCGCTTTTGCACCGGGGATTAAGACAGCACCGATGACTAAATCCGCTTCTTTTACTGCTTCGAAAATATTATAGGAGTTAGACATGAGCGTTTGAATGTCGTTGCCAAAAAGATCATCTAATTCCCGAAGACGCTTAGGACTTACGTCAAGGATCGTTACATGAGCTCCTAAACCGATAGCCATTTTTGCAGCATTTGTACCGACTACCCCGCCGCCGATGATGACGACCTTGCCGCGTTCAACGCCTGGAACACCGGATAATAGAATACCTTTTCCGCCGTACGGTTTTTGTAAAAATTGCGTTCCAACCAGTGTTGCCATACGACCGGCCACTTCGCTCATCGGTGTTAACAGGGGTAACGAATGACCGTCAGAAACTGTTTCGTAAGCGACCGCAATCACACCGGATTCCTTCAACTCTTTTGTCAGCTCAGGATTAGCTGCAAGGTGCAGGTAAGTAAACAGAATAAGACCATCATGGAAATATTTATATTCTTCTTGAAGCGGCTCCTTGACCTTCAACACCATATCTGCTTCCCAAACCTTACTTGTATCATGAAGAATTTCGGCGCCTGCTTGAATATATTCTTCATCATGAATTCCGCTTCCAAGACCTGCACTTTCTTCTACAAGTACACGGTGACCTGCCTTGACTAATGAAACAACTCCAGCTGGTGTAATGGCTACACGATTTTCGTTATTTTTAATTTCCCGCGGTACACCAATTATCATTGCAGTCCCTCCTGTATAGTATAATTTCGTTTTAATATTCCATATGTACCAACAATGAGTCGGAATTTTCATGTACCTGTCCATTTTATTGTTTCTTTTCCTGCTGGCAATCATTCATTGAATTTTTTGTTTTTATATCATATGCCAATCGGTGTATGTTTGTCTGCAGCTTTCAGCGAAACCGCCAGTATATTTGCATAAATTTATAAAATCCACTTCCGTTGCGAAAATTTCGAACATATGGTATCTTATACAGAAATATTTAGGAGGGATGAGCTGTGAAAAGGGTCACTTTAATGGAAGTCTTCACTCATCCAATTACACAAAAATATTTAAAACGATCTGGCATCGCTCACGCGATTAAAACGGCTGATCACGCTTTTCGTCTTGCGATAGCATTCAATGTAAATCCCGATCTTGCGACAAAGGCGGCGCTGTTGCATGATATTGGCCATTATGAATGGTACACGGACGGTAAATGGGATTATGAAAAATATCGAAAAAATGATATTCATGCAATAAAAGGAGCGAACAGGGCGCATAAACTGCTGATAAGGCTTGGGGAAAAGCCTGAAGCAGCCAAGCAAATTGCTTTAGCTATTCTCCTTCATACGGATTCGTATTTGCCTGATGGTAATTTAAAGCAAAATCCTCTTCAGCGTATAGTTCGGCTTGCTGATGAATTGGATGAAGAACCAGGCGGAATGCATCATTACCGTCAAATTGACGAAAAGCTGGCTTTAAAGAAAATTAGGACTCTAGATAAAAAAGTTGAAAAGTACTATTCTCAGTTAAAATCCATTGTATAAGCGAACAATTTAGGCGTTTGATCATACAATACTATAAACAAACAATGGAAGTGGTGGTTTCGTTTGCCTTCTTTTGTAGGTCCAATTGAGATTAATGAAGTCGACTCAGGAACCATAAAAGTGGGTGACAGCTTTTCTATTTCTCCTAAGGCGAGTTTAAAATCTGCGCTTGGTTCAGGAGCTTTAAATGTTGGAGACTATGTAAAAACATTTGACGTTCGCAGCAAAACGAATGAACATTCGAAAAGTTTCTTTGATCAACCGATAATAGGGAATAGGTAAAATATTTTGCAAAACCTGAGATTGATTTTTCTTTCAACTCAGGTATTTTTTATATAGAGGGAAAAAAGGAGTGAAACAATGAAAGTACGAAAAGCAAATATAATACATAACGGTGAAGAGATCAGAAACGTCTATATTTATGAAAACAAAAAAGAGGAGTATATATTAGTTGCTGTACCGCAGCTTGAATGGTCCAAGATCATTAAATATGAAGAAATCAATGACAAAACAAGAGAACATTTACAAAATTCTATTGCAAAAAGATCGAATGAGAACATTGCCATTTCACTTTCTTCGAAAATTACTCAATGGATACAAGAAATGTAAATTTTCAAGAGGATTTGAGAAATATGTAACCTCTGCTGTCAGACGGAGGTTACATTAGATTGCTTTCTTTTCTCTCTACTAATTCTATGACATCATGTATGTCGACTTGTAATACGGAGCAAATTTTTGCAAGCTTATCTAGAGGAAGGCGCTTCGTTTTGTTGTGGCACATTTCCCATACAAGCGTATGGCGAATATCAGCTTGACGGGCAAGTTCTCGTTTGGTCATTCTTTTTTGTTTCAATAAATTGTCCAATTTAATATGTATAACATATTCTTTTTTTTCCACTATGTTCACCCTTATTTCTCATATCTTCTCGGGATTTTGAAAATATTCTATCAATGTTCTTTCGTTCATTCAACCCTCTTTTATCAAAATTTTCCTTCTTTTTATATGAATTTAACAAATGGGGGAAAGAAGGAGTCCTTCTGTTATAAAAATCATGATCATGCAATCTTTATAACAAGTTTGCCATACATCGCAAAAAGACACATACAATCACATTGCGTGTTTTTCGGTATCACGCATAAAACTTCAAATTAGTTTTTCGGTGAAAAATGATCGAAAATTCTATAAAATAAATATGAAAGATCGAAAAAAGGATCTTTTCAAGGGAGTGTGATACTTTGAATCATCAAGAAATCGAAAAAATCAACAAGATCTTCTTATTGCTTGAAAGGGAGTTAGACGAAACGAAAAAGGCGCTTGATAATATCAATAAGAGCATTGACAAATACGATAAATATCAATATACGAAAATTGTATAATGAGGCGACGACCAAATTTGGTCGCCTTTTTTATGATAATATATAATTTATAGTATAATAATTGCAAAACATCCATAGATTTCAAGCTGAATATAAATCAGATCAAAAGGAGGGGATGGCATTAAAAAGTGAGTTATTATTAAACAAAGTTCAAGTGGCAATGTTTATGAAGGATGCGGTCGAAAGGTCTGTAGACTGGCTTTATTTGCGGAATCTTTTGCATCGTTTTATCGAATCTAAACAAACATTTCCTTTTGCAGAGCTTTGTTATTTGCATGCGAACGTATTCAACAGCGAAAATGATGAAGAAGAATTGTACAAGCTTATGGCAGCTGTTGAATTGCTCGTCCTAGCTTTTGATATGTTTGATGATTTGGAGGATCTGGACAACTTTACAGAACCGTGGATGGATATTGATAGAGGGGAAGCGATTAACAGCTCATCCTTTCTTTATACGTTAAGTTTATCGCATATCCATTCGCTGTCATCACCTTATCGTTCTGAGATCCTTGGTCTGTTTCTTGAATATGCTTTGCAGGCTATGAAAGGCCAGCATATTGATTTGGCAAATGCCGTGAAGACAGAAAAAGAATGTTTGCAAATGATAAGATGGAAATCAGGTTCCCTTACAGCTCTTGCAGCTGAAGCGGGTGTCATGTTTGCATGCGGGAAAAGATACGAGGAAGTTAAGGAATACGGGCACCAAGTAGGGATTGCCGGCCAGATTGAGAATGATTATAAAGGATTGTTTACTCAGCATAAACAGGACAGGAAGTTTTTGAAGCCGTCACTGGCATTACTTTATTTGCAAAGGAAATTTAATCAAACAAGCGTGGATATTTTACAATATGTGCACAGCGGAAAAGACTTCGACGAATACTTTGGAAGCATTGTAGCTTTTAAAGAAAAGCTGTTGGAAGCGGGAGTCACCCAATATTTAAATGTGATGAAACACATCGCGCTTAAGAAGGCTGAAACTTATATAAAAAAACTTCCGCTGCCTGCTGAAAAATTGGATGAACTATTAACAAATTTAATCAAAAAATAAAAAAGGAGAGATCAATATGCAAGAAATCGTAAATTTCTTAATCGAAAACCCTGATGTTTTGGAGAAAGTCGTGAATGGACAAGCTAGTTTGATTGGAGTTAAATTGGAAGAATTATTGGGTATAATTGATGGGTTTGTAGATACGCTTTCTGCAAATTACAGCTATTGGTTATCATAATTTTAAAACGTTAAGCGGTGGGTAGTGTTGATTGAAAAGTTTAAAATAATGGATCGATTTTATAAATCATTAGTCATCATTAGTGTTTTCATTGTTTCTCATTCATTATATGTATTTTTTAAAGCTCCATATATTGGAGCTAATCTTAAATTAAATGAGAAAGGTCAAGTTGAAATCGTTGATTTAGATCCTGCTGCTTGGGCGAGCAAAGCGGGGATGAAAAAGGGGGATATATTATTAGAACTTAATGGAGAAAGAATTCAAGGTATAAATATTCAACTTCAACAAGACAGTATTTTAAAGATTAAATCTCAAGATGGAATTAAAGTATTAAAGGTAGAAAATTTAATTTTTTCTGAACATTCCTTGTACATGCTCATTATTCCATTAATTATTTATTTTCTTTGTTTGTTTTGCAGCTATTTTATATATAAATCAAATGAAAAAATAAATAGTATTTCTCCATATTTTTTAAACATTTTTTTATTGTTTATTTCTTTAGCTTATTTAAGCGGCAGTGCTTCGGCACGTGGTGATCATGTTTCACAATACTTAGTGCTCTTATTTTTTATTAGTGTTCCAGTCATTTATTTACATTTTTTATATTATTATTTTCTTGAATTTGGAAACGTATTGTTCAACAAAAAACTGATATATGCAGGGTATATTATCGTTTTCCTCAATATAGTTGCGAGAATCATTGAAGATTTTTATAATCATTTAAGTTTATTCACAAAATTTTTTAGTTTATTTTCTTTTTTAGTTGTCTTTTTTATAAGCTTTGTTACCAAAATTGTTGGTTTAAGTAAAGTTAAATTTTCTGAAATTGAATATCCGGTCAAAGTACTAATCGTTACAAACGTTATTGCTTTTTCACCGTTTATTGTTCTATATGTCATCCCTTATTTGTTTTTGGAACAAGCAATTTTTTCGCCTGCCCTTTTAGCGTCATTTTTGTTATTAGTACCTTTTTCCCTTGTGTATCAGTTTCTATCATCAAAGATATATGATATTGAGTTTATTCTAGGCAGAGTCAAATATTATGCTCTCCTTTCCATTTTGCCGACTATCTTTTTAGTGGCTTTTATCATACTGCTGAAAGAACATAATCCCAAAATTTACCCTATTCAACTTTCAATTATTATATATATATTAATGATATTTGTTTTTTATTTTAAAGAAATTGTTGACTTCCGCTTCCGGTTTAAGCGGTTTTCGGAAAAATATAATTATCAGGACAGCATTTTGAAGTATACGTCAAGGATCCGGAAAGCAGGCAGTTTAAAACAGATGATGGCTGAGTTAAAATCGACCATTTTAGAGGTTTTGAAGGTCAGCCGTGCATATTGCCTTGTTGTTCATGAGAGTGGACGGATCGAAATGGTTGATGATGATGGGGACGGCGGTCTTTTAGAAATTGCCCCATACGAAAAAGATATTTTAAATGCTGTGACAGAAATAGGGAAAATTGTTGAACTTGATAAAGGGTTTGTGTTAACTGTCGGTGAAACGAATAGACGGAAATATGTTATTATTTTCCTTTCTGTCATTAAAACGCCTAAACTGACCCGTGATGAAATTTCTTGGCTGAATTCCCTTGCTTTTTATACGAATGTAACTGTAGAAAACTTTTTGAAAATAGAAGAATTGATGGAAAGGCTTGAAAAAGCGGAAGAGGGAAACAGCAATCCTGCATGGCTCAAAAAACTGCTGTTTGCAATTGAAGAAAAGCAGCGCTCCAATTTGGCGAAAGATTTGCATGATTCTGTGCTGCAAGATTTGATTTCGTTAAAAAGGCAATGCGAATTGGTTCTGGAGGAATCTGGACAATATCCTGCTGCTACGATCGAAAAAATTCAGAGCATGAATCAAAACATTCTTGATATCATTCATATGACGAGGGAAACGTGTCAAGAGCTGCGTCCGCAAATTTTATATGACTTGGGACTCGTCAAGGCGGTATCAAAGCTAGTAGCGCAATACGAAGAACAGTGTAATTTTCAAATCCGCTTTAATACGGGGAATTTTAACAAGCAGCTTGATATAAACATGCAGCTTAATTTGTACCGGATCATTCAGGAGCTTTTATCAAATGCGCGCAAGCATTCGAATGCGAAGCAAATATTAATTATGCTCGTCAATATAAGAGAAAAAATTGTATTGCACTATGAAGATGATGGCGTAGGCATCGATGAAGAACTGTTGTATGCGAAAACAGAAAGCATGGGATTGTCCGGAATTAGAGAGAGGGTAAAAGCTTTGGATGGTGAAATGAAGATTGAGACTTCTCCGGGAAATGGATTTCGGGTCTTAATTGAAATTTAATCACATTCTTGACTTGGCTTTTGCCAAGTCATTTTACTGTAGATTTTGTCTAAAGAGGTGGAAAACATGATTCGTATTTTAGTGATTGACGATCATCCTGCTGTGAGAGAAGGGACAAAAGCGATATTGGAAACGGATTCTGAAGTTGAAGTGGATTGTCTGGAGCCTCCTTATACGGCTGAACTTATGAAGAAAATCGATTTTTTGCAATATGATGCAGTTCTTATGGATATGAATTTAGGTGACGTCAACGGGATTGAACTGGCAAAGCAAATAACATCCCAAGAACACCAATGCAAAGTCCTTCTTTATACTGGATATGATGTCAATGATTATATGGAAGAAGCGATTTCCTTAGGCATTCATGGAGTAATCAGCAAGACGGAGTCAAAAGAGAAAATATTATCGCACATTCGCCATGCGTTGCTTGGTGAGATTATTCTATCATTTGATTACGTAAAAAAATTGATTGAACGACAGACATTAAAGTCGCCATCTATGAAAGAAGCAAATGAGCCTTTAACAGATCGGGAAAAAATGATTTTAATGGAAGTCGAAAGAGGGTTAACAAATCAAGAAATAGCAGATAAGCTGCATTTAAGCAAAAGATCGATTGAATATAGTCTGACTTCCATTTTTAATAAGCTGCACGTCAGTTCTCGGACAGAAGCCGTATTAATTGCGAAGTCAGAAGGCATTCTTTAAATAAGAAGTCCCGTCCAATTTGATTGTTAAAAAAGATAAGGCTCATGAATGAACCTTATCCTTTGCTTTCTTTTTTTCTTTTAACTCATCAATTTTGCTGTTTTCCCATAGTTTCACTTTTGTATGGTAAGCAGCGCGGCTGATTAAATGTCCTGCTACAGGCGATGTTAAAAATATAAACAGGATTCCCAGCAAAACTCTTCCATTCATATGGTCTTCAAGCACCCAAAAATATAAGAACACCCCTAGTAAAATAGAGAGCACACCTAATGTCGCGCTTTTGGAAGCCGCATGGTTTCTCGTATATACATCTGGTAGCCTCAACACACCAATGGCGGAAATTAGGCTGAAAAAGGCTCCTTGGAGAATGAGATATCCGATCACAAACTTACTGATTGTTTCGATCATTTTCGATAATTTCTCCTTTCTCCAAGAATTTAGCAATCGATACTGTGCCGATAAAAGCTAAAATTCCAATTAATAAAATAATGTCCAAAAAAGCGCTTGTATCTAAAACAATCGACATGATCGCTGTGATCCCGACTAAGTTAATGCCGATCGCATCTAATGATATGGCGCGGTCTGGAACGGATGGGCCTTTGATGAGCCGAATCATCAATAAGAAAGAGGAAGAAGCGATAAGAGCCAAAGAAATCCAAATAATTAATTCAAACATTAACGGCTCACCTCCTTAATAGCTTTCTCAAAACTGCTTTTTATATCTTTTCTTGCTTGTTCGACATTCGCTATATCCACAGAATGGATATAAAGCGTTTTATTATCATCGGAAATATCAATAACAAATGTTCCTGGTGTTAAAGTAATGAGATTGGATAGAATTGTTATTTCCCAATCTTTTTCCAATTCTGTTTCAAAGGCAAAAATTCCAGGCTTCATTTTCAATTTTGGCGACAAAACGATTTTTAAAACAGCAATATTTGCAAGGACAAGCTCCTTCAAAAAGATGAACATGAGCTTTATGACAGCGGCAATATTGTACAGATAAAATCGTCTTGGAAAAAAACGGCGCAGCGCGAAAAGAATGATAATACCTAAAAGATATCCGATAAAAAATGTGATGAATGAGTAGTCATCCTGCAAAAGCATCCATGTAATGGCAATTATAAAATTTAACAGTATTTGAAAGGCCATGTGATCTACTCCTTTAATACGGCTTCAATATAAAGATCAGGAGAAAGAAGAACCTGTTCTGCCTGTTTGATGTATGAAGAGATAAATTCTGTGCCAAGCCCGTAAAATAATGAGAGAGCAAGTAAGAAAGCAGCTGGAACGTAAAGACTTTTTACTTGACTGGTTTCCCGAACTTGCGGAATTTTTTCCTCTCCCCAAAAACCGTTAATAAATATTTTCATCACAGAATATAGGACTAAAAGGCTTGAAAGCAAGACTACGAAAGCTAATACAAATTCACCTTGCTCAAATCCCCCTTGGACTATTTTTAGTTTCCCGATAAAACCGCTTAATGGTGGAATGCCGGCTAAAGCTAATGCGGCGATAAAAAACATCCACCCAAGTGTTGGGTATTTTTTTATTAGTCCACTGAATTTTTCAAGGTTTGTTGTTCCAGTGATCGAAAAGACGATTCCGACCAAAAGGAACAGCAACCCTTTAATAATCATATCATGGATCATGTAATAAACAGATCCCTCTAAACCTGATTTGGTCATTGTGGACACTCCGAATAAAATGACACCAACGCCTGTCAAAATGTTGTATATCACGATCTGTTTAATATCCGAGAAGCTAATGGCGCCAATAACGCCAAATATGATCGTAAGTACCGCCAGCCATGCGATAAACGTATGAGTAAATGCAATGTCCTGCAAAAAAATAAGCGTAAACACTCTTGTGATCGAATAGACTCCAACTTTTGTCAAAAGAGCACCAAACAGGGCCGTAACAGCTGCTGGCGGAGCCTGATAGGAGCCGGGCATCCAGAAAAAAAGCGGGAAAATGGCTCCTTTTAATCCGAATACAATTAAATACATGATGGAGATGGCCGCGATGATGCCGGATGAGCCTAATTCTGCGACTCGCAGGCTCAAGTCAGCCATGTTTAATGTACCTGTTACAGCATATAGAAATGCAACGGATATGACAAATAAAGCGGATGAAATAACATTTACTAAAATGTATTTAATAGTTTCTCTTAATTGCGGCTTTGAATTTCCGTGAACAATTAAAAAATAAGAAGACATGAGCATAACTTCATAAAACACAAACAGATTGAAAAGATCTCCTGTCAGAAAAGCACCGGACACTCCGGTCAATAAAAACATGACGCCGGAATAGTAGAAAAATTTGCTTCGATGATAATCTACTATTTTGTAGGAAAATAGCAAACAGGCAAAAACAATAATGTTTGCCGTTAAAACAAGCAGAATCGCGTACATATCGGCTACAAGAACAATCCCAAACGGCGCTTTCCAATCCCCGACTTCAAGGGAAATGATTCCGTTTGTATGAACATAGTGAACAAGGAAAACGGAAATGCCGATATTTATAACGGAAGAAACAGCGCTTAAATATTTTTGCACTTTTTCTTGTTTATTGAAAAAAATAAGCAATACTGCAGTTATCATAGGAATAATAATCGGTAAAATTATGATATTGTTATTCATTTCTGATCATTTCCCCTCATTTCCCCTCATTTGATCCATATCGTCTGTTCCAAGTTCTTGATAAGATCTGTAGGCTAACACTAAAAAGAAGGCTGTTACTCCAAAGCTAATGACAATTGCAGTTAATATAAGTGCTTGCGGCAAAGGGTCTACATAAGAAGCTGCGTGTTCATCTAGCAGCGGAACAGTTCCTTTTTTCAGTCCCCCCATCGTTAAAATGAGGAGATGAGCTCCGTGACTCAATAGACCTGTTCCAATAATGATCCGCAATAAACTTTTTGAAAGCATTAAATATGTAGCTGTCATAAACAAAATTCCTGCAACAATGGAAGTTACAATCTCCATTATTCCGTCTCCCCAATCGTTTGAATAATCGTCATTGTCACACCAACAACAACAAAATATACACCGAGATCAAAAATGACAGCAGTCGCAAGATGCGTATCGCCTAAAAGCGGTATGTGAACGTGGCCATGTGTATGGGAAAGGAACGGAACTCCAAAAAGAAAGGAGCCGATCCCCGATAAAATCGCAATCAATAATCCGAACGCCGCCACTTTAAGATAATTAATGGGCAAAATCGATTTCACGGTTTTGACATCAAAAGCGATCAATAATAAAACGATTGCTCCTGACGTGATGAGCCCGCCGATAAACCCGCCTCCAGGGGCATTATGGCCAGCGAAAAATAAATGGAACGAAAAAATGATCACGATAAAAAGCACGATTTTTGTAATTGTTTGCAAAATAAGATCATTCGTTTTTAAACCCGTTTTCTTCAACGTCTTTCCCTCCTGTGCGAAGGCGAATCATACTGTAGACAGCAAGCGCTGCGATTGCCAAAACAGTTATTTCAAACAGCGTGTCAAAGCCGCGGAAATCAACTAGTATAACGTTGACGACATTGTATCCGCCGCCCAAGCTATAGCTCGTTTCCAGAAAGTATTCCGCGATCGTTTTTCCAGTGCGCTCGCTGCTTGCGGAAATGGCCAGCAGCGTTACAATCCCCCCGACACCTGCTGAAATTATAAAATTCACCAGGCGGAATCTTCGAGTTTTATCTTTTTTCTGCAGCTCAGGTAAGAAATAAAAAGCAAGCAAAAACAAGGCAGTTGATATCGTTTCAATAACTAGCTGCGTTAAGGCTAAATCCGGCGCTCTAAATAGAACGAAAAACAGTGCGAGTGAATACCCGACGGAGCTAAGCGCAATAATGGCTGTCAATCTGGATCTTGCCAAAACAGCTGTGATAGAACCGGCGATCATAACAATCGACAGGATCAATTCATAAATTCCGACAGGTGCAGCATCATCCGCAGCAAAAGAGATCGATTGCTTGATGATCATTGTCGCTCCAACTGCCATGATCATAAATGCAAAAATATAGACGAGATAGTCGCGAATAAATCCAGTCATATAAAAGCTTGTCAGCCGGTTGGAAGTTTTGCCTGCCGTTTTTAAAGAATGATCATATAATTGATTGAGCGTCATCCATTTCGGCTGCAGATCGTAAACTCTTTTCCATTTTGACGCTGTCAAGTATAGGAATATTCCAAGTATCACTACGCCAACTGTCATCCAAAATTCCGCAGTAAAGCCGTGCCAATGTGAAATATGGATGTGAAAATGTTCCCCATCCTTCAACACGCTAGGCATGACAGATTTCATTGCCGGTTCGATTAAGCTGTAAGCAAGCAAGTTTGGAAAAAATCCAAAAATAACAACAAGGGATGCCAGCACAATAGGCGGAATCAGCATTCCGATCGGCGCCTCGTGGGGTTTTTTAGGCAGATTTTCCAGCTGCAATTTTCCAGCAAATGTTTTAAAAACAAACATCATGCTGTAAATAAATGTAAAAACACTGCCGATCCATGCGAGCACTGGAAGTAAAAACCCCCATGTTTCTGTTTGAAATACATCCATGTTCAATACTCGAATCATACCGGTAAAAAACATTTCCTTGCTTAAAAATCCATTAAATGGTGGAAGACCTGCCATAGAAAACGCGCCGATTAAACCGATCGTAAAGGTAATGGGCATAAGGGACATGAGTCCGCCAAGCTTTCTAATATCTCGAGTACCTGTCTCATGATCAACAATGCCTGCAACCATAAATAGGCTGCCTTTAAATGTCGCATGGTTAATCAAATGGAAAATCGCTGCTAAAATCGCAACTGAATAAAATTCAAAATGATCAAACAAGAGGGCGGCGGAGCCGACACCTAAAAGGGACATAATCATGCCGAGCTGGCTGACAGTTGAAAAGGCTAACATCGCTTTTAAATCTGTTTGTTTCACCGCATGGAAGGATCCCCAGAATAAGGTGAAAATTCCGAAAAGTGAAACGATCCAAAACCATTCGGCACTTCCTGCAAATACAGGTGTGAATCGAGCAACTAAATAAATGCCTGCTTTCACCATCGTTGCTGAGTGGAGATACGCACTGACTGGCGTTGGCGCTTCCATCGCATCAGGCAGCCAAATGTAAAAAGGAAATTGGGCAGATTTAGTAAATGCTCCCAATAAGAGCAGAATAAGGGCTGGGATAAATAATCCATTGTCGGCGATACTGCTGCTTTGGACAATTGTTTCACGAATGCTGAATGTTCCAGTCATGATGTAGAGCAAGATAAATCCGCCAAGCATGGAAAGTCCGCCAAAAACAGTAATAAGCATCGATTTTAGCGCCCCGTAACGTGATCTTTCCCGATAATGCCAATAGCCAATTAATAGAAAAGAAGAAAAGCTGGTAATTTCCCAAAAAGTATATAAAACAATAGTATTATCAGTTAAGACTACTCCAAGCATTGACCCCATAAACATCAACAAATAAACGTAAAACGCATTCAGCTGTTCTTTTTCCTTCGACAAATAGTAGATCGAATAAAGAACAACGAGAGAGCCGATACCGGTAATGAGCAAAGCAAACAGAAGGCTGAGTCCGTCCACATAAACAGCAAAATCAATTCCTAATGATGGAATCCATTTAACAGTTTGTACGATACCTTCTTTATATTTAACTCCCGGCAAAAATTGAAGAAAAAATATGAATAAACATATAGGAAGGGGAAGCACAAACCATCCAGTATGTATTTTCCGAAATGTCTTATATAGGAATGGTACCATGAAAGCAAATAGAAATGGAAATAATATAGCCCAATGCAGAAATGTCATGTAAACCCTCCTCACCCAATGTTTTGGACTCTGTATTTTATTGTTCTCAATATTTTTTGCATATATAGCTTTTTAAATTTCAAGTTCATATGACCACAAATATCGTATCAAAAAAATCATAAAATGTATATTTTTTTGTGAAATTTCCCACCTTGAAAATGAGGTGGTATGATGACAAAAAAGGTAATGACAGCCGTTTTAATTTTTATCTTTTTATTCAGCATTTCATGGTATTTGCATGAACAAACGAAACAGACATATGTACATCCAACATATGAGTGGACGCCAATCAATACTTTTTCCAAAAATATGAAGGAAGAAAAGTTTGCACCAAGAGAATACATTCGTGTCATCAATTACTAAGAATGAAATGCAAAAATATTTAAGCAAATACAAGTAAAATCGAGTTTTTTAAAAGAAATTGGCGATTGTCCAGTTTCGGGGCTGTCTAATAAGTCGATTTTCCGGCTTATAGACGCCCCGTTAATGTTTTAGAAATGTTGATATATCAAATGTTTATGATGTTTCGTTTTCAATGGATTTTGACTTTCTAAGACAGCCCCAATTTATGAGATGAACAGGAAGTTTTAAAATTTCCTCGGATTATTGTAAAAAACGTTTTTTTATGTTTTCACTAGGAAGACTGCATTTTTTTTGACCGAACCATTTATATCGGTTTTTAGCAATGATCTGATAAAAAAAATCGCGAATTGGTTTCGGGATGATGATGAATCCGTAAAATATTTTCAAAAACCCGCTTAAGTGTTTGGCGATATGTAAAGCAGCAGTGGATTTTGTATAACAGCGATTCCCATCCAATAATACGAGCGAATCAAAAGATTCAGTCGAAAGGCCGAATTGCTGTAATAATTCCTTTCCCTTGCTTGATTGCAGCGGTGCGAATATAAAAATTTCATCTGGATCGTGCGAAATGATGAAATTTACGGTCGAATCGCAAAAATTGCACATGCCGTCGAAAAGAATGATTTTTTTTGGCTTCATCGATATTCACTCCTCTTCTATTTTATAATAAAAAATTCATAAAAAATTTTTTATTTTCCGAAATGGAAGATATTTATTCTTGTTAAATGATATAATGAAGTAACGGTGTTTTCGGAGCAGTGATTCATAAGGGGGGAGGATGAACGTGGAGGCCAGGAAGCAGTTATTTATTGATTTTGAATTTACAATGGCTGAGAATAAAATGAATCCAGAAGGTTTTTTTCCGGAAATTATCGAGGCGGGTGTCGTAAAGGTAGAAAGGGGAAAAATTAAAGAAACGTTTTCCACATTTGTAAAACCTAGATTTTTCCCAAAATTAACAGAACGATGTAAGCGTTTTTTAGAAATTACTCAGGAACAGGTTGATAACGGTCTATCATTTTCTGAATTGGTTCATCTTCTTCGTAAGCTTTCCCAAGGGGAAGAAACAATGATCGTGACATGGGGCAACATGGACATGAAAGTTCTTCGCCATAATTGCAAAGAGCATGGACTGCCATTTCCAATAGCAGGTACGGAGATCGATTTATCAATGGAATATAAAAAATTTTTTGGCGACCGCAATCAAACCGGTTTGTGGAAAGCTGTGGAGGAATACGGCAAAAAAGGAATCGGCAAGCATCATCGTGCACTTGACGATGCGTTAACAACTTTTAATATTTTTAAGCTGATTGAAAAAGATAAGCAATATCTTCTGAAACCAAAGCCGCTGACAATTGGTGAACGAATAGATTTAACAAAATTATGGCAAAAGCAAGCGACATGAAAAGGCCAGCTGCAATTTGTAGTGGCCTTTTTCATGATTTAAAATACTCCTTCTCTAATCGGCTCAGGTTTTCAAGAGAACGCAATGCCCATTCGCTTCCATCTTCCTCAAGCTCCTTCTTTAAAGCAGCGGCAGCTTCTTTTAAAGAAGTTTCGTATTCAGGAATTTCCCCGTTATAATGGTGAACCATTTTTTTTGGAATATTTGCTTGTTCATTGAAGGAAAGTGCTTTACGTTCATGAAAGAACGGAACATCAGCTTGTTTCGGCTGGTGCAAATCCCCTTGCATCGGGTGCTTTAAAACCGCTTTTACTCTTACTAAATAATGATTTGCCCGAATTTCGGTAACTTCCCCGATATATTTCCCGGTTTTATAAATGCCTGTAACAATATCCCCGACTTTTATATCCAAAGTTTATCCCTCCATCAATTGTCATGTTTTCAACTATTGTACACTTTTATTGTTCAGAGCAGATGGCATTAACAAGCAAAATTTTGCTATAGTAAAAGATAGAATTGATTTGAAAGGTCGTGATGATCATGGAATGGCTTTTAAATTTTATTCTATATTTTCCGGAAAATAAAATTGAATATTTATATGGTTTTTTGCAAATGGTTCCTTTTATCATTTTAGCTGTAGTTGCGGTCATTTTTTTTAAAAAAATATCCCGCAAGGAAGAAGAAAAAGCGAATGAGCTGCTGAAAAAGATTTCAGAGAATGAGAAAGAAAGAAGCTGAAACCGGGAGGCGATGCCTCCCAACGAATATTAAGAAAGAGCCGTTTTTAGCCTCTTTAATCCATCTAGGACCATCTGCCGAGGACAGCCGATATTCATCCGCACAAAACCTTCTCCAGCCTTGCCGTATTTGCTGCCCATTTCCAAAGCTAATTTTCCTTTTTCAAGCAGCCGTTTTTTCAATTGTTGTTCAGTCATATTTAATGAACGGCAATCGAGCCAAATTAAATATGTAGATTCAGGATGGATTACGTTTATGCTTTTTAAATGCTCCCCAATAAATTGTTCGACAAGTTTTACGTTTTCTTCAAGGTAAAGAAGAAGTGCATCCAGCCATTCATGTCCGTTATTGTAGGCTGCTTCCATTGCCGCAATGCCAAAAATATTTAAAGAAAAATGCCCCTGCTTCCTTTTTACTTGTTTAAATTTTCCTAATATTTCCCTGTTGGGGATGATCACTGTTGAAGCTTGAAGGCCAGCAAGATTAAATGTTTTGCTTGGTGCAATAGCTGTAATGGAATTTTGGGCAAATGATTCACTGATGGAAGCAAAAGGAGTGTGTTTATTGCCGAACAGCAAAATATCTGAATGAATTTCATCTGAAAAAACATAGACATCGTTTGCTAAGCACAATTCACCGATTTTCGCAAGCTCCTCTTTAGTCCATACTCTTCCGCTCGGGTTTTGCGGATTGCAAAGAATCAGCATTTTGACGGATGGATCTTTCAGTTTTTCCGCCAAATCTTCAAAATCGATAGAATAACGCCCGTCTTTTAAAAGTAATTCATTCTCCACCACAATGCGGTTATTTAACTTCACCATGTCAAAAAAAGGCTTGTATACCGGGGGCTGAATTACAATCCGGTCCCCCTCTTCCGTTAATGCTTGGATAGCTATGCTCATTGCTTCTACAACGCCTGAACAGAAGTCAAGTGAAGCGGTTGAAATTTCCCATCCATGTCTTGTTTTTAGCCAATTTTGAACCGATTTTTTTGTTTTGGAGGTGACGCCAGTATAGCCGTACACACCGTGTTCGACTCGTTCTTTCAAAGCCGCTATGACCGCATCGGGAGATTTGAAATCCATATCAGCTACCCACATTGGCAAAACATCTTCATGTCCGAACACTTCTTTTGTGAAATCCCATTTGTAAGATTGTGTTCCTTTTCTTTTTATTACTTGATCAAAATCACTCATCTTCTCACCTCAATACCAATGTATATGTGCTAAAATACAATTGCAAACATTTTGTACCAATTTGGGGGAAGCGATATGGAACAAAAAGAGGCAAATTTATTTATGATTGAACTGTTAAGTGAATGGGATCCGCTCCAACTGGGCAATGATGCTTACGAAATGGAAATAATTGATTGCATTCAAGCTGTTCATACAATTGATCACCCTTTACAGTTGGCTAGGAAGATTCAGTCAATTTACGAATTCTCTTTTGATGAGGTTATACCTTTAAAGGAATGTGAAAAAATCGCCAAAAAATTATTGGCGATTAAAAAAAATGTGTCATGTCAACTATTGTAAAAACACTTGCCTATTTAGCCGAAACAAAAATCAAAAATGTGACTACTAACATGATATGGCCGCTCTTCAGGCACTAAATGGCCTGTTTGTTTAAAGGAGACAAAACGAGAGATGGGCAAATCTTTCTGAAGCTGGTATCCGACTTCGATTGGAACGATTTTATCTTCTTCCCCCCATACTAATAAGCACGGGATTTCAATCGTTTTTAAGTCTTGTGAGGAAAGATCACCTTCCCGTTCACGAATCATTCGGGTCAATGCTCTGAAAATTTTATCGTCATAAAACGGTTCGCTGTAACCGTATATCATGTCTTCGTTAATGAGCGATTGGTCGTGCACGACACTGCATAAGCTTTTCCATACGCCTTGCCTGATAAATTGTCTTTTAACGTAAAGGTAAAAATACGGGAGATATGAACAAAAGATGAGAGTGAAAGGCATCTTTTGCATATAACCAGAGCTGCAAATGAGCACAATTTTTTTAAACAAATCTGGCTTTTGCTTAGCTGCATATAAAGAAATTTGTCCGCCCATGGAATGGCCGACAATTACAGCCTGTTTGATTTGCAAACGTTCTAAAAGCTCTATAACCGCTTTTGCCATGTTGTGATAGGAATAGAAAAACTTCGTTGCTTTTTCGGATTTCCCAAATGGGGGAAGATCAATGGCTATAATGGAAAAGTGCTTTTTTAATAAAGGGATTAATTTTCTGTAGCTGAAGGTGGAGGATAAAAATCCATGAATCAGCACGATCGTATCTGTTTGTTGTGGATGATGATAATATTCGTAATATATATTTGTTCCTAATATTTTCATCTTGTGATGGATTTCCTTTAGCAATGCTTATTTCTCCTTTCAGTAATTTTGTACCGTTAGTTTATCCATCAATTTAAAAAATTTTCTGGCATAGTGATGTAAAAATTCTGGAACGTGATATAATTATCTGAAGATTCCATTTTAGGGGGATTTACAAAAATGAAATTGACTGAAAAGGAAACAGAAATTTTAGAAATTTTGGAGGAAGACAGCCGATTAACACCTGAAACAATTGCGAAAATGATTGGACTTTCTGAGGAAGAGACAAAGAAATTGATTTCAGGTTTAGAAGAGAAAAAAATCATCGTGAATTATGCGACAACCATTGATTGGAAAAAGGTAGACGGACATGAAGGCGTAACAGCCATGATCGATGTAAAGGTGGCTCCAAAAAGAGGCGTAGGGTTTGATGAAATTGCCGAACGCATTTATCGATTTAACGAGGTTAAATCGGTTTATTTAATGTCAGGCGCTTATGATCTTTCTGTCGTGATTGAAGGAAAAACAATGAATGATATAGCCCGTTTTGTATCGGAGAAGCTGTCAACGCTTGAATCCGTTTTATCTACAACAACACATTTTATTTTGAAAAAATATAAACATGACGGAATCATTTTTGATCACGAAGATAAAGATAAAAGAATCGTGGTGTCACCATGAAAATGAAGACGTTACATTCATATTTGTCAGAAACTGTCATAAATATGAAGCCATCAGGCATCCGCAAGTTTTTTGACCTGGCTGCCAATATGGAAGGCGTTATTTCACTTGGTGTAGGAGAGCCTGATTTTGTCACTCCATGGAATGTACGCGAAGCCTGCATTCTTTCCTTGGAACAAGGATTTACGTCTTATACAGCAAACGCTGGATTGTATGAGCTTCGCGAAAAAATCAGCGAGTATTTGTTCAAACGTTTTGATTTACAGTACGATCCGGCTGAAGAAATTATTGTAACAGTTGGTGCGAGTCAAGCGATCGATATAGCTTTCCGGTCTATTATTAATAGCGGGGATGAAGTATTAATAATAGAACCTTGCTTTGTTTCATATGCGCCTCTGGTCACTCTCGCGGGAGGGAAGCCTGTCAGCGTATCTACCTTTGGAGAAGAAGAATTTAAAGTCAATCCGGAAATTTTGGAAAAATATATTACAAGTAAGACAAAAGCCATTATGATTTGTACGCCAAACAACCCGACAGGAACGGTTTTATCGAAGA
This sequence comes from Aeribacillus sp. FSL K6-8394, assembly GCF_038008865.1. Classification (NCBI taxonomy): domain Bacteria; kingdom Bacillati; phylum Bacillota; class Bacilli; order Caryophanales; family Bacillaceae; genus Aeribacillus; species Aeribacillus sp. FSL K6-8394. Next base: position 833,111 of record NZ_JBBPAA010000002.1, read on the forward strand.
AAGAGCTGGAAGCAGTTGCACAAATTGCTAAGCGATATGACTTGCTGGTAGTGGCTGATGAGATTTATGCTGAGCTCTGTTATGAAGATGAATATGTAAGCATGCCGAGTATTGAAGGTATGAAGGAACGGACAATTCTTATTTCCGGCTTTTCTAAAGGCTTTGCCATGACAGGATGGCGGCTTGGGTATATAGCTGCTGACCGAGTTTTTGCGCGTGCAATGTTGAAGGTTCATCAATATTCGATCATGTGCGCGCCGACAATGGCCCAATACGCTGCATTAGAAGCATTGGAAAATGATGAAGATGTTTTATACATGCGGAAAAGCTATCAAAGAAGAAGAAACTACATTGTTCAGTCGTTAAATGAAGCCGGTTTATTTTGCCATATGCCGGGCGGTGCCTTTTATGCTTTTCCAAGCATTAAAAGCACCGGATTGTCTTCCGAGGAATTTGCGGAGAGATTGCTTTTAGAAGAAAAAGTAGCAGTAGTCCCCGGCAATGTTTTTGGCCAAAGCGGAGAAGGATATATTCGTTGTTCATACGCATCATCTATGGAGCAGCTTCAAGAAGCGATGAAAAGGATCAAACGATTTGTACAATCTTTATAATGCTTTTATTGCCTGGCCTAATATGAGGCCAGGTTTTTTTATTTATTTTTGCTCAAATGAGTACATTGTGTTATAATTGATCACCGCATATTCGTTTTAAGCAGAAATTATGAATTAGGAGTGTTTAAATGGCTAATCAATATCCTATCGGGGCTGTTTTAGTTGGTAAAGTGACAGGAATCCAGCCGTACGGTGCATTTGTAGCATTGGATGAAGAAACGCAAGGTCTAGTGCATATTTCGGAAATTGCCCACGGATATGTAAAAGATGTCCGGGATTACTTAAAGGTCGGCGATGAAGTAAATGTAAAAATTCTTTCGGTTGATCATGAATCGGGAAAGATCAGCTTATCCATTAAGGCAGTGGAAGAAAAATCAAAACCAATTGCTAAACAAAAAACAGAAAGCGAAGCGTCAAGAGGCTTTAATACATTGCGTGAAAAGCTGCAGGAATGGATTGAACAATCAAAACACGAAAATATTATAAAAAAATAAAGACATACGCATCGCTGTCATGGCGGAATTTTACGGAAACGTTATTGTAGAACACGAATTTGCTTTTTAATACTTATTCGTGTTACAAAGACTGCTATCGAACTTTGCCCGGACATTCTTTTAAAGATTTATCGAATGTATATCGGTTATAGAAGTTCGAAAAGCGGCAATCCTTCAAGCTGCGCTAATGAAAAAAACCGGCAATTATGCCGGTTTATTTGAACCCTACTTTTCGGTTCTGTCGATTTTAGAAAAAAATTATAGAAGATTTTTTTACAGAAAATTATGTCGATTTTTTAAGCTCCGAATTTTGATCTCATTGAAATGCTTGTTGTCTTTATCTTGTTTCCGTCTTAGGCTCATTACGGGCAAATTCTGCATCAGGTTTAAATAAGAGAGCAAGATTAATGAGACCGGCAATACCGACTATACCATAAATGATTCTAGATAAAGCAGCATTTTGGCCGCCAAAAATAGCTGCCACAAGATCAAATTGAAAAAATCCGATAAGACCCCAGTTCAGGGCTCCGATTATTGTAAAAAGCAGTGCAATCCGCTGTAAAGTGCTCATGTTGCTACCTCCTTTAAGTTGAATTTTTCCTTATTAACTTGTATCAAAATGAAAAATTTATACATCTGATAGCAGGAATAATGAGCCTGTTCTGTTTATTGTTTTCTTGATTTCGACAAATATTTTCGATAAAGTGGAAGACATGGCAGATAAATTTTTAGAGATGGAGGAATTGGCTTATGGCACATGTACGTTTTGATTACTCTAAAGCTTTATCTTTTTTTAGTGAGCAAGAATTTACATATTATCAAGATTTTGTAAAGGTTGCCCATCATTCCTTGCATGAAAAATCAGGTCAAGGAAGTGATTTTTTAGGCTGGATCGATTTGCCGCAAGATTATGACAAGGAGGAATTTGCACGGATTCAACAATGTGCCGAAAAAATCCGTTCGGATTCTGATGTATTGCTTGTCATCGGAATCGGAGGTTCTTATTTAGGTGCTCGAGCTGCAATTGAAATGTTGAACCATTCATTTTTTAATGCTCTTTCAAAAAGCCAAAGAAAAGCGCCGCAAATTATTTTTGTCGGAAACAATATAAGTTCTACATATATCCAAGATGTTATTGATTTTATAAAAGAAAAAGATTTTTCCATTAATGTCATTTCTAAATCTGGAACAACGACAGAACCAGCGATAGCGTTCCGAATTTTCCGCAAATTATTAGAGGATAAATATGGAAGAGAAGAAGCGAAAAAACGTATTTATGCTACGACAGATAAAGCGCGCGGAGCCCTCAAAACACTCGCAAATGAAGAAGGATATGAATCATTTATTATCCCGGATGATGTCGGCGGCCGATATTCTGTTCTAACTGCTGTCGGGCTTCTTCCGATTGCGGTAAGCGGAGTGGATATTGAAGAGATTATGAAGGGCGCTCAAGATGCAAGAAGAGATTTTTCTTCTTCTGAGCTAATGGAGAATCCAGCTTACCAGTATGCCGTTGCGCGCAATATTCTTTATAATAAAGGGAAAACAATTGAAATGCTCATCAATTATGAGCCGGCTCTTCAATATTTTGCGGAATGGTGGAAGCAGCTTTTCGGGGAAAGTGAAGGAAAAGATTTGAAAGGTATTTTCCCTGCTTCAGCCAACTTTTCGACAGATCTGCATTCGTTAGGACAATATGTGCAAGAAGGGCGCCGGGACATATTTGAAACGATCTTACATGTAGAGAAGGTACGGCATGACATAACGATTGAAGAAGATGAAAGCAACCTGGACGGATTAAATTATTTAGCCGGAAAATCTGTTGATTTTGTCAATAAAAAAGCATTTGAAGGGACTCTCTTAGCTCATACTGACGGGGGCGTACCGAACCTCATTGTTTCCATTCCTGAATTAAACGCTTATACATTCGGATATCTCGTTTATTTCTTTGAAAAAGCTTGTGCAATGAGCGGTTATTTACTTGGCGTTAACCCGTTTGACCAGCCAGGCGTAGAAGCATACAAAATCAACATGTTCGCTCTTTTAGGCAAACCGGGCTTTGAAGAGAAAAAAGCTGAGCTTGAAAAACGCTTGAAATAAAGGGAATCATGTAAAAAAGAACGGCAATTGCTAAATTTTCCTTTGCCAAGCAGACAGAATTTGATTAAACAGCAGCTGTAGCTATTTCAAGCTACAGCTGTTTTATTTTTGTCTATCTGCTGCCCGCTTCCGACAATTGGAATGCAATGTTGCTCTTTTATTCCTTTATTTAGAAAAATAAATACACAATTTGCTCTTCATCGCAATATTTTTGACTGTCACGTTATATCCCTTCCATTAACAGAAGCCCTTTAACTTTTATCTGTCCGCTGTAAGAGCGTGGAGCATATTATTGGGAAGAGGGATCCGCATAGTTTGAGCAAAATTCGAAATAATAAACCAATTTTTTAACTTAAAATAATGACTTTCCATCAAACGAACAATTCGCTCGAATATTTCCCGAATGCAAAAATCGCCATTTTCCATAAAGCTTGAAGAGCATCTTTCATGACTACTTTTTCACCATTGGGTAAACATAATAAAAAATGAGCAGGAAGGTGTTTAAGTTATGATTGAAATTTCTTCATCTTTGGAAGGAAAACAATATCCTTTATACGATTTAGAACTGGAATTAAAACAGTTAGGATACACAATTGGAGGGAATTGGGATTATGATCACGGTTATTTTGATTATCTGATGGATGATGACGACGGATACCACTTTTTAAGAATACCGTTTCGTGCTGTCGACGGACAATTGGATGCACATAATGCAACGGTAAGACTCGGCCGGCCTTTTATTTTAACCCACAAATATAAAGAGGGACTTGACGATCATGCGGTGATTGGAAACTTCCAAGCCTCCTTTAATCAGTTTTCCGAACCGGCGGAAAAAGATGCCGATGTTTCAGAGCCCTATGTTCAATTAGGAGAGACACTAATTCAAGAGCTTGAAAGAAGATTAAATTAGTTTTTTAAAGCTATTAAACAATCGTGTTGAACGACTGTAAAATTGTGGGGAGGGTTTAGAAAAATCTCTTCCCCTCTTTTGATGCCAAAAAGAATGATGCCATTGGAAAACAGGTCATTATGTAATTGCTGAAAATTTTTCCCGATGTCCTGGTCTGTTGGAGATTCAATTGTTAAGCGGGCGCCGTATACTTTCCCGAGCTCTAATATAACATTCGAAAATCCATTCTGAAATAAGAAGCTGTTTAAAAAGACTTGACCAACCACCTGGAAAGATTGAATAATCTCATCAGCTCCCGCCCGTTTGGCATTCAATGTTTGTGTTTTTGTCATCATTTCGCAAATGGTGTACACGGACGGATTTGACGCTTTTACCGTAATTAATACTAAAATCGTGAGCATGTCGGCTTCCAATTCGTTTCTATGTTGATCAGCTGTTATGAAGACAGCTTTTGCCTCTTTAATGTTTGCTTTATTTAAAATTTGATCATCGGCAGGATTTCCTTTAATAAAGTGTATGTTTTCATCAATATAAGGTGCCTCAGATAATGTTTGGTCGATAAGAACAATAGGGCAGTAAAATTTTATAATACGCAGTGTTTCAATAATCTCCTTTGTTTTTTCATTCCAGCCAATTAATAAAAAATGGTTTTTCCCTTTGAAAGGAATTTCCCCGTCAATATAGGCATTTTGCCTTTTTACAGCAGCAGCTGATAAATTCGTAAAATAGGATGTTAAAAATGTTACTCCGGTCAAAATTAGTATCATTCCGAATGTACGTCCCAAAAAAGTTTTTGGAACGAAATCGCCATAACCGGTTGTAGACATTGTTACAAGAGCCCACCATATGCCTTCAAAAGGTGTAGGAAACTCCTTCGGTTCTATGTAAGAAATCATCGTGCCAAACAAAATTAAAATCATTAACACAATAACAGACATTCGGATAAAAACCGGCCACCTTAAATATTGAATCCAAAGCTTTGTCGATTTCATGATTTACTTCCTTTCGTTTCGGCAAGAAAAGAGAAAATTTCTGTAATAATTGTATTGATTTTTTTGGAAACGGCCTCTTTTCCGTATGCATCGACCGCGCGTTTAATCGCCTTGATGGTTTGATCTTCAAATTCTATAATGCTTACATCTTCTTCTGATTCATTGTACAGCTCGATAAAAACATCTAACGCATCGTTCATGTTATCAATTGCGGTACTCAGTTGTTTTTTCTCTTCATTATTAAGTTTCATCTCAACACCCCTGTATTAGTATGTGCAAATTCTTTTTTGAAAATGAAACTTTTCGTATACAAATGCGTATGAATATGTTGGACAGCTGAATTCATAATTATGGGGTGATTTTACAGTAAAGCTGAATGAAATGGTTCATGTCATCGTAGAATAGTAAAGACATGTGTCAGTTCTTTTACATTGATACAAAATTCTGTACAAATTCCTTCAAAAATTGTTATATTATTGTTAACTATAAAAAATAGAACGGGAGGTTTTTCAAAATGCTTTTTCATCCGATGGACATTCTGGTGTTCATTGCCTTCGGAATATCTATTTGGGCGCAATTCCGTGTGAAAGGGAATTTTGCTAAGTATTCCGATGTGATCGCTTCGAGTCATTTAACAGGGGCAGAAGTTGCGCGGAGAATTTTGGATCAAAACGGACTTTATGACGTTCCAGTCGAGCCTGTTCACGGGCATCTGACAGACCACTACGATCCAATTCATCGGGTTGTGCGGTTATCAGAGCCGGTTTATTACGGAAATTCGATTGCGGCCGTCTCCGTCGCGGCGCATGAGTGCGGACACGCAATTCAACATAAAGAACGGTATGGTGCTCTTGTGTTAAGACATAAAATGTTTCCAGTTGTCAATCTTACATCGGGAATTGCTCCGATTTTGCTTATTGCCGGGTTTTTATTACAAAGCTTAAACTTGTTAGGGCTTGGGATTATCTTTTTCTCCGCTGCAGTTGCATTTCAGTTGATCACATTGCCTGTTGAGTTTAATGCGAGCTCTAGAGCAAAAGCTATTTTAGTAAGCGACGGCTTTATCCGAAACGAAGAAGAGCACGGAGTCAATAAAGTATTAAATGCAGCGGCTTTAACGTATGTTGCGGCAGCTTTAATATCTCTATTTGAACTTCTGAAATTCGTGATGATTTTCTTCCAATCTCAAGAAGAATAAAAATTGGAAAAGGGGCTTATTCGTATAATAGGCCCCTTGTCATTTTAGAAAAAGCGCAAGGCTAAGAGGCGGTGTTTATCATGTTAAAAAAATTTATATTACAGACGAGCCGGCGTGATGAAATGATAGACATTACAATGTCAATTCAACAGTTTGTGCATGAATCAGCCGTTTCAGAAGGGATAGTTGTGGTATACTGTCCGCACACGACAGCAGGCATTACGATCAATGAAAATGCTGATCCTGACGTAAAGCGGGATATGATTCGCCGTTTCGATGAGCTGTACCCATGGGAGAATCCGCTTGACCGGCATTTTGAAGGGAATACTGCTGCTCATATGAAAGCAAGTACTGTCGGAGCATCCCAGCACGTTATCATCTTGGAAGGAAATTTGCTGCTTGGGACATGGCAAGGCATTTATTTTTGCGAGTTTGACGGACCTAGAAAACGGACATATTATACAAAAATTTTAAAAGGATAGGTTTTAGTTAAAATGTATAAAAAGTTTGCCCGATTCTAGCCGAAATTCGTTTATTTTTATTTTCACGAATATTGTTTTGATAAGTTGATAGGTACTTGTAATTCGGTCTTGTAACTTGATCTTTTAAATAAGCCGATTCAACCGCTTGTCTTTTTCGATATCGATTTAACGTTTCGATGACGCCTTTTGCGTCACGAATTCCGATTCCGTGACCGTAATACAGATTATTGCCGAGATGAATCGCATTTACCCCCCGCCACTGTGGTGTTTCCGGGTTAAAATCCGGGTTGTTGAAATAAACGCAGTCTCCTGGGACAAAATCAGTCGTAACGATCGTTCGGACTCCGAGGTCTTTGTCGTAATGCCAGTCATATAAAACAAGATCTGCAAATAAATAATTAAAAGCTTTTTCTCCTATTGAATCAAGAGCAGCTTTATAGAACACAATGACTATAGCTGTTGCACATTCAAATGCATATTTATTTCCATTTATAAAAATGTCCTCTATTCCTTTTGCCGGAGTCACATCTTTTTTTAACAAAAACGCCCCTTTACTGCTCAGCTGCCAGAAGCGATCATGACAGTATGAATTTTCAAATGTCGCAAATTGCGCTTTGCTTTTTAAAAGGTCGAGCGAAGCTTCGATCGTTTTTCTCCTGAATAAAATTTCAAACTTTAATTCATTTAAGGATTCATAGCGATAAACTTTGTGGCTGTTTGCCATCCAATCAATAATTTCCCGATCTTTTGCATCTGAAAAAAATTCTTTTAATTCATTAGCTGTAATAGGCCTATTTTGAATTGCAATCATTTATCGTTCCCCCCTCTGTAACCATCGTATGATTTTGATAAGTAATTGGTCCATGTAAATTCTGATATATCTTTGAAAAGAGCGTTACCGCATCAACTTTTTACAGGAGAAAAACCTCTTATGAAATTTCGTCATTTGTATAAATTTATACTTGTATTGGAAAAATCATCACGCTATAATATTGTCTGTGACAAATGAAAAATGGGGCATTAGCTCAGTTGGGAGAGCGTCGTGCTGGCAGCGCGAAGGTCAGGGGTTCGAGCCCCCTATGCTCCATTTAAAAAACCCTTGTTGACCAAGGGTTTTATTATTTCTTCATAAAAAATGAGTTTTTTGTGATAATATTCGTGTTCAATGAAAAGATGAAGGAAAAAGCTTTTCCGTAAAGATTGTATAAATCTACTGATTGAATTTATAAATATATTTTGTGATAAAAAAAGTTTGTAAAAAATGCAAATATAAATCCGAGTGGAAACGAAAAAATGACGGACCAACCGTTCACTTTTCCGTTTTCTTCGCTTATTCTTATAGCTTCTTTATATCCATATGCAAAATGGAAAATGGATAAAAAATAAGCAATAATTAAGAAAGCCAGATCCATTTTTATCCCTCCCGCTTTTGTCTCTCTAAATTTTATATATTCATGCTTGTCCATTTTTAATACAAAAAAATAAATGCTATGGCTGCATCAGCATTCTGGTTTTATTTGTACTTGGCTGCATCGCGTCTTTTTTTAAGTTGAGGAAACTATTGTCTCGATCGATAAATTGCTTCACAGTGTCATGTTTCAATCCGGTGAAATCGGGTTTATGAAAACGGTGATGCTGACAAATGCTTGACATCGATTTTCCTTTGGCTCGTTAGATAGAAATTTTAGCGGATCACAAACAGTAAGAGGTGCTTAACAATGCGTTTGTTTGTGGTAAAATATGTTCTAACAGATAATTATTTGAATGAGTATGCTTTCGTCTACTAAATCAATTTTTGTCTAACGACTATCAAAAATAAATCTTTTTTTATAAAAATTTATATTGCAATTAGTGGTTAATGGTGGTATAATATCAAATGTCGTTAAGATCAATGAGACATTAGTCATGAATAAAAAATTACTTTTTAAAAAAACTCTTGACATTTTGCTCTGAATAGTTGTATATTGAAAAAGTCGCTGTAAAAATACAGCGGAAAATGATCTTTGAAAACTGAACAAAACGAAAAGCGTGCCTGTTGATTCTGACAAGAGCATTTGGTGATAAACTTTTTTTGGAGAGTTTGATCCTGGCTCAGGACGAACGCTGGCGGCGTGCCTAATACATGCAAGTCGAGCGGACCGAAGGGAGCTTGCTCCTTTAGGTTAGCGGCGGACGGGTGAGTAACACGTGGGCAACCTGCCCTGCAGACTGGGATAACTTCGGGAAACCGGAGCTAATACCGGATAACACCGAAAACCGCATGGTTTTCGGTTGAAAGGCGGCTTTTAGCTGTCACTGCAGGATGGGCCCGCGGCGCATTAGCTAGTTGGTGAGGTAACGGCTCACCAAGGCGACGATGCGTAGCCGACCTGAGAGGGTGACCGGCCACACTGGGACTGAGACACGGCCCAGACTCCTACGGGAGGCAGCAGTAGGGAATCTTCCGCAATGGACGAAAGTCTGACGGAGCAACGCCGCGTGAGCGAAGAAGGTCTTCGGATCGTAAAGCTCTGTTGTCAGGGAAGAACAAGTGCCGTTCGAACAGGGCGGTACCTTGACGGTACCTGACGAGGAAGCCACGGCTAACTACGTGCCAGCAGCCG
>NZ_JBBPAA010000002.1:845000-885402 GCF_038008865.1 Aeribacillus sp. FSL K6-8394
GCCTAAGGTTTCCTGAGGAAGGCTCGTCCGCTCAGGGTTAGTCGGGACCTAAGCCGAGGCCGAAAGGCGTAGGTGATGGACAACAGGTTGATATTCCTGTACCACCTCCTCACCGTTTGAGCAATGGGGGGACGCAGGAGGATAGGGCAAGCGCGCGGCTGGATGTGCGCGTCCAAGCAGTTAGGCTGGCAAGCAGGCAAATCCGCTTGCCGGAAGGCTGAGCTGTGATGGCGAGGGAAAGGAAGTACCGAAGTTCCCGATTCCACACTGCCAAGAAAAGCCTCTAGCGAGGTGAGAGGTGCCCGTACCGCAAACCGACACAGGTAGGCGAGGAGAGAATCCTAAGGTGAGCGAGAGAACTCTCGTTAAGGAACTCGGCAAAATGACCCCGTAACTTCGGGAGAAGGGGTGCTCATCAAGGTGATAAGCCATGATGAGCCGCAGTGAAAAGGCCCAGGCGACTGTTTAGCAAAAACACAGGTCTCTGCGAAACCGTAAGGTGAAGTATAGGGGCTGACGCCTGCCCGGTGCTGGAAGGTTAAGGGGAGCGCTTAAGCTGTAGCTGAAGGTGCGAACCGAAGCCCCAGTAAACGGCGGCCGTAACTATAACGGTCCTAAGGTAGCGAAATTCCTTGTCGGGTAAGTTCCGACCCGCACGAAAGGCGTAACGATCTGGGCACTGTCTCAACGAGAGACTCGGTGAAATTATAGTACCTGTGAAGATGCAGGTTACCCGCGACAGGACGGAAAGACCCCGTGGAGCTTTACTGCAGCCTGATATTGAATGTGGGTACAGCTTGTACAGGATAGGTAGGAGCCAGAGACGCGTGAGCGCCAGCTTGCGCTGAGGCGACGGTGGGATACTACCCTGGCTGTACTGACATTCTAACCCGCGCCCCTGATCGGGGCGGGAGACAGTGTCAGGTGGGCAGTTTGACTGGGGCGGTCGCCTCCTAAAAGGTAACGGAGGCGCCCAAAGGTTCCCTCAGAATGGTTGGAAATCATTCGGAGAGTGCAAAGGCAGAAGGGAGCTTGACTGCGAGACCTACAAGTCGAGCAGGGACGAAAGTCGGGCTTAGTGATCCGGTGGTTCCGCATGGAAGGGCCATCGCTCAACGGATAAAAGCTACCCCGGGGATAACAGGCTGATCTCCCCCAAGAGTCCACATCGACGGGGAGGTTTGGCACCTCGATGTCGGCTCATCGCATCCTGGGGCTGTAGTCGGTCCCAAGGGTTGGGCTGTTCGCCCATTAAAGCGGTACGCGAGCTGGGTTCAGAACGTCGTGAGACAGTTCGGTCCCTATCCGTCGCGGGCGCAGGAAATTTGAGAGGAGCTGTCCTTAGTACGAGAGGACCGGGATGGACGCACCGCTGGTGTACCAGTTGTCCCGCCAGGGGCACCGCTGGGTAGCTATGTGCGGAAGGGATAAGCGCTGAAAGCATCTAAGCGTGAAGCCCCCCTCAAGATGAGATTTCCCATCGCGAAAAGCGAGTAAGATCCCTTGAAGATGACGAGGTAGATAGGTCCGAGGTGGAAGCGTGGCGACACGTGGAGCTGACGGATACTAATCGATCGAGGACTTAACCAAGAAAGAGCATCTATTCGTGAAGGAACCGTTATCTAGTTTTGAAAGAATTATGGACTTTTATTTACTTTGCATATGTCCTCTGGTGATTTTTGAATTGGAGGATTAGCTCAGCTGGGAGAGCACTTGCCTTACAAGCAAGGGGTCGGCGGTTCGATCCCGTCATCCTCCACCATACAGTATATCGATTCAGCTCAATTGGCAAAGCACGGTCGAGATATCGTCTTTCATGCTGCTTCATCGTACCAATTGAACTTTTCCTTGGACAAGATTTAACGACGATCAAATGAAGCAAGACTGATTATTGATTGTTGTATTCATCATGCCGGTGTAGCTCAATTGGCAGAGCAACTGAATCGTAATCAGTAGGTTGGGGGTTCGATTCCTCTCGCCGGCATCATTAAAGTTGTTGCATATTGAGCAGGAGCTTTTAGATTAGTCGTCAGAGCAACGAGAAATGCTTCGACGAACAATCAGAGAGTTGTCCCGATGCATCCAACATCCTCGAAAAGACTGGCAGAGGAAGGGACATCTGACAAATGAAAAATGGATTAGGAGAAAAAAATTTTTTATGAGCCATTAGCTCAGTCGGTAGAGCATCTGACTTTTAATCAGAGGGTCGGAGGTTCGAATCCTCCATGGCTCACCATTTTGACGCGGGTGTGGCGGAATTGGCAGACGCACTAGACTTAGGATCTAGCGCCTTACGGCGTGGGGGTTCAAGTCCCTCCACCCGCATAATACGCGGAAGTAGTTCAGTGGTAGAACACCACCTTGCCAAGGTGGGGGTCGCGGGTTCGAATCCCGTCTTCCGCTTTTCTCTGCCGGGGTGGCGGAATTGGCAGACGCACAGGACTTAAAATCCTGCGGTAGGTGACTACCGTACCGGTTCAAGTCCGGTCCTCGGCACCATATTTGCGCCCGTAGCTCAATTGGATAGAGCGTTTGACTACGGATCAAAAGGTTAGGGGTTCGACTCCTCTCGGGCGCGCCATATCGGGAAGTAGCTCAGCTTGGTAGAGCACATGGTTTGGGACCATGGGGTCGCAGGTTCGAATCCTGTCTTCCCGACCAGGGAATTTAAAGGGGCCTTAGCTCAGCTGGGAGAGCGCCTGCTTTGCACGCAGGAGGTCAGCGGTTCGATCCCGCTAGGCTCCATATTTAATTTGGCGGTGTAGCTCAGCTGGCTAGAGCGTACGGTTCATACCCGTGAGGTCGGGGGTTCGATCCCCTCCACCGCCATTTTTCGGACCTTTAGCTCAGCTGGTCAGAGCAGACGGCTCATAACCGTCCGGTCGCAGGTTCGAATCCTGCAAGGTCCACCATCTTTATTATATGGAGGAGTACCCAAGTCTGGCTGAAGGGGTCGGTCTTGAAAACCGAGAGGCGGGTCAAACCGCGCGGGGGTTCGAATCCCTCCTCCTCCGTCATTATTATCGCGGGGTGGAGCAGTCCGGTAGCTCGTCGGGCTCATAACCCGAAGGTCGCAGGTTCAAATCCTGCCCCCGCAACCAATGGTCCCGTAGTGTAGCGGTTAACATGCCTGCCTGTCACGCAGGAGATCGCGGGTTCGATTCCCGTCGGGACCGCCATTAATTATTGATTCAACAGCTGTAGGAGGAATTTTTCAAGTACAGCAGGTTGTTTCGATGAATTCTTTCTTTAATGATGGATTTTACATAATTTTTTATCGGAGTTTTACGGCTCGGTAGCTCAGTCGGTAGAGCAAAGGACTGAAAATCCTTGTGTCGGCGGTTCGATTCCGTCCCGAGCCATTGTTTTATTAATTGCGGCGACTGTGGCGAAGTGGTTAACGCACCAGATTGTGGCTCTGGCATTCGTGGGTTCGATTCCCATCAGTCGCCCCATTTGCCTATAGTTAAGTATTTATTTCTATCATCAGCTTATTATGCGGGTGTAGTTTAGTGGTAAAACCTCAGCCACGAGCGACACTTCAATGAATAATCTGCGAGTTGCCTCGACGCATTTACATCCTCGAACAATGCTGGAAGAGGAAGAGGCATGGAAAATGCGTGTTTATCATTTAAATAAAAAAATAAATATTTTCGTGCGGGTGTAGTTTAGTGGTAAAACCTCAGCCTTCCAAGCTGATGTCGTGGGTTCGATTCCCATCACCCGCTTAATATGGGCTTGTAGCTCAGCTGGTTAGAGCGCACGCCTGATAAGCGTGAGGTCGGTGGTTCAAGTCCACTCAGGCCCATTGCTATTTTTTTAGCAGCCTAGTTGGGCAATTGACATTGCTGCAATTGTCAGTCAAAAGCTGCTCTATTTGGCAAAATGCCTTAAATTTTTTTTATATTCCGCAGTAGCTCAGTGGTAGAGCATTCGGCTGTTAACCGAACGGTCGCAGGTTCGAATCCTGCCTGCGGAGTCATTTCGAAATCAAAAAAAAGCGTTGCAGTTTGCAACGCTTTTTTTGTCTTCGTGCGCCCGGCATGTACATGAACTATAGGGTGTAAGTCCCGAACCCCGAAGACAGAAGTAGAGGTTAGCCAAGAGCAAGGGTGTCCGTGGTGACGCGGAATCTGAAGGAAGCGAGCGGCAAACTTCCGGTCTGAGGAACACGAACTTCATATGAGGCTAGGTATCACTGGGTGAGTTTGCATGACAAAACAAAGCCCTTTCTGCCGAAGGTGATACAGAGTAAATGAAGCAGATGGATGGAAGGAAAGATTACACTCTTACCCGGGGAGGTCTGGCTGGCACGCCAAGTAACCTTGGTAACCTATCTAGTGATAGATAGCTGAACAGTCAGAAGTCAGCAGAGGTCATAGTATTAGTTGGTCTAGAACAACTAAGAAGGACCGAACAATTAAGAGAGAATAGCCCTTGGCATTCAGTGTGTCATGATGAACACAGAAAACGTAGTACCTCACTTGAGGGAGGAAGCGGTGAATCCCGTGGGAGATCTCTTGGAGGGTGGAGTGACCACTGGCATAAAGAGAACAGCTATTCACGGAAGTTATAAAGACTTGCGTCAATTATCTTAATTGAACCGCCGTATACGGAACCGTACGTACGGTGGTGTGAGAGGACGGGAGTTAATCGCTCCCTCCTACTCGATTCTTCTAATTTTAATCATTTTTCGTATATGGTTCTTTTTCTGTTAATGGAAGATCTCCCCATAAAACTGTTAAATCCTCTTCATCAAGCATTTTTTCATATTGTTTATGTTCATGTGACGGATAGACGTTTACGTTTTTTCCCTCAATATCTGTATAAATGAAGTTTTCAATATCTTCAATATATCCAATTTCATCATCGGAATTATACATATCTCCGTACGATAACGGTGGAGTTCTTACATCTTGCGGTGTTTCTGACGTTCCGTATTCGATAACATCTTGAAAATAATCATACGGCTCAGTAACAGCGGTATTTTCATGGTCGATTTGAGAGGATCCGTGAAAAGTCGCATCAAGTATTTCTTCCTCTACAGGTCTTTCATGAGAAATCGTTTGAACTAGAGTATGTTCTTTGCATGTTTTGGCTGTCGGTATGGCTTTGAGACGGTCTTCATCAATTTTTTTTCCGCAGACGGAACAAGTACCGTAAGTACCCTCATGAATTCTTTCTAATGCTTCAACGATCTCTTCATATTCTTTTTCTAAATGTTTATTTAATGCTAAATCTTTTTCTCTTTCATACAGTTCGGTCGCATCGTCTCCGGGGTGATTGTCGTAGCTGGAAAGCTCTCCAGTTGATTCATGGTCCAGCCCTTTTTCCAATTGAAAATGATCGTTATTATCCCAACGTTTTTCAATCTCATTTTTCATGAATATTAATTGCTTTTGAAAATCCTTTAATTTTTTTTCGTCCATGTCCATATGAAAGACACCTTCTTTTTTAGAATCTAAAGCTATTTTGGACGAAAAGGAATAAATTATAACTTTAAAATCATGAAAAAAATTCACCTTTGCAGCCATAAATTTCATCATCATTTTAAAACATGTCAGGAAAGGATTGCTGCTTCCGCGCCTTTTTTAACGCTATGCTTTGAAGCTGATGGCACTTGAAAGGCTAACATAACATCATTCGCTGAGAAACAGGCTGGCTATCCGATAAAGAGGCTGTGACCTATCGAGATGTTTTTTCAGGACAAAATATTTGCTCAGCATATTGAAATTGCGAGTGGATGATACAGAACAAATTTCACAGTAAAGCTTAATAAAAACATACTAACATTAGTAGTACAGACCTAGGCCAAGGTTTGTGCTACTATTTTTTTATAGTAGAAGTGAAGGAAGGTCGAACAGCTCCTGGGACCAAATAGAGTCCGTATTAAAAACAGACCAACTTCACACCCTTATTTGAATCAGTTTAGTATGTTGGGTCCGAAGAGACCGTGTATAAGAAAATGGAATCGATAAGGCAATGTGAAGACCTTCTATGTTTGGCTAAAAAGGAGAGGCAGAAAATATGAAACACGTAGTGGCATTTGATGTCAGTATGGGGAAAAGCACAATGGTCATTTACGACCGTTATCGTCAATGCGAATATGAGGGTGAAATAACCCATAACCGTTACTCTTTCGAGAAATTAAACAAAACCCTTATAACTTTAACACAAAAAGATGGACAGGCACCTGATATTGTCTTTGAAGCAACAGGCGTATATTCAAAACCACTAGAACGATTCTTAGGTGATCAAGGTTATATGTATTATCGAGTTAACCCACTCGAAGCGAATATTCAAATGGCTTCAATGAGGAGACAAAAAACAGATAAAAGCGACGCTCATGAACTTGCGAAAACTCACTTTAGAGTTGAACGTGAACAAACTTATCAAGAAGGGGAATATTATAAACAAATGCGTGCAATGACGAGATATTATGATGAATTAAGTAGTGAAATGACGCATTTATATAGTCGTTTACATGCGATTCTACAATTGAGTTTTCCCGAGTTAGAAAAGCTATTCAGTAAACGTTCTGCTTTATTTTTGAATGTCGTTCAATTATATCCTCATCCGGATCATGTGTTAGTTTGTTCAAAAACAGTGATTCGTAATCGTTTAAAAGCCAACACAAGAAAAAACTTATCATTGGCACGTGCTGAAGAAAAAGGGATCGCTTTAATCGAAGCAGCAAAAGAAGCGTATCCAGCAATTTCAAAAGATGATATTCGCTGTGAACAAGTGCGGGATTATGCCAAACGGATTGCAGACTTGAAGGAGAAAAGAGATCAACTTGTCCAAAAGATGGTTAAATTATCGAAAGATAAACAAGAGTATCAGATTTTAATTTCATTTCCAGGAATCGGAGAAACGACTGCAGTTCGTTTAATTGGAGAACTAGGAGATATTCAACGATTCAAAAACCATAAACAACTGAATGCTTACGTCGGTATTGATATCATGAGATATCAATCTGGGAATACCTTTTATAAAGACAAGATTAATAAAAGAGGAAATAACAAACTTAGAAAGATTCTATTTTACATGATCCAGACCATGATCCAACTACGGAAAAATACACAAAATCATATTGTAGATTATTATGATAAATTAAAAACGCAACCCCAGAGGAAACCTCATAAAGTTGCGTCCATAGCATGCGTGAATAAGTTCTTGAAATCGGCTTATCACCTTATCACACATAATCTGAAATACGATTACGAAAAGGCAACAATGCATCAGTAATCGTAAGTAAGATTATATCACAAAGACCTGGCGAAAAAAATGGAAATCGTGAGGTCTATTTGTCATGCGAAAATTTATTTTGGAAGGAAGGGGTACCCCTTCCTTCCAAAATAAAATCTATATTAACCAAATTATTTAATAAAAAACACTTGACTAGAGGTAAGAAGGGGCTGTCCAGAAAGTCAAATCCCCATTGAAAACAAAAAATCATAAACACCGATATATCAACGTTTCTAAAACATTCATGGGGGCGTCAATAAGCCGTAAAAAAGACTTATTAGACACCCCCTACTGAGATATGATGGTGCTTATGAGCAAACCTGCAGCAAGCAAAAAGCCTAATAAAGTGTTTGTTTGCGATGTTGCTTTCATGGCCGGCATCATTTCAATAGGCTTTGTTTTGCCGACAAATCGCTTCACCGCCTGAATAGCTTTTGGAATGCTAAGAAAAGCAAGAATAGACCACCATGTGGAATAATCAAAAATGATCATAATAAAAATGAGACAGTAAGAAACAATAAACATAATTGCTAAAAATCGAATTGCATTCTGGCGGCCAAGCAAAATTGCTAATGTTTTTCTTCCGTTTTCCTTATCGCCGTCTAAGTCTCTTATGTTATTCGCAAGCATGATGGCGCCGATCGTGATCGCAATCGGGATCGAATGAATGAAAGCTGTTGAAGTTAGATAACCTGTCTGAATAAAAAAGGAAATAAGGATAATAACGACTCCCATAAATAAACCTGAAGCTAGCTCGCCAAACGGCGTGTAAGCGATTGGATATGGACCTCCAGTATATAAGTATCCTACTGCCATACAAATTGAACCGACTAATGCCAACCACCAGCTTGACTGGAGACAGATGTAAATTCCCAATAGGATAGAGACAACAATACATGTGATTGCTAAATTTAAAACGGTTTGGGGCTTGAAGCCATTTCGGACAATTGCTCCTCCAATTCCGACAGATTCTTCTGTATCAAGACCTCGTTTATAATCGAAATATTCATTAAATAAGTTTGTGGCTGTTTGAATTAACAACGAGGCAGTAAGCATCGTAAGAAAAAGTCCAATATGAATGGGTCCTACTTGCAGTGCCAAAAGAGTTCCGACAATCACGGGGACAAATGCTGCAGTTAATGTATGGGGTCTTAAAAGCATCCACCAAGCCCGAAACCCTCGTTCAGCTTTTATAATGGGTACATTATGTGACTCCGTTTTAGGATGCATAATATGTTCTCTCCTTTATTTCATTCTGAAAACGAAAGCTATTCCCCACAACCTAGTCTAGAAAAATGTCGAAAGAGTGTCAATTGTTTTTCATTGGAATAAATGCTCAAGCCCCATCAAAGAGCTGAGGCAGTTTGTTTGCTTGTTGTTTTGCATTGCGTCATTCTATAATATAGTTGACATAAATTTTGAACAGGTGTATCTTAATATAAGCTATTTTTCGGTTATGGAGGGATCATCTTTGGTTTCAATTCCATGTTCAGATACATTGAGGGATAAAGTTGCGAATGCTGTCAATCATGTCAAAAAATATTCCCATCCAATCATTTTAAGTTATGTATTTGAAATCAAGGAGAAAGATCCGCTCCAGATTTTCTCAAGCTTTCAATCGGCTTATGCAGGGAAAAGATTTTATTGGGCGACACCTGATCGTACATTTATCCTTTGTGGAATTGGTGTTGAGCTCGAATTGACGACAGACAAAAAATTTTCCAACCGTTTTTTTGACATTTATTCAAAGTGGAAAGATTGGAAAGAACATATACAAATTGAAGGCGCCCATCCGATTGGAACGGGTCCGCTTCTTTTTGGGGGTTTTTCTTTTGACCCTTTAAAAAATGCGAATTCTTCAAAATGGAAACCGTTTCATGAAGCACGATTCACTTTACCTTCTTTCATGATTACAAAAATTGGCCGTCACACACTTGCTACTATAAACAGGGTAATTCAATCAACTGATGATATAAATGAAATTATAAATCATTTCAATACATATGAATACACCTTAAAGAAAAAAAATGAAGACACAAATTCTTTTTTGAATTTTACCATCAAAAAAGAAAGTTTGTTTTATAAAAAAGAGTGGATGGCAGCTGTTGAAAAAGCAACAGAACAAATAAAACAAAACCGTTTTGAGAAAGTCGTATTGGCAAGGGAAATGCTGCTGGAGTTTGAGGGATCGATTGATATACATTATGTTTTATCAATGTTAAATGAACATCAGCCTAATTGTTATTTATTTGTTGTTGAAAATGAAGGAAAAACGTTCGTTGGTGCAACTCCTGAGCGGCTTGTAAGCAAGAGAGACCAAAAGGTCCAGTCTGCATGTGTAGCAGGATCAATTAAAAGAGGAAAAACAGTGGAGGCAGACGAAGAATACGCTCAGATGCTGCTTTCAGATACAAAAAACATTCATGAACATCAAATTGTTGTCAAAGCGATCGAAAAAGTGTTCCGTGAATATTGCCAAGAAGTGCAACTACAAAACAATCCAACGATTTTAAAAACGCCGAATATTCAACATTTGTATACACCTGTTGAAGGAACCGTAAAAAAAGGTTTTACGTTGATTGATTTTGTAGAAAAATTGCATCCGACCCCTGCGCTTGGCGGCTATCCGAAAGATGCTGCTCTAGCATTTATTCGCAATGAAGAACCTTTAGAGAGAGGCTGGTATGCTGCTCCGGTTGGATGGATGGATGATCAGGACAACGGAGAATTTGTCGTTGCGATCCGTTCAGGTCTGCTGGATGAGCAAAAAGCTTATTTGTACGCAGGATGCGGCATTGTTGGAGATTCGAAGCCGGAAGAGGAATACAGGGAGACAGAAATCAAATTTGGACCTATGCAGCATGCATTAGGGGGAAAACTGAATGAAAAATAAAAATCTATCTGACTATGTCATTGCATTTGTAAATGGATTAATTACAAAAGGTATTTCTGAAGTTGTGATTAGCCCAGGTTCACGATCTACCCCGCTTGCGATCACATTTGCAGAGCATCCGAAAATACATGCTTATATTAATATTGATGAACGATCTGCAGGTTTTTTTGCTCTTGGATTGGCTAAAAAACAAAGAAAACCAATTGCTTTGCTTTGCACATCAGGAACAGCTGCAGCAAACTATTATCCAGCTATCATAGAAGCCCATTATTCACGCATCCCTCTTGTGATTTTAACGGCTGACAGACCTCATGAGCTGCGGGATATTGGAGCTCCACAAGCAATTGATCAAATTCATCTGTATTCGAACTATGTGAAATGGTTTGTTGATTGCGCTCTTCCTGAAAGCAGTCAAACGATGCTGTTATATATAAAAAATATCGCTCAACGGGCGGTCCAAACTGCAAATGAAAATCCGAAAGGACCAGTCCATATCAACTTACCTTTCCGAGAGCCGCTTTTGCCCGATCTATCGAAAATCCATCAATTGCAGAAGTCTCTTCATATTGAGCCAGTGGTGGAAACAAAAAAGCTGGTCGAACATGAGCAAATTGAACGGATTGTGGATGAAATCGATTCAAGCGAGAAAGGACTTATTGTAT
Organism: Aeribacillus sp. FSL K6-8394; assembly: GCF_038008865.1. Taxonomy (NCBI): domain Bacteria; kingdom Bacillati; phylum Bacillota; class Bacilli; order Caryophanales; family Bacillaceae; genus Aeribacillus; species Aeribacillus sp. FSL K6-8394. Next base: position 855,804 of record NZ_JBBPAA010000002.1, read on the forward strand.
GCGGGGAATTACATAACAAAGAGTTTCGTGAACAAGTTTTGGCACTAGCAGAGAAATTGAAATTCCCGATATTAGCGGATCCGTTGTCCAATTTACGCTTTGGCGAACATTCTAAACATTATATTATTGATTGTTATGATTCCATTTTAAAAACGATGGAAAAGAAAGCGTATCTGAAACCTGATGTCGTCCTTCGTTTTGGTGCAATGCCCGTCTCAAAACCGCTGTTTCTATTGTTAAGAGACCATCCTGAAATAAAGCAAATTGTGGTTGATGGTGATGGCGGTTATCGCGATCCTACTTTATCAGCAGAACATGTTCACAGTGATGAAGCCTATTTATGTGAAATGCTGATCAAAAAATGTAAAGATAAACAGGAAACATCTTGGTGCAAAAAATGGAAACAAGTAAACAATCTCTTTCGAGAGTATTTGTCAACGCCGGTCATTGAGGAAGATTCTTTATTTGAAGGAACGGTATATGTCGAATTGCAAAAATTGCTCCCGGATCGCTGCAATGTATTTGTAGGAAACAGCATGCCGATTCGAGATGTCGACACGTTTTTCCATAACAGTGATAAAAATATTACGGTTTATGCCAACCGGGGAGCGAATGGAATTGACGGAGTCGTTTCGACAGCCCTTGGGGTTTCTGCAGCTAGTCATGAAAAAACTATTTTAATCATAGGGGATTTATCATTTTATCATGATTTAAATGGACTCCTTGCTGCAAAACAAAATAAATTGAACTTAACTGTTTTATTAATTAATAATAACGGCGGCGGCATTTTTTCATTTTTGCCGCAGGCGGATGAAAAGACGCATTTTGAACAATTGTTTGGCACCCCGACCAATTTAGATTTTCAATATGCAGCCAGCTTATATAGTGCACATTATAAAAAAATTTCCACTTGGGAAGAATTCAGAACCGAGTTTCAAATCTGCATGAATAGAGATGGATTAAATATTATTGAAATCCCGACCAATCGACATTCACGAGTCAACGAACAGAGAAAATGGCTTCGTTCTGTTTCCTGGGAAATAGAAAGGATGTTATGATGGGAAAATTGGCGGTTCGAAATGTGAATTATTGGGCTGAAACGTTTGGAAAGGGGGAGCCACTTGTTCTCCTTCATGGTTTTACAGGAAGCGGAGAAACCTGGGGATTTTTGAAAAATAGTTTAAAAAAATACCAGCTAGTACTTATCGACATCATCGGCCATGGTCAAACAGATTCACCTGAAAATCCTGAAAGATATCGGATGGAAGAAGCAGTTGAAGATTTAAAAGAAATATTGCTTTCATTCAATATTCGAAAAGCGCATGTGCTCGGGTATTCAATGGGCGGAAGATTGGCATTGAGCTTTGCAATGAGACAGCCGGAATTTGTGAAGACTTTAATATTGGAAAGCAGTTCTCCTGGATTAAAAACTGAAAAGGAACGAGAGACAAGAAGGCTGCAGGACGAACGACTTGCCCAAATGATTTTGGACGAAGGGGTTGCGGCATTTGTACAACATTGGGAAAATATCCCTTTGTTTTTAACGCAAAAGTCTCTCCCGCCTGCCGTCAAGGACAAAATAAGAAAGGACCGGCTGAAAAATAATGCAATTGGATTGGCAAACAGTTTAAAAGGAATGGGAACTGGCGTTCAACCTTCATGGTGGGGAGCATTAAAAAGTTTCAACATCCCTACATTATTAATTTGCGGTGAAAGGGATCTTAAGTTTTGCAAAATTATGAAAGAAATGAACCAATTGATTCCTTGCTCTGAATTAAAGGTCGTGCCGCAAGCCGGACATGCAGTTCATGTGGAACAGTCAAAATTTTTTGGTAAAATAGTAGATGAGTTTCTCCAACATTTTTCTACATATTAAAGGAGGATAAAAATGGGATTTCCTTGGGTAAAAGAACGAGAATATGATGAAATCATTTATGAAACGTACAATGGGATAGCAAAAATTACGATGAATCGTCCTCATGTACATAATGCATTCACACCAAAAACGGTCGCGGAAATGATCGATGCTTTTTCCTATGCGCGGGACGATGATAAAATTGGTGTAATTATTTTGACAGGTGCTGGTGATAAAGCGTTTTGCTCAGGCGGAGATCAAAAAGTGCGGGGGCATGGAGGATACGTCGGGGATGATAAAATTCCTAGATTAAACGTTTTGGATTTGCAACGGCTTATTCGGGTGATTCCAAAACCGGTTATTGCAATGGTGAACGGATATGCAATTGGAGGAGGACATGTTCTGCATGTCGTGTGTGATTTAACGATCGCATCAGAGAATGCAATTTTCGGACAAACAGGCCCAAAAGTTGGAAGCTTTGATGCGGGATATGGAGTGGGACTGCTTGCCCGGCTTGTTGGTACGAAAAGAGCTCGTGAAATATGGTATTTATGCCGTCAATATAATGCGCAGGAAGCTTATGAGATGGGCTTAGTCAACAAAGTTGTCCCATTAGAGCAGCTTGAAGAGGAAACTGTCAAATGGTGTGAAGAAATTTTGGAAAAAAGCCCAACTGCTATTCGCTTCTTGAAAGCTGCATTTAATGCAGATACAGATGGTCTCGCCGGTCTCCAACAATTTGCGGGGGATGCGACATTATTGTATTATACAACAGATGAAGCGAAAGAAGGACGAGATGCATTTAAAGAGAAAAGAAAACCTGATTTCAAACAATTCCCGCGTTTCCCATAAAAAGAACAAGCAGCTTGATGGCGATGCATCGAGCTGCTTTATTGTGCAATAATCGAGGTGTTAAGACATGAGTGCAAATCGAAATGAAACACCGAATTGGCTTAAACAGCGAGCTTTTTTGACTCCGGACCGATTGGCCATTCGTTATGAGGGGAAAAATTATTCATTTTTGGACTTGCATCAGCTTGTTGAAAAAAGAGCAAGACAGCTGCATCAAATAGATATCAAGCGTGGAGATACAGTTGGGCTTTTAATGAAAAACAGCTTAGAAATGGTCATTAATATTCATGCTTTAATGTATCTCGGTGCGGTCAATGTTCTTTTGAATACTAGACTAACAGCTCAAGAATTATTATGGCAAATAAATGATGCGAATATAACATGCGTTATCTGTGATGATGAATTATCGGTTCATTTTCCCGGTAAAAAAGTTATGACATTATCAGAGTTGCAGCTTTGTGATGAAAAGGAAGCAGCATTAGATGACAGCTTTATTTTAGATGACGTGGCAACGATTATGTATACGTCTGGAACAACAGGAAAACCGAAAGGAGTTCAGCAAACATTTGGGAATCATTGGTGGAGTGCGATCGGTTCTGTGCTGAATCTTGGACTGAAAGACGGCGATTGCTGGCTTTTGGCAGTTCCTCTTTTTCATATAAGCGGACTGTCAATTTTGATGCGCAGCGTCATTTATGGAATCGGAATTGTTCTCCATTCTTCATTTTCAGCGAAAGAAGCAAACAGAGCGATCAAAAATGAAGGAGTTACGATTGCTTCCGTCGTTACGGCCATGCTGAATGACATGCTGCAGGAATTAGGAAGTGACACGTATCCGAAATCGTTTCGCTGCATGCTTTTAGGAGGAGGTCCTGCCCCGCGGTCGATTCTTGAACAATGCCGTGAAAAAGAAATTCCCGTTTTTCAAACATATGGGATGACGGAAACGTGTTCGCAAATTGCCACACTAGCCCCTGAATTTTGCTTTTCAAAACTCGGATCTGCGGGAAAAGCGTTGTTTCCAGCTCAAATTCGGATCGTAGCAGACGGCAGGGCCTGCTCCCCTAATGAAGAAGGAGAAATTGTAGTAAAAGGACCGAATGTTACACCGGGGTATTTACATCGTCCAGACGCAACAAACGAAGCTATACGTGACGGCTGGTTTTATACTGGAGATTTAGGCTATCTGGATGAAGAAGGATTTTTATATGTATTGGACCGTCGATCCGATTTAATTGTTTCGGGAGGAGAAAACATTTATCCGGCGGAGGTTGAAGCAGTTATTTTGTCGCATCCTTCCGTAAAAGATGTAGGAGTGGTAGGAAAAGAAAATAAAAAATGGGGAAAAGTTCCCCATGCTTTTGTCGTCCGAAGCGAAGAGGTGTCTGAGGAAGAATTAAGGCAATTTTGTTTGAAAAAGCTGGCAAAATATAAAGTTCCAAAAGGATTTACATTTGTTGAATCTCTGCCACGAAATGCATCTAAAAAGCTGCTCAGGAGAAAACTAAAAGAATGGCTGTAGTTTTTTGGCTACTCATAATCGACAGTTAAAATATCATATTGGCTAATATGCAATAAGTGGTGGATTTCGTTTGGCAAATGTTCGAACGAGCCGTATTCGTAGTTCCACAAATTTAAAAAAGAACAAACAGAAGAATGGAACGTCTCTTCTGTTGCATTATTCACTTCATGTTTAAATTGAGCGATCATATTTTCCATATCTTTTGCTCCCCTTTAGCTTTATATGATAATTGTAGTATTTTGCATTATTTTTCATTTATTCACTCGTTTTTTTATATCTTTTTCAATTTCCGGGACAGGGTCAAATCCTCCCGGGTGAAACGGGTGGCATTTCAAGATTCGTTTTACTGTCAGAAAGCCGCCTTTGACAGCTCCGAAACGCTTCACTGCTTCAAGCCCGTATTCAGAGCATGTTGGGTAAAAGCGGCATGAAGGCGGCTTTAACGGGGAGATAAAGATTTGATAAAAACGGATAAGGGCGATCATGACAGATTTCACAGCAAGCACCTCTTTTTTCTGGAATCTTGACAACATTTTAACATAAATGTATGTTATAAAATTTTGTGTTAAAATGGAAACTAAGAAAATGTAAGGGAGTGATGGGAATGCCTTCAGTGGAGAGTTTTGAACTGGATCATACAAAAGTGCAAGCACCGTATGTCAGACATTGCGGAGTACATAAAGTCGGCACGGATGGAGTAGTTAACAAATTTGATATCCGCTTCTGTCAGCCGAATAAGCAGGCAATGAAACCGGATGCTATTCACACATTGGAGCATCTTCTGGCATTTACAATTCGCAAATATGCGGAAAAATATGATCACTTTGATATCATTGATATTTCTCCAATGGGGTGTCAAACAGGCTTTTATTTAGTCGTTAGCGGGGAACCGACCGTAAAAGAAATCATTGATTTATTGGAAGAGACAATGAAAGATGCTGTAGAGCAGACAGAAGTGCCTGCCGCAAACGAACTGCAATGCGGCCAAGCGAAGCTTCATGATTTAGAAGGCGCCAAAAAGCTCATGGAATATTGGCTAAAGCATAGTAAAGAGGATTTGGAAAAAGTGTTCAGCTAACAGCTACACGCAATGATGCAACTTTTTTTATAGTTTTAAGAGTACAAAAAAGGGGTACTGTATAACTAAAAGATTAAATAAAAAGGAGATGGGATTATGTCTAAACAAGATTTATTTCAAATCGTAAATAAACAAATTGCGGATTGGACGGTACTTTATGTAAAATTACATAACTTTCATTGGAATGTAAAAGGAGACCAATTTTTCGTTCTACATGAAAAGTTTGAAGAGCTGTACAATGAAGCTGCAGGTTATATTGACGAATTAGCGGAAAGACTTTTAGCTTTGGGCGCTAAACCTGTTGCTACGATTAGAGAAAGCCTAGAAATCTCCTCTATGAAAGAAGCAGAAGGCGTTGAAACTGCAGAACAAATGGTGCGGGCAGTTGTTGACGACTTTTCCGCCATCATTCAAGATTTGGACAAAGGAATCAAAGTTGCTGAAGAAGTGAATGACGAAGCAACTGGTGACATGCTTCTCGATATGAAAGTGAATCTTGAAAAACATAACTGGATGTTAAAGTCATTCCTTGGAAAATAATTATATCCTTCCTCTTTTGGCTGCGTTAGGCAGCCTTTTTTTATAAATATTTTTCTTTGATAAGGCAATACTTAAAAAGAGGAGGGGGATATAAATGTCCGAAAATCCAAAAAAAACCTATTATATATCAGTAGCTAGCGGTGAGATTTCCCAAAGCAGAGAAGCATCTCCGTGGGATTTTCAAATTTCTGCCAATGATGAAGAAATTACGGAGTTACGGGAGTATTTCGATCAGATTCATTCTACCAGCTGGCAAAATTTCTTCCGGGCGCATGTTCCGTATATACAGTATCATTATGACAAGGAAAATGATGCGATTGATGCTTTAACAAAAAAAGTATATGAATTCATTTATAAGCATGGCGACGAAGAAGCTAGAAAACATATTGCTTCAATGGGTCTTATGCATAATCAAGAATAAGTTATACAATCCTCTTTTCCATATGTTATGATGAAAACAGATAAATGGGAGTAGAGGGATTGATTATGTTTTATTTTAAAGATTTTTACGGCAATGATGTATACCTGTCTTTCCGTCAACACCCTTTTTCTGTTTACCCGAAGCATGTCTGGGTCATCTGCCGATATGAAAACAAATGGCTTTTAACTTTACATGAAGACCGGGGCTACGAGTTTCCAGGAGGAAAAGTCGAGAACGGCGAAAAGCCGGTTGGAGCTGCTGTCCGGGAAGTGAGGGAAGAAACGGGAGGAATTGTCCAAGATATCGTATATATTGGGCAATATAAGGTTATAGGAAAAGAGAAAACGATTGTGAAAAATATTTATTATGCGGAAATTGAGAGGCTCGAAAAACAGAGCACGTATTTTGAAACGTTAGGTCCAGTCCTGCTTGCGGACTTGCCTGAAAAAATTGAGGACGATCATCGCTTTAGCTTTATTATGAAAGATGATGTTCTAAAACGTAGCTTGGACAAAATTTATGCCGATTACATAAAATAGCTTTTAAATTCCTGAAAGTCGGTTTAGAAATTGTTTAAGGGGGTGTCTAGTAAGTCGTTTTTACGGCTTATGGACGCCCCCATGAATGTGTTAGAAACGTTGATATATCGGTGTTTATGATTTTATGTTTTCAATGGTGATTTGACTTTCTTGACAGCCTCTTATTGGCTTTTGATTAATGTTCTTTCAATTAGTTCGACAATTTTGTACATGATCGTTGCAAAGATGGCAATGATAACTAGGCTTAACAGCACAAGGGTAAAATTAAAAACTTGGAACCCGTAAATAATCATATAGCCTAATCCTTTAGCTGAAACGAGAAATTCTCCGACGATCACACCCACCCAAGATAACCCGACATTGACTTTCAAAGTAGAAATAATGGTTGGAAAAGATGACGGCAGGATCGCCTCTCTGAACACGTGCTTTTTGCCTGCTCCAAATGTTTGCAGCACTTTTATATAATTCGGATCCACTTCTTTAAAGGAAGTATAGACTACAATTGTAGTAATAATAACCGAAATGATTGTTCCCATCGCGATAATTGAGGTAAATCCGGGCCCAAGTACAACGATGAAAATCGGCCCAAGAGCTACTTTCGGCATTGCGTTTAAAACCACTAAATACGGATCTAATATTTTAGACAGCCTTGGAAACCACCATAATAGAGCAGCAAGTAATGTCCCGAATAATGTTCCCAAAATAAACCCCAAGACCGTTTCAAAAAGCGTCACGTTCAAATTGGCAAGTAATGTACCGTCCTGCAGTTTTTCAACAAATAAGTGAAAAATTTTTGTCGGCGAACTGAATATGAGCGGGTCTATCCATTTTTGGCTGGATGACACCTCCCATATGAGAAAAAAAGAAATAAAAATTAAGATTTGATAAAAGGTAATCCATTTCTTTTCCTTATTCAATCTTTGCAAATATTGTTTATGGAGGAGATCAATTGTTGTTGTTTGTTTCAAGCTGATCTAACTCCTTCCAGATTAAGTCAAAAAGTGAAGTATACGTTGGATGCTGCCTTGTTTTAAACGGGGATGTATCCCGCAATTCTTTTGGGACAGTAAATATTTTGGCAATTTTGCCAGGCCTTTTGGATAGCAGGACAATCCGATCGCTCATGGCGATTGCTTCCCCAATATCATGCGTGACTAGAATGGCTGTTTTTTTAAAATCCTTTAATGTTTGAAAGACTAAGTCTTCAAGCTTTAATTTCGTTTGATAATCGAGGGCGGAAAAAGGTTCATCCAATAGCAGCATTTTCGGATCTGTAGAAAGAGTGCGGACTAAAGCGGCTCTTTGTCTCATTCCGCCTGATAATTGATTCGGATATAGCTTTTCTACATTTTCGAGACCCATTTGGTGCAGAAGTTGAAATGTCCGCTTTTTCTCATTTTCATTCAGTTTGTTCATTAATTTTAATCCAATTAAAATATTTTCCTCTATCGTTTTCCATGGAAATAAATAATCTTGTTGCAGCATATAACCGACAGACGGTGTTGCGGAAGATATTTGCTTTCCGTTCAAAATAACTTGCCCTTCTGTCGGTTTCATGATACCGGCAATGATGGAAAGCAGCGTTGTTTTGCCGCAGCCGCTAGGACCTAGAAAGGATATAAATTCCCCTTCCTCTACTTCCAAATGGATGTCCTCCAAAGCAGTCGTTGCCGATTTTTTTGTAAAATAAGTATGGCTGACATGATCGATCGTTAAAAATGACAATCTCCTCCCCCCTTGTCGATAAATGTACTTCTTTTGAAACAACATTATTTTGTCACTTCGTTTGCTATGGACGTGTTGACTAATAGTTCATAATCAATTTTCTCCGGCAGTTCTCCTGCTTCTTCCATAATTTTTTGCAAATTGTTCCATTCGTCCTCATCTAACAGCGGAGTTTTTGCATAGGATCCTTGGCTTTTATAACGGTCAATGGAAGATATTAAAATATCGATCGGCGTATCTTTAAATTGCGGCGCTATCGTTTCGGCAATTGTTTCGGCGTCATGTTCTTCCACCCATTTTTGCGCTTTGTAGAGCGCTTTTGTGAATTTTTTCACCGTTTTATCATTTTTCTTAATATAGCTTTCTTTTGCCATAAATGTTGTATAAGGAACTTTGCCCGATTCCTTGCCGAAGGATGCGATAATGTGACCTTTTCCTTCTTTTTCAAAAATACTTGCGGTTGGCTCAAACAGTTGAACATATTCACCTGTACCGGAAGCAAAAGCATTTGCAATATTCGCAAAGTCGATGTTTTGGATAAGGTTTAAATCTTGATGCGGATCGATGTTATGCTTTTTCAGCACAAATTCCCCTACCATTTGCGGCATGCCGCCTTTACGCTGTCCTAAAAAAGTGCTTCCTTTTAAATCTTCCCATTGAAAATCATCCAACTTGTCTCTGGAGACAAGGAAAGTGCCGTCCGTTTCGGTCAGCTGGGCGAAGTTAATGACTGGGTCATTTGCTTCTTGAGCATATACGTAAATGGACGTTTCCGAACCGACAAGACCGATATCAGCGCCGTTTGATAAAATGGCGGTCATTGTTTTATCTCCGCCCCAAGTAGTTTTTAATTCTACGTCCAGCCCTTCTTCTTTGAAAAATTCTTTTTCAATGGCCACGTACAATGGTGCGTAAAAAACAGAATGAGTGACTTCCGCCAGCCGAATTTTTTCCACTCCTCCGCCGCAGGCTGAAAGAGGTATGGTGAAAAGGATCACCAATACGATGGAAGCAAGCTTTTTTTTCATGTGAAATCCTCCCTAATGATGTTCATATTAAAGGAAAAATGTTTAAATATATTTATCTAGGATAAAGTATGAAAAAAAAATATAATGTGTGATTGCCTACCTAAATGGAGGATGAAAAGATGATGAGAAACGGAGAAATAGTTGATAAACAAATTTTTCCATCTCCGAACCCTTCGATTAAGCTTTCCATCGTGACATATATTTCTGAAGGATTAAAAGTGAAAGGTATGTTAGCAGAGCCTGTTCAAGAAGGTGTTTATGATGGCTTTTTATATTTGCGCGGAGGGATTAAAAATGTTGGTATGGTCCGAGCAGGAAGAATTATACAATTTGCATCAAAAGGCTTTATCGTGATGGCTCCCTTTTATCGAGGAAATTTAGGAGGAGAAGGGAATGAAGATTTTGCGGGGAATGATCGTTTTGATGCGGTCAATGCATTCTATTTGTTGATGAAACATCCGCAAGTGAATCCGGATCGCATTCACGTTTTTGGCTTTTCAAGGGGAGGAGTCATGGCCTTGCTTACTGGGATTATATGCTCAAATGTTCGATCTGTTGTAAGCTGGGGCGGGGTGTCTGATATGTTTTTAACTTATGAGGAGAGAAAGGACTTAAGAAGGATGATGAAAAGAGTTATTGGAGGGACACCGAAGAAATATCCTGACCGCTATAAATGGCGGACACCGTTGTATTACCTTGAAAAAATGCAAGCACCCGTTTTAATCATTCATGGGGGAAAAGATGAAAACGTGTCAATTGAACATGCATATCGATTGGAAAGAAGGCTGAAAGAATTGGGAAAGCAAGTGGACAGCTGGTATTTCCAACATTTTAGTCATCATTTTCCGCCTCGGCATAACCGGATGGTTTTAGAACGAATGATAAAATGGATGAAAAACTGACCATTATATTTTTCATATGATACATACTAAAAAATGATCGATCAAATGAAAGGGGATTGGAGAAATGGGCATGCCGCTTGAATTAAATACGATGATTATTACAAAAGGGAAGGAAAAGCGGATAGAGGAAAACGTATTTCAGCTTGTCAAAGATGGCTATCGCCTTTATCCTATGAATATTCCTTTGGAAGTTCGAAAAACGTTGACAAGCGATCCTACAGGAACAGCTGAAATTATTAAATTGGAATGGGCTGATAACAAAACCGTGCTTACTTATAATCTCACTTCATTGTACTCAACCAATTAACCGTCATCATATTTCCGTTCATTTGTTGAACGGATTGTGGAAGAAAAAGGAATTTTCTTAATTTTATCGAGTACGGCTTCCATTTGTCTTATCATAAAAAATCGCGTAACCCCTTTTTCATAAAAGTTCGTTGAAAAAGGGGTTTTCGTCTAAAAATCTGTATATAACGGTTTGTTTGCCAACCCAATATAAAAAAAGGCTATCGGACAAAAAGCCGATAGCCGAAAGTAAGTAATTTTTTTATATGATTGGACCGCCAAGTTCTTCAATTTCCTTCGGAACGTTCGAGAATTTTTTGAAGTTCTCTTTGAATGCTTTTGCTAATTCATACGCTTTTTGTTCATAAGCGTTTTTATCACTCCATGTTTTAATAGGCTGTAAAACTTCATCAGGCACTCCTGGAACATGAGCAGGAATCGCCAGCCCGAAAATAGGGTCTTTTACAGTTTCCACCTCATCGAGTTCGCCTTCCAATGCTGCCTGAACCATGGCTCTTGTATAAGCAAGTTTAATTCGTTTTCCTACTCCGTATTCTCCGCCGGTCCACCCTGTATTGACTAAAAATACTTTCACATCGTGTTCTTCGATTTTTCTTCCGAGCATTTCAGAGTATCTTGTAGCTGGAAGCGGAAGAAATGGTGCGCCAAAGCATGTGGAGAACGTTGTTTTAGGGGAAGTAATACCCCTTTCCGTTCCAGCAAGCTTGCTCGTATAACCGCTTAAGAAATGATACATAGCCTGTTCTTTCGTTAATTTGCTTATTGGCGGCAGAACACCGAACGCATCAGCTGTTAAAAAAATAATAGTGTTAGGGTGACCCGCAATGCTCGGTTTAGCAATATTGTCAATCGCTTCAATTGGATAAGCCGCACGGGTGTTTTCTGTTAATAAGGAGTTGTCATAATCAGGAATTCGTGTCGATTCATCAACCACAACGTTTTCCAAAACGGAACCGAATCGAATCGCGTTATAAATTTGAGGTTCTTTTTCTTCAGACAAGCCGATGCATTTTGCATAACAGCCGCCCTCAATATTAAAAATACCAGATGAAGACCAGCCGTGTTCATCATCACCAATTAATCGGCGTTTTGGATCGGCGGAAAGTGTTGTTTTGCCTGTTCCCGATAAACCGAAAAAGAGCGCGACATCGCCTTCTTGACCGACATTGGCGGAGCAGTGCATTGAAAATATATCTCTTTCTGGAAGCAGGAAGTTCATGACGGAAAAGATAGACTTTTTCATCTCGCCTGCATATTCAGTTCCGCCGATCAGGATTATTCTCTTTTCAAAAGAAATAATGATAAATGCTTCTGAGTTCGTTCCATCCACAGCTGGATCTGCTTTAAAGGAAGGAGCGGAAACAATTGTAAACGGATTTTTATGCTCCTTTAAATCGTCTTGGCTTTTCGGACGGATAAACAGTTGGCGAGCAAATAAATTTTGCCACGCCAATTCATTGACCACTTGAATTGGAAGACGATATTTTTTGTCAGCTCCGGCAAATCCGTTAAAAACATAAATTTCATCTCTATTTTTTAAATATTGTATGACTTTTAAGTACAGTTTTTCAAAAACTTCTGATGAAATTGGCTTGTTGACGGGTCCCCAATCAATTAAATGCTTGACAGAATCTTCTTCAACGATGAATTTATCTTCTGGTGACCGGCCGGTATATTTGCCTGTTGTAACCGAAACTGCACCTGTATTTGTTAAAAAACCTTCTTTCCTAGCTAAAACTTTTTCTACAAGTCGTGCGACTGGTAAATTATGATATGCATTTGGTCCGCTGATCAACGAAGCTAATTCATTTGATACATCTACAATATTCATATACATACCATCCTTTTTTTGCATATTTGAAATGGTTTTATAGAAATAGTATAACACATTCGTGGAAATAGTCCATCCTATTTATCGATTTCTGAAAATAATGTTTTTACTATATATTTTGCCTTCATTTTTGGGCATCATACGAATCATGATTGATCAGCTGATCCTGAAATAATGGATATCAGATGATTTGGAAAATTACAGAGAAGCTTTATTTATTGTTGACAAGTACTTTTTTGCTCCTGTATGATATACATTTGAACGGATACTCTTATCCCGAGTTGGCGGAGGGACAGGCCCTATGAAGCCCAGCAACCGGCTCGTTGAAAGAAGACAGTAGAATATGGCTTTCAAAATCCCGGTATTCTATGGACATACAACATGATGCGAAAGAATTCCATATTCATAGACGAGCAATGGTGCTAACCTGATGCAAGGTTATATCCTTGAACGATAAGAGTGAAAGGCAATGATGTTTATAACAACCTTTCCTCTGGCAGGGAAGGTTTTTTCTATGTATAAGAGAAATCTCGTTTAGCCAAGTTTTTCTTATCGTACGAAATTTTGATATGTTTACAATAGTGGTGAGGGAATGAGTTCCGTGTCAATGACAAGGAGTGTAGCACTCCATAAACATCATTTTAAGTTTGAGGAGGAAGCAGTAAATGACAAAAAAGCGCCGTCTGTTTACATCTGAATCCGTAACGGAAGGGCATCCGGACAAAATTTGCGACCAAATTTCAGATGCGATTTTAGATGCCATTTTAGAAAAAGATCCGAACGCACGTGTAGCTTGCGAAACATCTGTCACCACCGGACTTGTATTAGTCAGTGGAGAAATTACGACAAGCACGTATGTGGATATACCAAAAATTGTGCGAGAAACGGTCAAAGAGATCGGCTATACGAGAGCTAAATACGGTTTTGATGCTGAAACTTGTGCTGTTTTAACATCAATTGATGAGCAATCACCCGATATCGCTGCAGGGGTGGATAAAGCTTTAGAAGCGCGAGAAGGACAAATGACTGATGAAGAAATTGAAGCGATTGGCGCTGGAGATCAAGGGTTAATGTTCGGTTTTGCATGCAATGAAACGAAGGAATTAATGCCTCTCCCGATTTCCATTGCCCATAAGCTTTCACGCCGGCTTACAGAAGTTAGAAAAAGCGAAGAAATTCCTTATTTGCGTCCGGACGGAAAAACGCAAGTTACGGTAGAATATGATGAAAATGAACAGCCGGTTAGAATTGACACAATTGTCATATCGACTCAACACCATCCGGAGGCAACTTTAAAACAAATTAAGCAGGATATTAAAGAAAAAGTAATTGATCCGGTTGTGCCAAAAGAACTGATCGATGAAGAAACAAAATATTTCATCAACCCTACCGGACGTTTCGTTATTGGCGGACCACAAGGAGATGCAGGATTAACGGGACGAAAAATCATTGTCGATACTTACGGAGGCTATGCTCGCCATGGCGGAGGAGCTTTCTCAGGAAAAGATCCGACGAAGGTAGACCGATCTGCAGCTTATGCGGCTCGTTATGTAGCGAAAAATATTGTCGCAGCCGGACTTACAGACAAATGTGAGGTTCAGCTGGCCTATGCAATTGGTGTAGCGAAACCTGTCTCTATTTCTGTTGATACGTTCGGTACTGGCAAAGTAAGCGAAGATGTTTTAGTTGAATTAATTCGCAATAACTTTGATTTGCGCCCAGCTGGCATTATAAAAATGCTTGACTTGCGCCGCCCGATTTACAAACAGACAGCTGCTTACGGTCATTTCGGACGCAACGATCTAGATTTGCCATGGGAACGCACAGATAAAGCGGAAGCTTTGCGCGAACAAGCTCATCAATATTTGTAAAATAAAAAAGGTGTCCAATGCGATGCATGCATTAGACACCTTTTTGCTTGTGCGCCCGGCATGGGTGTAATCTATAGGGTGAAAGTCCCGAGCTGCGAAGGCAGAAGTAGCAGTTAGCTTAACGCAAGGGTGTCCGTGGTGACGCGGAATCTGAAGGAAGCGAGCGGCAAACTTTAAGGTCTCTCGGAACACGAACTTCATATGAGGCTAGGTATCACTGGGTGAGTTTGCAAGACAAAACAAAGCCCTTTCTGCCGAAGGTGATACAGAGTAAATGAAGCAGATGGATGGAAGGAAAGATTACACTCTTACCCGGGGAGGTCTGGCTGGCACGCCAAGTAACCTTGGTAACCTATCTAGTGATAGATAGCTGAACAGTCAGAAGTCAGCAGAGGTCATAGTATTAGTTGGTCTAGAACAACTAAGAAGGACCGAACAATTAAGAGAGAATAGCCCTTGGCATTCAGTGAGTCATGATGAACACAGAAAACGTAGTACCTCACTTGAGGGAGGAAGCGGTGAATCCCGTGGGAGATCTCTTGGAGGGTGGAGTGACCACTGGCATAAAGAGAACAGCTATTCACGGAAGTTATAAAGACTTGCGTCAATTATCTTAATGGAACCGCCGTATACGGAACCGTACGTACGGTGGTGTGAGAGGACGGGAGTTAATCGCTCCCTCCTACTCGATTTATGGTCCGAATGCGACAAAACAGATGGTGCCTGCTGAAGCTCCTAGAACTATTCCCGCCAGCACATCTGAAGGGTAGTGTAGGCCAAGAAAAATTCTTGATAGTGCCACACTGAATGCGAGAGGAAGCAAAATCCATGTTAAGGCTGGAAAAAAGAGCAAAAATGGTGTAGCCACTGAAAATACAGCTGTCGTATGTCCAGAAGGAAATGAATGGTCAGTTAACGGATTTTCTAACACTTTTGTTTCAAATAATGTAAGATAAGGCCGTCTGCGTGGATAAATTCTTTTCACAATGAAAACCGGAATATGACTGAAAAAAAGTGCAGCTGAACTTGCCAAGGCAACAGTTTTTACAGGTTCATTAAAAAATAACATCAGCATTAAACATGTTGCAATTGAAAAAACAGCCCCTCCTAAATGAGTAACATACCGAAAATAAACATTCAGTCCTTTTCGTTCAAAATGCGAATTAATCAGTTTGAACAACTTGCACTCAAATTGGTAAAGCTGATTCAGCAGTCTGCCCATGTTAAAGTTCCTCTTTTCAAAAAGCAAAAATTCTTATAAAAAATTTTCTCTCATATTTATGTAAACTTCAACAAATCTAATAAAAATTTTACAAAATTTTAAAAATGCATGAAGCTGCCCGGTAAAGAATGACATTTGAAAGAGAAAGTTTTAAAATGTTTTTATAAGCAATTTATATGTTGTTCATACGAGCAATATTTTTATAATATTGAGCTTTTTCGATATACTCGCGACGGATGCGCTCCATATCTTGAAGATCTTCTTCTGTTAATTCTCTAATCACTTTGGCGGGTCTTCCGAATGCTAAAGTTTTCTCAGGTATCTTTTTGCCTGGCGGGACAAGACTGCCTGCACCGACAAAAGCGCCTTTTCCGATTTCTGCTCCATCCAGAATAATCGAACCCATTCCAATTAGAGCTCCTTTCCGCACAATCGCACTATGGAGCAGAACTTGATGGCCGACGGTTACATCATCTTCAATAATTAACGGTTTATTTGGGCTCTGGTGCAGACAGCATTGGTCTTGAATATTGACCCGATTTCCAATAATAGTTGGGGCGACGTCACCGCGAATAACCGTCTGAAACCAAATGCTTGATTCATCTCCTATTTGAACATCGCCGGTGATTGTGACAAAATCAGCTATATAAGCCGAATCGCTAATTATAGGTTTTTTGTCTTTATATGGATAAATAACCATGGGAACCATCCTTTTCTTTTTTTCATATTATAACAAATTTTCCGTCATGTTCGGAAAGGAGTTAATTATGTGGAAATGGGTAAGTTCTAGTCCTAAAGCTGCGATTGTCATCATTCATGGAGCTTTAGAACATCATGGACGTTACAAATGGCTGATAAAAAAGTGGCAAACAAACGGGTACCATGTTGTCATGGGGGATTTGCCAGGACAAGGAAATTCATCCTCCAGACGGGGACATGTCCAATCGTTTGATGAATATATGGATGAAGTTGACCGTTGGATCAGGGAGGCTCAATCTTTCCAATTGCCGCTTTTTTTGTTGGGGCATAGCATGGGCGGTTTAATAGCCATACGTACGCTTGAGAGAAATAAAATTCCGTTAAACGGGGTCATTTTATCTTCGCCATGTTTAGGAATTTTGCAAAAACCGAGTAAAGCGCTCGATCTTTTGGCAAAAGGATTAAATATTTTCGCGCCTAGGGTACGCTTTGATTCCGGTTTGACAGTTGAGATGGCAACGAGAAATAAGGAAATTCAAGACATAAACAGAAACGACTCCCTTTACGTAAGAAAAGTTTCTGTGCGCTGGTACAGAGAGCTTCTTCATGCCATTGAACTAGCATTTCAGCAGCTTCCGCAGTTTCCAGATGTCCCTCTTTTCGTCATGCAGGGAGGAGAAGACAAAATTGTTGATAAATCAGCAGTTCAAAAATGGTATAGTCAGTTGAATCTCACGGAAAAGAGCTATAAAGAATGGGAAGGACTATATCACGAAATTTTTAATGAACCGGAAAGAGAACTTGTTTTTCAAGATGCGTTGAGATTTACAGAAAGCCATTTAACATAAACACTGGAATTTTACAATGAAGAGGTGAGTTGATCTTTGAGTATACCTGAACACCCTATCAGCCTTATGTCAAGAGTTTATAGGGAAATTCTTCCGACCGTCCATTATTACTTAGATGGGTGGAAAAAAAAGGCTGAGGAAATACCGAATCCTGAATTGAGAAAGCAGGCGCTTGCAAGCATAAATACGAAGGCATTTCATTGCGAAGGAGGAAGCATTTTAGCGCTTTTGTCGCACTCTCATATAGAGGAATGCATAGAGTTTATCGTTGCTTATCAAACGATTAGCGATTACTTGGATAATTTATGCGACAGAAGCACTTCTTTTGATCCGGAAGATTTCCGCATGCTGCACCAATCAATGAAGGATGCGCTGTCGATTCATGCAGAATTAAAAAATTACTACCAATTTCGTGAGGACCAAGATGATGGCGGATATTTAAAAGAGCTTGTCATGACATGCCAAAGAATGCTGAGCCAATTGGAGAACTATCCGGTTATAGCTGGCTATTTGATGGAGCTTTGCGAATATTATTGTGAACTGCAAGTACATAAGCATGTAATAGAAGAGGAAAGAGTGCCAAGGCTAGTACAGTGGTTCGAACAATATAAATCTTCCCTCCCGGATATGCGGTGGTATGAATTTTCTGCCTGCGCTGGATCGACATTGGGCATTTTTTGTTTAGTCGCCTATGCATTTCAGCCCAGCTTTAACGAAGCGATTGCCAAAAAAATTAAAGACGGTTACTTTCCATATGTGCAAGGGCTTCACATTTTATTGGATTACTTTATTGATCAAGAGGAGGATCAATTGGAGGGCGATTTAAATTTTTGCAGTTTTTATGAAAGCACATCAGAAATGATGGAACGATTAGCTCATTTTGTACATGAAGCGGACAAAAATTTAAAAGGTATTCCGAACGAAAATTTTCATAAATTAATTAACCGCGGATTGCTCGGCATTTATTTATCTGATGACAAAGTATTAGTACATAAAGATTTAGGAAAGCTGGCTAAAAAATTAATAAAAAAAGGAGGAACAACCTCCGTTTTCTTTTATGTGAATGCTAGGGCATATCGAACGTTCCGAAAATGGAATTTGATTAAATCTTCTTGAAGGATAAAGCTAGCCGGGATATTATTCCCCGGCTATTTTGCTTGTGCGCCCGGCATGGGTGTAATCTATAGGGTGAAAGTCCCGAGCTGCGAAGGCAGAAGTAGCAGTTAGCTTAACGCAAGGGTGTCCGTGGTGACGCGGAATCTGAAGGAAGCGAGCGGCAAACTTTAAGGTCTCTCGGAACACGAACTTCATATGAGGCTAGGTATCACTGGGTGAGTTTGCAAGACAAAACAAAGCCCTTTCTGCCGAAGGTGATACAGAGTAAATGAAGCAGATGGATGGAAGGAAAGATTACACTCTTACCCGGGGAGGTCTGGCTGGCACGCCAAGTAACCTTGGTAACCTATCTAGTGATAGATAGCTGAACAGTCAGAAGTCAGCAGAGGTCATAGTATTAGTTGGTCTAGAACAACTAAGAAGGACCGAACAATTAAGAGAGAATAGCCCTTGGCATTCAGTGTGTCATGATGAACACAGAAAACGTAGTACCTCACTTGAGGGAGGAAGCGGTGAATCCCGTGGGAGATCTCTTGGAGGGTGGAGTGACCACTGGCATAAAGAGAACAGCTATTCACGGAAGTTATAAAGACTTGCGTCAATTATCTTAATTGAACCGCCGTATACGGAACCGTACGTACGGTGGTGTGAGAGGACGGGAGTTAATCGCTCCCTCCTACTCGATTTTCGATTGCTACAATAAACGGAGGGGAATTTTTTTGGTTTAAAAACCGGTATTCAAGTACATGAGCAGTATGTTGATCGATTTGTTCGGCAAATTTAAGAAGCTCATCTCTCTCACGTTTTCCTTCCGGATGGCCGTGATAAACGACCAGTACGATCATTCCACCGGGTCTTAGTATGGATAAAAGCTGCTTTACTGCTTCAATAGTTGATTCTGGTTTTGTCACAATGTTTTTTTGACCACCGGGCAAATAACCGAGATTAAACATCGCACCGGCGATATGATTGTGATGTTTTTTCGGAATCGTATTGAAAATGTCATCATGGCTGGAATGAAACAAAGTAACACGGTCGATTAAACCGGATTCCTTCAACCGTTTTTTTGTCTCTTCAAGCGCTTGTTTTTGAATATCATATCCAAACACATGACCTTGTTCGCCAACGAGTTGTGCTAAAAAGACGGTATCATGTCCGTTCCCGACTGTTGCATCAATAACGATATCGCCGTTTTGGACAGCGGAAGCCATCAATTTTTTTGCAAATGGAAGAATGCGAATGAGGTTCATTTTGACATCACTCGATCTTTTGTATAATACTTTCCTTGGTAGCTGTTTCGTTTTTCGAGTTCGGCATCAATGGCATTCAGCACTTCCCATTTGTTAACGCTCCACATCGGCCCTATCATTAAATCGATCGGACCGTCGCCTGTAATGCGATGAACGATCATTTCGGGAGGCAGTACCTCTAGCTGATCGCAAACTAATTGTACATATTCATCAAAGGATAAAAAGCGCACCATCCCTTTTTCATATTGCTTAACCATCGGTGTACCTTTTAACAAATGGAGCAGATGAATTTTAATTCCTTGAACATCCAGCTTAGCAACTTCTTTTGCAGTTTCCATCATCATATCGTACGTTTCAAGCGGAAGACCGTTTATGATGTGTGTGCAAACTCGGATTCCGTGCTTTCTGAGCTTGTTAACTCCTTCCACATAACATTCATAATCGTGCGCACGGTTAATTAAATCAGCGGTCCGCTGGTGAACGGTTTGCAATCCTAATTCAACCCAAAGATATGTCCTCTCATTTAATTCCGCCAAATAATCAACAACATCGTCAGGCAAACAGTCAGGCCTTGTAGCAATGGACAAACCGACAACTCCTTCGAGACCTAATACCGTTTCATATTTCTCACGAAGAACTTCCACGGGTGCATGAGTGTTTGTAAATGCCTGAAAGTAAGCAATATACTTTCCGTTTTTCCATTTCTCATGCATTTTGCTTTTAATGTCGTGAAATTGCGTAACAAGATCATCAGCTCTGTTTCCGGCAAAATCGCCCGACCCTGCGGCACTGCAAAACGTACACCCGCCATGTGCTACCGTACCGTCGCGGTTTGGACAGTCAAATCCTCCGTCTAAAGCAACTTTAAACACTTTATCTCCAAATGTATTTCGTAAATGGTAATTCCATGTATGATACCGTTTGTTGTCATTCGTATACGGAAATGGATTGTGGTTCGCCAATTCCTACTCCTCCTGTTTCGATATACTATCAAGACATTTTACCATGATTGCCAAACCAATCTCAAATAAGAATTTACCAGCTTTTTTCATGATGGAGCTTGCAGAAATAGCGAAAAATACAGTTGATGAAGAAATTCTTCATCAAGGAGGGGATTTGTTTGGCTACTAGACAATCCGTGGAAGAGTGCATTCAACATTGCCAGCAAGCATTGGAATATGCAAATGAGCAATATATTGAAGGGCTGAAACAGGAGCATTACAATGATGAAGAATATACAAATGCACAGCAAAAGCTTCAAGATGCACTTGCAGAAGTGGAAAAACTCAGTTTAAGCGCAAATGACCAGCAGCGGGAGCAGCTTCACCGCATGCGCCTTCAACTGCAGCACCTTCAAAATGAGATGATTTTGCTCGATCATTAAAATTCCAGGGCAAAGCCTGATTGTAGGCTTGCCCTTTAATTGCAATTATGATTTTTCATTTATTCTTTAGCCGATTTGATCTTATATATAAATTTGCATAGGGAAAGAATGGTTTTTGGAATAAAAACGAAAATATAGAATAAAAATATCTTTCAACAGATTGCGCAATTACCGATATAAAAGCTCGGCTCAATGCGAATGAACGATTACATTTTAAAACAAAATCGGGATCAGTTTGTTGAACATCAGCCAAACTTCTAGCAAAAGCTGCTATACGACTATGTACATCATAATTTTTCCCTAAGATCAAGAGCCCCCGAACGAGTGAAATCATTCAGTGTTCTTTATATGCGGAATCAGAAAATGTTGATTGCATCTTTTCTGTATTATGTGTACTATATAATGTAGTACACATAATACAAAAGAGTCCTTTTTGTAAGAAAGAAGGGTATTTGATGTTTGAAATTGACCCGAGAAGTGCCACTCCGATATATGAGCAGATCATAAAAAAAATGAAAGAACTATGTATCAAAGGTGTGTTAAAGCCTGGCGATAAACTGCCCTCTGTAAGAGAGATGTCTTCCATGATTATCGCTAATCCTAACACGGTTTCAAAGGCTTATAAAGAGCTGGAAAGAGAAGGCTTGATTGAAACGCTGAGAGGACGGGGGACATTTGTATCGAAAATGGTGCAGAAAAAGCTGGATGAAGAGAAAATTGAAATAATTAAAGAGGAGCTGCGGCAAATTATGATCGACGCATTTTATGCAGGAATCAGCTTTGAACAAATATACCAATGGATGAAAGACATGAATAACGAATTTGCCAATGCTTTTCATAAATAAAGTTTAGCAAAGAAAAAGTATTTGAATCTCTGCAGCGTGAGTTTCAGCTTGTTTGGCTAAAACGGTTCAGAAAAGATAAAGGAAAAACTTTGTTCGGAGGGCATATCTTATTCTTCTCGGTGTTATTCATGCAGCTTTGGCTGCCCATTAGCTAGCTAAAAAATCCCCGGAAAAACGGCATAAATTCAATTAAACCAATGCGTATCGGTAAGATTCTTGTATGAACCATGCGAGTAAACAGGCAGAATTATTTTTTGTTGGACATTAAAAAATCCCAATCCATATATTTGTCATTTTAGCTATTGCAACCAACAAAAAAACGAAAATTTCCAGTGAAATGTAAATGTAATAAAATAATAAAGGATTCTTAATTTTTTTCTCCTAAAATTATAAAAGGAAATATACATTTAAAGTGAAACTATTTTGATTTTAGTTCGTTCTAATTGTTGAGCTGCTTTAAGTTGAGGTGAATAAAATGTTAAAAGACCCAAAGATATTAATATTAACGGCAAATTACGGAAACGGTCATATCCAAGTTGCTAAAACATTGGAGCAGTCTTTGCATAAGATGGGAATCAACAACGTAAAAGTTTCTGATTTAATTAGCGAGTCTCATCCAATTATGGCGGAAATTACAAGATATTTATATTTGAAAAGTTTTTCCATCGGTAAGCAATTTTATCGGTTATTTTATTATAGTGTGGACAAAATGTCTAACAAACGCATTATGAATTTGTATTTGAAGCTTGGTCACCGCAAGTTGAATCAGCTAGTAAGGGAGATAAATCCTGACATCATCATTAATACATTTCCTATTTCCGTTGTGCCTGAATATCGCACGCGGACAGGCGTGTTCATCCCGACATTTAATGTGCTGACCGATTTTTGTCTTCACCGAGTATGGGTTCATAAAAACATTGATAAATATTATGTTTCGTGCGACGATGTGAAGGAAAAACTGACAATGCTCAACATCCATCCAGCGCTTGTCAAAGTAACCGGAATTCCTATACGGCCGCAGTTTGAAGAAAAAATGGAAACGATCGATTTATATAAAAAATACAATTTGGATCCGAACAAGAAAACTTTGTTAATTGCTACAGGCGCTCATGGAGTTTTAAAAAATGTAAAAGATTTGTGTGAATCATTTTTTACACGAGACGACATGCAAATAGTCGTTGTATGCGGAAATAACCAATCGCTGAAAGATGAGCTTGAACCGCTTCAGTATATTCACCCGGATCGAATAAAAGTTTTTGGCTATGTCGAAAGAATCGATGAGCTCTTTCGCATTTGTTCCTGCATGATAACAAAGCCTGGAGGGATTACTCTCAGCGAGGCGGCCGCATTAAAAGTTCCGCTTATTCTCTATAAACCTGTTCCGGGGCAGGAAAGGGAGAATGCCGATTTGTTTGCAGCAAAAGGGGCGGCGGTTGTCATCAATAAGCTTGAAAAAGTTCAAGAGACGGTCAATGATTTATTTAACCACCCTGAAAAAATGGAAAAAATGAAAATGAGCATTGCTGAATTATATAGACCAAACGCTGCTGACACGATCTTGCAGGACATTTTAAATGAAGCAGAAATGCTGCTTGATTCAAGCTTGAAAGGGTCTGTCAATTATTAATTATTAGACTGAAATCCAAATTTTTCGACATTGACTTGCATGAACTCATAAAATTCATTAAAATAACAATATGATAAGTGGATGAAAAAGCAAGAACGGTGAAAAGGATCAGTAGTGGATAAAGGCGTCTAGAGAGTTGACGGAAGGTGAAAGTCAATCGTTGTTTATTCACGAACTCCCCTTTGAGTTGCGGGTGTGAAATGTATTCCGGTACAGACTAATGCCCGACGTGTTTCCACGTTACGGAACAGAGTGAGTGCATTACGCGCTAATTTGGGTGGTACCGCGGGAAATTGTCTCTCGTCCCTTCGTCGTGGGGATGGGAGTTTTTTTATTATTTGACGCTTATACATATATATAGCAAAGGAGGATTTTTACATGTCTTACAACCATCGTGAGATTGAGAAAAAATGGCAAGATTATTGGCTAAAAAACAAAACATTTAAAACAGAGGATGATTCCGATAAACCGAAGTTTTATGCATTGGATATGTTTCCGTATCCTTCGGGAGCTGGTCTTCATGTAGGACATCCTGAAGGTTATACGGCAACCGACATTTTGGCGCGAATGAAACGGATGCAAGGATACAATGTTCTCCATCCGATGGGATGGGATGCATTTGGACTTCCGGCTGAGCAATATGCTTTAGATACCGGCAACGATCCTGCGGAATTTACGAAAAAAAATATTGATAATTTTCGCAGACAAATTCAATCACTAGGATTTTCCTATGATTGGGATCGGGAAGTAAATACAACTGATCCGGAATATTACAAATGGACGCAATGGATCTTCTTAAAACTTTATGAAAAAGGACTTGCTTACATTGATGAAGTGCCCGTCAACTGGTGCCCGGCACTCGGAACTGTTCTTGCAAATGAAGAGGTCATCGACGGAAAAAGCGAACGGGGAGGACATCCTGTTGAACGCCGTCCGATGAAACAATGGGTGTTAAAAATCACCGAATATGCTGACAGGCTGCTGGAAGATTTAGAAGAGCTTGATTGGCCGGAAAGCATAAAGGAAATGCAGCGAAATTGGATCGGCCGGTCGGAAGGTGCGGAAGTTCATTTTACAGTCGATGGAACTGATAAAACCTTTACTGTTTTTACTACTCGTCCAGATACGCTTTTCGGTGCTACGTATACAGTGCTTGCGCCTGAACATCCGCTTGTGAAAGAAATTACAACCGAGGAACAAAAAGAAGCGGTGGAAGCCTATTTAGATCAAATTAAAAGTAAAAGCGATCTCGAAAGAACGGACTTGGCGAAGGAAAAAACAGGCGTGTTTACCGGAGCCTATGCTGTAAATCCTGCCAATGGAGAAAGATTGCCGATTTGGATTGCCGATTATGTTTTAATGAGCTATGGTACAGGTGCGATCATGGCCGTGCCTGCCCACGATGAACGGGACTATGAATTTGCGAAAAAATTTGACCTGCCGATTAAAGAGGTTGTCGCTGGAGGAAACATCGAACAAGAAGCTTATACAGGAGACGGCGAGCATGTAAATTCCGACTTTTTGAACGGATTGAATAAAGAAGAAGCAATTGAAGCGATGATCAAATGGCTGGAGGAAAACAAAAAAGGACAAAGAAAAGTGACATACCGTCTCCGAGACTGGTTGTTCAGCCGTCAACGTTATTGGGGTGAACCGATTCCGATCATCCATTGGGAAGACGGCACGATCACAGCTGTTCCTGAAGAGGAGCTGCCGTTAGTGCTTCCGGAAACAGATGAAATTAGACCTTCGGGAACCGGTGAGTCACCTTTAGCGAATATTGAGGATTGGGTGAATGTCGTTGACCCGAAAACAGGCAAAAAAGGGCGGCGCGAAACAAACACAATGCCTCAATGGGCGGGAAGCTGCTGGTACTATTTGCGCTATATTGACCCGCACAATTCAGAACAATTAGCTGATCCTGAAAAATTGAAAAAATGGCTGCCTGTGGACATTTATATCGGCGGGGCTGAGCATGCTGTTTTACACTTGCTGTATGCCCGTTTCTGGCATAAATTTTTATACGATATCGGAGTAGTTCCGACGAAAGAACCGTTCCAAAAATTGTTTAACCAAGGAATGATCCTCGGCGAAAACAATGAAAAGATGAGCAAATCAAAAGGAAATGTCGTCAATCCTGATGAAATCGTTGAAAGCCACGGAGCGGATACTCTCCGTTTATATGAAATGTTCATGGGTCCGCTTGATGCATCCATTGCATGGTCAACAAAAGGACTCGACGGCGCAAGAAGATTTTTAGATCGTGTATGGCGGCTGTTTGTAATGGAAAATGGCGAGTTGAATCCGAAAATCGTCGATGAACCGTCTCAAGAGCTTGAACGCATTTATCACCAAACAGTGAAAAAGGTAACGGAGGATTATGAAAATCTGCATTTTAACACAGCTATTTCGCAACTGATGGTATTTATTAATGAAGCTTATAAAGCGACAATTCTTCCGAAAGAATATATGGAAGGCTTTGTAAAGCTTTTATCGCCGGTTGCTCCGCATATTTGCGAAGAGCTTTGGGAAAAACTCGGCCATTCTGAAACGATTGCTTATGAATCGTGGCCGGCATGGGATGAATCAAAGCTTGTCGAAGATGAAGTGGAAATTGTCATTCAAATCAACGGAAAAGTGCGGGCAAAGCTGCTTGTACCAAACGATGCTTCTAAAGAGGAAATGGAAAAAATCGCGATGGATGATGAAAAAATAAAAGAACAGCTTGAAGGCAAAACCGTTCGTAAAGTGATTGCTGTTCCTGGCAAGCTTGTCAACATCGTAGCCAATTAAGCTTGAATATCAATGAAAGGATGGCCATTCATGGTAAAAGAAATCACACCAAATGATCTCAAAACGAAGCTTGAAAACGGCGAAACATTAGACATTATTGATGTCCGCGAGGAAGAAGAAGTAGAAGAAGGCATGATTCCACAAGCAAAACATATTCCGATGGGAGAAATCCCGGACCGCATTGAAGAATTTGATAAAGAAAAGGAATATATTTTCGTCTGCCGCTCAGGAAGAAGAAGTGAAAATGTTTGTTTATATTTACAGGATCTTGGTTTTAATGTCATCAATATGGTTGGCGGAATGCTCGAATGGACAGGGGAAACTAAACCGAAGAGCGAGATAAAAAAATAAGTGGAAAAACCGCGCTTATGTAGGCGCGGTTTTTTCCTTGTGCGCCCGGCATGGGTGTAATCTATAGGGTGAAAGTCCCGAGCTGCGAAGGCAGAAGTAGCAGTTAGCTTAACGCAAGGGTGTCCGTGGTGACGCGGAATCTGAAGGAAGCGAGCGGCAAACTTTAAGGTCTCTCGGAACACGAACTTCATATGAGGCTAGGTATCACTGGGTGAGTTTGCAAGACAAAACAAAGCCCTTTCTGCCGAAGGTGATACAGAGTAAATGAAGCAGATGGATGGAAGGAAAGATTACACTCTTACCCGGGGAGGTCTGGCGGATATGTGAAGTACTCTTCATAACCTACTTAGTGATAAGTAGCTGAACCGTCAGAAGTCAGCAGAGGTCATAGTATTAGTTGGTCTAGAACAACTAAGAAGGACCGAACAATTAAGAGAGAATAGCCCTTGGCATTCAGTGTGTCATGATGAACACAGAAAACGTAGTACCTCACTTGAGGGAGGAAGCGGTGAATCCCGTGGGAGACCTCTTGGAGGGTGGAGTGACCACTGGCATAAAGAGAACAGCTATTCACGGAAGTTATAAAGACTTGCGTCAATTATCTTAATTGAACCGCCGTATACGGAACCGTACGTACGGTGGTGTGAGAGGTCGGGGGTTAGTCACCCCCTCCTACTCGATATAAAGGAAGATTAGCGTGGCAAAACAGTAAACCATACCGCATGTAATACCTTCAAAATCCCCATAAAAACTGCCGACATCCCTTTATTAAAAGTGTCATATTTGTACAAGCATAAAAGTATATTGGAAGCAACGAGATAAATAAAGGGAGTGTGAAGAAATTGAGCTATAAAGTCGCCATTTTTGACGAAGAGCATGAAAAAGATTTAGAAGAGGAAGTGAACGCTTTTTTAACTGCGCTTCCAAGTCAAAAATATATCGACATAAAATATCATGTAGCGGTAACATGCGATCAAAAAGGTGAACAAATTTACTGTTTTTCAGCGATGATTATTTACAAAGAATAAGAAGACTTTCACATTAATAATGAAAAGTCTATTATATTTAGTAAGAATGTAAACAGAATTAAACGTGAAGCGTTGGTTGATTGTAATTCAGAGAATCTTCGTCAATGCATCAATGTTCGCATGCGCTCCAAGCAGTTGCTATGCCCAGAGGATCTTGAAAGCTTATAAGCACTGATCCAGATAGGAAACACTTTATAAATTGTACCTGATGAGAGAAAGTCGAATAAAACTGAAATGATCGCCATCGTTTTGCAGGATGGAAGACGGACTAACTCATGAAAAAGCTTTTTAAAGCAAGCTTTAGACCCGTTTGAAAATCCTTGTTTATGGGGAATCTAGGTCTTTTTTTATTGGAAAAAAGATTTCAATGCTGTTTCGAAGCGACCGCACGTGAAAAAAGGATGGAGAATTTTTTTTGAAGTTATCCTAGAACCTTTTGAAAGGAAAAAACGCTTCGCATCAACCAGAAATTGTAAGCACTAAGACAAAAAAGGGTGATCATATGTATTACAGTGCGATGTTGAATATAAAAGGAAAAAAGACAGTCGTTGTCGGCGGCGGAAAGG
Organism: Aeribacillus sp. FSL K6-8394; assembly: GCF_038008865.1. Classification (NCBI taxonomy): domain Bacteria; kingdom Bacillati; phylum Bacillota; class Bacilli; order Caryophanales; family Bacillaceae; genus Aeribacillus; species Aeribacillus sp. FSL K6-8394. The sequence goes on from NZ_JBBPAA010000002.1 coordinate 884,003, forward strand.
TAGCGGAAAGAAAAATAAAAGCTTTGCTCGACGCATGTGCTGATATAACGGTTGTCAGTCCCGATCTATCAGATCATCTTTTTCGAATGCATCAAGAAAAAAAAATATCGTGGAAACAAAAAACGTTTGAAAAAGACGATGTAAACGGTGCGTTTCTAGTCATTGCGGCAACGAATGAAAGGGAAGTTAATGAGCAAGTATACCAGTCATGTGAAGCACATCAGCTGATCAATGTAGTGGATGCGCCTGAAAAAAGCAATATCATTATGCCGGCAACATTTAAAAGGGGCGATTTAATCATCAGTGTATCAACGAGCGGGAAAGTTCCGGGGCTCGCCAGAAAATTAAAAAATAATTTGGCAGAGCAGTTTGATGAACATTTTGCTGACTATGTTGAATTTTTAAAGGAAGGTCGAAAACGTGTCTTAGAAGAAATCAACGACCCAGAGCAAAAAAGGAGTGTTTTACATCAATTATTAGACAAGAGCTTTTTAGAAGCTTCAAATGAAGAACGGTATAAGCAGCTGGAAATGCTTTTGAATGCGAACAGGTCTAGCGAATAGCTAAACCGGATCGCACATGGCCGTTCAACGGGATAGCGATTTGTGCAAAAAAAGAAGCGCCCCCAAAAGTCAACTGCCCTGACTTATCGGTTCGCCCTTTTCTACGTAACGGCTTGCGTACAAGCCTGCCAGCCGTCCTGTTACGAGCGCAGCCGTGATGTTGTAGCCGCCCGTGTAGCCGTGAATATCCAATATTTCGCCGCAAAAATAAAGCCCGTTCTTTAGTTTAGAGGCCATCGTCTTTGGATCGATTTCCTTTATAGAAACGCCTCCGCCGGTCACAAACGCTTTTTCGATTGGGAGCGTGCCGTTTGCTTCGAAGCGGAAATCTTTCACTAAGCGGACAAATTGGCGCAGCTTATCTTTTGAAAGCTGGGAATATGTCATCGAATGATCGATTTCGGATTCCTCCAGCAAAAATAGCAAATATCGTTCAGGCAAGAGACCTTTTAATACATTTTTAACAGCCTTTTTCGGTTCGCCTTTCAATTTAAGCAAAATATGCTGAAAAAGATTTTCTTCATTTTCAGTAGGAAAAGCGTCAATTGACAACGTCACCGTTTTTTCTTTTTTCAATTGTTTTACAACAAATTGGCTGCATCTTAGTGCAGCTGGACCTGATACGCCAAAATGGGTAAAAATAAAATCCATTTTGTGCGTAATAATTGGTCTGTCCTTTTGATTCAACACACTTAAAGCCGCATCTCTTAACGACAGGCCTTGCAATTGTTTTGTTCGGATAAACGGTTCATTCGAAGTAATCGGAACTTCAGTTGGAAATAATTCCGTCACAGTATGACCGGCTTTTTTTGCCCACACGTATCCGTCTCCAGTACT
>NZ_JBBPAA010000003.1:0-124551 GCF_038008865.1 Aeribacillus sp. FSL K6-8394
TTGCTGAATCCAAAATATACTTTTGATACGTTTGTTATCGGCTCAGGAAATCGATTTGCCCATGCTGCATCCCTGGCTGTTGCGGAAGCGCCGGCAAAAGCATACAACCCGCTGTTTATTTATGGTGGCGTCGGTCTCGGAAAAACTCATTTAATGCATGCAATCGGCCATTATGTATTAGAACATAATCCTTCCGCGAGAGTCGTCTATTTGTCATCAGAAAAATTTACGAATGAATTTATTAACTCAATCCGTGACAATAAAGCCGATGAATTTCGCAATAAATACCGGAATGTTGATGTTCTATTGATAGATGATATTCAATTTCTTGCTGGAAAAGAACAAACACAAGAGGAATTTTTCCATACGTTCAACACACTTCACGAGGAAAGCAAGCAAATAGTCATTTCAAGCGACAGGCCGCCAAAGGAAATTCCTACTCTTGAAGACCGGCTGAGATCACGTTTTGAATGGGGGCTCATAACAGATATTACTCCTCCTGACCTCGAAACAAGAATTGCCATTTTAAGAAAAAAAGCGAAAGCTGATGGATTGGATATTCCAAATGAAGTCATGCTTTATATTGCCAACCAAATTGATACAAATATTCGTGAGCTAGAAGGTGCCCTTATACGCGTAGTAGCCTATTCTTCTCTCATTAATAAAGATATTAACGCGGATCTCGCGGCAGAAGCATTAAAAGACATTATACCGAGCTCCAAGCCTAAAATTATTACCATTCAAGAAATTCAACGTATAGTTGGACAGCATTTTAATGTTAAATTGGAAGATTTTAAAGCAAAAAAGAGAACAAAGTCTGTTGCATTTCCAAGACAGATTGCCATGTACTTATCAAGAGAATTAACCGACTCTTCTTTGCCGAAAATTGGAGAAGAATTTGGAGGAAGAGACCATACAACAGTCATTCATGCTCATGAAAAAATTTCAAAGCTATTAGAAGAAGACCCACAGCTGCAAAATCAAATAAATGAAATAAAAGAACAGTTAAAGCATTCCATTCATTATCATTAGTTGAGGACATTGTGAATAACTTTGACATTGGTATGCACAGTTTATCCACATGTGGATAAACTGTGCTTCCTTTCATTAACACTGTTATCAACATATCCACAAGCCCTATTACTACTTATACTATATTTTTTAATTAAAAAATAATAATATGAAGTGTATTTGATAGATGACAGTGCAGCCTTAGAAGGAGGATTTACATGCAAGTTATTGTCCCAAAAAATAAGCTTGTTGAAAGCGTCCAAGATGTCATGAAGGCCGTCTCCTCTAGAACAACCATTCCTATATTGACCGGAATAAAAATTGTCGCAACAGAAGAGGGGATTTCATTAACAGGCAGTGATTCAGACATTTCGATTGAGTCCTTTATACCTGCAGAAGAAAATGGAACGATTCATGCGGAAATCATCGAGCCCGGAAGCATTGTTTTGCAAGCTCGTTTTTTTAGTGATATTGTGAGGAAGCTTCCGCAGGATAAAGTGGAAATGAAAGTGGAAAACCACTTTCTAACTATTATTCGATCAGGAAGTGCGGAATTTAATCTGCATGGTTTGGATGCAGAAGAATATCCAAGATTGCCGGAAATTGAAGAGCAAAACGTTTTTAAAATTCCATCAGATCTATTAAAAACCTTAATTCGACAAACAGTTTTTGCTGTTTCGGTTTCAGAAACAAGACCAATTTTAACCGGTGTAAACTGGCGTTTAGAAAATGGCGAATTAACATGTATTGCAACGGACAGCCATCGATTAGCTTTACGGAAAGCAAAAGTGGAAACCAATATTTCTAAAGCGCATAATGTCGTTATTCCGGGAAAAAGCTTAAATGAGCTGAATAAAATTCTTGATGAAAACGATGATCTTGTCGAGATTGTCATTACAGAAAATCAAGTTTTGTTTAAGACGAAAAACATATTATTCTTTTCACGCCTCTTAGATGGAAATTACCCTGATACGAGCAGGCTTATTCCATTGGAAAGTAAAACGGATATCATTCTTGATGCAAAAGATTTTTTACAAGCTATAGACCGCGCATCTCTTCTTGCAAGAGAAGGACGCAATAACGTCGTCAAGTTGACAACATTTCCTAACGGGAAGGTTGAAATCTTGTCAAATTCACCGGAAATTGGGAAGGTTGTCGAAGAAATTCATGCCAAAAATGTACAAGGAGAAGATTTAAAAATCTCCTTTAGTGCAAAATATATGATAGATGCATTAAAAGCTGTGGAAGGATCAGAAATTCACATCAGCTTTACGGGGGCGATGAGGCCGTTTTTAATTCGTGTTCCCGAAGATGAAACAGTTTTGCAGCTGATTCTTCCTGTCCGAACATATTAAACAGCTGTCACCGGTTCTTTATGATAAATTCCTCTATTTTGAAGTACTGGAAATAAAAATGAAAGCTACTAGTAATCAAAAAAGCTAGTAGCTTTCTTTTCGAATTGGGAAATATTTAGTAAAATAAAAAGTTAGAGACTATTTTGAGAAAGCGGATGAAATTCAGATGAAGCGTATGATTCAAATTAAAGGTGAATATATTACACTCGGACAATTTTTAAAATTAGCGGATGTCATCCAAACTGGCGGAATGGCAAAATGGTTTCTGCAAGAGCATGAAGTGCTCGTAAATTCTGAGAGGGAACAGCGCCGGGGAAGAAAATTAAGAGACGGAGACATCGTAGAAGTAAAAGAGATTGGAACCTTTATTGTAAAAAACTGAAGTTGGTGACCTTCATTGTATTTAAAAGAATTCAGTTTAAAGAACTACCGTAATTATGAGTCCCTTCATGTACAGTTTGAAAACAAAGTCAATGTGATAATTGGAGAAAATGCCCAAGGGAAAACAAATATGATGGAGGGCATCTATGTTTTGGCGATGGCGAAATCCCATCGAACCAGCAATGATAAAGAGCTCATTCAATGGGAGAAGGAATATGCTAAAATAGAAGGGAGAATAGAAAAACAAAATCGTTTTTCTACGGTTGAATTAATTATTTCCAACAAAGGGAAAAAAGCTAAATTAAATCATTTAGAACAAAAAAAATTAAGTGAATATGTCGGTCACGTCAATGTGATTATGTTTGCTCCGGAAGATTTGAATTTAGTTAAAGGAAGTCCACAAATTCGCAGGCGTTTTATCAATATGGAAATTGGACAAGTTTCTCCCGTTTATTTGCACCAACTGAACAAATATCAAAAAATCATTCAGCAGAGAAATCATTATTTAAAGCTTCTCCAAACGAGAAAGCAGACGGATGAAAAAATGTTGGATGTGCTTACACTTCAGCTGTGTGAGACAGCGAGCAATATCATTAAAAAAAGATATTTGTTTGTTAAACAGCTTGAAAAATGGGCACAACCGATTCATTCCAGCATTTCAAGAGGAATGGAGGAATTAAGAATTCAGTATAAGCCTTCTGTTGATGTATCAGAAGAAGCAGAATTGTCGAAAATAGTAGAAGTATACTATGACAGGTTTGCTAAAATAAGAGAAAAGGAAATAGAACGTGGAACGACATTAGCCGGTCCCCACAGAGATGACCTTATTTTTTATGTGAACGGCCGGGATGTTCAAACATTCGGATCGCAAGGCCAGCAGCGCACAACAGCTCTTTCGCTGAAATTGGCCGAAATCGATTTGATCCATGAAGAGATTGGCGATTATCCTGTATTATTGTTGGACGATGTTTTATCAGAATTAGATGATTTTAGGCAATCTCATTTATTAAATGCCATTCAAGGGAAAGTGCAAACATTTGTGACAACAACAAGCGTAGATGGAATTGACCACAAAACCTTGAAGGAAGCGGCTATCTATCGTGTATCTTCCGGACAATTAATATAAATTATTTTTTTTGAAACAGATCATGATGCTATTAAGAATTTTAACATCTGCAGCTTGTTTTTTACTCATGCATAGATCGTGTCATTACTTTGAAAAAAGCGGATCAATCCATTTAGATTTTTTTGTGGAAAAAAGATTTTTTTATCTATTCAATCGATTTTATGTTTATAAAAGTGTAGGTGATCATTGTGGCGATGGAACAAAATCATGAGGAACAAACAACATATGATGAAAACCAGATTCAAGTACTGGAAGGGTTGGAAGCTGTTCGAAAAAGACCTGGGATGTATATTGGATCTACCAGTTCTAAGGGTCTTCATCATCTCGTTTGGGAAATTGTCGATAATAGTATAGATGAGGCTTTAGCGGGTTTTTGTACAGAAATTAATGTGACGATCGAAGAAGACAATAGCATAACAGTAAAAGATAACGGGCGAGGAATACCCGTCGGAATACATGAAAAAATGGGAAGACCAGCCGTTGAAGTCATCATGACTGTACTTCATGCCGGAGGAAAATTCGGAGGCGGAGGCTATAAAGTTTCTGGTGGACTTCACGGTGTAGGAGCTTCAGTTGTGAATGCACTGTCAACAGAACTGGAGGTATTTGTTCATCGTGATGGAAATATTTACTACCAGAAATATCGCCGAGGTGTGCCTTGTGAAGATTTGAAAATTGTTGGAAAAACTGAAACGACGGGAACCATTGTGCATTTCAAGCCTGATCCTGAAATTTTTAAAGAAACAACCGAATATGATTATGATACGTTGGCGTCGCGGTTGCGAGAACTTGCTTTTTTAAACCGTGGAATCAAGATTACATTAGAAGATAAGCGGGACGAAAAAGGACGGCAAAATTCATATTACTATGAGGGCGGTATCATCTCCTATGTAAAGCATCTCAACCGTACAAAAGAGGTTCTTCATGAAGAACCGATTTACATTGAAGGAGACAGAGATGGAATAAAAATAGAAATCGCTCTTCAATACAATGATGGATATACAAGTAATATTTACTCTTTTGCTAATAATATTCACACATATGAGGGTGGCACTCACGAATCCGGCTTTAAAACTGCCTTAACTCGAGTTATTAATGATTACGCTAGAAAAACAGGAGCTATTAAAGAAAACGATCAAAATTTATCAGGAGAAGATGTTCGTGAGGGGTTAACCGCGATCATTTCTGTCAAACATCCTAATCCCCAATTTGAGGGACAAACGAAAACAAAGCTTGGAAATTCCGAAGTAAGAACAATTACGGATTCCATTTTCTCGGAAATGTTTGAAACGTTTCTTTTCGAACATCCGCAAACAGCCAAAAAAATTGTGGAAAAAGGTTTGATGGCGGCAAGAGCCCGTTTAGCTGCCAAAAAAGCAAGGGAATTAACGAGAAGAAAAAGCGCATTAGATGTTTCGAATTTGCCTGGAAAATTAGCAGATTGTTCGTCAAAAGATCCATCCATCTCAGAATTGTTTGTTGTTGAGGGTGATTCTGCCGGTGGTTCTGCTAAGCAGGGCCGGGACAGACATTTCCAAGCTATTTTGCCGTTGAGAGGAAAAATTTTAAATGTTGAGAAAGCACGTCTTGACAAAATATTATCCAACAATGAAGTGCGTGCCATAATCACAGCCATTGGAACAGGGATTGGCGAAGATTTCGATGTTTCGAAGGCGAGATACCATAAAGTAGTGATCATGACGGATGCCGATGTGGATGGAGCGCATATTCGTACATTGCTGCTTACCTTTTTCTATCGGTACATGAGGGGAATTATTGAAAAAGGATATGTTTATATTGCGCAGCCTCCTTTATATAGAATTCAACAAGGCAAAAAGGTTGAATATGCGTACAATGATCGTCAACTCAATAAAATTTTGTCCAATCTTCCAAGCCAACCGAAGCCAAGCATTCAACGCTACAAAGGACTTGGAGAAATGAATGCTGAGCAGCTTTGGGAAACAACAATGAATCCGTCAACTAGAACACTGCTGCAAGTAACGTTGCAGGATGCGATCGATGCGGATGAAACGTTTGAAATTTTAATGGGAGACAAAGTGGAGCCTCGCCGCCAGTTTATTGAAGAAAACGCCCGTTATGTAAAAAATTTGGATATTTAATCGATTTGTTCACCCCATTCTCATTTTGTTTTTCTCCATAAAGTGAGGTTTGGGAATTGATTTTTACGGAGGTAATAAAAAATGGCTGAAAACAAAGAATCGCAAATACAGGAAGTCAATATAAGCCAAGAAATGCGTTCATCCTTCCTTGATTATGCGATGAGCGTCATCGTGTCGCGCGCCTTGCCTGATGTCCGTGACGGACTTAAGCCTGTTCACCGGAGAATTCTTTATGCCATGCATGACCTTGGCATGACTCCGGATAAACCGCATAAAAAATCTGCAAGGATTGTAGGAGATGTGATCGGTAAGTACCATCCACACGGAGATTCAGCTGTTTACGAGACGATGGTGAGAATGGCCCAAGATTTTAACTATCGCTATATGCTGGTGGATGGTCACGGAAACTTTGGATCCGTTGATGGAGACGCCGCAGCTGCGATGCGTTATACAGAGGCGAGAATGTCAAAAATTTCAATGGAACTTTTGCGTGACATTAATAAAGACACCATTGATTATCAAGATAATTATGACGGAACGGAAAAGGAGCCTGTCGTTCTTCCTTCCCGTTTCCCGCACTTGCTCGTAAATGGCGCATCCGGAATTGCAGTAGGAATGGCGACCAACATTCCTCCACATCAAATCGGCGAAGTAATCGACGGTGTTCTGGCATTAAGTAAAAATCCAGACATCACCATTGGAGAGCTAATGGAAATCATTCCTGGACCGGACTTTCCGACGGCAGGACAAATAATGGGGAAAAGCGGCATTCGAAAAGCTTATGAGACCGGACGAGGATCGATCACGCTCCGGGCAAAGGTTGAAATTGAAGAAAGAGAAAACGGGAAACAGGCAATTATAGTGACTGAGATTCCGTACCAAGTAAATAAAGCAAAACTTATTGAAAAGATTGCAGAGCTTGTCCGTGAGAAAAAAATTGACGGTATCTCCGATTTAAGAGATGAATCTGATAGAAAAGGTATGCGCATAGTCATCGAAGTTCGGAGAGATGCAAATGTCAACGTGCTTTTGAATAATTTATATAAACAGACGGCATTACAAACAAGCTTTGGAATTAATATGCTTGCTTTAGTAGACGGAGAACCGAAAGTATTAAATTTAAAACAAATTTTAGAGCATTATTTAGATCATCAAAAAGTCGTTATTAGAAGACGTACTGCTTTTGAATTAAGAAAGGCTGAAGCGCGAGCGCATATTTTGGAAGGGTTAAGAATTGCATTAGATCATATCGATGAAGTGATTAACCTGATTCGAAGCTCCAAAACAACAGATATTGCCCGCGAAGGATTAATGGAAAAATTCAGCTTAACGGAAAAGCAGGCACAGGCCATCTTGGATATGCGGCTCCAGCGCCTGACAGACCTTGAACGAGAAAAAATAGAAGAGGAATATAATGAGCTTATAAAGCTAATTGAAGAGTTAAAAGGTATATTAGCCAACGAAGAAAAGGTTTTAGACATTATTCGCGAGGAATTGGAAGAAATAAAAGAGCGTTTTAATGATGAACGCCGTACAGAAATAATCGCAACTGGTTTAGAATCTTTTGAAGACGAAGATTTGATTCCAAAAGAGAATATTGTCATTACGCTTACCCATAAAGGCTATATTAAGCGCCTCCCTGTTTCTACTTACCGCAGTCAAAAGCGTGGCGGAAGAGGCATTCAAGGAATGGGAACTAATGCTGACGACTTTGTTGAGCATCTTTTAACAACTTGTACACACGATACTATTTTATTTTTTACAAATAAAGGAAAAGTTTATCGAGCAAAAGGATATGAAATCCCTGAATATGGACGAACAGCTAAAGGGCTTCCGATCATTAATTTATTGGAAATAGACCAAGATGAATGGATCAATGCCATCATCCCTGTTCCAGGATTTGTTGATGATTGGTTTTTATTTTTTGCGACAAAAGAAGGAATATGTAAACGATCACCGCTTTCTCAATTTTCCAATATACGTAACAGCGGTTTAATTGCGCTGCACTTACGCGAAGGGGACGAGCTTATCTCCGTACATTTGACAGATGGTACAAAAGATATTGTAATTGGAACAAAAAATGGAATGTTAATTCGTTTTCATGAACAAGATGTCCGGTCAATGGGCCGCACAGCGACGGGCGTAAAGGGAATTACGTTGGAAAAAAATGATGAAGTTGTCGGCATGGAAGTGCTGGACCCAGGTGTCGATGTATTAGTCGTAACTGAAAATGGGTACGGAAAACGTACGCACGAAAGCGAGTACCGAATCCAAACCCGGGGCGGCAAAGGTTTAAAAACATGCAACATTACCCCTAAAAATGGATCGGTAGTTTCTGTAAAAGCTGTTCGCGGTGACGAAGATTTAATGATCATTACTGGGAACGGCGTTCTGATTCGCATGGATGTCAATGATATTTCTTCAATGGGACGTAATACAGTCGGTGTAAAGCTTATTAAACTTGATGAAAATGAACATGTTTCAACGGTTGCGCTCGTTGAAAAAGAAGAGCAAGAGAAACAGCAGGAAGAAGAATAAAAAGTGCTCTTTTTTGAAGGGTGATATCTGTTGAAACATATTCTGCCAACGGAAGGAAAAAGTACTAATTTTAGGTCTACCACAGCTTTTAAAGCTGTGGTATTGTTAATTTATGGAGATCAAACGAATATTTCCTGATCTTTATCCTGTGAAAAAAGGTATTTTTCGTTTTTAGGTTTATTTACGTTCCTAAATGAATGGGTGCCAATTGATTTTTATTTAAAGGAGCATTCCTGTTAGAAGTTTTTTCGGGGACTTGAATAAAAAAAGCCCTCTTGGTATGATTCGGGGGTGTCAATCGCACGAATTGACCCCTAATTTGGATACCAAGGAGGACTATACATGAATTCTATCTCAAACAAGAAGATTAATCAAGTCACCGATCAAACGCTCGTCGTTGGCATGGATATCGCGAAAAAGAAGCATTACGCCTGCTTTGTGGATGAGCGAGGGAGGGTGCTGAAAAAATCGTTTCCCGTTCCGCAATCCAGAGAAGGGTTGGAATGGTTGTACCAGTGCATCGTGAAAGCGATGGAGGAATTTGAAAAAACGGAAGTGATCGTTGGCATCGAGCCAACGGGACATTATTGGCTCAATCTCGCTTACTTTCTTGACGAGAAGGGCATTCCTCTCGTCATGACAAACCCGATGCACGTGAAGCGCTCCAAAGAGCTGGACGACAATCTTCCAACCAAGCATGATGCGAAAGACGCGCTCGTCATTGCCCGGTTAGTGAAAGACGGCCGATTCAGCTATCCGCGCATTCTGAAAGGGATGGAGGCCGAACTGCGCGTTGGAGCGACATTTCGCTCCAAATTGGTGGAAGAACAGGGAGCGATTCGAAATCAAATGATTCGCTGGCTTGATCGATATTTTCCAGAGTTTTCCCAAGTCTTCCCGTCATTTGGGAAAATGGCGCTCGCGGTGCTGGAATATACGCCATTTCCGAGTGATCTGGCAGGAAAAGAGCTGGAAGAGGTGCTGGCCCTTTACCGGCAAAGTGAGGGATTACAATCGCCACAAAAACCGAAAGCGAAGAAGTTGATGGAATTGGCCCAACACTCCATTGGCGTAACGGAAGGACAACAGATGGCCCGTATCGAAATTGCCACGCTTGTCCGCCGATATCGCCAGCTGGAAAAAGAGATCGAGGCATTGACAGAACAGCTGATTGAACTAGTTCAAACCTCCGTCGAATACGAATGGCTGAAGACCGTTCCGGGCTTAGGCGATGCGACCATCGTAGAACTGTTATCAGAGATCGGGAGTTTCTCCCATTATCAGGATCCGCGGCAGCTTATCAAATTAGCGGGCCTGACGCTGCGGGAACATTCCTCCGGCCAACACAAAGGGCAAAAACGGATCTCCAAGCGTGGAAGAAGGCGGTTGCGCGCCCTCCTCTTCCGCGTGATGATGCCGATGATCCGCCACAACGAAGCGTTTCGGCAGCTGCACGACTATTACACGACACGTCCTGATAATCCGTTGCGGAAGAAGCAATCGATTGTGGTGTTATGCGGAAAATTATTGAAGGTATTGCACGCTGTATGTACGAAGCACCAAGCGTTCGATGCGAAGCGAATGATGCAGGACATCTTTGGCCTCGAAACGGCTGCTTGATGCCTATAGTCTCGATTCTCTAGACAACAAGGATGACACGGAGAAGCTGGCGCGATATCATCCATTCGACCTTGAGTCCCTAAAGGAGCTTAGCCGGCCTCTGCCTGATGACTAGACCGAACGAAGGAATGTAGGCGCAAGGATGCCAAGAGACATGGGAGGGTTCGTCATCATCAGCGATGCAGAGATCCACGGTGCATCCCATACGCTTCCCCCACTACAACCAAATTTAACCAGTAGTGGCCGCGAAGCGTACCCAGTCAATGTAAGATATACACATATTTAAGAAATAATGTTAGGAACTTTGTCGAAAAATATTTTTTTGACACCCCTGAAACGGCTACAACCGTTGATATATCAACATTTATAGAGGGAGGAAAATAAAAAATGGCAAATTTTCAATTAGATAAGGTGCACAGCTCTATTTCTTTCCAAGTAAAACACTTAATGGTTTCCAAAGCAAAGGGAGAATTCACGCAATTTGATGTAGAAGTTGACGGCGATGTCGATCAGCTCGAATCTGCAAAAGTAAAAGTAACAGTTCAAGCTTCTTCTATTGACACAAAAAATGAAGACAGAGACAACCATCTTCGTTCCGGGGATTTTTTTGATGTCGAAAACTATCCGGTCATCACGTTTGTCAGTGAATCTATTAAAAAGGTTTCCGACGATGACTATGAAGTAACAGGAAAATTGACAATTAGAAATGTTACTCGAACCGAAACGTTCAAAGTAGAATTCAACGGTCAATCAAAAAACCCGTTGGACGGAAGCATTGTCGCAGGATTTGATGTTGAAGGCAAAATCAATCGGGAAGACTATGGTTTAACATGGAACGCTGCTCTTGAAACAGGAGGATTCCTCATCGGCAAAGATGTAAAATTATTCGGCAGCTTCGAATTTGTCATTAGCTAATCTTCCGCAGGCAAGAGATTTGCCCTTGGCCGCACATGACGGCTGAGGGCTTTTATTTTAAGAAAATTTAGCAAAAAAATGTCATTCATACCTCTCTAATGAAAAATCCCTCTGCTTATAAAGTTTACTTTTCTTTTATTTTTTGTTATTATTCTTAATATTTCAACCGGAGAAGGAGGAAAACAGCATATGTCACATCAATCATCACATCACCACCTACCGCCATACCGAGCAGATCATGTAGGCAGTCTGTTAAGAACAGAGCGAATTAAACAAGCCCGATTGCAAAAAGCAAATGGGGAAATAACAGCTGAGCAATTAAGAGAGGTGGAAAACGAAGAAATCACACGCATTGTCAAAAAACAAAAAGAAATCGGCCTCAAAGCGGTGACAGACGGCGAATTCCGAAGAGCTTGGTGGCACTTTGACTTCCTTGAAAATTTAGTAGGTGTGGAAGGATACGACACAGAGACCGGAATCCAATTCCATCAAAAACAAACAAAATCTCATTCTATTAAAGTTGTTGATAAACTAGATTTCAACGGCCATCCGATGCTTGAAGATTTCAAGTTTCTAAACAGTATCGCTTCCGGCCATACAGCCAAAATGACTATTCCGAGCCCGAGTATGCTTCATTTCAGAGGGACGATTGAAAAAAGCGCTTATGAAGATCAAGACGAGTTTTTCCACGATTTAGCCCAAACGTATAAAAAAGCGATTCAAGCATTTTACGATGCCGGATGCCGTTATTTGCAGCTGGATGATACATCATGGGCGTATCTTTGTTCAGAAGAGCAAAAGGAGCAAATGCGGGCCCGCGGCTTAAATCCGGATACGTTAGGACAATTGTATGCGAAAACAATTAATGAAGCTGTCGCCAATCGTCCTGATGATATGAGAATTACGATGCACATATGCCGAGGCAACTTCCGTTCCACTTGGATTTCATCCGGTGGCTATGAGCCAGTGGCGGAAATATTGTTTGCAGGCGTAAATGTGGACGGCTACTTTTTGGAATATGACAGCGAAAGAGCCGGCGGCTTTGAACCCCTTCGCTTCGTAAACCGATCAAATTTATCCATCGTTCTCGGCTTGATCACGTCAAAATTTGGAGAATTAGAAAATAAGGATGAAATTAAACGGCGCATTGATGAAGCATCCCGATTTGTTGATCTCAATCAGCTTTGCTTAAGCCCTCAGTGCGGTTTTGCATCAACTGAGGAAGGAAACTTGCTCACAGAAGACGAGCAATGGGCAAAACTGCGCCATGTCGTAGAAATTGCCGAAGAGGTTTGGAAATAATCGTTTACTAAAGAAATACTTACATAAGTGTGTAATGTTAAGAGCCTGTCGAACGTGAATTTCGTGCAATGAACTATCGATTAAGCGAGGCTTGCGGACAAGAATGTTGGCGGAATTTCTATAAAGGACTCAGCTTGCTTTACCTATATGGATTGGTTTCATCGTTCATTCCGAAGCAATTGCAGCATGTAAGAGTTCCAAATTGAACCTTTTTCTGCTTTGCGAAAGCTCTATTCGGGTTATGCATCAAGAATCAATATTTCTAGAAATGATACCCGTAAATTGCAGCAGCTCTGTTTTTCTTTTGGAAAGTTTGATTGCAAATCGCCGACAATTTATTTTTGCAAAATAAGGTGCAGCCCGCTCATCAGTTTATTTAGGAAAATCACCGTAATGACCTGTTTCTTCCGTTCTATTATTCTGGAAAATATGTAAAAAAGGGGGGCTAATAAGTCGATTTTACGGCTTATTAGCCCTCATTAATGTTTTAGAAACGTTGTGATTTTTTGTTTTCAATGGCGTTTTGACTTTCTAAGAGCTCCTTTTTCTTTTTGACAGCATCATCATCAGATGTTTCTGAACAATTTACGAACTTAACAGCAAATATTTATGCTTTACAGCAGAGCTTAATTCGTCGGGAGAGCCTTCAAACACGATCGAGCCTTTGTTTAAAATATATATGCGGTCTGCAAGCTCAAGCGCCATCGATAAATTTTGTTCAACTAAAAGCATTGTAAGACCTTGCTTCTTTAATTCACGAATAATCCGTTTCACTTCCTGAACCATCAATGGGGACAATCCTTCTGACGGCTCGTCAAGCAGCAGTAATTTAGGATTCGTTAGCAAAGCGCGTCCAATTGAGAGCATTTGCTGCTCTCCCCCGCTCAAAGCCCCTCCCATCGATGCTTCTCTTTCTTTCAGCCTTGGAAACGTGTCATAAATTTGTTCTAATGTCCAGCCATTTTCGGCAGGCCTATAAGTGGTCATTAAATTCTCCTTTACAGTCAAATTCGGAAATATTCTTCTCCCTTGCGGAACAAGAGCAACGCCTAATTTCGAAACCTGGAAGCTCGTCTTTGATTGAATTTCCTGTTCTTCAAACACAATTTTTCCTTTTTTTGATTGAATGATTCCCATGATAGAATGAATCGTTGTTGTTTTCCCCATTCCGTTTCTTCCCAGCAGGACGGTTACCTTGCCTTGTTCAACCGTTAACGAAACATTATGGAGGACGTGGCTGTCGCCGTAAAATGTATTTAAATCTGAAACTTTAAGCATGTGCTGCCGCTTCCTCCTTTCCAATATATATTTCGTTCACCCTCCTGTCGTTTCTCACTTCATTTGGATCGCCGTCAATGAGAATTCCTCCGTCATATAAAACGACCATTCTATCCGCCAGCCCAAATACGACCTCCAAATCATGCTCAATAATTAAAACGGTCAAGTCCTTCGGCAAATTGTGCAGCAAATCGACAATATAATCCGTTTCCGCCTGCGACATGCCGGCAGTCGGCTCATCTAATAATAAAACTTGCGGATTGATCGCAATGCCAAGCAAAATTTCGATTTGCCGCTGTTCGCCGTATGACAACTTTTTCACTATTTCATTTGCGCGCTTTTCCAATCCCCAAGTTTTGATCAATTGGTTTGCTTCCTCGAAAAGCTTCGGGTATTTTTTTTCGTTTCTCTTTTTAAACCACACGTTTTGCAAATGATGTTTCCGCTGTAAAACTAATAATAAATTGTCAAGCACCGTCAGTTCATTCAACAAATTGTTTCGTTGAAAGGTGCGGACGATTCCGGCGTTTGTCCGTTTAAAGTTGGAAACATTCGTTATATTTTCTCCTTTATAATAAATAGACCCGCTGCTCGGCTTCAGGTCGCCGGTTAAAATGTTGAAAAAGGTCGTTTTCCCGGCTCCATTCGGACCGATAATGCCTATCCGCTCACCTTTTTTCACTTCCAATGAAACATCCTTAAGAATTTCAAGACCGCCAAAATGCATGCCGACGCGATCAATCTTCAAGATTACAGGATTCTCCATGCCCCATCCCTCAATTCTTCACATCATTGTTATACAACGCATTGGATTTTTTTCCGGAAATAGCTGACAGCTTGTTGGATTTTGAAAATGACTGAAAGAGCAATTTTCCAAGCCCGACAATTCCTTTTGGGAAAAATACGACAAACAAGATAAAGATAATCCCGATAATCATCATCCACATGGTCGTATAAGAGCTGACAATCGTTTCTAAAATGACGATAAATGCTGCTCCCAAAACGGGCCCGATCATTGTTCCGGAACCGCCGATAAGAACCATAATTAAAACAGAGCCAGACATCGTCCAATATACATCGCTAGGCGAAATGAAGCTGTTAAAGCTTGTATATAACGATCCTGCTACTCCGCCGAGCCCGCCGGCTAAAACAAATGCGGCAAGCTTATATAGTGTTGTATGATAGCCCATCGATTTCAATCTTGTTTCGTTTTCGCGAATCCCTATTAATACTTGCCCAAAAGGGGAGTGTACGATGAGGCTTAAACCGCCGTAGATCAATATAAACAAAAGCAATATCAAATAATAAAAGTAAACCGGGTTTGAAAAATCAAGTGATCCAATTAAAGGGCTTGGAACGCCTGATAATCCGTTTGAACCGCCCGTGATAGTCGTTGACTGGTGGACAAATGAATAAATCATTTGCGAAAAAGCCAATGTTAACATAAGAAAATAAAAGCCGCTCACCTTTACGCAAAAAATTCCGATGATGGCGGATGCAATGATTGCAGCCGCAAGCGAGGCGAAAAGAGTAAGGAAAAAGTTTGGAGATATCTCCCTTGCAAGAATGGCGGACATATAAGCCCCGACTCCAAAAAACGCCGCGTGGCCAAGCGAAACCAGCCCGGTATATCCGACCAAAATATTTAAACTAAGAGCGAAAATAGCTAAAATTAAAATTTCAGTTACCAAATTTAAATAAAACAAAGAAAAGATAAAGGGGGAAAAGATGAGCAACATAACTGCGGCAATAAGAGCGAAACCTTTTTTGTTCAATGCTTAACCACCTGCCTTCCGAGCAATCCGTTCGGTTTGACGATTAAGACGACCGCCATTAATCCGAAAACGACGAACAAGCTTAACTCAGGAACTAAAAATCGGCAAAAAGTCTCAACAATCCCAATCGTTAAGCTGGCCACAAACGTTCCAGCGATCGACCCTAAGCCCCCTATAACGAGAACAACTAATGCCAAAATAAGCGTTTGGAATTCCATGCTTGGATAAAGCCCGAGGATCGGCGCGGCAATGACTCCGCCAAAACCTGCTAAATATCCCCCTATGAAAAACACGACGGTAAAAACTAGTTGAATATTTACACCTAAAGCACATATCATCTCTTTATCGCTCAGTCCAGCGCGAATGATCGCCCCCCAGCGCGTTTTTTCTTGAATGAACCACAACAGCCCCGCTAAAATTAAACCTATTGCAATTACAGCTAAACGATAGACAGGAAAGGCTTGATTAAATAAGGTTACCGTACCTGATAAACTTTGAGGCAAAGGGATCGATAAAACATCCGATCCCCATATCGCCGCTGTCATATCATGAATGACATACGCAAGCCCAAATGTTAACAATACTTGTGACAGGTGCCCTAGCTGATAAGTTGGCCGCAATAAGATCATTTCAATAATGAGAGAGCAAACAGCTACTGCTAAAGGTGCAATGATTAAGGCAAGCCAAAAATTTTGTCCAGAATGGACGGTAATCGAATATGAGACATAGGCTCCTATCATATACAACGATCCATGCGCCAAGTTCAATACTCCTAAAATGCCAAAGACGAGCGACAATCCGCATGTAATGACGAAGAGCAAAAGCCCGTATGAAATGCTGTTTACTAGCTGCGCCCCGATAATATCCATGATTATCACCTCTTTTTTTATCTATTTTCCTGGATCTCTCACCTCTTCAATAATTTCGATCACTTCGTTTTCCGTCTGTCCATTCACAAGCTTGGTTTCAATGATATACATGTTTTGAATAACGTGGTGGGTCTCCTTGTCAAACTTAATCGGGCCTCTCGGGCTTATGAATTCAACATTAGAAATCGCTTCTACCACTTTATCTGGATCTGAGGCGTCGCCGTCAAGCGTTGTCAACGCTTCTGCGATAATTTTGGCAGCATCATAGCCTTCCAATGCTTCAATGGTCGGGCGTTCATTATATTTCTTTTCAAAAGCCTCTTTAAACTGTCTATTTTCTTCTGTTTTTATACTATAATCCCAGAAAATAGAGGAAATTGTTCCAACTCCTGCGTTTCCTTGTGATTTCCGCACGTCCTCTGAAACAAGCCAGCCGGAACCAATTAATTTCTTATCTTCTTTTAACCCGAATTGATCGTATTGCTGAACAAATCTCACCGCATCACTTCCTGCGAAAAATGCATATACTGCTTCAGCCTTTGCATTTTTAATCGTGGTCAAATAAGAGGAATAATCATTGTTTCCGAGAGGCGGGTAAACTTCACCGACAATTTTTCCTCCTGCGGCAGTATAAGCTTCTTTAAACGCTTCAGATACTTCCCGTCCAAACGCATAATCTGCTGCTGCAATGTACATTGTCTTTCCTACGTTATGAAACGCCCATTCTCCTAATGAATTGCCAATCTGCCACGAGGAAAAAGAAGAACGCCAAATATAGTCACTTCGTTTGCTTCTCGTTAAATCATTTCCTCCCGCATGCGAAACAAGGAACGGAATTTTTTTCTTATCCACTTCATCGCGAATGGCATAGGCTACCGCCGTGCTTACCGTTCCTGTTAAAATGTCCACTTTATCTTGATCAATCAATTTTCTCGCTTTCCTTAATGCTACTTGCGGATCAGCTTCACTGTCTTCTTTAATAATTTCGATTTTTTTGGAGCCAATTTTCCAATCAATGCTGTCAAAATACAGCTCCATACCTTTGTGCAAATGCTTTCCAAGTGAAGCATAAACCCCCGAATCTGGAAGCAGCACACCAATTTTTATTGTTCCTCCGCTTTTGCTCCCGCCTTCTTCTTTTTTCGATGTTGACTGAATCGCGCTGTTGCCACAAGCCGATAAAACGGCTAAGAAAACAACTAGCATAATCAAAAATAACTTCTTTTTCATCAAAATCCCCCCGTATTTGTTAAGTAAAACGCTTTCAGAATTCGCCTCCCTTTTTTTAAAACGCTTTCATTTTCTTGGGTATCTTTTCTCCTCCTTTTTCCTCCGGAACTAATATTTCAAATATTATAATATATCTGAATTTTTAAAATTTCAATATTTTTTATTCATTTCGTCAAAAAAACATATAGTTAATGAAATCTATGATCGTCGCAGAAAACGCTGAAAATTCTTGTTTTCCTCATCATTCAATCTTCATTTTTTCTTTAATAACGAAAATTTTATTATTTATTTTTTTTACACTCGTCATACAAACAAATGGCTTAATGAATAAATTTTATTCGGAATTGTTTAAGAAAGACAGATGAATATCCTAAGCTTTTATTTGCAGAGGACTTTCCGCAAAAAAATTCGCATTAAAAGTGATGCCCATCGTAACCCAAATAAAAAAACCTAGGGACTCTCAAAATTCCCTAGGGATTACCTTTACAATGTGACTGTTATGCCCACCACATTTCAGCAACTTCTTCTTTAAAAAGAATTTGCTTTAATAAGCTTACTGCCTTTCCTAATCCTTCATCAATGGATGCCAGCATATCCTCATGTTCAATTGAAAGAACATAATCATATCCGGCAGCACGCAAGGCACTGACAATATCCTTCCACACTTTTTCACCTTGGCCATAGCCAACCGACCGAAATGTCCATGATCGGTCCAAAATTTTACTGTAATGCTTTGTATCTAAAACGCCATTCACTTGTATATTTGCTTGATCCAAATAAGTATCTTTAGCGTGTACATGAAATATGGCATTTTCACGTCCTAATTTTTTTATTGCTTCAACAGGATCAATGCCTTGCCAAATGAGATGGCTTGGATCAAAATTCGCTCCAATACTTGGCCCTACATTTTCTCTTAACTTTAATAAAGTTTCAGGATTGTAAACAATAAAACCTGGGTGCATTTCAAAAGCAATTTTATAAAATCCCGTTTGAACGTACAGCTCCCCCGCCGACAACTAGATGATTATAAAGCAATACTTTTTCTACTTTTTTAAAAATTAATTGTTTGTAAAACTTTATTAGCGTTAAAAGGGAAAAAAGGTTTTTAGAATAAAAAACAAATTGTTATATATTCCGAGGCGGCATTTTAAATGATTGACAAAGTCAATTCTTCAAACTACGCAACACATTGTATCCGATGACAAATATCCAATCACAGCAATAACTGAACCATTGGGTGCCAATAGAAAAAAACCGGGCTTCTGGTCATAACAGGTAATCCAATATTTATCCAGACAGTTTAGCAGACTCATTTTTCAGCAAATGCAGATGTAAAGTGTAAAATATACTGCCAATTGCAAGAGACATACAGCATACATGCACGTGTACAGTAATGAAATATTGAAAAACAAAACTCGAACAACTCTCCGATCAAAAATTAGAATTTTTTATTTATGAATGCCCATTGGATCTTACTATGAAATAATTTGAAATCGACATCGCCTTAATCTGCAATTAAAGCCCCAAATTTATCATTCAATTACCGCTCATTTAACTTCATTCAAATGCTAAATGAACAGTTACCGATAGACGGCTGAATGACTTTATTAAAACAGAAAAAAACCCTTGATGCTTTACAGCAAGGGCTCGTTTTTCCACTGAATTATGCCGGTACCGCATAAATAATATATCGCTGTGGCGCATTTCCAATATAACCGAACGGATAGCATGTTGTTAACGTTAAAACTTCGTTTGGAGCAGTAGATCGGATCACTGTTCGGTCATCGGCATCTACAATCTCTGTTTCTTGAATCAAATATGTGAAACGACCATACTCCATTTCAACAATGAGTTCATCTCCAATTTTTAAATCGCCAACATTGCGAAAAACTGTATCCCGGTGTCCTGATAAAACGATTTGGTCGTTTTGCCCAGAAAAAGCAGTTCCTCTGTAATGACCGACGCCTTTCTCCAATTCGTCTGCATCCGTCCCCTCAACGATCGGCAATTGTGCTTTAAGTTTCGGGATGTGCAAAATGCCAATCACCTCGTCCATTTTCGGTTGAAAGTCGCTTGGTACAACTTCGCTTCTCTCCTTTTTCTTTACACCTTCTGCACCAACAAGCTGATGGGCTTCCTTCAACGCCTCATTTTGTGCGCTGTGCATTGACCATAACTTCCATCCGCCATATGCGACACAAAACAAACCACAGCCAATAAACAAAATGGGCAGCCATTTTTTCACATGCATCCTCTTCCTTTAATTGAGACTGTTGTTAATTATTTTACCATAAAAAGTCGAGAAGACATCCGCTTCATTTTGCGGAGAAAACCAAAAAATAAAATAATCGGACCCCAGCTACTGTTCTTAGGGAAACCTGTTAAAGCAGCCCATAAAAATGCTAGGCGTCGGTCTGTTTTCAATTGATCTGAAATAAGTAAAAAAAGTAAGAACGTCTCAAGGGCAGAATTTAAAATTGTTGTGAAGGACAAAGGGGCTTGTCTATAAGACTTTTTCGGCTTATAGACGGCCCCCTTTAATATTTTAAAAACGTTGATATTTGATGTTTTTTGTTTTCAATGGAGATTTGACTGTCTGAACAGCCCCAATATTGTCTATATTTCTTCAAACCCACATTAATTGACAAAAATGAAATTTGGCTCGTTCAAATATTTTTTTAGCGCGTTCAATGCTTTTTGTGCCAACACTCCGTCCATAATCCGGTGATCATAACTGAGCGATAACGCCATCATGGATGCAATTTCAATCGAATCATCGACCACAACAGTTTTTTTCTCGATTCGGCCGATGCCAAGAATACACGATTGCGGATGGTTGATAATCGGTGTAAACCATGCGCCGCCAGCTGATCCGATATTCGATATCGTACATGTAGAGCCTGTCATTTCATCCGCTTGAATGGAACCATCTCTTGCCTTTAGGGTAAGCTCGTGAATTTCTTTAGCAATTTGAAATAATGTTTTTTGGTCTGCATGCCGTATGACCGGCACGACAAGGCCGCGGTCTGTATCAGCAGCAAAACCGATATGGTATTGTTTCTTCAAAATGATTTCTTCACGTTCTTCATGAAAGGAAGCGTTTAATTGTGGATACTTTTTCAAAACGATCGTCAACGCTTTCACAACATAAGCTAAATAGGTGAGTTTGATTGCTTCCTCTTCCGCAAACGATTTTACACTTTGCCGATGCTGAACAAGCTTAGTAACATTCGCTTCATCAAAATGTGTTACATGCGGAATCGTCTTTTTCGAATGAACCATTGAACGTGCAATGAGTTTGCGAATGTTTGAAAGCGGAATATATTCATCTTGTACCGAATTGGTCTTTGTTTCTTCCTTCTGATTTTTTTGCTGACTTTCCATCTCAGGCTGCTGATTTTCGCGCCTATTGATCACGGCCTCAATATCTTCTTTTAATATTTTGCCGTTTGGACCCGATGGAATTACCTCTTCAAGATTCACTTGATGTTCTCTTGCAAATTTGCGCACGGATGGAGCGGCCACTATGAATGAAGAATTTGTTTGCTTCTCTTTTTCCCGCTTCTTGTACTCGTTGCGAATATCTTCTTCCGTTACTTTCCCGTTTAAACCAGTCGGCTCCACAAGCCGCCAATCCACCCCTAGCTCTTTCGCTAATTTCTTCACGCGCGGCGTCGCCTTTTTCTCGACTTTTTGCTCCGTCGCTGCTTGTCCTTCCGATCTTTCTTGTTCTTTCAATCTTTCATTCGTTTCTTCTTGTTTGATGTCAGGCTGCCCGTCGCGTTCAGCTGTTTCAATTGTTGCAAGCACTTCGCCGACAGATGCTGTATCTCCTCTTTTTTTACGGATTTCCTTCACGATTCCGCTTGCAGGTGCATGCAGCTCCGATACCGCCTTTTCCGTTTGAACTTCAACAAGTATGTCATTTTGCTCCACCTCATCCCCTTCAGACACATGCCAAAATGCAATTAAGCTCTCATTATATTCTTCCGACAATTGCGGCAATTTAATTTCAATAATCATGTTGGCCTCCTGTGAAAGAAATGGTAGATTTATTCATTAACGAGTTTTATAGCTTCTTGATAAATTTTTTCTGCATTCGGTAAAACAAACTGTTCAAGCGGGCGGCTGAAAGGAATCGGCACATCTGGTACAGCCAATCGTTTGACCGGAGCTTCTAAGTCATACAAGCCTTCCTCTGCAGCTATGGCAGCAATCTCCGCCGTCATGCCGTATGATAAATAATCTTCATCTACTACAAGTAATCGATGAGTCTTTTTAATGGATTGCAGGATTGTTTCACGATCTAACGGGACAAGTGAACGCAAATCGATGACTTCTGCTTCAATTCCTTCTTGCTCCAGCTTTTTGGCAGCCTCCAATGCATGATGAGTCGTCATTTGAATCCCTACAATTGTTATATCTTTCCCTTCCCTAACAACGTTTGCTTTTCCTAACGGCACCGTGTAGGCTTCTTCCGGAACATGACCGACTGATGCGTCTAATTGATCCATCCATCCTAAGCCTTGCAGCGTTTTATGGAACATAAAGACTACAGGATTATCATCCCGAATGGCTGAAATCATCATCCCTTTTAAATCATATGGAGTGGATGGAGCCACCACTTTCATTCCCGGCAAATGCGCAAACGTTGCATACAAAGTTTGAGAGTGCTGAGCAGCATCACTGTACCCTCCGCCAACAGCGGTCATCAGCACGATCGGCAGCTTCACTCGACCGCCCGACATATAAGGGATTTTTGCCATATGGTTATAAATTTGATCCATGCAAACGCCAAAGAAATCGACAAACATCAATTCAACGATCGGCCGCATTCCTTCGGCTGCTGCGCCAACGGCCGCTCCAATAAATGCAGTTTCAGATATCGGGGTATCAATCACTCGATCTGATCCAAATTGTTGAAATAATCCTTCTGTCGATCCGAAGATTCCCCCGTAAACTCCGACATCCTCCCCCATGACAAACACGTTTGGATCTCGCTCCATCTCCAATTTAATCGCTTCCGCCATGGCTTTATTTCCCGTTAATAAGCGCGTTTTTGTTCCTTGCACAGCTTATAACCCCTTTCCTGTTTATTTACGAAACGTATAAATCTTTTAAAGCATCTTCCGGATTCGGATAATTGCTGCTGCGTGCAAATTGATAAGCAGCGTCTACTTCCTGTTTTGCTTTATTTTCAATGATGTCAAGATCGTTTTCCGCTATGTTTTGTTCAGAGATTAATAGATTTCGAAGGCGGATGATCGGATCTTTATCCCGAAGAAGCGACACTTCATTTTTATCTCTATACAACTCCGGATCCCCTTGGAAATGCCCCAAG
The DNA here is from genome assembly GCF_038008865.1 of Aeribacillus sp. FSL K6-8394. Classification (NCBI taxonomy): domain Bacteria; kingdom Bacillati; phylum Bacillota; class Bacilli; order Caryophanales; family Bacillaceae; genus Aeribacillus; species Aeribacillus sp. FSL K6-8394. The sequence goes on from NZ_JBBPAA010000003.1 coordinate 22,862, forward strand.
TAACGATATGTTTCAATTTCAATAATCGATGGACCTTCGCCTCGTCTGGCGCGTTCCACTGCTTCTTTTGATACTTCGTACATGCTGATCGGATCGTTGTCTTTGACGTAATATCCTTTAATGCCATATGCAGCTGCACGAACATCGTTAGATGCTACAGATGTCGATGCTGTTTTCGGAACAGAAATTCCGTACTGATTATTTTCAATCACCACAATAAGAGGTAAATTCCAAAGTGCTGCCATATTTAATGACTCATGGAAAGCTCCTTGATTGGCAGCTCCCTCTCCGATAAATGAAACCGCAACCCAGTCTTTCCCTTTTTTCTTAGCAGCTAAAGCTGCTCCAAGAGCGTGTGGGATTCCTGCTCCAACAATTCCTCCGCAGGAAAACTTGACATCCGGATCAAACAAATGCATATGTCCTCCCTTGCCTTTGCCAAGCCCGGTTTCTTTTCCGAAAATTTCAGCCGTCATTTTATTTAGGTCAACGCCTTTCGCGATGGCATGATGATGAGGCCTGTGCGGCGACGTAACCGTATCTTCTTTTTTCAAATGAACACATATGCCAACGGCTGCCGGTTCTTGCCCTGTTGCCAAATGCATCTCGCCAGGAACAGGACCCGCCCCAATATTGAAAACCGGATTTTTCCCTTCAGTATAAGCTTCTGCCATTTTGTCTTCGTAATAACGGATTTTGTACATGTTTTCATACATCCATAAAAGATCATTTTTAGAAATTGCCAATGTATTCTCTCCCTTCTACCAAAATAGAAAACGGTTTCAAATAGTTAAATGCAAAAATTGTGCCAAACTACATTTTTCGTGATTGATATATTTAGTTTCATTGAAAATGAATAAGATTTTCTTATGCTACACAAAAAACGTCCCGTTTTGGGACGCTTTTTAGAGACACAATGATACAATTTGATACGAAATGAAACAAATGATATTAATAAGGGATTTGAAATCTTTGCATTTGCCGATAAAAAGTGCTTCGTGATATCCCTAAATATTGCGCAGCTTTTGTGATGTTGCCGTTATATAGACGTAAAGCTTGCAAGATCGACTGCTTTTTCATTTCATCTCGATGAATAAACACCGTTTCCGATTTTGGCTTGGAGTCCGTTTTTATAATTTCCTCAGGCAAATCTTTAATAGTTAAAACAGGCTTCGTCAATTTGTTTAAAGTTCTTTCTACTATGTTTTGCAATTCTCTAATATTTCCCGGCCAATGATAATGTATTAACGCTTGAAAAAAATCCGGTTTGATTTCAGGAAAAGGCTTATTTAACTTTTCACAATTTTTTTCAATAAAATGATGAACAAGGAGCGGTATGTCTTCTTTTCTTTCTCGCAATGACGGCAAAGTGATCGGCATGACATTAAGCCGGAAAAACAAATCCTCCCGAAAGCTGCCTTTTTCGACCTCTTCCCGAAGATTTTTGTTCGTCGCTGCGATGATGCGAACATCAACAGGCAAAACTTTATGCCCGCCGATTCGCACCACTTCCTTTTCTTGTATGACTCGTAAAAGCAATACTTGCATTTCCAAAGACATTTCTCCAATCTCATCTAAAAAAAGCGTACCGCCATCGGCAAGCTCAAATTTTCCTGCACTTCCCCCTTTTTTCGCTCCGGTAAAAGCACCGTCCGCATAACCAAACAGTTCGCTTCCTAATAAATCTCGAGGAATTCCGCCGCAATTGATGGCTATAAAAGGCTTATGCTTTCTGTCACTTTCATTATGGATCGCTTGTGCAAACATTTCTTTTCCCGTACCGCTTTCTCCTAAAATTAATACATTTGAGTCCGTTTTTGCTGCTAGCTTCGCTTCGTTTACTTTTTGGAGAAACTGGGGATGCTTCCCGATCATATCAGAAAAAGTGATTTTCGCCTGATTGCCTGATAAATGATTAATAAATTGTCTTATCTTTTGAATCTCTTTTATAATCATCATTGAACCGATCCATTGGCTGTCTTTATAAATGGGGAGTTTATCAACTAGAACATGAAAAACTTTGTTTGACTGTTTTATTTTTAAGTGCAGTTCATGATTTTGAAGATGTCGAGGGCGATTGGAAATAATCGATTTGTTGCTAAAAACTTCGCTGATCTTTTTCCCTTCCAGGCAAGAATGATTCAATTGAAGCAGCTTTTTTAATTGATCATTCACTTTAATAATGAGCCCTTCCGTATCGAAAATGAGGATGCTCTCTTTCATATTATTGGTAGTCGCTTCAAGAAATCTTTGCATCATAATGTTTTTTTCTGTCTTTTCAATCAGCTCCAGTTGGTACTCAATCGCTTTCACTGCTGACACTACCATTCCTAAAGTATGTGGATGCACTTTTTCATATGGGCCTGAAACATTTAATACGCCGATTATCTTTCCTTTTGAATCGTGAATGGGCGCAGCCGAGCATGTCCATGCCTGGCAAATTTCCGAATAATGCTCCTCAGCATATATTTGTACAGGTTGATTGATCACAATCGAAGTGCCGATTGCATTCGTTCCCATTGCTTGTTCACTCCAATCAGCACCTTCCACAAATTGAATATCAGCTGCCATCTTTAACGTATCAGCGTCGCCAATTGATTTTAACAACTGTCCCTTTTCGTTGCAAAGAATCACTAAAAAACCCGAGCCCTTTACGATTGAATACAATCCTTCCATAAACGGAACCGAACATTCAATTAAAGGCTTGTAATGGTCTATTTCAATTTTTTTTATTTGACCGTATCGCTGAAAAGGGTCAACTTCCATTTCTTTGGAACGAATCCATGAATCTTTTACAATGGGAGATAATTTTTCGTCGAGCTTATTTTCAAAAATAAAGCGCTTCCAACATTGTTTGACATACTCTCTTTTCTTCATCATAAAACACCTCCTTCAATTGTTGATTGAAGCTTCTCCGTCCAATCGCATCACATGCCAGCTTACAATGTTTATCGTATTTTTTAATATTCTCCTTTATTGTAGCATTACAAAAAAGCTGTGAGAACTAGCGATCCACTGAATGAAGCTCCTTTTATTTTGAAACTTTTTAAATCAAAAATGCTGGAAACCCCCTTTTGCTTTTTCAATCATGAGAAATTGGGGCTCCCTTCTTTTGATATCCCGTAAATACAGAAATTTACAGTTGCCGATCGTACTGGACACATCGACAAAATTGTACAAAATTGGTCATAAAAAAAACCGATTCCAAAAGATTGGAATCAGCCTTATTTGCTGCTGCACGGAAGGCCAAATCATTCTCTTTTTTCCATTATGCATGTGTTTGGAAATTTGTATTGCCAGTTATCAACTTGATCGGATGGTGATTTGGCAAAGCTCTGTTTTTTCTAAAAGAAACGGTTTCATGGCATTTAAACAGTAATTCCTAATGTTTAAAATCAGTGATTTTTTAATATGTTTCATAAAAAAAGACGAAACGATTTTCAAACGACTCCCCATTGTGAACAAATATTGATCAGTATGATGATGTTTTCAAACGGCTTCCTTCATTACATAACAACTGAATTGAACTGATAAAAAAATATATACAATGGTAGGAATTTGGGCAGCTATAAAAGAATAAAGGTTTTTGGCAATGGGAAAGAAGTATAATATATTGAAATAATAAAATGCTCTATATTCTGGGAGGATAACATAAAGTTATAACGGGGGAACGTGAATCGTATTAAAACGATCATAAAAATTATTGTGAAAAAATTATCATCGGAGCTGTCCTATTCATTTATATTATGTTTTCTTTCTCCTTTTCTTTCGTTAATTGTTTTAATTTGTTGGACAGCTCCATAAACCAATTTTCATCTTTTGTTAACAAGGCTAAATCAATTAATGCTTTAATCTGCTCTTCATTTTCTATTGGAGATACGGGCAATTTTTTTACCCAATGATTTAATGTTTCAACTGTTTTACCAACGACGATTTCATTGTCGCAAGCCATAACTTTTACTCTTATAATCTTTTGTGATGAATCTATCGTTTCAACATAACCGTAAATAAATTCGCCGCTTTTTGTTTTTCCTTTTACCCAATCCCCTACTTTCACTGGCAACTGATTGATTCCTTCCATTTTATACACCACCACTTGCAGTATTATAGAGATCTGTTTTGAAATACTAAATATCTATGTTGTTAACAGAAATTATTACATGATAATAAAGGGAACGCAAACAATTTAACCTGGGAAATAATAAAAATTTTAAAATTCCATTTTTTCAAATATATACCTTATAATAAATGTTTTCATATTTATTGCAATAGACAAACGTTCAGCACATTTGTTCCATGTGAAACATAAATCAGACAGCCGGCTCAAATTTTACCTGTTGTGCGGCAAATCGTTATTGAAGGAAGGTGCAACTTTCGGCTGTCCTTTCGTTTAAAGATAAAAAAATCTACCCTTTGTGATCAGCTGAGCAATAGCGAGAAAAAAGTTTTTTTAAAATAATTCTTCATGCAAATGAACCATTACATGCTCTTCCTGAAGCATGTACACAATCGACGAAGGAAGCCCGTTAATACATCTTTTCCAAAGCTGGCGCACGATCTATCCACAAGCAATTTCATACTGTATTTCCCATTCAAAAAAACAAAAATTTCCAATTGGCCGCTTCCCACTCTTTGATAAGAAAAACTATTGCATTTCTTCCGTCTTTTCCTTATTAAGTATCACTATGAATCTACAAAAATGAACATTTAGCATTTATTGATTTAAATAACCTTTTTTGTAGTCGGTGATGTTGGAAAAGGAGGCACAAATTCGCTTTGCAAATAGTCATAGATTGCTTTTTCTACAGATAATCCCCTTTCGGCAATGCCTTGATTGCCAAAAAGAACATTAAACTCAAGAATATAATAATGTCCTCCGCTTACCAGTACATCAAAACCGGCATGATTAATATTCAATTGTTTTGAGACATTCAACACAAGCTCGCAAGCCTCTTGCGGTATAAAATCAAAACAGAGGCTGCCTCCCTGGGCTACATTGTGGAGAAACTCCCCTTCCGCCCCTACCCGCCAATAGGCGGTCAAAATATCCTTTCCAACGATACAAATCCGCAAATCTTTTCCATCGTTTTCTAAATATTCTTGTACGTACAGCACATCATTCCGATTGGCATATTGATAAAAATCATACTCATTTTTTATTAAAAAAGTCCCCTGCCCCATTGAATTCCGGGCTTCCTTTGCAACAAATGGGAATGGGAAAGTTTCCAACACTTTTTCGATATTGCTTGGGGTGCTCGCCAATATTTCCGTATATGGAACATGCTCTGGCGCCACCGTCCAAAGAGCTCTTGTCATTTCCACCTTGCTGAAGCCCAATTGCAAAGATTCAATGCTCGGAAAAATTTTTTTCTTTAATCCGTATACAAGAGCAGGGGCTTGCCACGTTTCAGGAAAAAGAACAATATCCGCTTGTCGAATGGTTTCTAATTCTTTAAACATATTATCAGGTTTTATATAGTGAACACCTGGAATTCCGATAGTCCGGTATGCATTAAAAGAAACCATTTTCATAAATATGCGACCACACTCCAAAACATATAGCGATTTTCTAAATAAATAATAGAATCTTCATGAAATTTTCGCAAATAAAATTTTCAATTGTTTCCCCGTTCAAATGCCGTGGGAAATTTTTTGCTTCATTATGCATTTTGAAAGGGATTAGACAGGCGGATGTTTTTATGCTATTACTTCGACTCTGAAGTGGAAAAAGGGAATCCCCTTGTTTTTATTTATAGTGATCCCGCCAGTGCTGCAAGTGATTACGCCTGAGAAAGCGTATCACCATTGCTCCCGGGGCGCAGGCAATATTTTATGATCTGCCATTCCGTCATTACTAAGTATCTGAGAGAGGCGCAATCGCAGCAACGACTTGGATGTCCTTCTGACAATTATGGACGAATCCAGTCAGTATTCGGAGCGTGATGTATGCGACCAATGTAATCGAACAGACGATCAAGGAGATTCGGAAACGTTTGAAGTCGATGTACAGTTTGAACTCAAAAGCTGAGGAAAACAATTCAGGATTTTAATGAGAAATAGGCGGAGAGAAAGCTTCAAGAATTTGCCGAGGCTCATGAAGGGATAGCCGTCATACGCCAGCTGTTTTCTAGTAAAAATTGTAAACATATACAAAAGCCAGTATAGAAAAATGAGCTGTTTTTCTATACTGGCTTCATCTTATTAGGACTTATCGGATCACTAAATAATGTAAAAAGGGGCATATAAGGAACACCGCTTTTCCACACGTAAGGGTGAATATTTAGTCTTCTTCTTTCAGCTGAATAACATTTTAGTGATACTTTATCGAATTAATGTAAACATAATTATTAACCCCGTTGCAAAATACTGTTCTAAAAAACCTGATACACACATTTTTCAATTTGTAATGGCTATCTCATAGCTACCTTCTGCGTGAGAACGTTATTGCCCGAACCTAGTCGCAGGCGAATATAGGCTTCATAAGCCGATACATTTGGATTGATGCGCATCATGATCGTTTTCTTTGCTTTTCCATTTTCATCTGCTGTCAGTTTGCCGATATTGAAATAACCGTAAGTGGTTGGCCATGTTCCGTCCTCAAATTGGATTTGCGAAATGCTTTTGCCGCCTGACAAATATATTTGGATTTGTGCATTTGCTACTGTTTGGCCAGGTGTTAAACCATTCATCACCACTTCTACCGGAAATGGTATACCACCGAGCGGAATGAATTTCGGTGTTAACAATTGATATTTCTCTTCACCACTAGGCGGCGTCTCAACATTTGACTGACCGATACCGACTGTTTTGGTAAAGACGTTGTTTCCAGCCCCTATGCGAAGACGAATATATCCTGTTGTTCCGTCTTGTACCATTGGGTTAAGCCTCATTGTCAGTACTTTTTCCGCCACACCATGCTGATTGGCTTGAATGCTCCCAACACTTTGATAACCGTAAGTGGTTGGCCATGTTCCATTCGGAAGCCGAACTTGCGAAATTGATGTACCACCTTCTAAATATACTTGAATTTCTCCATTTTCAATGACTTGTCCCGGTTTCATATCTGTTAATTTGAGTGTTACTTGAAAAGGTTCTCCGCCAGTTGGCAAAAATTCAGGTGTTTCAATGTTATATTTAATGTCTTTTGGAGGATCCATTTCCGAGCCAAATGAACCGTCAGCAAATGTCGATTGGTCATACCAAAGATAACCTTCATTCGGTGAACGCCAAGGCTCAGGCTTCAGCTCCTCAGAATGCTCTGGGGTTTCCATTTCTAATATTGGTGAAGGCTGATCAAGCGGTATACCAAGTTCAGAGAAGGTCAGATAACTTTCTTTATGAGACAGCCATTCGACAATTTTCATTAGCAATTGGCCATTATCTTTTTCAGTAAATCCGTCGTACGTTCTCTTGACTCCGCCGTGTTCTTCATTTCGATATTTAGGGGTGCTGTCTTCCACCACAGAAGAGTCGCCGATGAAAGCGGCCTTTCCTCTTTCTTTTTTTCCTATCGCTACAAAGGGCCCTTCATGAATTCCGCCGCCAAAATAAACCCCTTCGTCAACTGCATTGCTCCATTTGTTTTCTTCTACAGTAAGCCCATCAGGCAAATAAACAATCCCTTTAGCAATTTCCGGATTCATAATAGCCAGTGTAGAACCTGCATGAATCGATATTTCATCAATGCCATTCGTTATTCCAAAGGATTCATCAGATGGTACAATCACATTTGCTGTTGTGTTATCTATCGAGTTAAAACGAAATCTTACACCAAATTCTTCACTTAGCCAATCAGTGCTTTCAACACCGGCCATTGCGGCTTGTTCACCTTGATCCATCCCTTTTGTTGGATTATCAAAAGCCCCTCTGCGCCAACCATTCATAATTTCATTTGAATCCCAACGGTTAAAATTTCGGTCGGCATTATAGTGGTCGGCAATAAAAAATACGCCTCCCCCTTGTTCTGCAAACTCGGCAATAGCATCTTGTTCAGACTTCTTAAAAGGAATTTGTGCCTCTGGAATAATAAAAACATCATAACCTTCTAAATCTTCCAGAGTAAGCGGATCTAAACTCCGATGCTCCTTCACTGTATATCCCGCTTCAAGCAATGCATTGGCAAAATCGGAAAATGCACCATCAATCACCCAATCGGACTGTCCTGCTGTTTGGCCATGGCTGTTATCAAACAAAACTTTCTTGCCGTTCGGATCGCTAGGAACTAAGATTGGGGCCGGATCATTCGGACCTTCTGCACTTACAGTTACGTTTTCCAAAGCAATAATAAAAAACGCCAATACTGCCATAAGGCCCTGCAACAGCTTCTTTCTCATAATTACTCTACCTCCATAATTTATTAACTCAACAAGGCAAAAAGCCTTTTATTGAGTTCAGCCATTGTTGCTGAAGCTTCCGATATACATTGCTGCCTTATGAGCATCTGCTAAACTACCTTCTTGCGCAAATAGCCGGAAATGATATCGACGATCGTAACCATGGCAATGATTCCTAATAAAATAATACCGACACGACTCCAGTCGCGAGACTGCATGGCAAATATAAGCGGTGTACCGATTCCGCCTGCACCGATGATTCCTAAAATGCTTGCGGAACGGAGGTTAATTTCAAAACGATATAAGGTGTATGAGATAAATCCAGGAATGATTTGTGGAACAACGGCAAACCATAGCGTTTGCAAGCCGCTTGCTCCTGTAGCTTTCAAAGCTTCAATTGGTCCGAAATCAATATTTTCCACTTCTTCTGAAAACAATTTGCCGAGCATCCCGATGGAATGGAGTCCGAGCGCCAACACGCCGGCAAAAGAGCCAGGGCCTACTACTTTAATAAATAACAACGCCATCACTAGTTCTGGAAATGTTCGGATAAAGCTTAAAATAAATTTTCCTATTCCTGCCGCAATCTTCCCTTTCGTCATGTTATTAGCCGCCCAAAAAGCAAACGGTATACATAGAAAAGCTGAAATAAATGTGCCTAATACAGCAATCGCTAAAGTATCTAATAGCCCTCGAAGCAAATCTTCGCCATCGGGCAAGTAAACATAACCCCAATCAGGAGAAAGAATGCCGGATAAAATTGCTTTTGTAATTTGGCCGGCCGTTTCTTTAAATCCTTCTATTGGAATACCAGATAATGCCCATACATAAATAACAGCCAATGACACATATATACTCCACAGCTTAAACTGGTTCTTTTTTGGTTTAACTGGTCTTGCAACACTCTTCATAATAGTTTCTCCCGCAATTTAGTACTAATATAGTCGATCAACAAAACAACCATTAATGTAAAGATAATGATTGTACTCACTTTGTCGTATTCTAGAAAACCTAATGTTTTATCATAATATTCTCCGATTCCTCCTGCTCCAACTAGCCCTAATATAGCTGCAGCCCTTATATTGATTTCAAAGGTGTAAAGAACGAATGAGACAAAGTAAGGGGACACTTGTGGAACGACAGAGTAGACAATCCATTGAATTTTGTTGGCGCCAACTGCCGTCATTGCCTCCAATGGGCCTTTATCAATACTTTCCATCGCTTCATAAGTTAATTTTGCGATAATGCCCATTGAGAAAACAGCTAAAGCAAATATTCCTGGTAATGGCCCCAATCCGAAAATCGCAACAAATATAGCGGCCAAAAGCAGTTCTGGAAGGGTACGAATTAAATTTAAAATAAATCGGAACGGGTAATAAATCCAAGTGTTTGCAGCGATGTTGCTTGCGCATAACAAAGCAAATGGGACCGCAAGCAAAGCTCCCATCGTTGTCCCTATAACCGCCATGCGGAATGTGTCAAGCATTGCCGGAACAATATCATCAAAATATGACCAGCTGGGAGGATACATTTGCACAAGCAAATCAAACATATTTGGAAACCCTTCAACAAAATCGATGAAAGAACTTTCCGTTTGATAGGCGCTCCAGCCGATCAGCAGCACAATCAACGCTGCTGTCAAGTAATGCTTTATTTTAGTAGGTGCTTTAGGAATTTCTTGTTTAGTGAATCGATTCATATTTAAACTCTCTATCCGCTTCATTTGTTCCCACCTCAAAAGGCTTTCCATATATTTCAGAAAACCGTTTATCTGTCGCTTCCCTAGCAGATCCGTCAAACACAATTTGTCCTGCTTTCAGGCCGATGATCCTTGTGGCATATTGTCTAGCTAAATCGACCGAGTGCAGGTTGACAACAAGCGTTATTCCTAACTCTTGATTGATCTTTTTTAAATCATCCATTACTTGTTTTGTTGTCAAAGGATCTAAAGATGCTACAGGCTCATCCGCTAAAATGATTTTAGCTTTTTGCGCCAAAGCTCTAGCAATTGACACTCTTTGCTGCTGTCCTCCTGAAAGCTGATCCGATCTGGTGTACGCTTTTTCAAGAATATTCATTCGTTCCAGAGCATTCATGGCCAAATCCACATCTTCTTTTGGAAACCATCCCAAAACGGTTCGGAGAGTAGAATGGTAGCCGACTCTTCCAGATAAAACATTTCGCAAAACAGTCGACCTTTTCACTAAATTAAAATTTTGGAAGATCATCCCAATGTCGCGGCGGATGCGGCGGAGTTCCTTCCCCTTTGCTTTCGTGATGGATTTCCCATCTATTGTTATTTCTCCGGAACTAATTTCAAGCAATCTATTAATAGAACGTAGCAACGTTGATTTTCCAGCGCCAGATAAACCGACAATCACAACAAATTCCCCTTTTTCAATTTTTAAATCAATATTTTCCAATCCTACTACACCATTGGGATAGATTTTTGTAACACGATGAAATTCTATCACTCTGCATACCAACCTTTTTTTAAATAATTTATCGAAACGTCCCGATGTTGCTTTATCTATTCATAGAGATTAGCCAGTACGAACGATTCGACTGGCTATATTTTATGAAAATACATTATTCAGTTTTCACTTTTTCAGCATATTCCCTGACGATATCGAAGTTGCTGTCTTTCGATTCTATGTAGCCTTCATGCGTATAGATGTCTTTTATAATCGCATGCCCCTCTTCATCTTTTCCAATATCAATAAAAGCTTTCTTGATTTTGTCAATCCATTCCGAATTCATGTCGGAACGGACGGAAATCGTATCGTTCGGAATCGGTTCTGTAAACTCAATGACTTTCGTATCTTCGAAAACAGTTGGGTAATCTCCTGCTACGGTATTGCGGGCATCTTGGAAAACAACCGCACAATCGACATCACCGTTCAAAACAGAAATAATCGCTTGGTCGTGCCCTTTTACTGTTATTCCTTGCACATCTTTTAATGGATCAATCCCATTATCCATCAGCGTGGCGGCCGGCCAAACATAACCTGCAGATGAAGTGACATCTTGAAAAGCAATTTTCTTTCCTTTTAAATCTTTCACACTATTAATAGCAGAATCTTTTTTCACTACAAAAATTGATTTGTAATTGTCTACTAGTTCATCTGTTGGCTGCCCGGTCTCATCATCCACTCCGTAACGTTGCGCTTGAAGAATTACTTCAGCAGCACCTCTTTCTTTCGCCAGCACATAGGCATTTGGCGGCAAAAATCCTACATCTACTTTTTTGGATTCCATTGCTTCAACAATGGTATTATAGTTCGTTGAAACACTCACCTCTACAGGTATACCCAAACGATCCCCCAATAACTTTTCAAGCGGCTTTGCTTTGGCTTCCAATGTATCTGCATTTTGAGAAGGTACAAATTGTACAGAAAGAGTTTTCGGAATATACCCTTCTGATTCTTTGCTGCTATTAGTTTGTTGGCTTGAGTCCCCGCATCCGCTGATGACCACCGCTGTTAAAGCTAGTATTGTTCCAAAAGCTACTAATTTTTTAAACATATTAATTTCCCCCATATCTTTTTGAAAATCTAATTTCCATTTTAACACCAATTTTTTTATTATTTGTAAATGTTGTTATAAAATATTAATAATATTTTGTTAACTTTGTAAATTTTTCTTTTCACTCAATTATTCGTTTCATTTTTGCAACAATTTGTTATGATGAAAAAAGGAGGAGGAAAATAATGGAGAAGGAAACTACGATTCATTTGCTTGTGACTAGCGATCTTCACGGCTACATTTACCCGACCAATTACCGAAACAAAGCTGAACAAAACTTCGGACTGGCCAAAATAGCCACGATTATAAAAGAAAAAAGAAAAAAAGGGAACGTGCTCTTACTTGATAATGGAGACTTGATTCAAGGAAGCCCGTTGACTTATTATCACGCAAAAAGGAGACCCGACAGTGAAAATCCGATGATTCAAGTTATGAATGATCTCCAATATGATGCATGCGTATTGGGAAATCATGAATTTAATTATGGGCTCAATTATTTGCAAAAAGCGATTCACCAATCTGCTTTTCCTTGGCTGTCCGCCAATATCTTAAAGCAAACAACAGGAGAGCCTGCTTTTGGAACACCTTATTTCGTCAAAGTATTGGACGGTGTCAAAATTGCTGTACTTGGTGTAACCACTCATTTCATCCCTAATTGGGAAGAACCGCGAAATATTGAGGGACTCGTTTTCAAAGATGCATTGCAAACGGCTAAATTATGGGTGAATGATATTCGTCAAAAAGAAAAACCAGATGTGATGATCGTCTCATATCATGGAGGATTTGAAAGGGATCTACAAACAGGAGAGCCTTTAGAACAGCTGACAGGAGAAAACCAAGCCTACCAAATGTGCCAAGAACTAGAGGGTGTTGATATTTTAATCACAGGCCATCAGCACCGCCCACTCGCAGATAAACTAAACGGCATCACAATCATTCAGCCAAGCCATCTGGGGCAATTTTTGGGTGAAGTGACGATGAAAGTTAGACAAAAGGCAAATGGAAACAGCCCCGCAATCGTTAGTCATTCCAACTTAATCAAAATTGATGAAAAAATGGAAGCGAATCAAGATGTTTTGGCATTGATATCCGATATTGAACAAGAAACGCAAAAATGGCTGGATCAGCCGATCGGAACCGTTATTGGTGACATGACCGTATCTGATCCATTCAAGACCCGATTACAAGACAATCCTTTTATAGAATTTATCAATAAGGTGCAAATGGAAACAGCCAAAGTTGATATTTCTGCCACTGCCTTATTCAATAATGACTTGCCTGGATTCAAACAACATGTTACAATGCGCGATATTGTTTCCAATTATATTTATCCGAACACATTAACTGTCATCCGCATCAGCGGCCAAGATATTAAAGATGCTTTAGAGCAAAGCGCCAAGTATTTTACGGTTCAAAACGGAACAATCTCTGTCAATCCCGCTTTCTTATATCCTAAACCGCAGCATTACAATTATGATATGTGGGAAGGAATTGAATACGAATTAAAAATCTCTAATCCAGTTGGCCAACGAGTTGTGAAGCTAAATTATCACGGCAGCCCATTGGAGCTTGACAAAGAATATGATGTCGTCATGAACAGCTACCGCGCAGGTGGAACAGGCAATTTTGATATGTTTAAAGAAAAACCGATCGTTAAAAATATCCCCATCGACATGACCGAACTCATTGCCAACTACATATTAGAGCACAAAACTATCATCGCAGCTTGCAATCATAATTGGAGGGTAGTTTTATAGTAGTAAAAGCATTTTCCGATTTGCCCGCTTTTTATTTAAAACAAATGCCACTAATAGGTATCAAAGATTACTTGTCCAAATATCACAAAGGCTTACAGCAACAAAAAGTCATTAATAACAAATTTGATATCAACGATGATTATATAAAAATGATTTTTTCGTTATGAAAATGTGAAGCGTTTTATTCGCACACATCAAAAAAGAAGATTTAGGATTTTCCTAATCTTCTTTTTGCATGAAAGTATATTTCACCATTCCCCTGAACAGGACATGGATTATTTAAGCAGCTGTCTTAACTCTTCGGTCATTTGTTCAACCAATTCAGGTCTGCCATGAAACTGAGCTGGAGTATTTTGAAAAAGCTGAATACGCCAAATTCCTTCCGTTTTCACTGCAACAAGTGTATGATGAGTGTTCACATCAGGATTTAAATCGGACTGGCCGTGAGGAACCATACCGGCAATCGCTCGTAAAATAGCGATATCAGGAGCTAGAAACCGGACATTTTTCACTTTGCTGACAAATTTAGCTGTCTGGTGGTGTTCAAAGACGGACTGGAGATGTGCGAATATTTCATCGCGTCCAATCGACTGACTGCCATCGAAACCAATGCTTTCGCCATCCTTAGTAAACAGATCCGTCATTCCGCTAGCAGTTCGATTGTTCCACGCATTGATTAGTTGCTGGTACAGCTCTTGAACTTCATTTATTTGAGAATTTTCCATCGTTTATCACTCCGAAATGTAATTCTTTGTTCTATGATAGCCAATCAACTGAAAAATTTTTTTATAAAATGTTGCCGATTTAATATTTACGTGCAGTTTTTTCTTTTGAAACCTCTGCTTTGAAACGCTGAGACGAATGATCAAAAGCATTTTTTATAGAAGCTTGACAGCGTATAATACTTCAAAATGAAAATTTTCTTCTTTTTTCACTTCAAACGGCATTTATTTGATGTGCAATCACTTTAAAAGGGCATTATTTTTCCTTCTGTTATTGTAAGAATATGTTTGTTCTTCAATTAATCTGTTGGAGATGAATGCCTGAGACAGTCTGCAAATACCTTCCGATCCTCTAAAGCCACTACTATAATCAGCAAACAATCATTCTTTCAATCATATTGCCATTCATTTACTGGGAGTGTTGCTACTGACGGCTCTTTTTTTCTATTTCCATACTGCTGCATATTTTTTTTGATATTTCGGATCTTCTTCCTTTTCAATTAAATCGAAGGCAAGCTGCTTGATCGCTTCATCCTGCACTTTATCATACAAGTTTCGCAGCCCTTGAATAATATCGAACCAATAAGTGTCGCATGTTTTTCGTCAACACAGTTGTCAAACCGAGCTGCCAAATGACGGATGACCATCTCTTTTTGCTTTTCCCCAGCTAAACCAATCCTCCAAATAGTCTGCAAACTATGTCTGGCAGTTACAAACTTTTTATCATAGGTTACTTCCCAAACTTGAGGAAAATCCTCCAACATTCGCTGTTCGGGATCGCTGATCGCTAAGCGGCTTAAAAACTGAGCAGCACGCGAGCGCTTATGAGGGTCTTTACTTGTCAGCTCTTCCTTCAGCTGATCCCATACTTCATACGCCCAATCGACTTCTTCTTCAGTGATCTTCATAATGCTGCTGTACGCTTCGTACTGCGCATTTCTATCACTTGACTGCAATTCCGCAAAATAATGCCTCGTTCGTTCATCCACTATTTATCGCCCCATTTATGCCTTATTATGCTTGATTTTACCTTAGGCAAAAGTGAATAGGCAATGGCTGCAATATGTAAATGCCGAACGATCATATCGGAGGTACAGATCCAAAAAGCCGAAGTTTGATATGGAAACTGGCTCATATTCCATGTGAAAGCAAGTTTAAAATATTAGCAGAGAGCGAGCATGAAAAAAAGCCGCTGTATCACCAATAATTGGCGTTCAAGCAGCTTTTTTCAATTACTTATTTAAACGGATTTTTCCATTCCATTAGAACAGCATAGTTACGGGATTCCTCATCCTCCAAATAATTAGCCACAATTCCAAGAGGCGTCCGTCCGCAACGGAGGAGAAATGAAATAACCGGGTCTTTTAAATCTCCGCTGACGACAGCATCGACATATTGTTCAGCTGACATCTCATCCGCATATTTATAATATCCCGGCATTCTGCCGCCGCCGAGCAAGCGATCCAATCCTTTATGGACAACTACTTCGTACATTGATTGCATAAGCCATTTTCCTAAATCCAGCTTTCTGTGGGACGGACGGATGCAAATATCCACAACATATAAAGTGTTGCCATTCGGATCATGGTTACGGATATAGCCGTTGTCCGTTATCTCTTCCCAAGTATGATCAGGATGGGCGGGATCAAAATTCACGATTAAAGATGTCATCGATCCTGCTAACGTTCCTTCTACCTCAACACATAAAGCGCCTTCCTGAAACAATGTCACGTGATTCGTTAATTGCTCTTTATTCCACCAAAGTTCTGATGGAAAAGGCGGCGGAAAGCTTTCCTTTTGAATTTCAATTAATTCATCAAAATCTGCTTCATTATAATTCCTTATCACCACTTCGACATTGCGACCTTGATTATTCAGATAAAATCTCTTTCTGTAACGGCTCATCTCCATTCCCCTTTCGTCCATGAACACTTAAATCAGGATACAAATCAAAGCGGCGGTCTCTCCAAGTGGTGACAGATCCGTTTTCTCTCACTTTGTATAAGAGAGATAAATCAAGATCCGCCGTAATAATCATATCGTGGTTTATTTCCCCCTCCATCAAGATCCCGTTTTTCGGAAATGGGATGTCGTTCGGAGTAATGACCGCTGCCTGGCCAAAATTTGCCCTCATAAAATCAACGGTAGGAAGCGAACCTACTGTCCCTGTTGTCACCACATAGATTTGATTTTCAATCGTTCTGGCGTGGCTTGTATAGCGCACTCGTTGAAATCCGTGGCGGTCATCCGTACAAGATGGACAGAAAACAACGTCAGCTCCCATTCCTCGTACAATTCGAACAATTTCCGGAAATTCGATATCATAACAAGTTAACATGGCAATCTTTCCTTTTTCGGTTTCAAATATTTGAACCGTTTCTCCTGGAGTTAAATGCCATTCTTTCACTTCCGTCGGCGTCAAGTGAAGCTTCGCTTGTTCTGCTATCCGGCCATCGGGATAAAATAAATGGGCAGTATTATACAATCGTCCCTCTTTTTCGATAATATGAGTGCCTCCAATAATATGCATGCCCGTTTCTTTAGCAAGCGATGTAAATAGTGAATAATATCGATCCGTATAATGAGGTAAATTTTGAATCGTCTGCTTTTGATTCGGAATGGACAGCAATTGAGTCGTAAAAAATTCAGGAAAAAGAACAAAATCAGCAGCAAACTCTTCTGCGGTTTTAACATAATGCGTTACTTGGTTTGCAAAATCTTCAAAGCTCCCGATGGAATGAAGATGATATTGAACAGCAGATACTCGTATTTTCATGCAGCCTCTTTCCCTTCATCATAATCTGTTCCCCGCTTATTACTGAACAAAGTATAACATAAAACCAGTTTATTTTAATTTAATTTGATTTTGTGTAAAGCATTTTGCTGGAACAAAAGAGAATACTTGAACTATTTATTTAGAAGTGAAATAATTCACTAAAAATTAACAGACAAAACGAAAACAAGCCGTTTGACTGCCGGTGATTTGGCGTTCAAGCGGCTTGTTTTATTCCATTTTTAAATGCTTTGCTCGTATTTGGCAATAAGTTCTTCGTTTTTTCCGACTAAACCGAGTTTAAATGCTTTTTGAATAATTTTTGCTACTTCAGCATTGAAAAATGGATCTCCACCATACCTCATCTTATCATCCAAAATTTTATTATGGAAATGAGACGTTTCTCTGGCTAAATCTTCATTTACAATTTTCCCTTCCTTTATTGCGTCCATAAATTCATAAAAATCCATTTTGCTGTTGTATTCTTCTCTTGTCTCGTTGCCATAAGGGCTGCCTGTTTCCAAATGTTTTTTGAACGGAGCTACAAGCGTCAATTGCGTATAAGCAGCAAAATATTGAGTTTCAGTAATATTCATATAGGATCACTCCCTAACAATTGTAAAATTTACATAGCCACAATAATGTCTTATTCCTTATTTTATAAAATTTCCAATTTTTATATCGGTATAGACTGGAATATTTTTAATATAAAAACAAAATTTAACAAGAAGTATTCTGACCTCACATCCGCCTTTAATAAACCTTTAAAACTCTTAAACGATGTTGTAAACGGCTCATCGCAACATTAAACCTGTTTCATTTACCTTGTAAAATCAATTATAATAAGGGCAAAGATCATTTTTTACCCTCGGGAACAGCAATCTTCAGAAAGCCGGAAAATGATTTTATACAATCAATTATAGAAAAATCGCAAAAAAAACACCGCTATCCGCTCAATCATGCACAATATAGGACAGCGGGAAAAAGTCTAACAAACATAAGTGAAAAAAGTGTGGTGAAAACATTGTTTAAAATTTTGCTCATTGAAGATGACACCACCCTGTTTCATGAAATCAAAGAACGGTTATTACAATGGTCTTATGATGTATATGGCATCACAGATTTCGGAAAAGTGATTGAAGAATTTACCGCCATTAAACCTGATCTTGTCATCATTGATATTCAGCTTCCAAAATTTGACGGATTCCATTGGTGCCGCATGATCCGCTCCCATTCCAACGTTCCGATTATTTTTTTATCATCGCGAGATCACCCGACCGATATGGTGATGTCAATGCAGCTTGGAGCGGATGATTTTATACAAAAGCCGTTTCATTTCGAGGTGCTTATCGCAAAAATACAAGCCATTCTCCGCCGAGTATACAACTATAATACAGAACAAATGAAGCTGAAGGCATGGTGCGGAGCGACAGTCGATTATGAGAACAATACGGTCACAAATGCTAAAGGAACGATTGAACTAACTAAGAATGAACTATTGATATTAAAGCATTTGCTTGAGAAGAAAAACAAAATCGTCAGCCGGACAGAATTAATCAAAAGCCTGTGGGATGATGAGCGCTTTGTCAGCGATAATACATTAACGGTCAATGTCAATCGTTTGCGAAAAAAATTGGATGAGCTTGGGTTGGGACGCTTTATTGAAACGAAAGTCGGCCAAGGCTACATGGCAAAGGAAGAGGCAGCCGTATATGATTAAAAAATATATTATTGAAAGAAAGAGCTGGATCCTTCTCGTTTTATTCATGCAGCTATTTATCGTTTTTGTCTCTTATCTTGACACAACCATTTCATTAAGATCCATTCTTTATGTTGTCTTTTTATTGATGATGATTTTTATTATTTTTGTCATCATCCGCTACAATAAAGAAACAAAGTTTTATAAAAGCTTAGAAGGATGGGAAAACAACCTTGATTTAACAAGCATAGCGGATGCGGAAAGCCCTTTCGAAAAAATGGTTGAACAGCGGATTATAAACCAAACGAACCTTTTGAAACAAGAGGCTTCGCAAAATCGGATAGCGCTGGAACAGGAAAAAGATGAATTGCTATCATGGATTCACGAAGTCAAAACACCGCTGACAGCAATGCATCTAATCATTGAACGGTTAGATGATGAAGCCATCAAAGCACAATTGACATATGAATGGCTGCGCATTCATCTGCTGCTTGATCAGCAGCTACACCAAAAGCGAATTCCCTCCATAGAAAATGATTTATACATTGAAAATGTTGCGTTAGAACCAATCATTTTCAAGGAAATCAAAGCTTTACAATCATGGTGTATGCAAAAAGGAATTGGATTTGAGGTCGAGCTAGAGACTGCCGAAGTCCTCAGTGATGCAAAGTGGCTCGCCTTTATCATCAGACAACTGTTGACAAACGCAGTAAAATACAGCGATTCATCCGATATCATCATTCAAAGCTATCGGCAAAATGATCAAACAATGATAGAAGTGAAAGATTTTGGCCGTGGCATTGACCCGAAAGATCTGCCGCGTATTTTTGACAAAGGCTTCACATCCACGGCCGCACATCAGGACAATGCCGCAACAGGCATGGGATTATACTTGGCGAAAAAAGCCGCCGAAGCATTGCTGATCAATATTCAAGTCGAGTCAAAACTTGAAGAAGGAACGACTGTTACCTTAACCTTTCCAAAGAAAAATGAATTTGTCCGTATTACAAGCATGTGACAATTTTGTCACATGCTTTTTCATTTTGTTCGCTGAATCGAAGGAAAAATACAAGAAGGACGATTATGATAAAAATATCAAGGAGGGACGCGATATGTATATTTTAGAGGCAACAAAAATTTACAAAAGCTATGGAAACAAATTTAATAAACAAGAAGTGTTAAAGGGATTGGACATTCGTGTAGAAAAGGGAGAATTCGTCAGCATCATGGGGCCATCCGGCTCAGGGAAAACGACATTGCTCAATGTTCTATCCTCCATTGATCAAGTCAGCCAAGGAACGATCAAAATAGAAGGAACAGACATTGTCGGCATGAAAGAAAAACAGCTGGCGGAATTCCGCAAAAGGCACTTAGGATTCATCTTTCAAGAATACAATTTGCTCGATACACTGACAGTGAAGGAAAACGTCCTGCTGCCTTTATCTATTACAAAAACAGCAAAAAAAGAAGCGGAACAAAAATTCAATGAACTGGCAACAGAACTGGGCATTTATGAAATAAAGGATAAATATCCAAACGAAATTTCCGGCGGCCAAAAACAGCGCACTTCAGCAGCAAGGGCATTTATTCACGAGCCGAGCATTATCTTTGCCGACGAGCCAACAGGCGCCCTTGATTCAAAATCGGCATCGGATCTGTTAAACAAGCTGCAAGAATTAAATCAAAAACGAAAAGCCACCATTGTCATGGTCACCCACGATCCGGTCGCAGCCAGTTTCTCAAGCAGGGTCATTTTCATAAAAGACGGGCAAATTTATACCCAATTAAATAGAGGGGAAGAAACAAGACAAACGTTCTTCCAACATATTATGAAAACCCAAGGGGTATTAGGCGGTGTGCAACATGAACGTTAAGCAGCTGATATTCCGTAATTTGAAAAAAAATTTGAAAAACTACTATCTGTATGTCTTTGCCTTAATTTTTGCTGTGGCTCTTTATTTTGCCTTTGTTACATTGCAATATGACCCGTCAATGGACGCAACAAAAGGGTCGATTAAAGGGGCTGCTGCCATTCGAACAGCATCCGTATTATTGATTGCCATTGTGACCGTTTTTCTTTTATATGCCAATAACATCTTCATTAAACGGCGCAGTAAAGAAATTGGCTTATTTCAATTAATCGGCATGACAAAAGGGAAAATATTCCGCATTCTTACGGCTGAGAACTTTTTCATTTATTTCAGCTCATTATTCATTGGAATCTTTATTGGATTTGCCACCTCCAAATTATTCATCATGATTTTGTTTAAAATTACCGGTGTTCAGGCAATTGCAACACTTGCCTTTTCACCTCAAGCCTTTGTACAAACAGTGATTGTTTTTAGTGCAGTCTATCTTTGTATTATGTTGATGAATTACGTATTTATTAAAAAGCAAAACATTTTATCTTTATTTAAAGTTGCTTCCACAACGGAAGTGAAAAAAATATCCCTGCTTGAAATGATTATCGGAATTTTTGGCATTTTCTTGATCATTTTAGGCTACTATATTTCGTCTAAATTATTTGATGGTGACTTTACAACGATGAATGAGCTTTTCCTAGCCATGATCTTTATATTAGGATCTGTTATTATCGGCACATACTTATTTTATAAAGGGACGGTCAGCTTTATTTTCTATCTTATTAGAAAAAAGAAGAGCGGCTATTTAAACATTTATGAGGTGCTATCTCTGTCATCGATCATGTTCCGCATGAAGTCCAATGCCTTGTTATTAACCATCATAACAACCGTCTCCGCCCTTGCCATTGGATTGTTATCGTTAAGTTATATTTCCTATTATTCTGCGGAAAAATCTGCTGAGAAGAATGTCGCCGCCGATTTTTCGTTGACGAATGCGGAAGATGCCAAGCAATTTAAAAAAGCATTAGAGGAAAAAAACATTCCATACAGGGAAAAAATGATTGATGTCATCCAAGTAAGCGCCAATGTCACGCAAATATTAGATCCAAATCTAAAGGAATTACAATTTGACCCGGCCGCCATGACTATTCCGATGATTAGCGATGATGACATCGGAAACATCGATCTGTCTCCGGATGAAACTCTGTTTGCCGGCTATAATGATTTGCTGCAGAAATTTATGTCACTGAAAAGTTCCGGGCAAATCGAATTAAAAGGCCGTCACGAAGTCATCCCGCAAAAATATTTAGGTTTAAAGAAGGAATACTACATTTCCTATTATTTCACAAGCGGCGGCCTGCCTGTCGCCATTGTGGACGAAACCATTTTTGAACGTTTAAAAAAGGATATGAACCCGAAAATACAAAAAGATTCGACGGTTTATATAGGAATTGATATTGAAGAAGAAGCAAAGATAGAAGAAGCCGATGAAATTTTTCAAAAAATTTCGTTTAACGGCCAACATGATTCCCGGCTCGCCATGAGCAGCCAACAGAAGCAATCGATGGGGCTTATCATGTTTATCGTCGGCTTTTTAGGTTTAACTTTTTTGATTACATCCGGCTGCGTTCTTTATTTTAAACAAATGGATGAGAGCGAAGATGAAAAGCCAAATTATACGATTTTAAGAAAACTCGGCTTCACACAAAGCGACTTGATCAAAGGAATTCAAGCCAAACAAGCTTTTAATTTTGGGATTCCTTTGATCATCGGACTTTTCCACAGCTACTTTGCCGTTCAATCCGGATGGTTTTTATTCGGCACAGAGCTCTGGACGCCAATGATCCTCGTCATGCTTCTATACACAGCCTTGTACTCGATTTTCGGCATCTTGTCCGTGCTCTATTATAAAAAGGTAATTAAAGCGGCGCTTTCATGATAAAAAAAAATGTAAGCTTCAGTTCCCTATAAGGTGCTGAGGCTTACATTTATTAAATGAATAAAGCCGATCGGTCAAGCCCTAATTATTGTGTAACATCTCATTCCCGCTCTGAAACCTAGATTCCTGGTAAACTTAACCGCTTCCTTTTTACACAAAGTCCAGGACTTGATCAGCCGATCCTCCCAAATCCAAAAACTGCTGAGCCGCGAACTGCCTAAAAAAATCTTTGCACTCTTACTTGGATACAACTGAAAACCGTTTATTAATGTGCTTACGGTTTTCAATTTCATCTACAAGTGCTATGGCAAAGTCTGCATAACTGATGTAGCTTTGGCCTTCAGAGTTGACAGCAAGCACATCGCCTGAAACTTTATACTCACCTGTGCGCGGACCTTGCGGATCAAAAAATGCAGCTGGGCTAATATAAGTCCATTGAATCCCTTCAGAGTTTTCAAGATCTTGCAGATTTTGAGCTGAGCTTTTCGCTACCGGCAAATATTCTTTTGGAAAATCCGGCGAGTCAAAGAGGCGGGTTGTTTTCGCTTCATCGACAAACAGGCTGCCCGCTCCGCCTACAACAATAAGCCGCGTATTAGGTGCTCCTTTCAAGGCATTGATTAATACTTTTCCTGCTTCTACATGTTTATGCTCTTCACCAGGTGCAGTGCCAAATGCATTAACGACGACATCAAAATCTTTTATATCCTCTGATGTAATATCGAAAATATCCTTTTCAACAGCTGGTACATCAGTCACTTTAGAAGCATTGCGGACAATAGCCGTCACATCATGTCCTCGTTCCTTTGCTTCCTTTACTATTAAACTTCCTGCTTTTCCCGTTGCACCAATAACGGCAATTTTCATAAACAATTTTCCTCCCTTTATGTAACTAATTCAGTTACAGATTATATGTAACTATTATAGTTACAAACTGTAGATGAGCAAATTCGCTAACATAAATTTACAACCAAACAAAAAAAGAGACATGAACCCGATTCCTTGGTTAGAATAGATGTGCCAACAAACCATTCACACAAGGAGGTTCATGTCTCATGAATAGATTAGCACATCATCAAGGAATCCACAAGTTTTTCACGATGTTGGGGTTGGCACTTTATTTTTCAAAACCTGTCATGAAGCATCTCGTTCATATCGTGGATGCGATGATCACGAAAGGCTTTTCTGGAACGTTGACCGATCTTCATCATTGGAGCTTTCACCCCAATCATCGAACGACACTCAGCCATTTTTTCACGAAAAGCCCTTGGGATGAAGAGACGCTGCTTCGCAAACTCCAGCAATGGATGCTTCATCGTGTCGAACGGATCGCCAAACAGAAAAATCAACCCCTTTTTGTTTCGATCGATGATACGATTTGCCAAAAAATCAAGCCTTCGTCACGGGCAACGCACGCCATTCAAGGGTGTGATTGGCACTATTCTCACACAGAGAAAAAGTCGATCTGGGGACATTCTCTTGTTTGGCTCATGGTTCATACGATGACCCAGGCTTTTCCCTTTGCGTTCCGCCTCTACGACAAGGCGGCTGGGAAAAGCAAGGGGGAACTCGCGATCGAGATGCTTTCTTCTTTGGATGTACACCGTCCTGTTTATGTGCTGATGGACTCTTGGTATCCATCGCAAACGCTCGTGGAAGCTTGTCTGAAAAAGGGATTCCACGTAATCGCAATGCTCAAGGCCAATCGGCTTCTTTATCCAAAAGGCATTGCGGTTCAGGTGAGGGAGTTTGCCCGCTACATCGAACCGAAAGACACTCACCTCGTCACGGTGGGAGAAGAGCGTTATCGCGTGTATCGCTACGAAGGCTCTCTCAAAGGTCTCGATGATGCCGTGGTGCTGCTCGCTTGGAAAGCCGATCAGCCGATGACATCGGAACATCTTCACTGCGTCTTGAGCACCGACCGGGATCTAAGCGATGAAGAGATCTTGCGCTACTATGCCCAGCGTTGGTCGATCGAATGTTTTTTCCGTCAAGCGAAAGACCAGCTGAAACTCGATGGATACCGCGTTCGCGGACGTCGGGCGGTGAAACGCTACTGGATCTTGGTGCAGCTTGCTTACGTGTACAGCATGTTCGAGTCGAACAGCGATTTTTCTGATGGGCTCGATCTTCTGCGCAAGAGAAAAGGACATAGCCTCGTGGAGTTCATTTACCGTGCAGCGAAACAAAATATTCCCATTGATACCGTGAAAAAACAGCTCCACGTGGCATAAGGGGTACCCTGTTTGTCTCTTTTATATGGTAATTATTGTAATTAAAATTACTCAACTACAGTTACAAATATAAATCCCTGTCAACTTATTGATTGAAGCTGTCATCCGGAAATCATTGTCTGCCAACCTGTTTGACAAAATTTCAAATTTGTCACTAAAATAGTGACAAATGGTGGTGAAAACGAATGATTAACAGCCGTTTAGCAGTGGCGATTCATATTATGATCTTAATAGCATCAAATCCCCTTGAGCATATGTCTTCAGAATTTATTGCCAAAAGCGTCAACACGAATCCCGTGGTGATCCGGCGAATTACAAGCATGCTCAAGAAAGCGGGACTATTAACTTCCCATGCCGGCAGAACCGGAGCAAAATTAACAAAAAACCCTGAAGACATAACACTTTTGGATATTTTTAAAGCGGTCGAACCGAAAGATGAATTATTCGCTATTCACGAAAATCCGAACCCCAATTGTCCCGTTGGAAAAAACATTCAATCCGCCCTGGACAGCACATTTACGCGCGTTCAAAAAGCGATGGAAGACGAGCTGGCCAGCCAATCCCTAAAAGACGTAATGGGCCATTTCTTACAATAAGAATGGCCCATAAAAAATGAAGCTGTAGTTATTTCCTCTTTTTCGGCACTTATGACCGTTTCGCTGTTTTGAATAAGATGAATGATTCATTTTTACTTTCATAAGTTTGCACGCATGCAGGGAATCTTTGAAATCGATTTTATTCCTCCATCAAGTGCTTGATTTCAAAATAAAAAGCATGGATAAATTTTTTCGTATTGATTCGTATAGACGATGCAGCTGCAGGCCGATCGGCTTTTAATTCCTCCATTTTTTGACGAACAGCAATGAAATCAAAAAATTTGGATGAGTAATTTTCAAACTTTGGATGGATGAAGTCTGTGAGCCCAAGTGACGCTAAGTTGTTCAAGGAATGATAGATCGCCCTCCGCACACGTTGTTCAGACGCTTTAATTTCCCTTTTCAGATCCTCTTCACTGGCTCCTTCTCCAAGCTTCTTCAACGCAATATTTCTAAATATCTCCTTTAATGAAGGAAATCCGCCGGCAAATGTTTTCTCTTGTTCGTAATCATATAAAAACTGCATGATTTCAATGAGATCTTTACTGCCGCTTTCTCCGGCAATGCCTAGTTCTGAAAGGAGGAATCGTGCACTGGCAGAAAGAGAATTTTCTTTATAAGGATTTACATTTTGCTTTAGAAGATGATCAACGTTCATAACGCTATATAAAGAATGATGGATATCCTGAATGGTTTTTTCCAAACATATATGACCCATCACCTTCTTTAAGATTGACAATACTTCAATTTTATTAATCGGCTTCGTTATATAGTTTTCGATTCCGTATTCATAAGCTTGGCCGATCATATCCTTTGATTCCACCTGCGATATCATAACAATTTTTCCTTTAAAAATCGGCTTGATTTTCTTAATCGTTTCAATGCCGTCCTGAACGGGCATTAACAGGTCAACTAATAAAATATCGACTTTCTTCAAATTTAAAAATTCACCGCTAACATCAGCACCGTCTGCTGCTTCGCCTACGACTTCACCAAGTTCCTCGTCTTCAATGATATGCCATAGCATAGTACGAATTGACTCATCGTCATCTATTATAAAAAACCTCATAAAATCACCTTTTCTGGGTTAAATTTCCAATTGGCAGACGAACGATAAATGTTGCCCCTTTGCTATCTTCCTGATGCGCAATCATTACTTCCCCGTTAAGCTTTTCTGCCAATTCTTTCACATATGAAAGCCCAATACCTGTTGATGAATTACCCGTGCTGTCGAATTTCAAGGTGAATCCTGGTTTAAAAATAATATCTTTATATTGATCGGGAATTCCGGGACCATCATCATGAACGCGTATTTGGAGCCAATCATTTTCCCGCTCCACTGCAATCTCAATGCTGCCAGTTCCTTTGATGGCCTCCACTGCGTTAGCGACAAGGTTATTCACAATGGAAATAAACGTATACACATGATACTCAGGATGTGACCCATTATATGCAATACTGAATTCAATGTTTTTCCCCAACAGCTCAGCATACTTCTCATGTGTTCGAACAATGATTGATAAAAGTGATCGGACATCTAAATAATCAAGGGAGCTTTCTTCTGAAATTACTTTTGAAAGTCCAGACAAAATGCGTTGATTATCTTTTTTGATCTCATGAACCTCGCCGGCAATCCTCAAGGCATGCCGTGAAAGCTCCTCCAGCGACAGCCTTTTCTTCCCTTTCCTGATCTCCTGCAATTTTTGATACAGGTTGTAAGATTGCCTCGTAATTTCCTCAGCATCTTGAACGGATTTTTTTAATAGCACCGACTCTTCGTAAAGGTTCGATACCAGCATGATCATATGTTCATTGCGTTTTTGAATCTCCGCTTCCCTTAGCTTAGATTCATGCAATTTTATCATACTAAATAAACCGATCACAAAAAAACTTCGGAATATGGCAATAATCATAATTTTATTAAAGGCATCTAAAGTCATTACCGTTCCAATCATAATATTTTCAGCGAGTAGCTCGACAATCCCGGCTGCCAATTCTATCACAATCCCCAAAAGGCCGATCACCCATGGTCGATTGTAAAATCGGTGAATTCTTAAAACAGAAAAAACAAGCGCATACGTGAAGTAATAGAAAAAATAAGGAGAATTTGTATGAATGGAAGCCATCCAATCAACAGATGTAAGGGATATCAAATCGAGAAGAACCCGAAATGTCACAATTGATAAGCCTGCAAGAACACCACATATAACAGCTGGTACCTTTCTCAGCCACAATAAAAAAATAAACAATGTTGGAGGTCCAAAACTCACCCGATAAACTTCATTAAATGGATAAAATTTAATTTCGCCAGCGAGCGGAACCAAAATGATCATTGCAACCAATAATTGAAGTTCTTTTTTTTCAAGAGAGTGCAAGTTCAATATTACCACAACCTTGTTATAATGGTTCCTCTTAAAAAATTGAATAAAAGTTAGAATTTTAAAAACGAAGTAAATAATCAATTTGTAGAATTTTGTAGATTTATCGTCTGATCTTGTAGTTTCAATTTTAAATTAGATAAGATAACTCGTAAGCGCTCTCGCAAACAACTCTACTAATTATTATAGCTTATTATTTCGACGAGTAATCATTTAAAAGATAATGATAATCAATTTTGTCATCCATTCGTTTTGGAGGCAATTATAAAAGAAAAGAGGTGCTATGATGAAAAGAATAAGCTTGGCTTGGCAAATTTTAATAGGTCTTGTACTAGGTATTGTTGTTGGTACTATTTTTTATGGTAACCCAGATGTTGCGAAATTTTTGCAGCCAATTGGGGATATATTTTTACGATTAATTAAAATGATCGTCATTCCAATTGTTATTTCCAGCTTAATTGTCGGTATTGCAAGTGTAGGTGATACAAAAAAGCTCGGAAAGCTTGGCGGAAAAACAATTTTGTATTTTGAAATTATTACAACTGTCGCCATTATTGTCGGACTTTTAGCAGCTAACATTTTTCAGCCTGGTTCCGGCGTCGATATGAGCTCATTAGAGAAAACAGATATTAATAGTTATGTCGATACGGCAGAAGCAGTTGAAAGCCACGGAATAGCTGATACATTTGTCAACATTGTTCCACCAAACATTTTCCAGGCATTTGTTGAAGGAAATATGCTGGCGATCATTTTCTTCTCTGTATTTTTCGGACTTGGAGTCACAGCCATCGGAGAGCGTGGAAAACCGATCATTGCCTTTTTCCAAGGTACAGCTGAAACGATGTTCTGGGTGACGAACCAAGTGATGAAATTTGCACCATTTGGTGTGTTTGCCCTTATCGGTGTGACTGTGTCTAAATTCGGTATCGAATCATTGGTGCCGTTGGGTAAATTAGTAATTGTCGGCTATGGAACAATGTTATTCTTCGTTGTCGTCGTTCTTGGATTTGTTGCAAAATTAGTCGGTCTAAACATTTTTCACATCATCCGTTTACTTAAAGAAGAGCTTATCCTTGCCTATTCAACCTCAAGCTCAGAAACAGTTATGCCAAGAATAATGGAGAAAATGGAGAAATTTGGATGCCCAAAATCCATTACAGCATTTGTCATTCCAACAGGTTATTCCTTTAACTTAGATGGTTCAACCCTATACCAAGCATTAGCAGCACTGTTTATAGCACAAATGTATGGCATTGATTTGTCCATCGCTGATCAAATTTCATTGGTGCTAGTATTAATGTTGACCTCAAAAGGAATTGCAGGCGTTCCAGGCGTTTCATTTGTTGTATTGTTGGCTACGCTGGGAGCAGTAGGCATCCCGCCTGAAGGTCTTGCATTTATCGCAGGTATTGACCGTATTCTCGATATGGCTAGAACAGTGGTCAATGTCATTGGAAATTCATTAGCCGCTGTCGTTATGTCTAAATGGGAAGGTCAGTTCGATGTTGAAAAAGCTATTTCATATATCAATTCTTTTAAAAATAATAAGCAATCCGCAGCTTAATATAACCGATATAATTCCAAAAACTTTGCAATCGAGTAGGAGGGAGCGATTAACTCCCGTCCTCTCACACCACCGTACGTACGGTTCCGTATACGGCGGTTCAATTAAGATAATTGACGCAAGTCTTTATAACTTCCGTGAATAGCTGTTCTCTTTATGCCAGTGGTCACTCCACCCTCCAAGAGGTCTCCCACGGGATTCACCGCTTCCTCCCTCAAGTGAGGTACTACGTTTTCTGTGTTCATCATGACTCACTGAATGCCAAGGGCTATTCTCTCTTAATTGTTCGGTCCTTCTCAGTTGTTCTAGATCAACTAATACTATGACCTCTGCTGACTTCTGACGGTTCAGCTACTTATCACTAAGTAGGTTATGAAGAGTACTTCACATATCCGCCAGACCTCCCCGGGTAAGTACATGCACTTTCACACCATCTATCCGCCTCATTTACTCGATATGACCTTCGACAGAAAGAGCTTTGTTTTGTTATGCAAACTCACTCAATCATACCTAGCCTTATATGAGGTTCGTGTTCCTCGGACCGGTGTTTTGCCTCCAGCTTCCTTCAGATTCCGCGTCACCACGGACACCCTTGCTCTTGGCTAACCTCTACTTCTGTCTTCGGGGTTCGGGACTTACACCCTATAGTTCATGTACATGCCGGGCGCACATCAAAAAGCCGGAGTGGTTATGATACCATTCCGGCTTTTGCTATAGATTGAAGATAATGATTTCAACAGCTTTGTTAGATTCATTCGTAAAGATGATATTTCTGATCTTGATCGTTTTCTACATAGTTAAACGTTAAGAAAAAACAGAGCGTATTTTCCATCATTTCTGTCATTTCCTATTATTTCTTTATCTTTGTTTGTTCCAAAGTGCAATTCTTTCCCAAAAAGCTTTTCGCATGTAGAATGATTTTTCACAAGAATAAGCAGACAGCTCAAACTCGAAAAAAAGGTGTCACCTATAATGATTATTAAATAAAACTTGAAACTGTTTCCAAATTCAAGTATTATATAGAAAGACTTAGAAATAGGCACGTTTGAAAAAGTGAAAATTAATAATTTTATAGTGGACGGATGTTTATTATTTTCTTGTTGTCTTCAACACAAAATCACAATAGCCGAATCTGAAATAATTGGTGTATCGCTTAATTTTGCAAAATTACCATAAAACAACTTCTTCGTTTATTAGAGAGATAGAAACTTAAAAAACTTTGAACATATTTTTAAAAAGATAAATCAGGAGTTCCATTGCTTTCAATTCATTTCAGATTAGAAAAACCGTAAATTAAATTTATGGTATCTTAGGCTATTTAACTTATATAAGTTAGGGCCTTTGTTTAATCTAATTTTGAATAGTGGACGTGGTGAGCCGTCCGCGATTGCAAAAATGAGCATTGCCTTATTTGCGCCATTTGCAAAAACACCACGTCCACAAAAGCTAAATCTCAAGGGAGTACTGTTTTCATATCTCTAATCTCCTAATGATTATTTTTCTTTTTAATACTAATATCTATAAAATTGTTGATAACGTTTGCAAGCAAGGAATCTCCAATTACACAAAACCATTTGTTTACCTTTTCCCTAATTCATCAATTAATTTTAATAAATTAGGATCTTCTATATAATTTTCTATAGTGATAATTCTTTTGTTTTTATGAGATAATCTTGCTCTTTCTAATAAATCTTTATGAACGACGATAATGTCAGTGTCTTCTGGAACATCCTCTATTCTATAATGTTTTACTTCAATACCGTCAATATTTGCTTTTTGCAGTCTTTTTCTAAATGTGGTTGCACCTAATGCACTGCTGCCGGCACCTGCATCGCAAGCAAATGAAATTTTACTTATTTTTGTATTAGACAGTTCATTAGATGGATTTAAAATTTGTTTCCCTTCAGATTTCATTGCTTTTGACTTTTCGATTGAACTTGTAAAATCTTCTTCATCTGTTTTTTTATCAAACTTTAATATTATTGCAGTAACGATGAAGGATACTACCGCAGCTACGATTACACCTGAAATGATTCCTAGGAAATTACCTTTAGGGGTTAAAGCTAAATAAGATATTATGGATCCCGGACTAGGTCCAGCTACAAGACCCGCATCGAAAAGATAAAAAGTTGTAATACCTGACATCCCGCCGGCAATCATTGCTAAAATTGTTAATGGTTTCATTAATACATATGGGAAGTATAACTCATGAATGCCTCCGAAGAAATGAATTATTATAGCACCCGGAGCAGTCCGCTTAGCAGCCTTTTTGCCGAAAAAGCTAAAAGCTAATAATAATCCAAGACCAGGTCCTGGGTTTGACGCAACGGTAAAGTAAATTGATTTTCCTGCTTCAAGCGTTTCTTGCATACCTAAAGGATAATATATTCCTTGATCAATGACGTTATTTAAAAACAATACTTTAGCTGGCTCATTAATAAGAGATAATAATGGTAAGTACCCTGTATCCACTAGAGATTTAATAGCGGATGAAACAACATTATTTGCCGCTTCAATAACCGGTCCTATAAAATAAAAGGAGAAAATCATTAGAAAGAAGCCTAAAATACCAATTGAAAAGTTATTAACAATCATTTCAAATCCTGCAGGTATTTTACCATCTATCAATTTATCAAATTTCTTTATAAGCCAGCCTCCCAAAGGACCAATAATCATCGCGCCTAAAAACATTGGTATATCGGATCCAACTATTAGCCCTATGGCTCCGATGGTACCCATTACAGCGCCCCTTTGGCCGGCAACCATTCTCCCTCCTGTGCTTGCTAAAAGCAAAGGCAATAAATACTTGATTGCCGGATCAACTATACTAGCAAGATTCTCATTTGGAAACCAGCCAGAAGGTATAAACAAAGCTGTTAATAATCCCCATGCAATAAAAGCTCCAATATTCGGCAAAACCATATTGGTCAAGAATCCTCCAACAGCTTGGATGCGTGCACGAAAAGATGGAGTTTTGGCTTTAATTACATTTTCCATGTATAACACCCTTTCTTCATATCAATATTATAGAAGAAATTTTTATACTTTTTTGAAAAAAAAAACGATGTTTAAATTTTAAATTTAATCAAAAAAACATTTTTTATTCTACCATTTTAATAACATTCATTATTTCTTCTTCATTGCTTGAATTTCTAAACTTGTTTACAACATCTTCATCAATTAGTATAGAAGATAAGTCGGATAGCAAACCTAAATGACTTGAATTGTCTTCAGCCGCTAAGACGATAATAATATTCACTTCTTTTCCCTCTGGGAACTGCACGTTGTTTTGTAATTTCAAAAAAGAAATGCCTGTTTTGATTACTCCTCCTTCGTTTCTTGCATGCGGCATGGCAATTCCCGGAACAATTACTATATATGGACCATTTTTATTGACATTATCAATCATATCTTGAATATATTTAGGAGTAATATTACCTTTTTTTAATAAAGGATCGGAAGCAACTCTTATAGATTCCTCCCATGAAGATACTCTATTCAAGAAATTTATATTACCTTTTAAATATTCACTTAACACACCGTTTCACCTTTCTTCATGATTCTATTTACACTACCATTTCTGTATTTTTAGTTGATAATAAATTTCTTTAATTTTTTCTCTAATTGTTTTATTTTCTAACTCTGTAAAATGTAAAATGGCTTGTTCGATCCCATTTTCACAAATGTAGTTTTGCAAAATTACAGACTCTTCATCATCAGGGTTATCGAATAAAAATGCAGCAGCAACGGCAACTGATAAATATTCTATTGAAAGTCCTAAATCAAAAAGTTCTCTAGTGGGTTTAATTAATCGTTCATTATAGCCCAGTTTGCGAATCGGCGATCTTCCTACTCGCAAAATCGAGTCGCTAATATTTTTGTTTTTAAAGCGCTTTATAATTCTTTCAATAAAATCACTCATATCTTTTGGATCCATATTAAATTTCCTCAAAATATATTGGGAAGCTTCATTTAGCGTTTCCCGTACAAGATGTTCAATTTTTGCATTTCTCAAAGCGCTCTGTATTGTAGATTCTCCTGCTAAAAACCCAATATAAGCAGTTGCCGCATGACCCATATTCACTAAATATAATTTTCTTTCAATATAAGGCTGTAAATCTTCAACATAGATTGCGTTTTTTATAATAGGCGAATCTGCATTAACGATTTCTGATTTGTTAATGATCCATTCATAGAACGGTTCTACAAGAACACTCTCACCCCCTTCGCTATGTTTTGATAAAGCTAGGCGATCAATAGCTGAATTAGGAAAGCCAACAAAAGTACATATATTTTCCATTTCTTTATTTGAAACATATCTCTTTATCTCACGTTTCAAACTGGAAGAAGCGTTAATTGCATTTTCATTTGCGATAATGTCGATCTTCTTTTTATTTTCTTTTGCTCTTTTCAAAAGGCCTTGAGCTAATATATTAGCAATTTTAGGTATGTTATTGATGCCGACAGATGTTGTAATTAAATCTGCATTCACAATAGCATTGACCACTTCTTCTTCTTGTGTTACACTGTTTAATGCTGAAACCGGAGAGATAGTCTCTACCGTATGATTATCATCTAATATCTCAACCTGATAACTATTGTAATTGTTAAATTTATCAACCGTTTTTTGATTTATATCCACGAAACAAACTTCATACCCAGTTTTGTTTAATAAGTAACCAATTAAACCTTTCCCTATATTCCCTGCACCAAAATGCAACGCTAGCATAATATTATCTCCCTTTACAATACTTAAAACTCTTTATCAAAGAATATCCAATCCAGCGAGGCTATTAACTTTTTACTCTAAATTCGCGTGATATTGCCAAAGACTAGACATATCAATATTTTGCTCTCTAATCATCATTAAGGCTAACGCGTCGCCTAATAACAATAAGCTTTGTTCAAATAAGCTTGTCATTGGTTGTACAGATTTCACTTCATTTGGCAGCTGTAGTTTTGTACCTACTGGTATCCTTACGAAACAATCTGAATACTCATTCATTGAGCTATTTGGATTTGCACCTATATGAGCAACTTTTGCTTTAAATTGCTTTGCCTTCTTTGCAATGATTAATGGAAAAGCCGTTTCTCCGCTTCCCGACCCCACTATCAATAAGTCTTTTTCAGTTATTGCAGGCTCAGTGATTTGGCCGACAATATAAGTTTTAATACCAAGATGGGCTAATCGTTTAGCGATAGCTTTCAAAGATAATAGAACTCTTCCAACCCCGACAAAAAATACTTTATCTGCTTTTTTTATCTCGATTAACAATTTATTGACTTCATTCATATCAATTTGGTTTAAAGTAGTGGTGAGTTCGTTTGTAATTTCCTTTACAATATCATAGTAATTAACCATTATTTCCCCTCTTTTCACAATAAACCTTCTATGATGCATTTTTCCATCGCTTTTTTATTCTCAGCTAAACTTTTGTCTCGAATAAATAAGCTTGTACTCCCGGCAACTAGTATGTCGGCCCCAGCTTTTACTAAGCTTGGTATTGTGTCTAAAGATACTCTGCCATCAACCTCAATATTTGTATCCAATTCTTTTTCTTTTATTAATCGCGCCAAATCTTCTACTTTTTTTATTGCATAAGAAACTTGCTTTTCATTTTCATCAGTTGCAAAGCCTGGATTGATTAACATTAACAAAATGGTATCGCACTGCGGCAAAATATAATCCAGGACAGACAGGGGAGTTGCTGGGTTGAGTGCTAAACCTGCTTTAATTCCATTGTTTTTTATTAAGTTAATGTATCGATCAATATGAGTGCTCGTTTCATAGTGAAATGATATTTGTTGTACATCAATTTTGATCATCTCTTGTATAAAAAATTCATTATTATTGGACATAATGTGGACATCAAAATTCATATCAGTTATTTTTCGTAATTGCTTAATAGTATCTATTCCCAATGGCATACTAGGGCTAAAGTGTCCATCTATAATATCAATATGTAAAGTATCCAGTCCTTCTTTCTCAATTTCTTTTACACTTTTTTCTAAATTACATAAGTCAGCACACATTATAGAAGGTGCAATCGTTATTTTTTTATTATTTTGCATGTTTGTGCCTCCATTTGCATGTGTTTGCATGTTTTCCTTTATTATAAAACGCATATAATGAAAAGTAAAGCATGTTTTTGCGTTTTTGTGCCATTATTTGCGCGAATGCGTTTTGATCAATTGTTGAAATTATGATAAACTATAAGAAAGACTTAAAGGAGTAAAGTCACTATGCTAAAGGAAGAACGTCAACAAAAAATCTTGCAGATTTTAAATGAAGAACATAAAGTTATTGCAAGCGATTTAAGTAAACGCCTGTCAGTTTCGGAGGATACAATTCGAAGAGATTTAAAGGAGCTTGATAACCGCGGACTTATTAAAAGGGTTCATAGCGGAGCTTTGAGGATAGGGCCTCCTGTTGTTGATTTTTCAACAAGGCAGCACATGTTTAATGAAGTTAAAATTAAATTAGCTAAAAAAGCTTTATCCTTTATAAAAGAAGACATGGTTTTATTAATTGATGGAGGAACGACTAATTTACATCTAGTAAACCAATTACCTTTAACATTAAAAGCCACCGTCATTACAAACAGCCCGCCAATCGCTATGGCTCTGACTAATCATCAACATATTGATGTTATTATGATCGGCGGAACTTTATTCAAACAATCAATGGTTAATTTAGGAATAGACACTGTCGAATCTTTAAGTAATATGAGAGCAGATTTATATATCATGGGAATTTACAAAATTGATCCTTATATAGGAATCAGCGTCCCAAGCTTATCAGAAGCATTAGTAAAGCGGAAAATGGCTTCCATCTCTTCTGAAATATTAGGGATGGCAACATCTGATAAATTAAGCACTGTTTCCAATCACATTGTATGTCCTACTAAAGATTTAACATACTTAATAACAGAAAATATTAGTCCTAACATTAAAAAGATATATGGCAGCCAACAAGTAGTGGTGGTTGATTGATAATGCATTAACAAATTTGATAATCAGCAGTTTGATGAGAAAAAAACGAGGGTAAATGAAATCAGATTCAACAAGCCACAAGTATCTTTATATATACCATATTGCTAAATATCGAAGACCGCTTGGTTAAAAACTCCCTTATTTCCAATTTAATTAAAAAAGGATGGGGCTGTCCAGAAAGTCAAATCCCCATAAAAACAAAAAATCATAAACATCGATATATCAACGTTTCTAAAACATTAAAGGGGGTGTTAATAAGCAGTAAAAACGACTTATTAGACACCCCCATCCTGCAAAAGATCATGTATCTTTAATAATTGATTAAGCCATCAAACCCCTTTTAACCCGTTTCGAATAAATTGGACCGTATATTCCATTTCTTTTTCATCATCCCATGGATAGTCCGGAATGACCAAAAACCGGGTAATGAAAAAACCAACGATCGTGTTAATCGTTAAACGTATGACGGTCTCGGTGGGAAAATCTCCTATTTGCCCATTTTGCTTAAAATGGTCGACAACTTTTATAAACTGAGGCAAAACTTTTTCAGTAAAAACCGCACGATATTTTTCTTGAATTTCTGTATGGAACGCCATTTCCTGCAAAATAATTTTTAACAATGGGACATTGTTTTTGACAAATTGGTAGCGGTTGCGGATGATTTTCCTTAACAGCTCTTCAAAATCATCATGACGCTGATCCTGGAAAACTTCATTGATAAACCTTTCAGCAAAAAAAGGGACGGCAAATTCTATAATGATCGGTGAAACGATGGAAATCAGCAAATCTTTTTTTGTTTTGTAATGGCGGAAAATCGTTCCTTCCGCTACCCCAGCTCTTTTCGCAATTTCGCTCGTGGATGTCGCAGCATACCCTTTTTCGGCGAAAATTTCGACTGCCGCTTGAAGAATTTTTGCCTGCTTCGGCGTTAAATTTTGATCCGCTGCCTTCATGAACTCGTCCAATAAATTTTTCTGGTCCATACGCTTTCCTCCTCCTACTCTCTCTTCTATTTGTTATAACCTGCGATGTTTTTTCAATGCAAAGATATTTAAGACATAGAAAAGAAGCGCAAAGCAAGCTAGTATAAACAAATCCTGCCAAAGATCGACCAAGTCCTTTCCTT
The DNA here is from genome assembly GCF_038008865.1 of Aeribacillus sp. FSL K6-8394. Taxonomy (NCBI): domain Bacteria; kingdom Bacillati; phylum Bacillota; class Bacilli; order Caryophanales; family Bacillaceae; genus Aeribacillus; species Aeribacillus sp. FSL K6-8394. The sequence continues at coordinate 60,366 of NZ_JBBPAA010000003.1, forward strand.
TAATCATGATTTCCTGCATGGCATCCGCTCCATAAGTAAGCGGCATAAATTTGCTTAACACTTGCATCCATTCCGCCATTGTCTCCAAGTTAAAGATTCCCGAGAAAAATACTTGCGGGATAATGACAAGCGGAATAAACTGCATGATTTGCAGCTCATTATTCGCATAGGCTGATAAAAGGGTCGCAAGCGTCAGCGCCGTGATTGCCAATAAAAAAGTGACGATTAACAGCTGCCAAAAATCCCCTGCCATCCAAATATCAAGTACATATACGGAATAAGCAACAATAATGAACGATTGAACAATCGTGAATAAGCCAAATCCTAGCAAATAGCCTGTTACAATCTCCCATCTTTTAATAGGCGTCGACAACAATTTCTCTAATGTTCCTTGTGTTCTTTCCCGCAAAAATGAAATGCCGCCTAACACAAAAACAAAGAAAAAGACAAAAAAACCGATTAGTACTGAACCCGTCTGATCAAAAAGATTGATTTCGTCAGAACCATAATAATATTCGACATCAGGCTGAATATTTTTTTGGCCTGACAGGGAGCTGAAGGCGGTTTGAATCACCTTCATGACCGCTGAATTGGCTGTCGGGTCGCTTCCTTCCAGCAAAACATACGGAACATGATTTTTTATCGTTATAAACGCATCTAAATCCTCTTTTTGAAAAGCCTCCTTCGCTTCACCTTCGGACATGTGAACAACATCTTTCTCCAATTCATTTTGCAATGCTTGCTCAAGCGGCGCCGGTATATTTTCCGCAGCTATTTTCGGTTCGTATGGGTCGCCACAAGCCATACAAGGGTGATAACTAAAAGCGGCGCAAAGATCAATAAAGCAATCGACCGTTTATCCCTGAGCAGCTGCCGTATAATTCGGATGACAACAGCTCCTACTCTCATTTCTCATTCCTCCCGTATGCTAAAAATGCTTCTTCAAGTGAATCGACCTTTTGGTTTTCCTTTAGCTTTTCCGGCGTGTCACAAGCAATGATATAACCGTCTCTTAGCATGGCAAGACGATCACACTTTTCCGCCTCATCCATGACATGTGTCGTAACTAAAATGGTCATCCCGTTGTTTTTTAGTTTTCTTAATTCACCCCATATTGATTGGCGAAGCACTGGATCGATTCCAACCGTCGGTTCGTCTAAAATTAATAGATCCGGTTTATGCATGAGTGAAGCAGCTAGAGACAACCGCCTTTTCATCCCACCTGAAAAATCCCTTACAACTTTATCCATATGATCGGTTAAACCAACCATTTCCAAAACTTCCTGAATCGCTTTCTTCCGTTCTTGGCGTTTTAGTCCGTAAATGGCAGCTATAAATTCCAGATTTTCTTTCGCGGTCAACTCCTGATAAAGGGCATCCGATTGCGCCATATAACCAATTGATTTCATCAGTTCGAGTGAAGGAACTTTTTGATCTTTGATGGAAATTTTCCCTTGATCTCCCTCTAAAATTCCTGTAATCATTTTGACCAACGTCGTTTTCCCAGAGCCGGATGGGCCAAGAAGCCCGAAAATCTCTCCCTCATTAACATCCAAATTAATATTTTTTAGAACTTTTTCCTTCCCGAATGAAATCGCAGCTTTACGGACAATAATCATTGAGGCCATTTTTTCCCTTCCTTTCGTATAAAATGAGTGAGTACTCACATACATTATAGATGACCAAATGAATTTTGCGAAGTGAGTAATCACTCATTTCTGCGAATAATAGAAAAAATTTTTTAAAACAAACTCGGCTTTAATAGTTATCTTTAAAAAAACTGACCGCTGCGGATTCAAACAAAAATGGTCCTGCCCTGCAGCAGCAACCAGTATTTGAACTAAGAAAAACCATCTTTTTAATGCTTGCTTCCATACAAATTGAATGAGGAACGAACATCAGAAGATGCGCTTTTTTGCACAAATTATGTCCATTAATATGCAGGAAAAATCGGGGCAATCGGTTAGCTATTGACTGATTTAGCGTGTTTTGCAGGAACGACTAGATGAAGATAGCCTTGGTATTCGTTCCTTAGAGGAAAATAAACAAGCATTTTTAGTTATTTTACATAATGATTAAAGGAGATTTTAGATACAATACACATTCAATAAAAATGGTTGAAGTGATACTATATGGGCAAGTGGTACTGTAAAAACAATAATGATTGATTCAATATAATAATTCTTCTCATGCGGATTTCTGTTTACGGATAAGCTGACATATGTGACTTTCAAATTCTTACAGTTGAAAGAAGTGAAAAATGATGAGCCTAGAGGCATTAAACAAACAAGTGAAAACCGATCTTTCCTATCTCGCCTTCGGAGGTCCAAGCTGGGTGCGAACGCTAAAAAAACCTGAAGGGCATGTCTACGATGTCGTGATCGTCGGCGGCGGCCAAAGCGGCTTAGGTGCGGCTTTCGGTCTTCTACGCGAGCGGATATCCAACATTCTCGTCATTGACGAAAACCGAGAGGGCTTGGAAGGACCGTGGGAAACCTACGCCCGTATGGTGACTTTGCGAACACCTAAACATTTGACCTCCATCGACCTTGGGATTCCTTCCCTAACCTTCCGCGCTTGGTGGGAAGCACAATTCGGACCGGAAGGCTGGGAAGCGCTGGACAAAATTCCTCGGGGAGACTGGATGAATTATTTGCGCTGGTTTCGGAAAGTTCTCAATCTGCCCGTCATCAATGAAGTGAAGCTGAAGCTGATAGAGCCGACTGATGAAGGGATTCATCGGCTTCATATCGAAGGGACGGGGGCACCATCGGACATATTGCTCGCACGAAAGGTTATTTTAGCCACGGGAATTCAAGGCGGCGGCGAATGGCATGTTCCTCCTTTCATTGCTGAAAAATTGCCGCGTCATCTCTATGCCCACTCCTCAGAAGCAATTGATTTTAAAGCACTACAAGGGAAAAAGATCGGAATTTTGGGCGGCGGCGCATCTGCCTTTGATAATGCCAATTTCGCCTTATCAGAGGGTGCGGCAGAAGTTCATGTCTTTGTTCGCCGCAAGGAATTGCAGCGTATTAATCCGATCCGCTATATGGAAGTTTCCGGTCTAATCGAACATTTCCAAGCTCTATCGGACGCTGATAAATATGCAATCATCGCTCATTTCTTTAAATATAATCAGCCGCCGACCAACGATACCTTCGGACGCGCAGCCGCATGGCCCGGTTTTCAACTGCACTTAGGAGCGCCATGGCTTGATGTTGAAGCTGCAGATCAGGGTGCTGTAGTGACCACACCTCAGGGCAAGTTCACCTTCGATTTTCTGATCATCTGCACCGGACTCGTCACTGATCCTGCTTTGCGCCCGGAGCTTAGACTTGTCGAAAGCCACATAGCTCGTTGGGGAGACCGCTATCATCCCCCGAAGGAGTTGGCCAATCCAATGCTTGATGCCCATCCTTATCTCAGCCCTGGTTTCGCTTTTATAAGCCGCGATGAAAAGGGCAAAAAACTTCTGTACGGACTTTTCGCTTTCAACTATTCGGGTTTGATCAGCTGCGGTATTACGGCAGCTGCTCTTTCCGGCTTGAAATACGGGATACGCAGGCTCGTATCTGAAGTAGCGGATCAGCTTTTCTTAGATGATCGTGAAAAGATATTGAAAGACTTCTTTTCCTATAACGAAATCGAATTTGTCGGGGAATGGACTAAAAAGGAGTAAGGCTTTAGAATAACCGTTGGTGGTGTGGGGGCTGTCTCAAGTTGATTTTTCAGCTAAGAGGCGCCCCTTTTTTCAAGCAACATTTTTTCGGACAGCTGTTTGCATGGAATTTATGACCGGAGAAAGCAGCCTTTTAACACTCTTTAAAAATAAATAAGGTGAATCGAATCAAAGTTCGATCCACCCAATTAAATTTTTTCAGTTCCCTTCGAGCAATTAATGGACCACAGCTGGACCAATTAATGCTGCTGGTTTTTCCCCTAAAGCCAGCTTGCTAATGTTTGTATAGCTAATATGTTTATATGATTGCAGCAATTGTTTTAATTCGGGAAATCTTTTATCAGCTTTTAGTTTTTCGATTTCCTGATGATAGATAGACAGCACATAATCATCCTGAAATTTCGGTTGGAATTTACCTGGGTTTTCATCCATTAGTAAAGAACCCATATATTGATATCCATACTGTAATTGACGAGTCAAATGGATGATATTTAAAAATTTCCGATAAATAGATGGTGTTGTCGCCTTTAAGTTTTCGATAGCGGTTTGTGCATTTTTCAACTCATCGTAACTAGAGTCTATTATCACACTATATCATTCCTTTGTTCCGTATTAATCCCACGGTTTATTCAGTGAAAGTCTGGACACGAGTTCTTTATTTTGTTGTCTTTTTAACTTACGAATCTTTTCACGTTCTTTTCCTGTTTCATAAAGATATTTTTCTTCCTCTGTTTCTGGAATAACTGGCGGTACTTCCAACGGCCTTTTATTTTCATCTAGAGGAACAAAAGTGAAAAATGCTGTAGCTGCAATTCTTCGTTTTCCAGTTTCTAGATCTTCTGCAATCACTTTACAGAAAATCTCCATGGATCTTTTACCTGTATAGCTAACAAACGATTCAATACAAACCGAATCACTTACCCGGATCGGTTCAAGGAAATTAACGGAGTCGGTCGACGCTGTAACACATTCCTTTACCCTTGTATGTCTGCGGGCAGAAAGCGTCGCACATGCATCCATCTTCTTCATTAAAACTCCGCCAAATAATGTATGATAATTGTTCAAATCATTAATGAGCACTTGATCGGTTTGAACAACACGTGTTTCTTTCATTTTTTTTGCTTCCATTATGATCACCTTGCAAATAAAAATACTTTTGAAGCGTACGCTTCATCCGCATTTAGAATTTTTACAAAGAGAATTATAATATAGTTGGTTTGCAAAGATACAATGCCAATCCTATATACAATTCATTACAAAATAGTATGGAAGCGCTCTTTAAACTGAACAAAATAAAAAAAGCTCCCCTTTAACGGAAGCCTTCTTATAGTTGACTCAATCGGATTTAGAATCCTGGCCGGGATTAGCCGTCGACAGCTTTTCTTTTGCAAATCGTATAAATTCCTGCGCAATCTGTGATAAGCTTGCATCCTTTCTCCAAATCATTGCCAGATTCCATTCGATTTCCGGATTAGTGACGGTGATCGTTTTAAAATCATCTGTTAGTTCTATACACGTACTTTCAGGCAGCAAAGTAATACCTATATTGTAGGCAACCAATTCTTGAATAAACTCCAGTTGTGATGTTTCCGAAATAATTTTCGGTTGAAAACCGGCTTCTTTACAAGAATTGATGACAAGATTTCTTAGCACAAAATCCCGGTCGAACATAATAAAGTCCTCTTTTTTTAGCTCCTGCAAAGACACTTCTTGTTTTCCCGCCAGACGATGAGACGAAGAGACAACTAGTTTTAATTTCTCATTCACAAATATAATACTGTCAAGATTTTCATTTTCCTCAGAAAGAACAACGACCCCAAAATCCAATAAATTATTGAGAACCTTCTCTTCAACTGGTTTGGAACCATCCTCTTCTAGTAGGAAAATCACCTCTGGATATTCTTCATGAAACGATGCAATCAATTTTGAGAAGAAAATGGAATTCGTAATCGTAGGTAGCCCGATGCGAATTTGTCGTTTTCTTTGCATAAACATTTTATCTAGTTCTGCATCCAATTGCTGCAGCTGATTTTCAATTTTTAAAGCATGTTTTTTTAAAATACGGCCTGCATCCGTCAATATCAGCTTTTTTCTAGTACGTATGAAAAGCGGTGCTCCAATTTCATCCTCCAATGATTTGATAATTCTACTGAGAGCAGGCTGCGTAATGAACAGGTTCTCAGATGCAGTGGTAAAATTGCCGGTACGTGTAACCTCAAGAAAACACTTCAATTGTTTAATTTCCAATTGAATCAAACACCCTATTACATTTTAATGATAATAAAGTTTACCATACTTTTCACTTTAGCGCTTTAAATTTGTTTCATCAAATAGGCGAAGCATAAAGCCTTGATGTTAGACTAAAAAAATGGATACGGAGAACAGAGAGAAATAAACATAATTGGTTAATCGCATTTAAGAAACAAGAGTTTGTATATTTTATTGCAAATTCACTATTACATGGAGAGGCTTGTTCGTCTTGCAAATTCTTATCACTTGCTTTCGCAAAAACTCATACCGTTAGAGGCTCACAGTCAAGCATATAGAAATGAAAAAAAGTGAATGTTCTGATTTGCCACTAGCTGTTCTAGGAGGCGCCATCTTTTCTCCTTAAGCCGAGATATTTTTAAAATCGATTTTCATTTCGTATTTGGACTTTTTTGGCAGGTAATGGTCATTTCTATTATTGCCACATTACTTTGATTTTATTTACTAAAGAAATCCCTCCGTTAAAGCAAAAAAATTTTTTTTCTAACACTCATTTTCGGATATGCATGCAACATTTCTCAATGAAACAATAACCATTTTAACATGTTATAGGTACTCTAATTTGTTACGATTCAAAACAACATCATTACTTTCTCGTATTGCTGTTTTCTAAAGTGCTTTTTTAGGTTTGTTTTGAAATATGCAACTTAAAAGCCCTCTCTTACCTGCATTCTAAAAATAAAACGGTAAATATAAAAAAATCTTGTTTACCAGTTCCATAATAGCAATAACAGGTAGCGGCAAAATGGAAAGAACATAAAACCTAAATTATTAAAGCATTTATCCACTATTAATACTACGGCTATCTTTACTAGAAAAACATTCTTCATTTAAAACTTGTCAACATTTTTTTCAGCAATCCGCTTGGAGTTGCTTCACTATTTGAAAGACAGCCTATCTCACCAAAAACTAGAAAACTATCTTTTGCTCTTGAAACCGCCACATTCAACAAACTTTTTTTTGCATCAATAAAATAACATCCATCATCCTTACCATATACAGTGGACATAATAATCACATTTCGTTCTCCGCCTTGGAATGTATGCACAGTTCCAACATCAACCACTTTTTTAAGCTCTTCTGGCAAAATTTTCTTAATCTCTGCAACCTGCATTTTAAAAGGGGTTATAATACCTAGAATATTTTTGGGGTTTAACGTTGGGAACTCAGCTTTGTATGCAGCTTTTATTTGTTCAAAATTCTTCATTATCCAATTTACAATTTCTCTGGCTTCCTTTTCATTATATCTACTACCCGCTCGTTTACTAGATTTCTGACTATCTACTTGATAATGCCCAAAATGAGGAATTGACAGTTTCCTTAATGGACATTTTTCATCATTTCTACCATAGCCCCTTTTTGGTTCTAAATTCCCTTTATAGACTAGATAATTACAGTATTCAATAATATCATTATAGCAACGACGATGCTCGCTTAAAAACAACCCTCTTTCACCAAACTTTTCGTATTGACAGCTTTTGCAAGCAACTTTCATCACACTAGACTCTGAAGTGTTTAAGCCTAAAGTTCTTAATTTTTCAAACTCGTCTTTATTTTGGATCACTTTGGCTGCTATAGCTAATGAAATATCTAATGATTTATTAATATTCCAAACAGGTTCAATTTGATATATATCTCCTACTACAACTGCCCGTTTAGCTAATGAAAACGAACATGCAGCAATTTCAGGAGTCACTTGTCCTGCCTCATCGACTATTAATAAATCAATTTTATTATATAAGTACTGTTCTACTCCATCATACGCAAGAAAAAGCTTTGGTAATTGGTAAAATGTCATCACATAGCAGGGTGTAAGCATACTTAAGTTTTCATAAAACAGCTCTAAAACATTTTTGAAATTTTTTCCCCTTTGTTCAGCACTTAATTTCTTTGCTTTTAACCATTTACATTCATAATAATGGACCGATAGCCAAAAGGAAGTATACCTTAAGCAGGTGTCTAATAATTTATTCAAATCATCTATTTTTGATTTACTTGAGATCTTAAAGTCTTCTCTGTTTATCAATTTTAGGTTTATTAAATTATCAATAACGGACTGTATAGATGATTTTAATGCTTTTACTTTTTTTGAAACTTCTTCCTTCTCCCTGAGATTTGTTCTGACTTCTTTAGCTATCGAACTGTATTTATCAAAAATTTCATCTATGTCCATCGATTCTTTTAAAAAATCTTCCTCTGGACTAATAAAGATACTTAATCTGTTCAAAATTTTCTGTTTGAAAGTTGGTATAAATTTTAGCCATCGATAATAAAATGGAATTCTTCTATATTCATTTTGCCATTCATTTTTCCGATGGTTTATATAATCTAATTTTTCTCTATCAGCTGCTATTTCTTTTTCAATCGCTTGAATAAAAGCATTTATACTTTTCTCACCATTACAAATTTCAAAAAATTCATGGAATAACTGTAAAATATCATCAGTATATTTTTTTATTTCCTTTAACCGTTGCCAAATTATATCTTCACATTCGTTTAAAGTGTTTATTTTTGTATTAAAATAATGAGAGCATTCCCGTAAAAATTTTTCTTTGGAAGCTTGAATGTTTTCGTCGCTTTCCACTCTCTCAAAGAAGTTTTCACCTTTTTGATTCGTATGTTGAAAACCTTTTTTTTCCGCTTCATTCACTTTTCTTGTGGATGGAAAATAGACCGCAAAACTATTAACACCTTCTATCCATCTATTTTCTAAATTACTATGCTTCCACTTTTTTGTAATTTTCCCGAATGATTCTATAATATTTGTAACGGCTTGATTATTTGTAGATGAAGCTACAATTAAAGGAGGTTTTTCTTTTTTTAAAGCTCTCTCGACATATAAATTGGCAACCAAAGATTGCAATAACGTCGTTTTTCCCGTACCAGGAGGTCCATTTACGGCCAAAATATCACCATCCTCCATATTATTGAAATGTATCAAACACTCCCTCTGAGAAGGAGACAGCTTATGAATCCCATTCATTTGACCGATGTGCTTTTTTGACTCCTCTATTGAATTTTTTATTAGCGGCTTTATAGGACTAAATTCTTGTTTTATAAAGTTTAAATATAATTTGGATTTTAAATAATCTCCTTCTTGTAAAAAATCATATAGCTTTAAAATACTTCTTGTCGAAACAATAGAATTATCTTTCAGCAAATAGATTTTATCTTCAAGCTCTATCCCATTCACTGATTGATCTGTTATCTTACTTCCTGTGACGGCTTCATACATTTCTTTGCATAAATTAAAATAAGTTTTCCAATCCGTGCTATTTTTTAGTTCGTTGTGATGGTTAGTCATAAAATCATCAAAAGCTTCTAAATGGCCTACTGCTAATGTAGTATCGACTATAGGATATAGATATTCTCTTGGTATCCACGGAGATTTATTTTCTGAAGGATAAAGTTCCCCATTTTCATCTAATAATGCGGGAATAAAAAATATGCCAGATAACGTATCATTATTGTTATTAACCCCTTCTTGCACTGTAAAAATTCTTTTAATCGTTTTCGCTACAATTATTACTTCAAGTTTATTTCCACTTTTTTCTTTAAATATTTTTTGTAAGTTGTTTTCTGATATCTTACCTAGTTCAACTTCTTCCAAAGATACAATTTCATATTCACTGTTTTTAAAATCAATCGGGAGTTTTGCGGCAATACTATCTCTGAAATACTTCGTCATTCGTAAATTGCTGTCCATAAACTCACTCCATTGAAGTTGTTTATTATATTATAATATATTTCGAAAGATAGTTATTTTCTAAAATTTTTGACCAAATTAAAAAGACATTGATCATTCAATCAGTTCTTTATGTGTCCCTTGTTCTATAATTCCTTCTTTCGTGATAACTAGAATTCGATCGGCATTTTTAATTGTAGCTAAACGATGAGTTCCTTTTATCATAGCTATTTTAAGAACTTTTATAAAATCGAGTAGGAGGGGGTGACTAACCCCCGACCTCTCACACCACCGTACGTACCGTTCGGTATACGGCGGTTCAATTAAGTATGACGTAGTGCTTGATATCTTTCGAATAGACTTCTTAACCCTCGACGCTTCCAATAGGAGTTGTCGAGGGTTTTGTGTAGAATGGGACTGCAGGCAATCCGCCAATATTTCTTGCGTGTATTGCCCCATTCGAATGCTTTATGGCTTGGAACCCCTAATCCTCTGAGTTTCCGAATTCTTGTTTTCGGGGTTTTCCATTCTTTCCACAAACACATTCGAAGCCTTCGTCTAATCCATTCATCAAATTCTTTGAACTTACTTGGTGTTTCTGCCAAGGCAAAATATCCGCACCATCCCATTAAATACTTGTTCAGTTTCTCAATCCTTTTCTCCATTGGATTCGGTTTCGACCTTGATGTAATTTCACGGATCTTGTTCTTCAAACGTTTCACACTTTCGTTCGCAATTCGTACCTTTGGAGTCTTATTGAGTGTGAAGCTGAAACCGAGAAACTTCCGTTTCCAAGGACGGTCTACCGCCGATTTCTCTTTATTTACCTTGAGCTTTAACTCCTTCTCTATAAAGTTCGTAATGGAGTTCATGACACGAATTCCTGCTTTCTTTGTTTTCACATAGATGTTACAGTCATCCGCATACCGAACAAACTTATGTCCACGTTTCTCAAGCTCCTTATCCAATTCATGAAGCATGACGTTTGATAAAAGTGGACTAAGCGGGCCGCCTTGAGGCGTTCCCATGTCCGTTTCCATTACCACTCCATTGATCATCACGCCTGATTGAAGATACCGGCGAATTACCTTCAGTAGAATTTGATCTTTGATCGTTTTCGCCAAGATCCCCATCAGTTTGTCGTGATTCACCTTGTCAAAGAATTTCTCTAGGTCTATATCGACTACCCAACGATATCCTTCTTTGATATAACCCTTTGCTTCCCTAACCGCATCATGTCCCCTTCTACCTGGGCGGAAACCATAGCTATGGTTCGAGAAGGTCGGATCAAAGATTTTCGTCAACACTTGGGCAATCGCTTGTTGGATGAAACGATCCGTCACGGTAGGGATCCCTAGAAGCCTTACTCCACCGTTCGGTTTCGGGATTTCGACTCGACGGACGGGTAAGGGCTTGTAGGTTCCTTCTCTCAACGACTGTCGAATGGAGTCCCAATTTTCGTAGAGGTGTTTTCGTAGGTCTTTTACGGACATGCCATCTACTCCGTGACTTCCTTTATTCTGTTCGACTCGTTTCAGTGCCGCCAGGAGATTTTCCCGTGACAAAATCATTTCCATCAACATTGATATCCTCTCCACGTGAACGAATTCTTCTATTTGTGCCATCTTCTGCTCCACCCTCTTGAAGTCCCCCGTGGGATTCACCACTTCCTCCTTCAAGTAAGTCCTATCGGATTGTCTGCTTCCACACAGAAGATGAACGCCTAGCGATTCGTTCTCCTTAATTGTTCAGTCCTTCCTCTTCCATCTCGAGCTTGAAAGAGTACTATGACTTCTGCTGACTTCTGACTGTTCAGCTATCTATCACTAGATAGGTTACCAAGGTTACTTGGCGTGCCAGCCAGACCTCCCCGGGTAAGAGTGTAATCTTTCCTTCCATCCATCTGCTTCATTTACTCTGTATCACCTTCGGCAGAAAGGGCTTTGTTTTGTTGTGCAAACTCACCCAGTGATACCTAGCCTCATATGAAGTTCGTGTTCCGAGAGACCCAAAGTTTGCCGCTCGCTTCCTTCAGATTCCGCGTCGCCACGGACACCCTTGCGTTAAGCTAACTGCTACTTCTGCCTTCGCAGCTCGGGACTTTCACCCTATAGATTACACCCATGCCGGGCGCACACAAAAAACAGCCTAACTAATTTAGTTAGACTGTTTATATGACAAGATCCAAAAACTCATTCACTTATGGTACGTTTTTGCAAACTTTATGAGATGGTAAAACTTTATCTGAGGAAACCAAAACGTTATCTCCTTTATATCTATATCCTTCCGGTTCTCTTACATTCGAATTTTTTTAATTAATGGCCTTACAGTAACTTTTTTCATCATCGCTTACGATTTTAAAAAATCTATTAAATTCTTAAGAGTATTAATTAATGTATCCTTGTTTATAATATCAGCGGTAGTGGTTAATACATTGAAAAAATTGAGAAATTATGATAAATTAGATTAGAAACACATTTTTGTTTAAATTAAAAAATATTTACCCTATTATAATTTTACAACATAAATTTCCTTCAGTCAACCCCTATTTCTCATTATTTTTAAAGTCCTGCGGTAATATGTCAAGGTGAAAAATCATAGAAATTGGAAATTCCTTTGTCCGATGATCCGAAAAAAGGCAATACTGAAGAAACCCAGTATTGGTACATGTAATAAACTAGGTCTAAAGGTTGATATTGGTATACCAGATCGATCCTTTTATCGATCTTCCCCCTTTCTTGGCGTGTAGATTTGACCGTTGCGTAGCAGCGCATCGATCACACGCACGAGTTTTCTAGCGGTGAGGACGAGGGCTCGTTTATGTTTGTGTTTGGGCACTTCCTCATACTTCTTCCGGTAGTACGCACGAAACGTCGCATCATGCCGTTGCACCGAGTTGGCAGCCTCCACTAGGTAGTAACGGAGATAGCGATTGCCGGAACGAATGAAGGAGGTGTCCTCGGCTTGAAAACGGCCCGATTGGTGCTTGGACCATGTCAAGCCGGCATATTTTGCCAAGGCGGCCTGGTTGTGAAACCGCTCGATTTGCCCGATTTCGGCCAGGATGCCTGCGGTGTAAACCGGTCCGATGCCTAGGATGGTTTGCAGTGTGTTCGGAATGCCTTCAAGATGGCGGGTAATGGCTTTATCGAGCTCTTTGAGCTGCGATTGCAGGCTGCGGATTGATTGAATCGACAGCCCTAACAGCAAGTCGATGGAATCCTCGACACACTTGGACAACCGATACGACGAACGGGCCGCCTTTTGAATCGACTAAAATGAAATTTTTTCAGATTGTGGTGGGCTGGCCCACCACGATCTGAACTAGCTCCCATGAAGTTATCAAAGAACAAAAATCTAACTGGAAAATACCTCAAAAGAGGATTCTAAAAATACTATACGAGGAGTGCTTAATATGAATACAGAACTTCGGCAGGAGCAAGAACGATTGGACAGCATAATGGCGATCATTGTGGAGCAAATCGGCATGCTGGAAAACGAAACCTCCCAGCGTCGAAAAGAAGTGATTGATTTCCGCAAACATTTTTGGGATGACGTCAAGGTGAATACTGATACGTTCGACGATTATCTTGAGACGATCATCGCCTTGAGACAACAGGCGCAGAACCTGTCCGTGAGCCAAAGCACCCACAGACAAGCCTTCAAGAGGTTGTCCGCGCTGCGCCGCATGCAGAAGGTGCCTTATTTCGGTCGAATCGATTTCATTGAGGAAGGGTCTTCAGCTGCTGAACGAATCTATATCGGTATCTCCACGCTCACGGATACAAGCGGAGAGAACATCCTGATCTACGACTGGAGGGCGCCGGTCTCGAGTGTCTACTACGATTACGCGCCCGGCCCGGCCGAATATACTACTCCTGGAGGCACAGTCCGCGGCATGCTGGAGAAAAAGTGGCAATATATCATCCGCGGCGGCGTTATCAAGTCGATGTTCGATACGAGTCTCACCATTGGAGACGACATTTTACAGCAGGTGCTTGGCAGAGTGACAGACAAACATATGCACAACATCGTGGCCACCATTCAACGGGAACAAAACCAGATCATCCGTCATGATCGCGGGCGGCTGCTCATCGTGCAAGGACCCGCCGGCAGCGGCAAGACATCGGCTGCCCTGCAGCGGATCGCTTACTTGCTCTACAAGTATCGGGATAAGCTGAGAGCCGATCAAATCATTTTATTTTCACCTAATTCGATGTTTAACAGCTACGTATCCAATGTGCTGCCCGAACTAGGCGAAGAGAATATGCAGCAGGTCACCTTCCAGGAATATTTGGAATATCGGCTGAACAAAGAATTTCAAATCGAGGATCCATACGAGCAATTGGAATATATGTTGACTGAAGCGGATGACTCTTTATACCGGACTAGAACTGCGAGCATCCGATTCAAGGCATCAACCCGTTTCTTCGAGACGATTAAAACATACTGTAAGTCGCTGGAATTATCCGGCATGCTATTCAAAGATATTCTATTTAGAGGAAAACCGATCATCACCGCCAAACAAATCACAGAAAGGTTTTATAGCAGCGACACCTCGCTCCGTTTTCACAGCAGACTTGAAAAGCTGGCAGATTGGCTAAACAAGCAAATCGATGAAGCGGAGAAGCTTGAACGGACTAAGCCATGGGTGCAGGAAGAAATCGAGCTGCTTAGCAACGAGGATTATCATAAATCTCATACTCTCTTACGGAAAAAACGCGGCTTTAAAGCAGAAACGTTGAACAACTATGAGAACGAGATCGAAGCGCTGGGCCAATTGATCGTTCGCAAGAAGTTGAAACCGTTGCGCAAACGGATCCGAACGCTTCGTTTCATCGACATGAAGGGAGTATACAAGCAGCTTTTCGCCGATCCAACGCGGGTCAAACAGTGGATGGAAGGGGAAACACCCGAGGAGTGGGAGGATATTTGCCGATTGACTGTAAAAACGCTAGACGAAGGCAAACTGTTTTACGAAGATGCAACTCCGTATTTATTTTTGAAAGAGCTGATTCAAGGCTTTCAGACGAACGTCTCGATCAAACACGTGCTTGTAGACGAAGCGCAAGATTATTCTCCGTTTCAATTCGAATTTTTGAAGCGTTTGTTTCCTTCGGCGAGGATGACTGTGCTCGGCGACTTTAACCAAGCGATATTCGCTCATGCCAGTGAAACAGTCGATTTCCACACGCTTACCAGCCTATACGAACCGGATAAAACGGATTCGATCACCTTGACCCGCAGTTACAGATCCACAAGACAGATCATTGAATTTACGCGCGGACTCGTACCCGATGGCGAACGGATCACTGCTTTTGAACGCGACGGCGATAAGCCTGTGTTGACGAGAGTGTCCGATCAAGCTGAACTGCACCGCTGTATTGCTTCCAAAGTCGCGGACTTGCGGAAACGGGGATATAATACGATCGCGATTATATGTAAATCTGCTGCGGAAAGCACCGCCGCATACGAAGAACTGAAAAGAGTTGAAGATATAAAACTTGTGAAGAGCGGCTCTACCGAATATGAACAAGGTGTTGTCGTTATACCGGCGTATTTGGCGAAGGGCATCGAATTCGACGCCGTCATCATTTATAACGCTTCATCGAACGTATACGGCGTTGAGAGCCTGCGCAGATTGTTCTACACCGCCTGCACCCGGGCTATGCATTACTTGCAGCTTTACAGTGTAGGCGAACCGAGCCCCTTTTTACAGAACGTTGTGCCGGGTAGTTTCCTTCAGATCCCGGGTTAACACGGGACTGGTCGGGTGTCTGAAATGTATTACTGTCATTAAACGGCCATATGTTAAATAAAAGGCCACTTGCCAGCATCCCTTACATACCATACCCCGAGTTAGGCAACTTGTTTAATGGAAGGTAATGAAGGGATGTCAGCAGTGGCTGAAATAATTAAATCAGACATGTGAAATTCTATATGATGTGTTAAAAGTTCTGTAAGCAGCAAGGTTCCGTAATTTTTCGGTAAAAGCTTTTTTACTAGGATATCGCGAACAGATCAATACACAATATCCAATTTATGCCCGGCGCATATATACACGGACGGTGATGGGCGCAAAGATTGCCACAATGGCAGTAGCCCCGATGAGAGAGACAGCAAAATCCGAGCCAATAGTTCCAGCATTGATCAGATCACGGACGGCAGTAATAATATGCGAAACTGGATTAATCTTCGCAAACCATTGAAGCCAATCGGGCATCGTCTTGACTGGAACAAAAGCATTAGAAAGAAACGTTAGCGGAAACAGCAAAAGCATTGCGATTCCTTGTACGCTTGAAGCCGTGCGCGCAATCACGCCAAAAAAAGCAAAGATCCAGCTGATTGCCCAAGAACATACAATGACAAAAACCGCAGCGATGACGACGTACCCCAGTCCTCCTTCTGGACGATAGCCCATGATATACCCCATCACAAACGTGAGCACTGTTGCAATGGTATATCGGATGGTGTCTGCCAACAGAGCGCCCGCCAACGGAGCAATGCGGGCAATTGGCAGCGACTTAAAGCGGTCGAACACGCCCTTATCCATATCCTCTCGCAGTTGGATTCCGGTCACAACAGATGTCGCGATAACAGTCTGCACGAGGATACCAGGAATGATGATTGGCAAATAACTATGCACATTTCCCGAGATCGCCCCGCCAAAGATGTAGGAAAACATTAAGGTGAAGATGATTGGCTGAAGCGTAACATCAAATAATTGCTCAGGCGTACGCCGAATCTTCAGTAAACCACGGTAGGCCATCGTCAACGAGTTGCGCACTGCCTGTCCAAAGCTTGTATTGTTTTTTAGTTGACGCTTTGCAACTAGCTGATTAGAAGCATTTTTCATATCCTTACCTCCTCTGTTTCATCGAATGTCTCTGTTGTGTCCTCCCTCACACTATGACCAGTAATGGTTAAAAAGACCTCGTCAAGAGTCGGCTTCTGAACACTCAATTCAGACAAGCGGATCCCTGTCTCGCGAAGAGCGATCAGCAAATCCGTAACTCGGTCAGCGTCCGCCATCGGTGCCGTAATCTTTCCTGTTTCCAACGACACATTGGACCGGACTTTGAGCACCTGTTCAATAATTTGCCGGGCATTTTCGATATCTTTTACATTTTGGATTTTCAATTGCAGTGACGAACTGCCTACCGACGCTTTCAGCTCATCCGCTGTTCCCTCGGCAACGACTCGGCCGCGATCAATCACCGCGATTCGATCAGCTAGTTCGTCAGCCTCCTGTAAATACTGAGTTGTTAACAGTACGGTTGATCCCTGCTTGACCAATCGCCGGATCGTCTCCCACATTTGATTGCGCGTGCGTGGATCCAGTCCTGTAGTCGGCTCGTCTAAGAAGATGAGCGGCGGCTGTGCAATAAGGCTTGCTGCCAGATCCAGCCGGCGCCGCATGCCGCCGGAGAAATGCTTCAACGGGCGCTTCGCCGCTTCTGTCAAACCAAATTCCTCCAACAACTCCAGAGCTTTGCGCCTTGCCTCGGTACGGCTCAACCCTAGCAACCGAGAAAAGATGACTAGATTTTCGATCGCGCTGAGTGACTCGTCAACCGATGCATATTGGCCAGTCACACCAATTAACTGACGCACGATCTGCGGCTCCTTCACCACATCATAACCAAAAATGTATGCCGAACCTGCGTCTGGTCGCAATAAAGTCGCCAGCATTCTGACTGTTGTGGTCTTGCCTGCCCCGTTCGGCCCAAGCACGCCGTAGATTGTCCCAGCGCGCACATTCAAATTTACGCCGTCAACCGCACGTTTATCGCCAAAAGTTTTTACGAGTCCGTGCGCTTCAATAGCCCAATCACCATTGCTTGACACTGTTTGGTATCTATGTCCCATTTCATTTCCTCCTCTGCAACTAAGTACATTGGTGATGGTAACACCTCTTTATGAACTGAATATGAACAATGAATCCCCATGATGAAACATGTTAATGCTGGAAATTTGCCCGGCAAAAGCGTGAATCAGTTTTATACCGCTTATGGACGTGGTTCATCCTAAATGGATCGGTGTCGCGTCCATAAACAACAATAGACATTCTTCTTTTGTCATCAATATCATATAAATCGTTATTGGTTTTCTCTCTGCTTATCCATCAAATTATTTTTTTAGTAAAATATAATTCGCCTAATATAGTCACGTGGCAACAAATGCAGTAATTTTCATCAGAAAATTTAATGATCCGTGTTATTTATCCAATATATGTATATTTATAGGAAATAAATATGCAGAAGCTTTATATGAAGGAACCTGCCATTTATCATCTTTAAAAGAATGATCGAGCCAAGATTGGCGCAACAGATAAAGTTACTGAGGAAAAATAAGGTAGAATTTGAGGTATATTGAATGGTATAGAAGCTTTGGTGATATACAATACTGTGTTGGTAAATAAAATCAGAGGCAATTTGCAAAATAATAGCCCTTGCATAGAGGGTCTCCGTTAAAATGAAAATGCGATCCAACATTTGAAAGGAGAAACTCCATGCAAGAGCACATTCAATAGAAAAAGCAAACATTCAAAAACAATAGGCAGCGATTTTGTTCTTTGTATCTGAGTAATGATCACCCTTCAAATAGCTTTACAACACCGCAAGCCTTAGAAAAACGCGGTCATTATGACCATCCCATATCCTTGGAAAGCTGTTGAGTTTTTCATCCTAACAAGCCTCGCAGCAGTTAGTAATCGTAAATTGGTTTTCCCAATCCTTGTTTCCTAAACGTTCTCCCGATACAAGGGTCACTACAGAGCATGTCGCTTTGCCATCAAGTGGATTAAATGACAGATTTCATCGTATCTTTTAGCACTGAAACGGAATAATTAAATTGTTCTTGTTCCTTTTCGTTCAGTTCAATTTCGATTATTTCGTGCACGCCGTTACGATTAAGCTTGGCTGGTACTCCAATATATACATCATTTTGTCCATATTCACCTTCTAGATAGGAAGATACTGTCAGGATACTATTTTCATTTTTAAGAATTGCTTTTGTAATTCGGACAAGGGACATTCCTATTCCATAGTATGTCGCCCCTTTTCGCTCAATGATATGATAAGCAGCGTCACGGACGTTTACGAAGATCTCCTCTAAACATTCTTTCTTTAAATCTTTCTTTCGCTCTAAAACATCATCAAGATTCTCTATTCCGATCTTGGCATGGCTCCAAACCGGAAGCTCGGTATCTCCATGTTCCCCTATGATAATTGCATGAATATTTCTTGTATCCACATTGAAATACTTCCCTAATTCAAATCTTAGACGTGCAGAATCTAAGACTGTTCCTGAGCCAATGACGCGTTCCTTTGGCAGTCCTGACTCCTTCCAAGTGACATAAGTTAAGATATCTACTGGATTTGTTGCCACTAAAAATATGCCATTAAATCCACTTTTCATAATCTCTTTTATAATTTGTTTAAATATTCGCGTATTTTTCTCAACTAACTGCAATCGGGTTTCACCTGGTTTTTGTGCCAATCCCGCAGTGATAACAACTAAGTCCGCATTGGCGCAATCTTGATAAGAACCGCTCCATACCTTTATTGGCGAAGGTGCAAACGGCACTCCATGATTAAGATCCATCACCTCGCCTTCAGCTTTTGCTTCATTTATATCAATTAAAACTAATTCCTCAACGACCCCCTGATTAATTAGTGAATAGGCATAACTGCAGCCTACAGCACCTGTTCCAACGATTACAACACGATTTACTTTTTCTTTATTCATGGTTATACATCCCCCTTAAAATGTTATATGATTAAAATAGGAACCAGCTAACTAATCCAATTACAGCAAGCAAACATAAGCTATATTTAATTGTCACTTTAAATAAATCACTTTCTTTTCCTGCAAATCCAACTGCCGCAGCTGCAACTGCAATTGATTGAGGTGAAATCATTTTAGCCATTGTACCACCCATTACATTGACAGCAACCATCGTTTCGGGTGCTATTCCAATTTGTGAAGCAGTGACAGCTTGAAGTGGAGCAAATAAGGAACCGTTGTTTACAACAGAGCTGGACTAAATCCAAGCCCTACTAAAATTGCTGCTGTTATGGCAACAGGTGCTCCAAATCCTGCAGCTCCTTCTAAAAATGCCCCAAATGAGAATGCCCCAATAAGAACTTGCAATTCTTTGATCCGCTGTAATAAAAGAAATACTTTTTTCTATAATGGCAAATTTTCCGGTTTTTTCTGTTATTTTATAAAGGAAAATAGCAGCAAATACGATTGATGCTACTGGCCATAAACCGACTAAAATTCCATATATCGCAGACATCAAAACTAAGATTGCAGGCATTTTATAAATAAAGACGGCAAAAATGCCTGCAGCAATTATGCTGAAAAGCCCTGCTATATATCCTTTTAATTTAAATACTGTCAGCAAAACAATAAAAACGATGATAGGAACGGCAGCTATAATAGCTGAAAGCCATATATTTTCCAATGGATTATAAACTTGCTCCCATACATGCATCTTGTTCAGCCCCTATACTTTAAAATCGACGAAATGATTTTGTGATATATTTCACAATATGTATTACATCCTCCCCCTAAATTATTTATTTTGCTTACAAAGTTAGTATAACATCTGTTTGTGAAATTTTTCACAATATATATGAAAAAAATATGAACTTTTGAGATGTTGAGTAAAGTAATGATAAAAAGGAGAAAATCATTTATGAAGAAATAAGAGGGTTAAATAATCTTTAAAATTTAATATAAAAATATAATAATTAACTAAATGAAAAGTGATGAGAACGACTAAACTTACTATTTTATAAAATAAAAATTTTACGTAAATTTTTTTACATGTCTATTTTCTTGACATAATACCAAGACGAATATAGTAAAAAAGGGCTGTTCAGAATGAGGCATCCAAGTTTTTTGATGGAAGATCTACACACTAGGAATAAGTAAACTAAAATTCATTTTACCCATAATAACAAAATGCAACTGTTCGTAAATTCACCGGTCTAATCAACTTAGAACTCCGGAATCTTCTTGATCGTCAGCAATTCACCATGATGTAGAGCGAGTTGTTTAGGATTCGATAATTGATTCAATAAGAGTTTTCCCCGTTCTACAATTTTTAAAGGGTGTCGGTGTGTATTTAAAATGTGAGCAATTTGAATGGTACATGTCTTATAGTAACTGCATACGTCGAGAATATATTTATGAAGCAATGGCAATCCAAAATCATCATATGCTTCTAAAGTTTCAGGATCACACAAACCATAAACGATTTCAATTTGCACGGGATAATCGAATCCATCTACTTTTTCATCACTTTCTGTTAAGTCAAGAGTTTGATCAAGAGCTATTTTACTCCCATTTAAATTAATAAAACCACTTTTAGAGTATATACCTGATGGTAGTTTAATATCTGAGGCAAGGTAATAATAATATGTCATAGAAAACCCCTCTCATTTAATGACTTCATCTGTATTTGCGCTAGATAAATTAATTCGGGTCGCAAAACGTCCTTGGATTTTGGAAAAATCTTTTTTCGCTATGGACATTAAGTGACGCTTTTATTTTTTCTTGAGATGTGACAATGACCCATGCTTGGCCCATTATTGCACTTAGTACACCCTCATTAATCGGACGAAAAATTTCTTTTTTAAATATTTCTTTAACTAACACATAATCTTCTCCTCTATGATATTCTCGTTAATTGATACTGATCTTCATTATGTAAAATCCCAAATAGTCGTAGGTCTAATCCGGTAAAATGACCGGGGTAAAAAAGTATAATTGGTTTACGATGAATGACATTTACAAATTTTATTAGATTATTTTTGTCCTTCACAGTGCCATTTTCTCCAAAATCCATCTACTAAGCTATCTCCAAAAACCGCTATTCACTTATGATACGGTTCACCGTGGTGATTTAAGAGGTAAAAAAGCATTGGGAGTTAGTTTAACTCTCAATGCTTTTTTATATAAATTTTACATGCGATGTGTGTTGTGTGGAGACAATAAACGATTTTGAGTTAGTGGAGCTTACCTTTTGAATGAGTATATCTGATATATCAATTTTCCGTTGTATCCAATGCACACCAAGCATTTAATGAAGTCTTAGCAATCATTATAAAAATGATAACAATTGCAGGAGCAATAAATGTAGCAGCTAAACCAACTTTAGCACCTATTAGTGCTGAAACCATTGAAACAATAGCTGTTTTGTTTTCATGAGATTGAGATAATTTAACTAATTCACTACGTTCAGCAGCATATACAGGATCTCCACAAAGCAACTTATGAACTTCTTTCTTTAGCAATGGGAAAAACCTCTTCTCAGGTTGAGGTTGTGCAGAAAAAGGTGATGTATTATCGACTGACGCTTCAAGCCATGCTATTGCCGCTTCCTCATACGATTTAATGTTCAATAACTCAGATACAATATCCCTTTGATAATTAGGCAATGTATCTAACCAGAATTTGTCCTCTTTAACATTAAATAAATTTAGATTATCCATCATGAAATCATCCTTTCTATATACCCTGCTGAAACAGCATGAGTTGTTTGATGTAATGTTTGTGGATCAATATCACCTAATCTAATACCCCCTTTAAGGGTTGGAACATATGGCCCTATGAGTATACCAATCAATGCACCATCTAAAGTGCGAATTACTGGACCTCCTGACTGACCGGGTCGTGCCTGTATATTTAGTACTAAATGTTTTGATTTAATATTTTTGGAACTAAGAAGTATTTTTGCACCCACTTCACAAGTCTGTTGTGTCAAAACTATTCTACCTAAATTTGAATGAGGAAAACCAACAACTACAACTTCCTCACCAGGATTAACAATATCGGCAGTCCCCAATTTAAGGTTCGATTGCACAGATTGCCCCCCTTGTAAAGATAAGACACAAATATCTCTAAACGGATCTATTGCCTCAATTTTCACAGGAACAAGTTGACTTTGTTGTACAGTAGTATCTTGATATCCCGATTTGTAATTGGTGTTAAGTCTAATAAATAAATTTTCATTACTGCCATTTACAACATGTGCCGCAGTTACTAATAGATTCGATTTATTAATCAAAGTACAGGTACCCGCTGGATAGTAAATACTATCTATTAATCTACCAATAGAAAAAACAACATTTTGAAACATTTAATCACTTCCTAATCTCGTACATTAAAAACTCATTCAACTATCTATTTACACATTTTTCCCGTATCTACAACCAATTTTGTATTCTATATATCTCCTTGTTATATTCAATTCTTAAATGTAATGAAAAGACAGTTCCAAATATAAATTTCCCAGGAACTGCCTTCTGTTGTTATATCTAGTTGTTTTATCTGGGTAGCCCAATACATTATTTATATCTCTTTTCTTTTTTCTCAATCTAAGATTGAAGAGTAAAGAATTCGAAATAGAATTAGTTAAGAAAAGATTTTCTTAAACTTCATATTCACCTTTAGACTCCGCAGCCTGTAGCGTATTCCAATCTCTTACTTCCGTATTTTCTGCCATCAACTCTGCTTGTCGCATAACTGTGTCTAAAGCTTTTTTCGCTTGTTCTGGTGGATAATCATACTTCTTCAATAGTCGCTTAATAATTCTCCTCATTCCTGCACGGGCGCTTTTTCGAACATGCCAGTCAATGGTCATGTTACGTCGGATTGCTTGGGTCAGTTCATTGGCGATTTTACGTAAGACTTCATCTTCCATTAACTCTTTAACTATAGACTCAGATGTTAAAGCATCGTAAAAGGCAATTTCATCTTCATTTAAACCGAGATCTTTTTCTTCTTCTCGTTCTTTTTTCATGTCCTTTGCCATTTGAATTAGTTCTTCGATTACTTCGGCGTTTGTAATGGCTTGGTTTTTATATTTGTTCAGCGACTGTTTCAGTTTTTCCGAGTATTTTTGGGATTTGACAAGATTGCGTCTTTCCATTGTTTTGATGTTGCCTTCAAGTAATTTTTTTAGCATTTCAACCGCCAAATTTTTATACTCATATGAACGTACTTCTTCGAGAAATTCTTCCGATAATATAGATACATCAGGATGTTTCAATCCCATCACTTCAAATACATCAACTACTTCTTCTGAAATAATGGAACGTTCGAGTAATTGATTAACGCGGGCTTCGATTTCTTTTTTCGTCTTCCGCTTCGGCTGTTTTTCTTGTAGTTTATTTAGGCTTGCCTTAACCGCTTTAAAATAACTGACTTCAAGGGCTGCTGCTTTTCCTTCATCCGTCGCTGCACATAGTGAATGCGCCTTCGCTAGCTCGGTTGCCGTCTTTTTGAATTCTTTTTGTTCTTTTTCACTCTTACCAAAAATGACATTCATTCCGCCCGTGATGGCTCGAATACGAGCTGCTTGGGATGAACCCATATAAGCCGAATAATCAAACCCATGCATCATATCTTGCAGGATTTCAAGTTTTTCTTTCATCACAGCAATTGCAGCTGATGTATCGATACCTGTTGTTTTCTTATCACTTTCGGTATATTGATTTAATGCTTTCTTTAAGCTTTCTAAAATCCCAATATAATCGACAATTACTCCACCTGATTTATCTTTAAATACTCGGTTTACCCGTGCGATTGCCTGCATGAGGTTATGACCCTTCATCGGTTTATCGATGTACATCGTATGCATCGAAGGTACGTCAAATCCGGTCAGCCACATATCACGTACAATCACGATTTTTAGTTCATCATTATTATCTTTCATTCTTTTTGCCAATAAATCCCGCCGTTTTTTTCCACCAATATGCGGCTGTAAGAAATCATCATCCCCAGCACTCCCTGTCATGACGACTTTAATTTTACCTTTATCGTCATCATCAGAATGCCAATCTGGACGTAATTTGACAATTTCGTTATAAAGTGCGACACAAATACGGCGACTCATACAAACAATCATTGCTTTTCCGTCAATTGCTTTTGCCTTTTCTTCGTAATGATGAACAATATCTTTGGCTAATTGTTTGATCCGGTTAGGTGAACCGACGATGGCTTCGAGCCTCGACCATTTGGATTTGTATTTTTCACGTACTGATTCTTCCTGATCTTCGGTAATCTCTTCAAATTCTTCATCGATCTTAGCTAATTCTTCTTCATTGGCTTCCAAGCGGATAATACGGTTTTCATAATAAATTTTAACCGTTGCTTTATCTTCAACTGCTCGCGTCATATCATAAATGTCAATATAATTACCGAAAACAGCGGGCGTTGACTTATCTTCCAGCTCAATCGGTGTTCCTGTAAAACCGATAAAGGAAGCATTCGGAAGTGCATCACGAAGATATTTTGCATATCCATATTTCACTTCGCCTGTTTTCGTATCTGTCTTTGCAGAAAAACCATATTGACTGCGATGAGCTTCATCCGCAATAACAATCACATTTTTACGATCGGTTAAAACCGGCATTTCGCCTTCTTCCGGTTTGAATTTTTGAATCGTTGTAAAAATAATACCGCCTGATTCCCGGTCATTTAGAAGATCATATAATCCGTTTATCTCTTTGGATTTTTCATTTGCCTGTTGTTTTTTCTGTTCTTCATTCAATTTGCGGACATCTGCTTGTTTCGGTGTTTGTCTTAAAATATCCTTTGATTTAGAAAATGTCGAAAATAACTGGTCATCTAGATCGTTGCGGTCGGTAATTACCACAATGGTTGGATTATTTAGCTCTTTGACAAGCTGTGCTGTATAAAAAACCATCGAAAAACTTTTACCCGAACCTTGTGTATGCCATATAACACCGATTTTACGGTCTCCATTCTCACTGGTCGCTATTTTTGTCTTTTCCACCGCTTTTTTTACCGCAAAATATTGGTGATAGGCAGCGAGAATTTTGGCAATCGTTTTTCTTTCGCCGATTTTCTTCCCATTTTCATCCCGTTCTTCTTCTTTGGATTCCTGAAAGAGAATAAAGTTTTCAATAATATCAATAAGCCGGTCTTTTGCCAGCATCCCTCTTAACAACACTTCATATTGCGGCACTTCAAGTGGTTCAATGTTTTCCCCATCCACCGTCCGCCAATTCATAAAACGTTCTTGACTTGCGGTAATCGTTCCCGCTTTCGCATTAATCCCATCGGATAAAATACAAAACGCATTGTAGTAAAATAAAGATGGAATATCTCGTTTATAGGTTTGAATCTGTGCATAGGCATTATCGATACTCACATTTTCATCGGTTGCTGATTTTAATTCGATAACGACAAAAGGAATACCGTTAATGAAAAGGACTAAGTCTGGACGACGTTCTTCTTTTTCAACGACCGTAAACTGATTCACTACCAAAAAATCATTATTAGCTGGTTCTTCAAAATCAATTAAGAATGCCTTCATCGAACGGCTATGACCATCTTGATGAAACGACACATCAATGCCTTCAGTGATTAATTTGTGAAAATGACGGTTGTTTTCTTCTAAGCTTGGACTATTAAAAGCTATAATTTGCCGAAATGCTTCTTCTATTGCTTCCTGTGGCAAATGGCGATTATGTTTAAACAAAGCATCTTTTACACGGTCTTCTAAAATAACTGTACGATAATCTTTTCGTTCCGGTCTTTCCCCATCACAACTAATGTCCGGACCAAAGACATAGTCATACCCAAGCTCCTGAAGAATTTCTATAGCTGCTTCTTCCAGCTTATCTTCCGTAAAATTTTCTAAAAAACTCATTCTCCTCTCCCCTTTCGAAACGGGATATGACATTTATTCTTTAATTTTGTTCTGATAACACTTCATCATCCAACGGGACACGGATTTCTCCGGACATTAGTTTCGGTAATAAAATATCCCTTAACCCTTTTAACTTTTGATTTTCAATCATATTACTACCAATCTTCAAATGCATCGGCTCAATTATTTTAGAAAACTGTCGCATTAACTTAAGGGGTGGTAAAACTACTTTATAATTTAAAGTTTCTTTAGGTTTTACCCTCTGTCTACTTCCAGTTGAACCTGTAGCATTAGCAGTTAATATTCCTTGAAATTTTTCATTATTAAGAAATTCAAACACATATGATAAAATATTTTCTTTTTTTGCCATATAAACAATAAACTCTGTAGAACAAATAGCATTATTGGTTTGTGTTATAGGTTTCCATATTCTTTTAGTACTAGGATTTAATTTTGAAACTAGCACCATATGATTATTTATAACGTATTTACTGCTTTTTATTTCTTCTCCCTTTTGAATTTCTGGAGTTCTTCCATTATCAAAAGCTGGAATACTATAATGTTCAAAAAATTTCTCTGGATATTCTTGTGGTTTTATGCTTTTATTGGATATTTCTACTAATTCTCCTAACTTTCCAACTTCCCACCCCTTAGGTATCATCCCCAACTCACTTTCAACCATTTCGCCGCCACTTGATTTGTAAGGCTCGCCATTTTCATTCGGAAACTCAAAGTCAACAAACCAATGTTTAAACAATGCTTGTGCCATTTCTTCAAGCTTTTCGTTGATTTGATTGTTCGTTTCAATTTTTTCGTCTAAGGTTGATAGGATATTTGCAATGGCTTTTTGCTCTTTTATATTTGGAATTTTAGCTGTTAATACGTCAAATGTATTTCTTGTTATTGTGTCAAATACAGAACCATGTATATTTTGCTTTATTTCACGAATCTTATATTTTAATAAATAATAAATAAAGTCATTAGATGTAATTTTTTTAGCTTTTAAACCATAACACGATTGATTGAAAGCCATAGGTCTTCCTAATTGTGCTAATGCTCCTACAGTACCCCTTGCCGAAATGATTAAATCTCCTTCTTCTAATAAATTGGTAGAACTATTCTTTAAACCTTCTTTTGTTATTGTTTTTTCTGTATAATAAATTTTTCTATTATCAGAATTAAAATCTTTTACAGATAGCCATGGTATATCTCCATTCCAATACTTTTCCACATTTGTTTTTGGAGTTCCTCCACCAATTATCTCTACTAATTCAGAAAACCTATACTCTTTCCATTCATTAGATTCCATACCCAATCCCCCCTAGATTCTTTTTAATCTCTTCTTCCAATCGGTGGGATCTTTCAAATAGTTCTCTTAATTCACTGGTGAGAGTTTCCATTTTTTCTTCAAATGGTATACCATCATCCTCGACATCACTTATTCCAACATAGCGTCCGGGAGTTAATACATAATCATTTTGACGTACATCTTCTAAAGTCGCTGATTTACAGAATCCCTTGATGTTTTCATATTTCCCATCTCGTTTACGCCAGTTTCGGTATGTTCCTGCAATTTTTTGAATATCTTCTTCCGTTAATTCACGCAGGCGACGGTCAACCATTTTTCCTAAGTTTCTGGCATCGATAAATAGAATTTCATGTTCACGGCTTCGGTATTTAGGATGATTTTTCTTATTACGGTTTAAAATCCATAAACATACCGGAATACCAGTTGAATAGAATAATTTATCAGGCAATGCAACAATGGCATCGACTAAATCCGCTTCGAGTATGTTTTTACGGATTTCCCCTTCATTCGATGTATTGGAACTTAACGAACCATTGGCTAATACAATACCAGCAGCGCCATTTGGTGAAAGGTGATAAATGATATGCTGTAACCATGCATAGTTGGCATTGCTCGCTGGTGGTGTACCGAATTTCCAACGAACATCATCAACTAATTCATTTCCGCCCCAGTCACTCACATTGAATGGAGGATTGGCAAGGATGAAATCTGCTTTCAGCGTTTTATGTAAATCATTATGGAACGTATCCGCATGATGATCGCCGATATTCCCCTCAATTCCACGGATAGCAAGATTCATTTTACAAAGCTTCCAAGTCGTTGAATTGAGTTCCTGACCATAAATAGAGAGATTATCAATTTTTCCTTGATGGCGTTCAACAAACTTTTCACTTTGAACAAACATGCCGCCGCTGCCACAACAAGGGTCATAAATTCGCCCTTCGTACGGTTCAATCATTTCAACCAATGTTTTAACAACACTTTGTGGCGTATAGAACTCGCCGCCGCCTTTTCCTTCTGCACTGGCAAACTTACCTAAGAAATATTCGTACACACGGCCAAGTAAGTCTTTTTCTTGTTTGCTGTGCAATTTAATGGTTGAAATGAGGTCTATCAGTTCTCCTAAACGGCGTTTATCAATCTCAGGGCGGGCATAACGTTTATCTAACACACCTCTGAGTGACGGGTTTTCTTTTTCAATTTCGATCATCGCTTCGTCAATATATTGACCGATTTTCGGGTCTTTCGCACGGTCTTTAATGAAGCTCCAACGTGACTGTTTCGGTACCCAGAAGATATTCTCTGCTGTATATTCATCGCGGTCTTCTTCAAAACCTTCTCCTTCTTCAACTAACTCGTTATACTTCATTTCAAACTTATCAGAAATGTATTTTAAGAAAATCAATCCTAAGACTACGTGTTTATATTCGGATGCATCCATGCTTCCACGTAATTTGTCAGCCGCTTTCCAAAGTGTTTCCTCAAAACCAATCTTTGCTGTGTCCATCATCGCATCTCCTTTTAAATCTAGTAATTATAATCATCGAATACTTCGAATAATTCACTTTCAAATTCATCTTGTTCAGGGCCTGTTGACACCCAATCTGGTAACACTTCTAAATAATGTGCTAAAGCTTCTATTGTTTTATGGAAGACCGGTTCATGCTGTGCTTTATCTAAAAGTTCAAGAATCAATTTAAATGTGTCTAAATAAGGTTGATGTTCAGCACGATTAAGCATGTTCTGAAATTTTTCAATTAGCTTGGCTTTTTCAATAGCATGTTCAATTTGATTCAATTCCTCTTTGTCATAAACCGGCACTTCAACAAGATCATTTTCTTCCCCAATGAGGAACTGTTCTTCATATTTCGTGATAATAGGCTGTAAATCCCGCTTTAATTTTTCTTTTTGAATCTCCAGTTTATCTAAATCAGTTAATTCTTTTGAAAAGTATTTAGCGTCTATGCCAAAAATTTGTTCCAACGTAGGTAAATGTTTTTTAGAGATCTTTTGCTTTCTTTTAATCCAAAGATTAATATTTTGCTTTTTAATTCCAAGCTTTTCGGCCAGTTCAATTTGCTGCATACCATAAAGTTCAAGGATGTATTCTAAACCTATCAATTGATCACCTACCAAAATATTGTCTGGGTCAATATAGTTATATTGTAATAGGTAAATAGTTTCCAGTCAATCAAACATTTACTATTATTGTGTTTTATGGGGCAAAGATGATGTATAAAAGTTTGTGTAAAGCATTTTGCTAGACCAAAAGAAAAAAGGTAGGGTATTCTCTGATTTGACCAACAACACATTCCAGAGAAAGGAGAACCCTACCTATGTCTAAAAGTATACCGAATGTAGACTGGGTCAATCAAATCGAAAGTGCGATTCGCCAGTTTGTAAAGGAAAAATTAGAACTCATCATGCGTGAAGAAATAAAACATTTCCTCGAAATGGAACAGACTGAAACGTCGAATATGAGAAACGGCTACTATCAGCGAAACCTAGATACACAATATGGTCGAATTGAAGGCCTTTTGGTCCCAAGAGACCGAAACGGGGAATTTCAAACGCAGTTGTTTCCCCCTTACCAACGCCATACCGGCTGGCTCGAGGAAGCTGTCATCAAGATGTATCAAAGTGGCATGAATACGCGTGAGATTGGCAAGTTTATTGAACGAATTTTAGGAAATACTTATTCACCTGCAACGATCAGTCGTATGACTGATGTCGTGAAGGAGGACATCGAGAAATGGCATACGCATCCTCTACAAAAGCGTTATTTGGTCTTATATTTGGATGGGTTGTACGTGAAACTTCGTCGAGATACGGTAGAAAAATCGGTCATTTATGTCGTGTTAGGTGTAAACGAAGAAGGATATCGGGAAATTCTTGATTTTTTCGTAGGAGGAAAGGAAAGCGCCTATGGATGGCAGGAGATTCCTCAACAACTATATAACAGAGGCGTAAAGGAAGTGCTTCTGGGCGTATTCGATGGCTACCGGGGCTGGAAGAAGCCTTTAAAGCTGTTTATCCGAAAGCCGATGTGCAGCGTTGTGTCGTTCACAAAGTCCGTAACACACTCAGTCGTGTTCGAAAAAAAGACCAATTTGAAGTGGCAGAAGATCTCAAACTGATTTATTGCGCACCGAATAAGGAAATAGCGTTACAGATGTTTCAACAGTTTGAGTCAAAATGGTCGAGCAAGTATCCGAGAGAAGTTCAATCTTGGGGAAATGAGTTAGATGTCCTTCTTACCTTTATGAATGATCCAAGCCGACCAATGCCATCAAACGAACGATCAAGGAGATTCGGAAACGTCTAAAGCCGATGAACAGTTTGAGCAGTTTAGAAGCCGTGGAAAAAGTCATGTATTTGACCATCCAAGACTTTAATGAGAAATGGGCAGGGCGAAAGTTAAGAGGATTTGCCGAAGCTCATGAAGCCCTGCAGCGATGTTTGAAGAACGTTATGATTAACCAAATAATGTAAATCGATAAGATGAGGGGGATATCCCTTTCCACACAGGAGACTGAATATTCAGTCTCCTGTGTGGAAGAAACAGGCCCTCTCTATTCTAAATCCATTTCAGAGATACCCTATCTATCCTTACATTACACAAAATTCTTGACGGTACCTATTTCGATGAAATAGTAATATAAACAAATTAAAAGACCATTCCAAAATGGAATGGCCTTAAACCCCAATCTTAATGATTGGACCTCTCTGATTGCGACGAGGCAATCTAAACATAAAATATTTTCTAATTAAAGAATATCATTAATTATTCATATTGACAAGTGATAACCAGTCAATTTTTTGGGGAAAAGTTGATTATTTTCGTTATAAAATTTAAAATCCCATTGCAAATAATAAACGATTTCTCATAAGATCCAAATCTTTCACGTCAATATTCCCTAAATGCTCACCAATTCTTACTTTATCTACCGTTTTAATATCTTCGAACTTAACGCATGAATCTTCGATTAAAAAGGGATATTTGGATTTAAGGAGTATGTAATGATTTTTATATTTTGGTGTTTTCACTCCGTTCACAAGGTTATATTTGAATTTAGTTGTTAATGGAATCAAAACAACAGTATCTCCACTGTTTAATTGATTCCTACTAATAATTAAGCAAGGCCGTCTTTTATTCTTTTCCCCTCCTAAATTGCCCTCTCCTAGTTCAACGTTAAATACCCCACCTCTATATATTGTAGGTACTGTTCCATTCCGTTTTTGATAATCTTTTAATTCAATTAATTCAATTGCTCTCGCAAGCCAATGACCTGCATTTCGAATATTTTTTTCTTTGGTCCAACTCATTTTTCTCCTCCTCTAATCTTATTATATTCCTTAAAAGAGGAGTAAGAAAATACGTTAATAGTATTTATTCCAATTTTATTACTGTAGTTGAGTAATTTTAATTACAATAATTACCATATAAAAGAGACAAACAGGGTACCCCTTATGCCACGTGGAGCTGTTTTTTCACGGTATCAATGGGAATATTTTGTTTCGCTGCACGGTAAATGAACTCCACGAGGCTATGTCCTTTTCTCTTGCGCAGAAGATCGAGCCCATCAGAAAAATCGCTGTTCGACTCGAACATGCTGTACACGTAAGCAAGCTGCACCAAGATCCAGTAGCGTTTCACCGCCCGACGTCCGCGAACGCGGTATCCATCGAGTTTCAGCTGGTCTTTCGCTTGACGGAAAAAACATTCGATCGACCAACGCTGGGCATAGTAGCGCAAGATCTCTTCATCGCTTAGATCCCGGTCGGTGCTCAAGACGCAGTGAAGATGTTCCGATGTCATCGGCTGATCGGCTTTCCAAGCGAGCAGCACCACGGCATCATCGAGACCTTTGAGAGAGCCTTCGTAGCGATACACGCGATAACGCTCTTCTCCCACCGTGACGAGGTGAGTGTCTTTCGGTTCGATGTAGCGGGCAAACTCCCTCACCTGAACCGCAATGCCTTTTGGATAAAGAAGCCGATTGGCCTTGAGCATTGCGATGACGTGGAATCCCTTTTTCAGACAAGCTTCCACGAGCGTTTGCGATGGATACCAAGAGTCCATCAGCACATAAACAGGACGGTGTACATCCAAAGAAGAAAGCATCTCGATCGCGAGTTCCCCCTTGCTTTTCCCAGCCGCCTTGTCGTAGAGGCGGAACGCAAAGGGAAAAGCCTGGGTCATCGTATGAACCATGAGCCAAACGAGAGAATGTCCCCAGATCGACTTTTTCTCTGTGTGAGAATAGTGCCAATCACACCCTTGAATGGCGTGCGTTGCCTGTGACGAAGGCTTGGTTTTTTGGCAAATCGTATCATCGATCGAAACAAAAAGGGGTTGATTCTCCTGTTTGGCGATGCGTTCGACACGACGAAGCATCCACTGTTGAAGTTTGCGAAGCAGCGTCTCTTCATCCCAAGGGCTTTTCGTGAAAAAATGGCTGAGTGTCGTGCGGTGGTTCGGATGAAAGCTCCAATGATGAAGATCGGTCAATGTTCCCGCAAATCCTTTGGTGGTCAGCGCATCCACGATATGAACGAGATGCTTCATGACAGGTTTTGAAAAATAAAGTGCCAACCCCAACATCGTGAAAAACTTGTGGATTCCTTGATGATGTGCTAATCTATTCATGAGACATGAACCTCCTTGTGAATAGTTTTGGTGACACATCTATTCTAATCAAGGAATCGGGTTCATGTCTCTTTTTTTGTTTGGTTGTAAATTTATGTTAGCGAATTTGCTCATCTACAGTTTATTACTAATCTATACTTAAGTTTACTTTCTAGTTTATACGTTCTAAAATTTTCAAATTCCCCATTAACTGTGAATTCATCAATCACATGTTGTATCGTGAAGCGGATAATGAAACTGATTATCCACAGCCAATACCCGCTTCCGATAAAGAATTACCTCCATATCTTCAACAATTTTTGCCTCTATTTATGGTACGGTTCACCCCTATTTATGCGAAAAGCACGGTAGATTTGTTCGAGCAAAATGAGACGCATGAGCTGGTGAGGGAAGGTCATTTTGGAAAAGGAGAGGGCTTCGTCCGCCCGTTTCATTACCTCTTTACTTAAGCCGAGAGAGCCTCCGATTAGAAAGGCGATTTTGCTTTTTCCGTATGTGGCCAGTTTATCTATACTATGTGCGAACTCTTCCGAGGATTTCATCTTGCCTTCAATGGCAAGGGCGATGACGTATGCATCGGACGGGATTTTGGCTAAAATTCGTTCGCCTTCTTTGTTTTTGATTAGTTCCATTTCCTGCGGGCTTATTTGTTCAGGAGCCTTTTCGTCAGGAAGTTCAATGATGTCAACTTTTGCGTACGATGAAAGACGCTTTAAATATTCGTCGATTCCCTGCTTTAAATATTTTTCCTTCAGCTTCCCAATCGCTATAATTTGAATGTTCAACTTTCATATTTCCCCTTTTTTATTTTATCAACATGTTGATAACTATTTCCCACACAAAATAACAAATATTCCACAGATTTTATCCACAATTGTGGATGAACACCTCTATATTTCGTGCCCGAAAATCAGTTCCCAACTATATATACTGCGGTTTTTTTGCACAATTCACAGGTTGTGGATAAGCTGTGATTAAATTCAATTTTTTGAATATTTGGTGCTGTTTCATACTGGTCTACATACATGTCGATTGCTAAATCAATATGATCCTCGCAGCAATACATTTATAATCCTCCTACCCCATAATGAAAACAGGAAAGCTGATTCCGCCTTCCTGTTCTTTAAAAAGATTTTTGTTCAACGAGCTTCAGCTTCACTGTTTTCAACTCGCCGTTTCGATAGAATTTTACTTCCACTGTGCTTCCAACCTTTTGGCTGTATAGCTGCTTTCGAAGCTGGAGAACATTCTCAACCTTTTTCCCAGCAAGCTCTATAATTACGTCCTTCTCTCTCAAACCTGCGCGTTGAGCTGGCGACATCGGCTCAACACTCATCACAATCACGCCGTTTTTAACGCCCTTTGGCAAATTTAACGCCTCTTCCCAATAATAGCTTGGGATGTCTTCAAGAGACTGAAGACCGATTCCCATATATGGACGCTTCACTTCGCCGAATTTTTCAAGATCATTAATAATCGGAATTGCAATGTTAATTGGGATAGACAGTCCGATTCCTTCCACCGCGGATTCAGCAATTTTCATGGAATTAATTCCAATTACTTTCCCGTCTAAATTCACAAGTGCTCCGCCGCTGTTTCCTGGATTAATCGCGGCATCCGTCTGCAGCACTTCCGCCTGCCAATCCACTGTTCCGTTTTCATCAATATCAACAGGAATGGTCCGTTCTGTTCCAGAAATAATCCCTTGTGTAACAGACCCAGCAAATTGCAAGCCGAGCGGGTTTCCGATTGCCAGCACCGGCTCACCTGGTTTGACTGTGTCCGAATTGCCGAATTCAGCAACCTTCTTAACATGCTTTGCATCCACAACCAATACTGCTAAATCCATCAGCTGATCACTGCCGACAAGTTCAGCGGGAATGCGTGTTTCGTCGTTTAATACAACTTCCAATTGATGCGCTCCGGCTACAACATGATGATTTGTTACAATATAGGCTTTATCGCCTTCCTTTTTGTAGATGACCCCTGATCCTGTTCCTGCTTCTCCCTCTTGTGTTTGATCCCAGAAGCTTACTTGCTGAATATTGACGACTCCGACAACCGCATCACTCACTTTATTGACTGCTTCTGTAACTGCTGAATTCACATTTACATTTACTGTTTTGACTGGCCCTTGGACATTTCCTGTTTCCCCTTCCTCATTTTGCTCTGGACTGATGTTCAGATCATATGGAAGAATATTGAATTGTGCTAATGCTGGAAGGGAGAAAATAACTAATAACGCGCCTAACACGGCTCCGATTAACCCTGCCAATAATGATCCGCCCCGGTTTCCCCTTTGTTTTCTGTTATTATACCGTTCAAAATCATCATCATAATATCCCATCGCCTCATCATTCCTTTCCGATGACGAATGATTTTATCTACATTATAGTATAACGCAAGCTGGCAGGAAAAATATATGACAACATTAACATACCCAACGATGGAGAAATTCAAACATTTAAACAGCTACAAGCGGAGTCGGTTTCTTTGGATCTGTATCATATAATTCAAATTGTTCTCCGACAACGAATCCTTTTTTCTCTAATACTTGCTGGACAGACATTCGTGCGAGCTCTTTCATATTATTTTCTTTGCTTAAATGCGCCAAATAAATTCGTCTCGTCTTGTCGCCAATGACATCGGCCATGGCAAGTGCAGCATCTTCATTTGAAACATGTCCAACATCAGATAAAATTCTTCGTTTTACATTCCAAGGATACCGGCACATTCGCAGCATTTCTACGTCATGGTTGCTTTCAAAAATAAAAACATCTGCACCGCGTATGATCCCTTTCATTCTGTCGCTTACATATCCAGTATCAGTAATTAACGCTAGTTTTTTTCCACGGTGGTGAAACACAAAAAACATTGGTTCTGCTGCATCATGGGAAACGCCAAATGATTCAACCTCTAAACTTCCAAACGATTTCGTTTCGCCGATTTCAAAAGTAAACTTTTGTTCTAAATGAATTTCGCCGATTTCTCTCTCCATTGCTTTCCATGTTTTTTCATTCGCGAAAATCGGAATTTCGTATTTTCTCGCTAAAATTCCAAGTCCCTTGATGTGATCGCTATGCTCATGGGTGACTAATATACCGCTTAAATTTTTTATGTCCCGTTGAATTTCTTGAAACAAATTTTCCATTTGTTTACCACTTAATCCTGCATCGATTAACAGGGAATGTTCATCTGTTTCTACATAAATGGCATTCCCTGTGCTGCCGCTCGCGAGAACACTGAAATTAAGGCTCATTTCCTTCACTCACTCCAAATTATTATTCTCTTTCTCCGGTTTAATGACCTGACCTTCCAATGCATTCACATAATAATCTTCTGTTTTATTGACAACTACATGCCATGTCGGAGCCAAAATTTGCTGTTCCGACAGCGGGTATTGTGTGTAATATCCGTATTCTACATCGGTTACTTTACTGTTAGATTTCAAATCATTTTTTTCATAAAGAGCTTCCAATGCTTTAATCGCAGGCAATATTTCCTGCTTCTCCAATTCTTTTATATCTTCTAGCAATGTTTGCTGATAAGACACAATTTCATTTTTATCATTTAAATAAAAGACAATCATACCGATTCCATCACTTACATCTTGAAAAATAATTTTTCCTTTGTATTCCTGCAGACAAATAATTTCCCTTGTTTCTTTGCTGTAGCGCCAAAACTTGTATTGACTGCCCGCAATGATTTGTGTCGTTAAAATTTGCTTGATCTTATTTTCGATATTTTCTCCTACAATTGGAATCGGTTTGTCAAAACTCATCCGAAGCTTTGTTACCGAACGAGTCAACTCCTCATCAGGCAGCATCGGCTTTTGATTTTTCAGTTGTTCGATTTCTTCTTCCTTAAATATTTTGCTTTCAGCCGTTATATAAGAACCTTCTATTACTTCTTTTGGAAGCTTCCCAAATTGTATATTTTCCGCTGCAAACTGCTCTTCAATCGTCGTTTTCGTGATCATATCATATTTGGAGCTTTTGATTTTTTCAACATACTGAAAAGCTAAATAAATATCAAGGATCAGGAAGGCAATAATAAACACCGTTTTCGTTTTACTCCAATCCAATACCTTCCCCTCCTTTACCCGCTTTTTTCACATTCAGCCTTTGATATTTATCGTTTTCGAGTTCAATGCACCATATCGGCTCCAAATTTACGATATTTTGCCGTGACGACTGTTGTATGTCATAAGCGGGAAAAATACGTTTTATTTTGTCGGCTTCAATGCTTGGATTATCCTTAATAGCTTCAATTATATCTGCTGCTTTAGGTAAAGTCGTTTTATCTTCCCGGATAAAACCATCCAAATAAAATAACGGACGCTGATATAAGGCAATATCATTCTTTCCCCAGCTTTGCATAATCGTCGTGATCGAATAATGCGAATCGCTGAACGAAAATACTGGCAAATTTCGAACCGTTAGACGAAAATAAATTTTCTGTTCTTGATCCGTTTTTTCGAAGCGATAATCATTTAATCCTGACAGCCAACCGCCATGTTTGTTCAAAAAATCAATGCTCTGCAAGATCAATTTTCCTTTTTCCGTCGTTAAAGACTGGTCAATTGTCGGATTAACGTAAACAACCCTTTCTTTATCTTCGTTGATGACAAGCTGACGGGAGCTGTCTGTATACACAAATTCGGAAGCATTGACATCCCGTTTTACATAACTTGGATCACTAAACAATGCATTTTTAAACTGCTCACCGCTCATTGATTTTGTAAAATATTGAAGGCGATGAATCGGAAACGGCTTTTCAGGCAAAAATAATCCGTTCCAAAACACGTAGCTTTCAAAGTTTTCTTTTTCTTTATACACTTCCGTCCACAAATTGCTTAAAGCGGTTTTCACCTGTGCTTCTACAACATATTTATGCTCGTAGTCGACTAAATAAAGCTTTCGGTTCGCTTTCTCGTTTGTCAGAGGAATGTAAATCCGATCAAATTCTATATTGAAATCTTCTTCATCCGTCCAGTCGGTTATTGATAAGAGGGCTGACATCGGAATCGAGTCGTTAAAAATAACTTCAAAGTTAGGGGTTGAATTATGTATTTCCCTGTTTATCCATTGATTAAAACCATATTGCTTTTCAATCTCTCCAGAAATATTTTTGAATTCTTCTAGCTCCCACTGACGGATATCCTTCCAAATTCTTTCGATGACGATTTCGTCATAAGTTGCGTAATGTTTTATTTTTTCATGAATCATAATATGATCCGGCTGCACGACTTCATAAGGCTTTTTTGTTACATTGCTTAACGGGTTGTTTTCAATATAGTTGGAGTTCGAAATTTCCCCGTAGTTTGGCTGATATGTCCAAATATTCCAGGTGAAGAATAAACTTGTCAGCACTAAAAATGTTAAAATAATGGATTTTATCGTTTCCCGGTTCATAGCCAATCATCCTCTTGGTTCTGTTCATATGGCAATGTGAAAAATACAGTCGTGCCTTTTCCTTCTTCACTTTCCACCCAAATTTCTCCTCCGTGTGCTTCCACCATCTCTTTTGCAATTGCAAGACCAAGACCGGTTCCGCCCATTTTGCGTGATCTAGCCTTATCAACACGATAAAAACGTTCAAAAATTTTTTTCACACTTTCTTTTGGAATTCCAATGCCTTCATCTTTTACACTGACTTCAATATGGTCAACTTGTTCTTTTACTTGAAAAGAGATTTTTCCGCCTTCAGGAGAATATTTCAAAGCATTGGAAATAATATTATCGAGCACTTGCGTAATTTTATCGGGTTCAATTTCTACATAAAGGCTTTTTTTCGGAATGTTTCGTACAAATGTGACATGCTGCTGCTTAGACATTTCAAAACGGTCAATAATTTTGTGGAAAAAGTCTGTGAAATTCACCATGTCTTTATTTAATTGATAATCTTTACTATCTAGTTTTGATAGCTGGAGCAAGTCATTAACCAGCCTAATCATCCGCTCCGTTTCGTTTTGCGTCACTTGTAAAAATTTTGGTGCGATCGTTTCGTCTTTCCAAGCCCCTTCCGCCAATGCTTCCAAATAACTGCGCATTGTAGTAAGCGGCGTCCGCAGCTCATGAGAAACGTTTGCGACAAATTCACGCCGCTCTTGGTTGATTCGTTCCTGCTCTGTTACATCGTAAACTACTGCAATCAATCCGTTAATATGATCTTCATCAATTTGTATTGTAGAAAAGCTGATTCGTAATATATACGGTTTTTCCTTTGTGCTGAAATCTAACAGCATCGGTTCTTGCTGGTTCACTAAATCTTCAAAAGTACATTCATCCGTTAAATCTAAAAGCTCCACAATTGATTTTCCTAAGGCTGTTTCACGTGAAACATTCAACATTTCATGGGCCGGATTGTTCATGACAATTACTTTTCCATGCCGATCTGTAGCTATGACACCTTCTGTCATATGAGTAATAATAGACGCCAGCTTTCTGCGCTCTTCTTCAGTTGTTTCCTGTGCTTCCTCCAATTTTTCTGTGAGATGATTGAACGTTAATGCAAGCTGTCCAATTTCATCTTCTCCATACACTTTTACTTTTCTGGAAAAATTCCCTTTTGCCAGCTCCAACGCTTGCCTTCTCATATCTGACAACGGACGGGTTATAGTGCGGGCAAGAAAAATTCCTAGCGCCGCGGTAATAAGAAGGGACATCCCTGTGCCTGTTGCAAAAATTTTGTTAATCGTCCGCAATTGTGAAAAAACTTCCTCCATTGAGGCAACGACATAAACAACGCCAATTGTTTCTCGTTTATAATCTGTGACGATCGGAGTCGCTGATACGTACATTCGATGCTTCGTTTGCGGATCAAGCAAAATATTGCTTTCAGGCGAACCGACGATTAAAGTCCGTTTAATCATATTTTCAGTTGTTCTTTTCCCGATCACATCTTTGTTATAATCAGATGTCCCGATGACACGCGCATCTTGGTCCACTACGCGAACTTCATGAATTTCCTCCCGTTTAAAATCTTGCAAAATAGCAGATATCTCATCTTCCATATTCAATGATTCGTCCACTTCTTCATTCGTCATCGCTTGCTCAATCTGGTAAGCCAGCAAATCAATCCGCTGCGAAAGGGAAGATTTAAAATTTTCTATAAGAGAAGATTCCAATTCCTTAACGAAGTAAATACCGATGATTTGCATAGCCAAAATAATCAGAAGCACATAGATCAGCACAATTTTAAAATGTATCGAACGGAAAAAACTCACTCGACTGCTATACATGTTCACTGCTCCTGTTCAGGATTGCGCAAATAATAACCTACCCCTCTTCTTGTCACAATCCATATTGGATGGCTTGGGTTGTCTTCAATTTTTTCCCTAAGTCTTCTAACCGTGACATCTACAGTTCTGACGTCTCCGAAATAGTCATATCCCCAAACGGTTTGCAGCAAATGCTCTCGGGTCATGACCTGTCCAATGTGCTTCGCTAAATAGTGAAGCAATTCAAACTCACGATGAGTAAGCTCGATCGTTTCTCCCCGTTTTGAAACGACATATGCATCAGGATGAATAACGAGAGAGCCGATTTGAATTTCCGACTGTTCAGAAGCCGCTTCCCTTGCAGCATTTGTTTGCTGTCTTCGTAAATTTGCCTTTACCCTTGCCAAGAGCTCCCTTGTGCTGAATGGTTTTGTCACATAATCATCAGCACCAAGCTCCAGACCAAGCACTTTATCGATTTCTGAATCTTTCGCAGTCAACATAATAATCGGCATTTCATATTTTTTTCGGACTTCCCGGCACACTTCCATTCCATCCTTGCTGGGAAGCATAATATCTAACAATATCAAGTCAGGTTTAATTTCTTCCACCATTTCAATCGCGCTTGTTCCATCATAAGCACAGTATACATCAAAACCTTCTTTTTTAAGATTAAACTCTAATATATCTGCAATTGGTTTTTCGTCATCAACAACTAATATTTTTTTATTTTCCATCATTTTCTCCCCTTTTGATCTATTAACTTTACTTTATCACGATTACATTCATCTCATCATCAACTTTCAATACAAATGGAAAAAACAAGCAGAAAACCCCTAGCTATTGCTAGAGGTCTTAAATTCAATAGGTTTTGGAACTTAGAGTAAACCCCCTGTAAATTCCTATCAAGCCTATTATATCAATTTTTATCTTATTGTAACAGCTTGAGATGAGAAATCAAATTTCTATTTACAACCACAAATGTTACCAATTTTGGTTTAACTTACTTATAACCAAAAATAGCACGGATAAACCGTGCGTATGAAGTGGCTCGGGACGGAATCGAACCGCCGACACAAGGATTTTCAGTCCTTTGCTCTACCGACTGAGCTACCGAGCCGTATAAAGTTTTCAAGAATGCGAACTCTTTTTCCCTCTCTCAAGCCTTTCATATATGTGGATTCTCGAATGTGAGGCAGCTTGTATAATATTTCTCGATTGTAATGGTGAGCCATGGAGGATTCGAACCTCCGACCCTCTGATTAAAAGTCAGATGCTCTACCGACTGAGCTAATGGCTCATAAAATTTTTTTTCTTCTAATCCATTTTAAAATTTGTCAGATGTCCCTTCCTCTTCCGGCTTTTTCGAGGATGTTAGATGCGTCGGGACAACTCGTCGCCTATTCGATGAAGCCTTGTTCGTTGCTCTACCGACTGAGCTAATGGCTCATAAAATTTTTTTTCTTCTAATCCATTTTAAAATTTGTCAGATGTCCCTTCCTCTTCCGGCTTTTTCGAGGATGTTAGATGCGTCGGGACAACTCGTCGCCTATTCGATGAAGCCTTGCTCGTTGCTCTACCGACTGAGCTAATGGCTCATAAAAAACTTTTTCTTCTAATCCATTTTTCATTTGTCAGATGTCCCTTCCTCTTCCGGCTTTTTCGAGGATGATGGATGCGTCGGGACAACTCGTCGCTTATTCGATGAAGCTTTGCTCGTTGCTCTACCGACTGAGCTAATGGCTCATAAAAATTTTTTTTCTTCTAATCCATTTTAAAATTTGTCAGATGTCCCTTCCTCTTCCGGCTTTTTCGAGGATGTTAGATGCATCGGGACAACTCGTCGCCTATTCGATGAAGCCTTGCTCGTTGCTCTACCGACTGAGCTAATGGCTCATAAAAAAATTTTTTTCTATCTAATCCATTTTTCATTTGTCAGATGTCCCTTCCTCTTCCTGATTTTTCGAGGATGATGGATGCATTGTGCGAACAGTTCGGAGCCAATACGCTCATTTTTCTCAAGACGTGTATAATAATATCATTTCTAGAGGGACAAAACAACGATTTTTTTTAATTTCACAAAAAAAGAGGGAACAGCCGATCCCTCCAAGTTTATTATATTGGACTGTATACACTGCGGACAACATTTGTTTGTGAACGATCTGGACCAACTGAAAAGATGGAAAGTGGGATACCTGTTAACTGGGAAATCCGTTCAACATAATGGCGTGCATTGTCAGGAAGATCGTCCAAGCTTTTTGCCCCCGTAATGTCTTCCTTCCAACCCGGCAATTCCTCATAGACAGGTTCGCACTGTGCAAGTACTTTTAAACTTGCTGGAAATTCTTCTAAAATTTCACCTTTGTATTTGTAGGCGATGCATATTTTTAATGTTTCGATTCCTGTCAATACATCGATGGAATTTAAAGATAAATCAGTTATTCCGCTTACCCGGCGCGCATGGCGAACAACAACGCTGTCAAACCAGCCCACTCGACGCGGACGTCCTGTTGTTGTGCCATATTCCCGTCCAACTTCACGAATTTGATCGCCAATTTCATCGTGGAGCTCTGTCGGAAACGGACCGTCTCCTACACGAGTTGTATAAGCTTTTGATACGCCGACAACATGTTTAATTTTCGTAGGACCTACACCTGCTCCAATTGTCACACCGCCTGCTACTGGATTGGAAGATGTAACAAAAGGATATGTACCTTGATCGATATCAAGCATAACACCTTGAGCGCCTTCAAATAAAACACGGCGTCCTTCATCAAGCGCGTCGTTCAGCACAACAGATGTGTCGCATACATATTGTTTGATTTGTTGGCCGTACTCGTAGTATTCATTTAAAATCTCTTCCAGTTTAAACCCTTCAACTTCGTATACTTTTTCAAACAGGCGATTTTTTTCTTCTAAATTTCTTCTCAATTTTTCTTCAAAGACTTCACGATCCAATAAATCGGCGATGCGGATGCCAATACGGGCTGCTTTATCCATATAGGCTGGACCTATTCCTTTTTTCGTCGTCCCGATCTTGTTGGCTCCTTTTCGTTCTTCTTCCACTTCATCCAATTTTAAATGATAAGGCAAAATGACGTGAGCGCGGTTGGAAATTCGCAGATTATTTGTTTGAATTCCCCGTTTATGCAAACCGTTCAACTCTTCTACCAGCGCTTTAGGATCGACAACCATTCCGTTTCCGATGACACAAATTTTATCTTGATAAAAAATACCGGATGGGATTAAATGCAGTTTATATGTTTCACCGTTAAATTTGATTGTATGGCCAGCATTGTTTCCACCTTGGTAACGGGCGATCACTTCCGCATTTTGAGAAAGGAAATCGGTTATCTTCCCTTTTCCTTCATCCCCCCATTGTGTACCAACAACAACAACTGATGACATGTGTGCACCTCCGTGTTCACCAAAAATCCAATACAAAGAAACAAGTTTATTCTACCAATTGTAGCAAGTAGAGTCAATAAAATCCGAACGTTCACTTTATTATTAAATATTTTGTTCGTGTTATATAA
The DNA here is from genome assembly GCF_038008865.1 of Aeribacillus sp. FSL K6-8394. Classification (NCBI taxonomy): domain Bacteria; kingdom Bacillati; phylum Bacillota; class Bacilli; order Caryophanales; family Bacillaceae; genus Aeribacillus; species Aeribacillus sp. FSL K6-8394. The sequence continues at coordinate 104,411 of NZ_JBBPAA010000003.1, forward strand.
GATACTTACAAAAAACAACTGCCTCATCAAGAGACAGCAGGAGGAATATGATCGTCTTCATATCTTCTTTCAAGATTTACAAATTTATTATATTCTTTTACAAATGCAAGCTGAACAGTTCCTACAGGGCCGTTCCGCTGCTTGGCTATAATGATTTCAATAATATTTTTGTTTTCTGATTCCGTATTGTAGTAATCATCTCTGTATAAAAAGGCGACGATATCTGCATCCTGCTCAATACTACCGGACTCCCGAATATCTGACATCATCGGGCGTTTATCTTGACGCTGCTCGACGCTTCGTGATAGCTGGGATAATGCGATGACCGGCACTTCCAATTCACGTGCCAAAGCCTTAAGAGATCTTGATATTTCCGAAACTTCCTGCTGGCGGTTTTCCCGATTCCGCCCGCTTCCTTGAATTAATTGCAAATAATCTATGATAATTAAACCAAGGCCCTTTTCCTGTTTTAACCGTCTGCATTTGGCGCGAATATCACTCACTCTTATGCCAGGTGTATCATCAATATAAATGCCGGCATTTGATAAACTCCCCATTGCCATCGTCAACTTTCCCCAATCATCCGGGGTTAAATTTCCCGTTCGCAAATTTTGGGCATCTATGTTTCCTTCTGCGCAAAGCATACGCATGACAAGCTGTTCCGCACCCATTTCCAAGCTAAAAATCGCTACATTTTCGTCCGTTTTCGTCGCAACATTTTGAGCGATGTTTAAGGCAAATGCAGTTTTACCGACAGACGGGCGGGCCGCTACGATAATTAAATCATTTCGCTGAAAACCGGCCGTCATACGATCCAATTCGGAAAAGCCTGTAGGAATTCCTGTAATTTCCCCTTTGCGATTGTGGAGCATTTCAATTTTATCGTATGTTCGAACAAGAATATCTTTAATGTTTTGAAACAATCCGGCTTTTCTCCGCTGCGCCACTTCCATGATGCTTTTTTCGGCTTCTGTTAAAAGTGTTTCCACATCGTCTTCCCGATTATAGCCTTCTTGAGCTATAGCCGTTGCTGTTCGTATAAGTCTTCTCAATATCGATTTTTCTTCAACAATTTTCGCATAATATTCGATATTTGCTGCTGTAGGAACGGATCCCGCTAAATCGCTTAAATAAGAAACCCCGCCAACCTCTTCCAAAATTTTCGCATCCGCCAAGTCTTTTGTCACAGTTACTAAATCGACGGGCTCTCCTTTTTCCGAAAGCCTCAACATCGATTGAAAAATCTTTTGATGGCTGGATCGATAAAAATCTTCAGGAACTAATATTTCGGAAGCTAACATAAGCGCTTCAGGTTCTAAAAAAATTGCCCCAAGCACTGCCTGCTCTGCTTCTATATTTTGTGGTGGAATTCGATCACTGACCAGAAGATCATTCAAGATGATCACCGCCTTACCGTGGACACATAAATTTTTTCTCCAAAAAGTATAAAGAGAAATGTGGCATTACTTCAAGATCAACTTCTTTCCATAATACCACATTGCTCCTTGCCATTATTCTTCTGTAACATGTACCTTTAACGTCGCCGTCACTTCCGAATGAAGCTTAATCGGAACATTTGTATAGCCTAAAGAACGAATCGCATCTGGAAGATCAATTTTCCGTTTATCGATTTGAATATTATGTGCTTTTTTTAATTGATCAGCAATTTGTTTGCTTGTTACAGAACCAAATAATCTTCCGCCCTCACCGGCTTTCGCTTTTAATTCAACCGTGATTTTTTCAAGCTGTTCTTTTAATTTTTTTGCCTGCGCTAATTCTTCCGCTGCCTCTTTTTCTTCTTTTTTCTTTTGCGCTTCCAGCTGTTTTAAATTGGCACTCGTCGCTTCAACAGCCAAACCTTTTTTAAAAAGATAATTTTGGGCATAGCCGTCAGCTACATTTTTTACTTCACCTTTTTTCCCTTTCCCCTTTACATCTTGTAAAAAAATCACTTTCATTCTTCATTTCTCCCTTCTAAATATTGTTGAACAGCTTCTTTTAATCGTTTTTCTGCTTCATTTATCGTAACATGCTCCAACTGGGTCGCGGCATTTGTTAAATGCCCTCCACCTCCAAGTGCTTCCATTATTAATTGAACATTAAAATCGCCCAATGATCTAGCACTAATACCGACTGTATGTTCATCACGCTTCGCAATGACAAACGACGCCAATACGCCGTTCATTGATAAAAGAGTGTCAGCTGCCTGAGCAATGATCACTTGATCGTAATATTCATCTTCTCGATCTGCTTTTGCTATTGCAACCCCATTATTCATAATCTCTGTGTTTTGAATGAACTTGGCACGTTGAACAAATTGTTGAATATCCTCTTTCAACAATTTTTGGACAAGGATTGTATCCGCTCCTTTTGATCGCAAATAAGACGCCGCATCAAATGTTCTAGAGCCTGTTCGAAGCGTGAAGCATTTTGTATCTACCGTAATACCTGCCAACAATGCAGTTGCCTCTATTGTACTCATTTTAAATTCTGCAGGCTGATATACTAAAATTTCCGTAACAAGTTCAGATGTAGATGATGCATAAGGTTCTATATAAACAAGCAGTGGATCTTGAATAAATTCTTCTCCCCTGCGATGATGGTCAATGACTACTACATGGTCAATTTCGCTCAGCAATTTTTGTTCAGCCACCATTGAAGGTTTATTCGTATCTAGAATCACGAGAAGAGAATGATCTGTTGCAATATTCAGGGCTTCATCCGGAGTAATGAATCTGGACCATAACTCAGCATCCTTCTTTACTTCCTCCACAAGCTTTTGAAGTCCTTGGCCGAATTCTTCATAGTTTACAACAATAAAACCTTCTTTATGATTGATTTGCGCCACCTTCAATATTCCTATTGCTGAACCAATTGAATCCATGTCAGGATTTTTATGACCCATAATAAATACTTTATCACTTTCACGAATGATTTCTTTTAATGCATGGGAAATCACTCGAGCTCTAACGCGTGTGCGTTTTTCGATCGGATTTGTTTGTCCGCCGTAAAATTTAACCTTGCCATTTCCCCGTTTAATAGTAACTTGGTCTCCTCCGCGGCCTAAGGCAAGATCTAGACTCGACTGCGCCAGATGCCCCAATTCAGACAGATCTTTAATGCCGGCTCCAATCCCGATGCTTAAGGTGAGAGAAACATTTTGAATAACCGCTTTTTCTCTGACTTCATCTAAAATAGAAAATTTCGTTTTTTCAAGCTCAGCCAAAATTTTTTCATTAAAAACCGCAATAAAACGTTCAGAGGAAATTCTTTTTAAAAAAATACCGTTATCGACTGCCCATTTATTTAATATGGATGTCACAAGACTGTTTAAATTGCTCCGCTTTTGATCGTCGAGCCCTTGTGCAATTTCATCATAATTATCTAAAAATATATAAGCTAAAACAATCCGTTCGCTTTCATACTGCTTTTTTAGTTCCGTTTGGTCCGTTTCATCAAAAAAATAAAGAAGCCTTTCTTCTTTTTTGACAATGACGCGAAATTTACGATTTTGAAGAGTCACGATATCGGAATCTATCCCTTTTTGAAATAACACTTTTAATGTTTCAGAAATTTCGTCAAGAGGACGACCGACCAGCTTGTCGTTCTTAAAATATGAAGCTAAAAATGGATTGACCCATTCCACTGCAAATTGATCGTTGATAAGCATAATGCCAATCGGCATCTTCATAAAAACTTCATCGCCAGCTTTTTTCAAACGAAACGTTAAATCAGAAATAGAATGTTCCAATTCCAATTTCAATCGTTTAACAGCATAAAAGAAAAAAAACAACAGACAACCTGCAACGATTGCGCTAATACAGCCAATCACCCAATTATAAAATAACAGAAAACCGATCATTGCCGCTATTACGCCGATGAGTGCGTATAACGGGTAAAAGAATAAAGGTTTTTCAAAAAAACTCGGCATTTTATTCAGCTCCTTGCAAAAAGAACGAACCAAGGCCTAACGTATTTTTTCGCGGAGATTAAACCCTAAATCAATGATTCCCAATATTCGTACTGGATAAAGAAGAATTGGCAAAATAAATGTTCCAATTACAATCAATACCGGCACTGCTTTCGAAAGTTTTTTCACATGACAAAAATAAAAAATAAAGGAAAACCCTTGAATTAAAAGCACAGTCTGTAAAACAAACACAATATTGTAAAGCGCGTTATTTAAGAAAGATTCTTTAGGCAAATTGATAAGCATAAGGAGAATGGCGATTAAATAATACCAAATAATACTTTTTGGAAATTTCCAGTCGCGGAAAGGGGTGATTGTTCCAACATTCAATTTTAATCTTTTTATAATTCCAATGTTCAATATATGTATAATCACGGCTAACATAAATGACACAATGACAAACATGCTCGGAAGCAAGTTCATTAATAAATCAAACTGCTCGTTCATTTGCTCCATCATTGTTTTTTTCATTTCTTCATCCATTGAAGGGAATGCGGCTAATGTTTCCCTTACTGAAGACTTGGTTTGTTGTATAACATCACTAAAAAGATCAACGCCCAAAAAAACAATTGATAACGCATAATCAAGAACAAAATTGATGAGCAATGAAATGGTGCCGCCTATTAACGCAAACAGCTGCCGTTTTTGACGATAAAAGTATGCCATTATGATACCTGTCACACTGAACATGAGCCCAATCGGCAGCGAAACGATGGAGCCGACCAAAAATGTCATCACGATTGATGCTAATAATAAAACAAAAGACTGCTTGATTCCGTGGCGGATACCGAAAATAATAAACGGCGTCGAAAGGAAAAATATTGATATAACGCTTAATATCGGAACATATAAAGTAATTAATAGAAAAACGGTATAAATAGCAACGAATATAGCACCTTCTGTTAAAACATTCGTACGTTTCACAGACTCACCTCAATCAAGACTCATACCATTATTTTAATCTAGACTTTTTAAACAATCAAATCATGGTTTCATTTAACGGACAAGAAAAAAGCAACAAGGGATTCACCTTGCTGCCTTTGAAATTTCTTATTTATCATCTGCAACATAAGGAAGCAATGCCATTTGACGGGCCCGTTTAATGGCAACTGTTAATTTCCGTTGATATTTTGCACTCGTTCCTGTTACACGGCGAGGCAAAATTTTTCCGCGTTCAGAAATGAATTTTTTAAGCAAATCAACATCTTTGTAATCAATGTGCGTAATGCCGTTTGCTGTGAAATAGCACACTTTCCGGCGTTTACCGCGGCCTCTGCGTCCAGCCATTACAATTCCTCCCTTCTTTACATTTATCTAGGCGTACAATCGGTTAAAATGGTAAATCATCATCTGAAATATCAATCGGTTGTCCATCATTAGCAAATGGATCATCGTCAAAGTTTTGGTGGTTCTGATTATTCCGGTTTGGATCAAATGGTGCACCGCCATATGGATTTGCATTTCCTTGATTTCCTGCAAAAAATCCCGAATTATTCCCGGCTGCGGCACTCTTCGGTTCTAAAAATTGAACACTGTCCGCCACAACTTCTGTTACAAATACTCTTCTTCCCGTTTGATCTTCATAGCTGCGTGTTTGAAGACGGCCATCAACACCCGCAAGGCTGCCTTTTTTTAAATAGTTGGCTACGTTTTCCGCAGGACGCCGCCAAACGACACAGTTGATAAAATCTGCTTCGCGTTCCCCTTGCTGATTTGTAAAATTTCGATTAACTGCCAATGTAAAGGTTGCAACGGCTACACCGCTGGGCGTGTATCGTAATTCGGGATCTCTTGTAAGCCGACCGACCAAAACGACACGATTCATCATTTCAGAACCACTCCTAAAATGTCTTTTAAGATGATATTACCATTTTAACACGTATATTGGAACAAATTACTCTTCTTCTTTAACAATGATATGACGTAAAATATCTTCATTGATTCTTGCCAAACGGTTAAATTCTTCAACCGCTTGAGGTGAAGCTTGAACGTTTAAAATCATGTAAATACCATCTCGGAAGTCTTTAATTTCATAAGCGAGACGGCGTTTTCCCCATTCCTTCACCTCTGTAATCTCCGCACCATTGTTCACAAGAATGCCGTTAAAACGCTCAACTAGCTCTTTTTTAGCATCCTCTTCAATATTTGGACGGATAATATACATAATTTCGTATTTTCTCATTCTCTTACACCTCCTTTTGGTCTTGACGGCCCAATTCGGGCAAGGAGTAATTATCATTACTCACAAACCAAAATTATAGCAAAATTTTATTGATCTCGCAACATTAGACATTAAATCGAAAATGAATAATATCTCCGTCTTGAACCTCGTAATCTTTTCCTTCCAATCGAACCTTTCCAGCTTCTCTTGCAGCAGCCATCGAACCTGCCTCAATTAAGTCTGTATAGGAAACTGTTTCGGCCCGAATAAATCCCCGTTCAAAATCAGAATGAATGATGCCTGCGCACTCAGGTGCTTTCATTCCTTTGCGGAACGTCCATGCCCGAACCTCTTGTTCCCCAGCAGTAAAATATGTGGCGAGTCCCAGCAAGCTGTAAGATGCTTTAATTAATTGATCTAAACCAGATTCCTGAATTCCAAGCTCCTGCAAAAACATTTCTTTTTCTTCCGAATCAAGCTCGACCATTTCAGATTCAATTTTTGCACATACGACAATTACTTCGGCATTTTCCGCAGCAACATATTTGCGCACTTTTTCCACATATTCATTACTTCCAGAGGATATATCTTCCTCACTAACATTTGCTACATAAAGTACAGGTTTAATGGTGAGCAAATGAAGCTGTTTTACATATTTCATCTGTTCTTCCGTGAATGAAACAGAACGGGCGGGCTTTTCATTTTCAAACGCTTCTTTTAACTTCATTAAAATTTCATATTCAAACATAGCTTGCTTGTCTTTTTGTTTTGCTATTTTGGCAACGCGATCGATCCGTTTATCAACTGTTTCCAAATCGGCCAAAATTAACTCGATGTTAATTGTTTCAATATCTGCAATCGGATCCACTTTTCCGTCAACATGCGTAATATTTTCATCATCAAAACAGCGAACAACATGGCAAATTGCATCCACTTGGCGAATGTGAGACAAAAATTTATTGCCAAGACCTTCTCCCTTGCTTGCCCCTTTGACAATTCCTGCAATATCAGTAAATTCAAATGTTGTCGGAACCGTTCTTTTCGGCTTAAATAATTCTGAAAGCTTTTGCAGGCGATAATCAGGCACTTCAACAATTCCTACGTTCGGATCAATGGTGCAAAACGGATAGTTCGCACTCTCGGCCCCCGCTTGTGTGATCGCATTAAACAGCGTTGATTTTCCAACATTCGGAAGACCAACAATACCAGCAGTTAATCCCATGAATTTTCCACTCCTCTTTTTGTACGGACACTATCTCATCAACTAATCTTCACCCATTATAGATAGGAACAAGAAAAATGACAAGCTTTCATCCTCCAAATCGATCAGCTCTATAAAAAAAAGACTGCCGATTTAAGGCAGCAGTCTTTCATTGTTGCTTCTCACTATGTTTTTCAATGACTTTTTTCATCTTTCTTACAAATTCTTTTCTCGGCATGAGAACACTATGGCTGCAACCTTCACATTTAATACGGATATCCATTCCCATTCGGATCACTTTCCAGCGATTTTCTCCGCAAGGATGAGGTTTCTTCATTTCAACAATATCATAAAGGTCAAATTCCTTGTTAACCATCTAAGCCGTCATCATCCCTTCCTTAAATATTCCATTTATAGCAAACATACAGTATATCTTTTTAGTTAAAGCGAAAAGCCATCTATACTTAGATGGCGCCATGATAGATTTATTTTAACAAGTTTTGTATTTGATTTGTACCTTTCATCAAGCCAATCCCGTTTGAAGGTATAAACACTATTCATTTTTAGGTATAGAAAATTTAAATATTCCGTATACTGGTAATACTATTTCAGGGGGTGAATGGCTGATGAATATAAAAACAAATTTTTTCCCTTATAAAAAAGAAAAAGAAAGAATCTTTTATCATCATACAGATGCTGTTACTAAATTATCACTAAAAATTGGAAGTCTTATACCAAAAGAACATCAAGATTCCATCGTCGTTTTATGCATTGGAACAGATCGTTCAACAGGAGATGCGTTAGGTCCGATAGTCGGGACGAAGCTAATGGAACAAAATTCAACTCATGTTCATATATTTGGGACTTTGAAATCTCCGGTTCATGCTGTCAATTTAGGAGAAACGATTGAGACGATAAACAATCAGTTCGAACATCCCTTCATCATTGCTGTGGATGCTTGTTTAGGTCTCTATCAAAACATTGGTTCTTTTCAAGTAGCGGAAGGTCCCTTAAAGCCAGGTGCAGCTGTCAACAAATCGCTTCCGGCGGTCGGAGATATGCACATCACCGGAATCGTTAATGTCAGCGGCTTTATGGAGTTTTTTGTTTTGCAAAATACGAGGCTCCATCTTGTTATGAGCATGGCTGACGTCATCTCAGCAAGTTTGATCAATGCCTTCAATTCTATAAGAGAATCTGAACAATCAAACGTATCGCTATTTCGAAGAGGATTTGAATTTTAGCTGTTCTTCAACATCAAGATGATACTTTTACATCCAACAGTTCTAAAATACGCACCAAATCTTCTTTCGAAAAAAACTCAATCTCTATTTTCCCTTTCTTCTTTTGCTGCTTAATGGAAACGGATGTTCCAAATTTTTCTCGTAAAAACGATTCTTGTTCACGTATAAAAGCATCTTTTTTCTCTATCTTTTTCTTTGTTTCACGTGAAACACTTTCATTCATCTGCTGCACTAACTGTTCTACTTGCCGGACATTTAAATTTTCTTTTAAAATTTTATTCACTAAATATTCAAGTTTCTCTTTTTTCTTTATGCCAAGCAATGTTCTCCCATGACCCATTGATAGCTTGCCTTCAGATATCAATGTTTGGACGAACGGTGGAAGGCTTAGGAGCCGCAAATGATTGGCAATATGCGGACGGCTTTTGCCAAGACGTTTTGCCAATTCTTCTTGTGTAATGTTTAAATGCTCCAAAAGCGATTGGTACGCTTTCGCCTCTTCAATCGGGGTTAAATCTTCCCTTTGCAAATTTTCTAATAGAGCGATTTCCATCATTTGCTCATCTGTCAACTCTTTCACAACTGCCGGAACTGTCTTAAGCTTCGCTTCTTTTGCTGCTCGATAACGGCGTTCACCGACTACAATTTCATAGCCTTTTATGCTCTTTCGGACTATCAGCGGCTGTAAAATTCCGTGCTGCAAAATGGATTGCTTAAGCTCTTCAATCGAACCAGGGTCAAATGTTTTTCGCGGTTGATAAGGATTTGGACGTAAATCCCCTATTTTAATATCTTGCACCACTTCTTCCTTATTCAGTTCTAAATTGGCAAAAAGTGCATTAATTCCTTTCCCTAATCCTCTAGCCATTTGCCACCACTTCCTTTGCTAATTCTAAATAAACCTCTGCTCCTTTGGATCTTGAATCATAAAGGATAATAGGCTGTCCATGGCTCGGTGCTTCACTAAGCCGCACATTTCGTGGAATAATGGTTTGATACACTTTGTCTTGAAAGTATTTTTTTACCTCATCAATTACTTGAATGCCTAAATTAGTCCGCGCATCAAGCATTGTCAGCAATACACCTTCAATCATCAAATCCGAATTCAAATGTTTTTGAACCAACCGAATAGTATTTAACAGCTGGCTCAATCCTTCCAAAGCATAGTACTCGCATTGAACTGGAATAATGACCGAATCCGAAGCCGTTAGCGCATTGAGTGTTAAAAGTCCGAGCGAAGGCGGGCAATCAATTAATATGTAATCGTATTGCTGCTTCACTGGTTCAAGCGCTCTTTTTAATCGGACTTCACGGGAAATCGTCGGAACTAATTCAATTTCAGCACCTGCAAGTTGAATAGTTGCTGGAATCACATCAAGATTTTCAATCTGTGTTGTTTTAATGACTTTTTTTACATCTGCATCCTCTACTAAAAGATCATACACACAAAGGTCGACATCCGCTTTTTCAATACCAACCCCACTTGTCGCATTACCTTGAGGGTCTATATCGACTAATAGAACCCGCTTTCCTGTGTATGCTAAGCAAGCTCCGAGGTTAACGGAAGTTGTTGTTTTTCCAACGCCGCCTTTTTGGTTCGCTATGGAAATGATCTTACACACGGTGTCACCTGCTTTCTCCTACTTCAAATGTTCTATTGTATTTTATTTTATCACGAATATGCTTAAATGTAGGTGATATCTTTGGGGATGTTTCACAAACTTTTTTCTTTTGTAGGTGGAAATGCTAGGAATTCATCCTTTTTTCGAAAAAAATAAAATATTGTCGTATTTCCCGGAAAATAATTTGTTGCTGTCGAACATTCTGTCCAAGTCTTTTTGCTAAGTTTTTTTATAATCGAGTAGGAGGGAGCGATTAACTCCCGTCCTCTCACACCACCGTACGTACGGTTCCGTATACGGCGGTTCCATTAAGATAATTGACGCAAGTCTTTATAACTTCCGTGAATAGCTGTTCTCTTTATGCCAGTGGTCACTCCACCCTCCAAGAGGTCTCCCACGGGATTCACCGCTTCCTCCCTCAAGTGAGGTACTACGTTTTCTGTGTTCATCATGACTCACTGAATGCCAAGGGCTATTCTCTCTTAATTGTTCGGTCCTTCTTAGTTGTTCTAGACCAACTAATACTATGACCTCTGCTGACTTCTGACGGTTCAGCTACTTATCACTAAGTAGGTTATGAAGAGTACTTCACATATCCGCCAGACCTCCCCGGGTAAGTACATGCACTTTCACACCATCTATCCGCCTCATTTACTCGATATGACCTTCGACAGAAAGAGCTTTGTTTTGTTTTGCAAACTCACTCAATCATACCTAGCCTTATATGAGGTTCGTGTTCCTCCCGAGTTCGACAGTTTTGAGACCATTTTAGGCAAATGAAAATGGTTAAAATGCTGTAATATCAAGGATTTCACGATGCGGATCCTAGAAAAAAACGCTGAATTTCATAGGCACACGACTTAACAAATTAACCTTTTAAAATAGCCAAATATCGTTTATAATATAGGCATGTACATGCGGAAAGTAACACGCAAAAATAAAGATGGAACGACCGTGGCGTATCTCCAGCTTGCTCACAACGAATTGGATCCGAAGGTCAAATATGCGAAAACGAAGGTGATTGATTCGTTTGGGCGCGAAGACGAGGTGGATCGCGCTGTCTTGGAGCGTCTGGCCAAAAGCATTTCGTGATCCTTTCTCCTGACTCATGAATCGTGGCCGAAAGTAAGGGACGAATGCGAGCGTCTTATGCTTGGACATTTTTCTTCAAAAACGGAGACCTTGATCAACGAACCGAGCTGACGGCCAAACAAGCGCAACTCTTTGCGGCTCTAGGGCTGAAACCTCCTCCGAAGATCCTAGGCATCCATCCTCGCCCCTAGATACACGCCCGAAGTGTGCTCAAATGCCTCTCGTCCCTTTTGTATCAAGGGTCGAGAGGCATTTTGTTTGCCTAGTCACTGTCGAACTCGGGTTCCTCGGACCGGTGTTTTGCCTCCAGCTTCCTTCAGATTCCGCGTCACCACGGACACCCTTTCGTTGAGCTAACCTCTACTTCTGTCTTCGGGGTTCGGGACTGACACCCTATAGTTCATGTACATGCCGGGCGCACATAAAAAACTCTTCACGAAAAAGTGTGAAGAGTTATTTTGGAATTTTGATCGTTAATTGTATATAGTTTTCAAATTCTTCTTCTTTTGAATCTATTTTAACTCCTGTTTCAGCCACCATAGTCAAAGATTTCCGAATCGTATTCAAAGCAATTCTCGTATCTCTGCTGAACACTTTTCTTTTCGGTTTTTGCTTTTCTTCTTTTTGGTCTAACATTTTAACTACGCGATCTTCTGTTTGTTTAACATTTAACTGTTTTTCAATAATTTCGTTTAACAATTTAATTTGCAATTCATGATCTTTTAAAGGAATGAGTGCTCGCGCATGACGTTCCGTAATGGATTTGTTTAACAATGCCTCTTGAACTTCTTTTGGGAGCTTCAGCAGACGTAGTTTATTGGCAATCGTCGATTGTCCTTTTCCAAGCCTTTGAGCTAGCGCTTCTTGAGTCAGCTGATGGAGTTCAATTAATTTTGCATAAGCAACTGCTTCTTCAATGGCTGATAATTCTTCCCGCTGCAAGTTTTCAATTAAGGCGATTGAAGCGGTTTCTTTATCATTATAATTTTTTACTATAGCCGGAATTTCCATCCATCCAAGTTTTTTGACAGCTCTCCATCTTCTTTCCCCGGCAATAATTTCATACCGTTCATCCGTTTTTCTGACAACAATCGGCTGTATAATGCCATGAGTTCGGATTGTTTGCGCCAATTCATCAATTTTATCTTCAGAAAAAACAGTTCTCGGCTGAAATGGATTAGGGACGATCTCATCAACAGGAATATGCAAAATTTCTTCTTTTACATCTTTTTCTTCTTCAAAGTCCGTCACATCTTTTTCCCCAAAGCCAAATAATCGAGAAAAAGGATGCTTCATATGCTGACACCACCTTTAGAAACTACCAGCATTTATTAAATTTCTCGTTTTCTAGACAAATTTCCTGCTTAAAATGACAAACAAAAAATATTATTTTCGAACAAGTTACTCAATAGGCATTTTATTTGGTGTGCCGGGCTTCCTAGGATACTTTTTCGGAGTAGCACGATGTTTATGAATCACAATGATATTGCGCTGACTTTTTTCAATGGGCAATTGAAAGGAATGAATCGTCTGGACTTGTCCGCCAAATAATGAGATCGCTTTATTTGCCCCTTTTAATTCTTCTTTTACCGATTGAGCCTTCAATGCCAAAAAATCACCATTTACTTTCACGAGCGGGATACAAAGTTCACTTAGTACGGATAATCGTGCTACAGCCCTAGCTGTCACGATATCAAAAGATTCCCGAAATATTTTCTTTTGACCGAACGTTTCCGCACGATCGTGGTATAAAAAGACATTTTCCAAATTTAGTTGAGCAGTTAAATGCTCTAAAAACGTAATTCGTTTTTTCAAAGAGTCAACGATTGTCAACTGCAAATGAGGAAAGCAAATTTTCAGCGGAATGCCGGGAAAACCAGCACCCGCTCCAACATCGCAAACGGAAAGAGGTCTGTTAAAATCATAAAAAAAAGCAGCCGAAATAGAATCATAAAAATGTTTGATATACACTTCTGTCCGATCCGTTATGGACGTCAAATTCACTTTTTCATTCCATTCCGTTAGGAGCTTAAAATATGCTTCAAATTGTTCCAATGCTTGTGAGGAAAGCGAAATCCCTCTTTCCTCCAGCAACGTTTGAAACTGAATACTGTCCATCGCTCTATCCTTTCGTCTCCATTGTAATAAATCTCTTTATTCATTAGACACGCGGGCGATACGGCCTTGTTCCAAATAAACAAGTAAAATAGAAATATCCGCCGGATTGACGCCTGATATGCGTGAAGCCTGTGCAACTGATATCGGCCGAACCTGTTTTAATTTTTGCCGCGCTTCTGTTGCAAGTCCATTGATAGCGTCATAATCAATGTCTTCTGGTATTTTTTTGTTTTCCATGCGTTTTAATTTCTCTACTTGCTGCAACGATTTTTCAATATATCCTTCATATTTGATTTGAATTTCTACCTGCTCCTCCACTTCTTTAGGCAAAGCTTCACTTTCGGTAAGCATTTTTATATGTTCATAATTTATTTCTGGACGCTTCAAAAGGTCTGAGGCACGGATGCCGTCTTTTAACGGACTTCCTCCGACTTCTTCAATCAGTTTTTGAGTCTGTTCATTCGGCTTGATAATGATGGAACGGAGGCGTTTTTTCTCATTTTCTATCGCTTCTTTTTTGGCCAAAAACTTTTCATACCGCTCTTTTTTAATCAAACCGATTTTGTATCCGAGTTCTGTCAAACGCAAATCAGCATTGTCATGGCGAAGGAGAAGACGGTATTCGGCTCTTGATGTTAAAAGACGGTATGGTTCGTTCGTTCCTTTTGTCACCAAATCGTCTATTAATACACCGATGTAAGCATCAGAACGGCTGAGAATGATCTCTTCTTTATTCAACGCTCTTCTAGCGGCATTAATACCGGCCATAATCCCTTGACCAGCTGCTTCTTCATATCCTGAAGTTCCGTTAATTTGTCCTGCCGTATATAAATTTTTCACTTTTTTTGTTTCTAGCGTCGGCCATAGCTGTGTTGGTACGATCGCATCATATTCAATGGCATATCCAGCTCTCATGATTTGTGCATTTTCAAGCCCCGGAATGGTAGATATCATACGGCGCTGTACATCTTCCGGCAGGCTTGTAGAAAGCCCTTGAACATAGACTTCTTCCGTATTACGGCCCTCAGGCTCCAAAAAGATTTGGTGGCGCGGTTTATCATGGAAACGGACAATTTTATCTTCAATAGACGGACAATAACGAGGTCCTGTCCCTTTGATCATACCAGAATACATGGGCGATCTGTGCAAATTTTCGTCAATGATTTTATGAGTTTCACTGCTTGTATACGTCAGCCAACAAGGAAGCTGATCGGTAATATATTTCGTTGTTTCGTAGGAGAATGCGCGCGGCTCCTCGTCTCCAGGTTGAATTTCTGTTTTGCTGTAATCAATGGTTTTACTGTTGACTCTTGGAGGTGTCCCTGTTTTAAAACGAACAAGTTCGAATCCAAGCTTTTCTAAATGCTCTGACAGCTTAATGGACGGCTGTTGATTGTTTGGTCCGCTTGAATAAGAAAGGTCGCCGATAATGATTCTTCCACGCAAAAACGTCCCTGTTGTTAAAACAACTGTTTTCGAACGGTATTCGGCTCCTGTCTGCGTCACGATCCCTTTGCATATACCGTCTTCTACAATTAATTCTTCGACCATTCCTTGAAGCAATGTTAAATTTTCTTCCTGCTCCAGCGTCTTTTTCATTTCCCTTTGATATAAAACTTTATCGGCTTGCGCCCGAAGTGCACGAACAGCAGGTCCTTTTCCTGTATTTAACATTCTCATTTGAATATATGTTTTATCGATGTTTTTTCCCATTTCTCCGCCAAGCGCGTCAATCTCACGGACAACAATTCCTTTTGCCGGCCCGCCGATTGAAGGATTACATGGCATAAAAGCTACCATATCCAAATTAATAGTCACTACTAATGTTTTAGCACCAAGCCTTGCAGCCGCAAGACCCGCCTCACAGCCCGCATGACCTGCGCCAACCACGATTACATCATATTCACCGGCTTGATATCGCATCAAATTCACACCCTTTCCTATTTACCTAAGCAAAATTGCGAAAACAACTGATCAATTAAGCTTTCATGTACACTGTCGCCAATGATTTCGCCGAGGAGTTCCCATGTTCTTGTTAAGTCGATTTGAACAATATCGATTGGGACGCCTTGTTCTATTCCCTCTATAGCCTCTTCAACAGCTTTTTTGGCCTGAGATAACAACGCAATATGGCGTGTATTGGAAACATAAGTTAAATCATCTGCTTGAAGATCCCCTTTAAAAAACAAAGAACTGATCTGTTGTTCCAATTCGTCGATCCCTCTATCTTCCTTTAAGGAAGTGGTCACAATTGGATTTCCATTGGCAAGCTTCTGCACTTCATCCATATCGATTTTCTTCGGCAAATCAGTTTTATTGACAATGACAATAAAATCCGTTCCCTTCACGGCTTCAAACAATTTTTTATCTTCTTCCGAGAGCTCTTCGTTATAGTTTAGCACAAATAAAATTAAATCAGCTTCTTTCAATACCTGTCGGGATCGTTCCACACCGATTTTTTCTACAATGTCTTCCGTCTCACGAATTCCAGCCGTGTCGATAAGACGGAGAGGAACACCTCTCACATTGACATATTCTTCTATTACATCCCTTGTCGTTCCTGGTATATCAGTTACAATCGCTTTATTTTCATGAACGAGTCCATTGAGCAAAGAAGATTTGCCAACGTTTGGCCGCCCAATTATAACGGTTGATAAGCCTTCCCTCAATATTTTCCCTTGGTTAGAAGTTGAAAGCAGTTTTTCAATTTCGTCTCGCACGTACGAAGCTTTTTCAATTAACATATTATGTGTCATTTCTTCGACATCATCATATTCGGGGTAATCGATGTTGACTTCAACATGTGCGAGCGTTTCAAGAATTTCCTGACGCAGCCGTTTGATGCGCTTTGAAAGACGGCCTTCCATTTGCCCAAGAGCAACATTCATTGCTTTATCGGTTTTAGCCCGAATTAAATCAATCACAGCTTCCGCTTGAGACAAATCAATTCTTCCATTTAAAAATGCTCTCTTCGTAAATTCTCCTGGTTCCGCCAAACGAGCGCCGTGCTTAAGAACTAGCTGCAAAACGCGGTTAACTGTTACGAGACCTCCATGGCAATTGATCTCAACAACATCTTCTCTTGTAAATGTTTTAGGCGCCCGCATGACAGAAACCATCACTTCTTCAACCATTTCTTGCGTATCGGGATCAATTATTTTTCCATAATGAATCGTATGGGTTGGAACATCTTTTAATTGTTTCTTTGCAGGGCTTTGAAAAATGCGATCCGCAATGTCCACCGCCTCATCGCCGCTTAAGCGGACAATCGCAATGGCTCCCTCTCCCATCGGGGTGGAAATTGCTGCTATTGTATCAAATTCCATTGTCTCACCTCGCTTTTTGTTGCGATCTATCATAAACCAATCCGGCAGTTGTTTTCATTCACCAAAGTTTAAAAATACCATATAGTCTAGAAAAAAGAAAAGCACAATGTTTATCCACAAAAAAATTATCTAATTTATTATTTTAACTTATCCACATGTTCATAACAATATTTCGCTACTTTTCACTTATTCACAATACCGTAACGTTTAAGAAACAAGCCAGATAATCTTCCATGGGGTTAGATCTGCATGTCTCGTAATTCAAAATAATGAAAAACGAAATGATTTGATAACTGGAGAAACAGCTTAAAAAACTGCTGAGCTTGAAAAATCAAAGAGGTACCAAAAAAGTTGAAGAGTCTTTAATAGAGGTTGACAGAAACCGAAAATTCCTTTTTAAAGACATCTATTTGGAGGCTAAAAAAAATGATGAATTGGCTTTCCAATTCATCAAAAAACTTATTTTGGTGCGATGACGACATATCGATTGGGCTCTGTTCCGACTGAATATGTTTGAACCCTTTCATCTTCCATTAACGTTGAATGAATGATTTTTCTTTCAAAAGAAGGCATGGGCTCCAAAGAAAATTCCTTATTTGTTTTTACAACTTTATCTGCCAATTTTACCGCCAATTGAGTCAAAGTCTCTCGGCGCTTTTCACGATAATTTTCAGCATCCAAAATAATGGGGACGTAATCGGTTGACGTTTTATTCGCTACAAGCTGTGTCAAATATTGCAAGGAATTTAACGTTTGTCCTCTTTTTCCAATTAGAATTGCCAAATTTTCCCCTTTAATATTAAAATACGCTGTTTTTTCTTCAAGTTTAATATCAACGGAAGCTGTAATTCCCATTTCTTTTATAACCTGCTCAAGGAAATTTTTCGCCTCGTCCAATGGATTAAGGTCCGTATTCTCGTTCCATTTTAACAAAGCATCCGTCAATTCACTTGTTTCCTTTTTTAATTTCACATGGACAATGGCCGGTTTTTGGCCAAATATCCCAAAAAGCCCTTTTTTTCCTTCATCGATAATTCGAATATCCACTTGTTCCTGCTCAACATTTAATTCTTTTAAGGCTTTCTTCACAGCATCCTCAACGGTCTGTCCAGTAGACGTTATTTCTCTCACTTTTGAGCTCCTCCTGCCTTTTCAGAAGCTTTGCGTATATCTGAACCTTTGATCACAAGAGTTTGGACAATCATAAAAATATTTCCGACTACCCAATAAAGTGATAAAGCTGCTGGGAACGACACCGCAAAAATGACAATCATAATCGGCATCATCCAAAGCATTGTTTGCATTTGCGGATTTATGTTTTCTGTTCCTGCCATCATTAATTTTTGCTGAACAAATGTCAAAATGCCTGCTAAAAGAGGTAGAATAAAATAAGGATCTCTCTCACCTAGATCGAACCATAAAAAGCTGTGTTCAGCAATTTCCCGGGTTCTCATAATGGCATGGTAAAATCCAATTAAAATTGGCATTTGAATTAATAGTGGTAAACAACCGGCAAGAGGATTAACACCATGCTTTTGAAATAAAGCCATTGTTTCTTGTTGAAGCTTTTGCTGTGTTTTTTGGTCTTTCGAACTGTATTTTTCACGCAGCTTTAAAATTTCCGGCTGAATTTCCTGCATGGCCTTTGAATTTTGAATTTGTTTGATCATTAACGGCAAAATCGCTAATCGAATTAAAATGGTTACGATGATAATGGATAAACCATAATCATTTCCAAATAGCTGCGCAAAATATGTAATTAACCAAGAAAGCGGATAAACAATGTACTGGTTCCAAAAACCTTCACTGTCTTTTGTAATCGGTTCATTTATTTCCGTACACCCGGACAAAACAGATGCTAGTCCAAGAATAGCCAGCAATAATACTATTCGCTTCTTCAAAAAAACTTCCTCCTAACAAATTCTATATATCATAATTAAAAATAATCCGTTTCCATTCAAAAAGTATTTTACCATCTTTTTTGTAAAATTGCTTTTAATTTCTTAATGATTTTTTGTCTGATAAATGTTCATTTTTATAAAAAGATGAACAAGACTTTTTTTTACCTCATGATAATTCATTTTCGCAGACGGTTTCCTCGCAATAATAATATAATCCTTCCCTTTAGCGATATTGTCCTTCTCTTCTAAAAATACTTGACGAATCAAACGTTTTACTTTATTCCTCGTCACGGCATTGCCAATTTTTTTACTGACAGACAGCCCGATCCGAAAATCTTTTATATCCGGCTGATCAAGCATATAAATAACGAACTGTCTGTTCGCCATTGACTTTCCTTTTTGAAATACTTTTTGAAAGTCCTTATTTTTTTTTATCCGGTTCCTTTTTTTCATTCCATTCACTCCGACTCTCCGATTTACTCGAGAGATCAAGTAACTTCATTTTGTGTAAAAAAGACCACTGACTTTTTTTCAGTGGTCTACGCTGATAATACTTTTCTTCCTTTACGGCGTCTCCGAGCTAAAACCTTTCGACCGTTTTTTGTGCTCATCCGGCTGCGGAATCCGTGAACTTTGCTGCGTTTTCTTTTATTTGGTTGATATGTTCTTTTCATTCTATGACACCTCCCCGAGGATTAACTCTAAAAAGACAGTCTTTCTAATTATAGTAAAGGAATATCCTAATTGTCAACTAAGGTCCATTGTACTATCGGCAAACAACATTGTGGATATTTTTTTATAAAAAATACAGTTTTACAGCAATTATCGACATTTTTTTCACACATTTATCGACATGTGAATATTTTTTTCAACAGTATGTTGTCTTGTGGATAAACTTTCAAAACCCATTGCAACACATAGGTTATTTTGATATGATATTTGTGTTTTACCTCTGAATATCTTTCATTTATCATTATATTATCCACACGTTGTGGATAAATTGTGGAAAGTTGTTAACGGCCCTGTGAAGGAAGTTTTCCACACTCTCTGAATTTTGTAGAAAAGTTATTTTTCTACTATATTAAATATTTTTGTGCAAACATATGTGGAATGCATATTTATTCATTGTTCATTTTTTACAGCCGATGTAAAGGAGGGTGACCCCAAAGAGCCATGGAGAACATAGAGGACTTGTGGAATCGGGTGCTTGCCGAAATTAAAAAAAAGGTCAGTAAACCGAGCTTTGATACCTGGCTAAAATCTACAAAAGCACACGCTTTACAAGGTGATTTGCTCATCATTACTGCTCCAAATGAATTTGCGAGAGATTGGTTGGAATCCAGGTACCTGCATTTAATCGCGAACACAATATATGATTTAACAGGAGAAGAAATCGGTATAAAATTTATCATTCCGCAAAATTTGACAGACGATGAATTTATGCCTAAAGCCCCCATTAAAACATCGCCAAAAAAAGGGGAAGAGACAAATGAATTTCCCCAAAAC
>NZ_JBBPAA010000004.1:0-66473 GCF_038008865.1 Aeribacillus sp. FSL K6-8394
TTGTTTGTCCCAAATTTCGGGAGAAACAGGAGGAGAATATATATGGCAAAAGTAGAGTTTACTAAGGCGAAGAAAAATAGAAACGAATTGCAGCTTCCAATTCTTCATTTTGTTGTTGCTGATGATTGGATTGATAAACTTGGTCCTGAAGCCTTCGCGGCTTGGCTAAAATTCTATAGTTGGTGTGATCGTTCAGATCAGCGAAAAGACAAAGATAATGATGTGATTCCTTCAAGCCTTTCCAAAGTCATGAAACGTTTAGGGGTTGGAAAGAAAAAATTCTACAATGAGATCATCCGGCCTTTATGGAATTATGGTTTGATTGATCTTGTCACATATGAAGATAGCGAACAGCCAGGTAACAAACCTGTAAATATTGTAGTTTATGAGTATCCGCAAAACGACATTCAAAAGAAATATCAGCCACTTGAAAAGATTCGTGATTACGATACTGAATATGAAACAAGCAGCAGAACTTTTGCCAAAAAAGGCGGCAGAAAACAGAACGAAAGTTCGGATGGTTTCCTACAGAAACCAGGGGTGGTTTCCCACGGAAACCAGGGGTGGTTTCCCACGGAAACCAGGGGTGGTTTCGAAGAGAAACCTAATAATGATTCAAATGATATAAATAATGATTCAAATGATATAAATAATGATTCAAATCATCATCATCCCTTGATCGAAGGATTCAACCAGCAACAATCCGACTTGATCCATGAGTTTCTACAAGCCAACAAGATTGATGATGATGACTTGAAAAACAAACTGTTGGAGAAACTAAAAGGAAAACGATTCAAATACATGGCCTACATAGAAAAGACATTTGAAACCGTTAAGAAAATGGTAGACTCTAATTCTAGCGAAGGGCAAAACATTCAGAAACCGACACGTAAAGAATTAGTACCGGATTGGTTGAAGATGGACTACAACCAACCGAAGGATGATGAGGATTTCGACATTGAACAGGCACGACGGGAACTTGAGGAACGGTTGAAAAAATATAGAAGGCTAAATCCGAAAAAGTTCGCCGCAAGCCAACCGAGGTGACAGACTATAAACCTGCCGGCTTAATATTTGGTACGATGTCACGAAGGAACCGGCGAGCGCCAGCTTTTGCCTGGAGCTACTTCTGTATTTCCTTTTCAATCTGCGCAATCACTTTCGGCAAGTCGTGGTAGATCATGCGCCCACTAAACCGTAGAACTTTCCAGCCATTTTTGCGCAAATAAGCGTCTTTTCGCCGATCATGGGCTTTTTGCTCAGGCGTGGAGTGATATGCTTTGCCGTCGCACTCTATGGCGATTTTATACACTGGTAATGCTAGGTCAATGCGGTACTTGCCGCAAGGTACTTGTGTTTGTACATAATAACCTAGTATTCGAAGTGTATCGTAAAGGTGGCGTTCGATCGGGCTTTCGCATTTTAAACGCTCTTGATCGACCAAAATGGTTTGTGTTTGTGGTCTCCTCAAATCGAGTACAAAGAAGACAATACCAACGATAATTAACCCGAAAAAGACAACGTACTCAATCATAGCTATCACACGTTAAAAAAGTCGTCCGGTACGTTTTTACCGAGTTGTTTCAGCGCTTTTTTAATCTTTGCTATCGTCGAGTGTTTAGGCCGATACGAGTCATCGTTACACAACCGCGAGATAGTACCGCGACTTAGCTTTGACCGCCTTTCCAGTTCTAATTGTGATATTCCCTCGCGGTCAAGCCATTTGCCGAATTTACTTCGTTTCTTTCCAAGTCCTAGCCAATTGAACATAGTTATAAACCTCCTCGGTACCATTCTTGTCCGAGATGTCATTTTTTAAACCTAACGCAAAAAAGTGACAACTTGGACAAGCAGTGTCGCATAGGCTATTAACACAAAAGTGACGAAGCAATAACGTTGTAGCTTTCTCGTCGAATACTCGTTAAGATCTGCCAATCAACGAAAAAGCAACATTGTAGCAACGTTTCAATAACAATGTTTCGGAAATGTATTGCGACACAAAAATAAGAGCAGAAACGCCGCAATAGCGCCAAAAAGCCGATTTGTTAAAAGAGAGAGTGAACGCGAACGACGGAAGGGGGAGCGCGAGGGGGAAACCAAACCATTTTTTCTAAAGGGGCGATAGTGATGTTCCGCAAAAATAAAATCGAGGCGATTGACTTTCGCGAGTTCATGGCCGGCAACCATCACACGCAAAAACAATCGCCTCGTACTAAAAATGTACGCGCTATGTCAGCGTTTTTTCCTGTAATTACGCCAGGCTCATTTTTTCCGATTCACGACCCTGTGTTTGCGCTATTCCTAGCCGGAAGTGCTGCGATTGCTGGCTCCGCCTTTTTCCAGCACTTTGCTGCAAAAAGTGGCTCACCAGCGATTTCGGAAGCCATCGGAGTAATTAGTAGATTTGTGTTTCCGGTCATCGTTTACAGTGCGATTTTTTGGTTTTTCTTCACGTTATAAGGAGGGGGCGCAATTGCAAAAAGTCTTAGAATTTATTCGGCGCCAACGGGCAAGATTTGCTCTCAAAAAGGCATTTTATAGCGCCGGTCTGTTTATCCCGTACAAAAATGGTGATAAGACATATAGGATATTCCCGAAGATTCACAGCGTTAAAATTGACGACGACCAAACGGAATACGTGTTTACATTGATAAACGGGATGGACCCGAAAGAGGTTAGCAAAAAAGAATATGTATTTATGCAACATTTCGGCGCAAATATCGAGCTAGACGGCGATCACAAAACGTTTACTCTCACCGTTTACCGTAAGACGTTTCCGAAGGAACTGAAATATAATTACGACACTTTTTTTCCGGTAATCGATGAACTGGACTTGCCAATAGTAGCAGGAATGGACCGACATGGTCAATGGCACGTTTTCGACGCAATTAATGAGCCAGGATTGCTTATATCCGGTGAACCAGGCGCAGGAAAAAGCTCACAAGTCCGCAGCATTATAACCACCTTAATTCAATACAAGAAGCCTCGCGAACTCGAAATTTATCTCGGTGACCTCAAAATGAGCGAATTTCACCTCTTCTACAACATCGAACACGTTAAGAGTGTTTGTATTTACCCAGAGGATTTGCAAAAGATGCTCACATACTTAACCGAAGAAATGAAACGGAGAGGGGAGCTGTTAAACAAATACCGCGTGACGCACGTTAACAAGCTGCCGGAATCGGAAAAAGTACCATACATTCTCATTTGCATAGACGAATTTGTCATGATTATGGACGACAAGGACATGAAAGCGATGTTGATTCAGCTCGTAGCGCTAGGTCGTGCGCTGGGCATAGTTTGCATATTGAGCTTGCAACGACCGAGCCACGACATTCTTGACACGAAGATTCGGAGCTGCTTAACGGTCCGCATGGGCTTCCGTGTCAGCGACTTTTCTAACGCTAAAATAATTGGAACACCTGGCGCCGAGAAAATCGCAAAGGAGACTCCAGGTCGTTTCCTTCTTAAACGAAGCGATATTATCGAGCTGCAAGCGCCATTTCTTGACGAGAAACACGCCGAAAAGATTCTAGCGACTTATAAGTCTTCCGACTGGAAAAATCGTTTTACGGGCGATTCTAGGCCATCTAGCGAGCCGTTAACGGACGACATTTTGGGGGGACTGTAAAATGCGCCTATCACAACGCGACAAGGCGATTATTCGCGACATTAATCGATTTCGTGTGATGGACCGCGACTCTATTGCCGAGCTTCATTTTGCGGGACTTAAACGACCTGTAAACAGCGCAAACTCTGTCCTAAAACGACTAGTGACCAATGGACATATTCGCCGATCAACGAAATTCGGGGCACCTTATTTGTATTTGAGCAAAGAAACCTTATTACGTGAGGACTCCGCAAAGATCGGTCATTACCTCGCGATCTTGGATGTTTACAAAGACATTCTTCGTCACGGAACACTTGACGTCTTTCAAGTCGAGCCGAAGTATGGAAGTAAGGGAAATGTTGAGCCAGACATGTTTTGCATATTCCGAAAGCACGGTATAACTGGCCGGACTCCGTTTTTTATCGAGGTACAAAATACGTTCTATTCGCAAAAAGTCATGACACAAAAGCTAAAGCGATACGAGGAGCTTTACCGGAGTGGATTAATCGCGCAGGAACCGTGGCAGCCGGCCGACCGTCCGCCCGTTTTTCCGATCGTTCTAATCATATCGGAACATCGGTATGCGATAGACGGGAGTTATCCGTTTCGGGTGATACAAGCGCAATCGTTCACGCAATTTATGCAGTCGTTGAAGCCAGCGAAGCCGAAGGAAGAACAACGACCGAAACCAAAGACAGCGTCCCAACTGAAATATAGTGGAGGGATCAAGATTAATTTAGGTGTTAAATAAAAGAGCGTAGTCCTCGTTTTATATGTCGTAGTAGGTGATGTCTCGCATTCTATTTTTTTGTGATAATATAGAAATAAATTTACGTCAGACAAAAAAGGTGATTTTTATGAGAGAAGGACGATGCTATGAACAATATGATTTTCAGGTATTGATCTTATCCCAGTTTGCCCAACGCCGACCGTCTACAGAAAAGGAAAAATGGGAGCTACAACAAGAATATTTGCGCCTGATTCGTGAAATTCCTCAAATGTGGGAAGAATTCGTGCGGAAAAATCAAAACATTTATGATCGCTTTGGATATTTAGATGTCGTGGTATATGATGATTTAACGTATGAACGGAAAAAGCTAAAACAGGGACGCCCTAAAGAGGAAAATACGCTATCGCATCGTGTAACCGTCCGGTTGGACGATGAGAGTTATCAGTTGTTGAAACAATATTGTCAGACAAAAAATATTACCGAATCAGCAGCGATTCGGGAGTTAATCCAAACACTGAAATCGAAAATATGGTGAATATAAAACAGGCTGACCTAAAGGTCAAAACCTTGGTCAGCCTGTTTAGAAAAGATTGTTTATATCCACGTTTTTATAGAGATCATTATCATCATCTTGGTTTTCTTTATCTCGGTCTTTTTTCGAATCCGGATCGTTTAAGGATCTCGTGTCTGTTTCCCCTGTTCCTTCATTTTGGTTTGAGGCTGTTTTGTTCTTTAATGAGGACTCTTTGGATGTACCAGAAGAAAACTCTTGATACAGTACTTTTTGTATGTCGTAGTCGGTGATGTCTCGCATTCCGAAACGGTCGATTATGTGTAAAACGATGTTAGTGAGAGATACTTGAATATTCTTCTGCTTGTCCAGCCATTCATTAATCAAGTCACTTTGGGGGGTATCAGCCACCCTCCAAGTGACGATTTTTCGTTTTGCCATATCGTATCACTTCTTTCATTATTTTTGTTTTTTGAACAAGATTTTCTCATTGATGACATGCAATCCGTTTACGTTCATATCCACTGCGTATTTTTCCGGAATCCAAAGAACTTCACAGTGGACGTTATTTGCAAAGTCCAATAAATCCTCATAAAGTTCTTCTTTGAACTGGATGCTGCCACCACCATATACAGCAATTACATCAACGTTTCCGGCTATGTCGCTGTATTTTTCCTGAATGTCCTCTAAAATGCGTTGAGCTTGTGAATAACGTGCTTCTTGCATGAAGCGAACGGCTAAATCGTGAAGATGATGGGATGGATCTAAAAAAATATTCATAAACTGCTGGCGATTTAGGTTCAAAAAGCCGCCAACTTCCTCTTTCAGCAATTGAGTAGCTTCTTCCGTGGCATGACCCACTCCTCGTTTTTCCCCTGAACAAACATCTGTTACAGGATTCATTCCAACAGTATAGATATATTCCGTTGTTCCATCGCCAATATCTACGTGGAGAATTCGTTTGTTAGCGAAGTCTTTTGGTACAGCTTGTTTTTTATAGTGCTCGTTATAATTCTTCAGAATTTCATTGTCACGTTCCAATAAGGCATATAGAGCTGGAATGCCTTCTTGAGTGACTTTCACAGTCTGAAAATGGAGTGTGACGGTCACAGGAGTTTCTCCGACATATACAATCACCACATGATCGTTGCTTGTGAAACGTCCTTCAAGGTATCTGGCTTGATCGGCACTATATTCTGACGCAGGGATTGCTGTTGTCATTGAGACATCTACTGAAATTGATGAAGGAAGCTCTTGATTTTCTTGATATGCTAATTGAACCGATCGAGCAGCAAGCATCGATAGCGTCATTAGGACTGGAATATCGTGTTTTGATTTATTCCCTAATTTGATATTCATATTTTCTACTTTATCGGCCGTTATATTGGCGCGTTTTCCGATGAAGTATAGGCCACTTCGTTTAATAGCGTTACTTGTTACATGAACAATCAATTCATCCAATAAATTAGCAATGTTTTTTTCCACATTTGTTTCCATCACATTTGGCTTGGATAACAGACGTTTGACCACCGATGGTTGTTTTATGAGCGTATCGTTCACGATCATTTTTGTTTCCGAATTCCCAATATCATTAGCCACCACTATTTTCATTTAAACTCCCCCTAATAATTCATTTTACATTCAAATTAAATTTATAATTAATTCTTATCTACATTATAAAGCATTAATGTTATATAATCAATCAAAATGAATTTAAAAAATAAATATTTTTGAATGTATTTTAAATGTAAATTTAATTTATATAAGATTCACTATTATTTTTCATTCATATTTAATTTATTTTAAATTCATTATTCATTTATTAGGGGTATTATCATTCTATATTCATTCAAATTGAATGTTTTATTCATTCATTTATAAAATGGAGAGGCCTATCAGAATGAATGAAAATCAACAGAAAGAGGATCAGAGAGGTAAAAATAAAGGAGAACACATATTATTCATGTGTAATATGTGTTCTCCTTTTATTAAAGGGTCATTTAATTGAGTAAAGTGTTTTGGGTTAACAACGATTTCTTAAATAAGTCCCCCTGAATCTAAGTAAATTCCCTAAACATAATGCATAGGATTATTTTGTAAATATGCAAGGAGGTGAGAAAAATGTACTATGTTCCTTACCCATATCCATATCCTTATTATGTTAACGTGCCAATGTATAACTATGGAAGACAGCCTGTTTACTGGACTATTCCTAATGAGATAGAGTATGCTAAACAACTAGGTTTGGGAAGAGGTAAAATCAAGTTAAAAGATTATGGACCAGAACCGTTTGTAGTTAATATCAATGCGGCTGCAAAGCAAAACAATACGTATCGTACTGCTTTATGGACAGGAAAACATTTGCAAGTCACATTGATGAGTATCAATGTTGGAGAAGATATTGGTTTGGAAATTCACCCTAACGTTGATCAATTCTTACGTATTGAACAAGGTCAAGGAATTGTTCAAATGGGCAGAAGTAAAGATAATTTAAACTTTGAAAGAAAAGTCTATGATGACTCTGCCATTATGATACCTGCTGGAACATGGCACAACGTAATCAATACAGGTAATATCCCGCTAAAACTTTACTCGATATATGCACCTCCACAGCATCCACATGGTACTGTACATGTAACAAAAGCCGATGCTATGGCAGCTGAATAAAAGAGCCAAAAATAAATACCTAAAAAAACGGCTTCTCAGATTGGTGTATAAAAGAAAAGGATCATCGGATTAACTCTAAATCCTTTTCTTTAGTTTTAGCTTTTTCTTGCGTTCGTTTTTCTTCTAACTCTTGTTTTAGTCTTGCTTCCAATTCGTTGAAGCGCTGAAGCTCTTCCTTGTATCGTTTAGGATTTTTTTCAATATACATGATGGCTCTTCTAAGTGTTTTTAACCGAGCGTTTTCGATTTTTTGATTCAGCCGTTGTTCCAGTTTATCCATTCGCTGCAATTCGGCTTTGTATCGCCGAGGATTTTCCTGTAGTTTTGTTTTCAAAATCATTAACCTGTCTTTAGCTTCCACTAAACGAAAAACGGTTCGTTTTGGGTCTTTTTTTAACGAAGTTAGCGCTCTTGCGATTTCTCGTCTCTCTGCTTTTCGAATACTCACTTCTAGTTTCGATTCTATGCGTTGTAGGCGTTCCAATTCTTTTTTATTCTTTTTCGGGTTTTCCATCAGCTTCTGTTTAAGATCGTTCAGGTTTTCTTTTGCCTTCAGTAGAGTTTTAAGTGATTTTTCGTTTGATTTAGTTTCTTCCAATTCGCTTTTTTCAAGAGAGGGAGGATTTAACTTTCGTGACCGTTTAGCCTTTTCCAAAATCTCTTCAAGTATCTCATACAAACTTTGGTTGATGTGATCTCGGGAGTCCATATTAACCGTGGCCTCCTTATTCTTTTTTCTTAAATTTATCCGGCTTTTTTTCGTTAATGTAGTTCGCGAAAATCTTAAACAATTCTTCTCGTTCTGGGATTGTCAAGTGTTCCAATTCAAAGTACTTTTCCGCTAGTGCGCCGGTTTGTATCAATCGATGCGCTCTTTTTTTACGTTCACGTTCTTTTGCCAATCTTAATATTTGTCGTTTTCTTTCTTCCAGTTGTTCAATTCGTTTTTGCAGATCACTGATCGGACGTTTTTTGTCCATTGGATTCCTCCGTGTTTTGAGCACTATCGAAATATTTTTTTGCTTCTTCTTTGAATTTGTCAATCAACAATTTCGCCTGCTCGATATCTTCAATATCCCACGTTTCCATTAGATACTGACCGATTTCTTTTTGGGCTTGCTCGATGTATTTTCGCTGCTTCTCCTGCAATTTTTTGATCTGTTCCTCAATCTCTTGTGCTCTGGACAAAGGGTCTTTTCTTGCCATTTCATTCACCCTTTCTTCTTTGAATATTTCTTAAGAATATTTTACATGATGAGGAATTTTATGTCTATCCAAAATAAGAAAATTATGGTACAATGAAGTCACGAATGAAATGAGTGCCCATTTATACCCCTTTCAGGGGTAAATGGGAACTCGCTTCGCTCGATAAAAAGTTTGTCTTCGACAAATGACCCGCAGGGGCTAAAAAATTAAGAAAGGAGGAATGACGATGGCATACTTTCTATTCCGTACACAAATCATCAATAAAGCAGATCGTTCAGCCGTTGCTTGTGCTGCCTATCGAAGTGGAGAAGCATTGTATTCAGAACGGGATGGATTAACGAAAAAATACGGCCATCGTGACATTCCTCCGGAAACTTATATTCTTGCGCCAAAACATGCTCCAGAGTGGGTATACAATCGCGAACGCTTGTGGAATGAAGTCGAGAAAGTAGAGAAACAACATAATGCTCAATTAGCCAGAGAAATCATTGTTGCTCTTCCAACACAATTAACCAATGAAGAGCAAACACAATTGCTTTTGGATTTCTGCAAAGAGAATTTTTCGGATGAAGGAATGGTGGCAGATATCGCCATTCACCGTGATAAAAAACACAATCCACACGCTCACATCATGTTAACGATGCGTCCGTTTAATGAAGATGGAACGTGGGGGAAGAAACGTAAAAAAGTGAACGGAAAATCCGTTCATTTAACAAACTGGAATGATAAAGAAACGCTGCTGAAATGGAGAAAAAATTTCGCCGATCGGATCAACGAAAAATTTAAAGAAAAAGGAATCGATGATCGCGTTTCTCATGAAAGCTATGAGAAACAAGGAATCGATAAAGTGCCTCAAATTCGTCTTTCTCGTGAGGCATATCAATACGAACAACGAATGAAAAGAGAAGCTGAGAAACAAGGGAAACCATATGAACCAGTTACCTATTATGGAAAGCTAAATCAAGAAATTCAGCGCATCAACCAAGAACTAAAAGCACTAAAACAAAAAGAAAAAGTTGTATCCATTTCTGATTATCAAGAAGAAAAATCGCTCAATGAAACGATCGAATCTATTCGCAAAAATGCTTCTCTAAACGATGTAGAAAAAGCATCACTGCTTTTGGTTGCCAAGCGAGCAAAATCGTATGTTGATTTTGCTGTAGCAAGACGTGTATATCATGATCTCGCTGAAGGCAATTGGAAGAAAAAAATCGACAGCCAGCAGCTGAAGCTGCGAGCGCTTAAGAATGTCATCAATAAGGCGTATCATGTGTATCAGCAAGAACCAAAACAAGTGATTCAGTACGGCTTCCATCCAGGAAAATTTAATGAGCAACTAAGAGGAAAAATCGCTCAACTTAAAGAGATGGAGAAATCCTTTGAAAACGAGTTAACCAAATACGAAGCTGTTCTGAAGAAAGCCGAATTAGCACTGGAAGTGCAAAAACGGCTAACAGAAGAAGAGTTCCGAGTCTTGTATCCTCATGCCGGAGCTGACTTCCGGATTGAAGAAAAATATCATGCCGTTCAATACTTTAAGGACACAGGGGGTGTGTTGTCAGAGAGTGAAATTCCTGCTTATGCGGCGAAGAAAGAGCAAGAGATTCATCGGATGCCGACCTTCGCGGAGCAAACCCGAAACATGTATCAAAGTCTCTTCGTTTTGAATCGCACGATTCAAAAGCAATCAAAAGAGCGCATGGAGGCGTTGAAGGCAAGAGACTTTGAGCAGGCCTTTGAAGCGAGCCGGAAGACCGAGCAATGCATGTTAAGAAAAGAAAAGATGAGCAAGGAGCTTGAGGAAAACAAAGCCGTCTTGCAAGCCATTTTGAGCGAGCATTACGGCAGAGATGTATCGATCACGAACACGGCAGCCTTGTTGCGGTTGCATGAGCTGGTGGAACGCGGCGAAAGCAGCAAAGACTTTGAAGCAGATTTACGCCGTATCCACGTTAGCGAACAACAAAAACTTGAACGTATGCCAAAACCTGAAACAGAAGTGCAGATCATGGAGTATCAATACCGGCAACATGTGGCTGATGGCTTGTTAGAAGCGATAGAAGAAGCACAACGAGCGAATGATCGCAAGAAATATGAGAAAGACCCAACGAAGAAACGACAACGCAGAAGATATCGTGGTCAAGAATTTGAACGCTAAGGGGGAGAGGAAATCACGATGAACTTTAAAAAAGATGCCTGGAAGCCAATATTCGCTAGTGTTGTGTTGACCGTTATAGCTGCCTATGTTCTGATGGGATTGTTTTATATGATCGGGAACGGAGGCGACTTAAAAGAAATTTTATTAAGACCGAAAGAGTTAATCACATTTGTTTACACGGAAGAGAACTTAAAAACGGTTTTCTCATTGGCTCCGTTTGTGATTTTAGCAGCGCTGCTATACACTTTTCGGTCATCCATTATTGTTCCGAAGTTAGAATATGCTAGCGACTTTGGCTTGCATGGAACTTCCCGGTGGGGAACGCCGGATGAAGTCATCGACGGCAAGATGTTCTCGAAAAACAACTCGTATACGACAGACCCTGTTGACGCTTTTCAGATGGAAAAAGGGATTATCGTTGGCAAAGTGCCAAAAAAACGGGAACTTCTCATCATTCCGAGAAACACGACGATCGATAACCGAAATGTCTTGGTCATTGGTTCGTCGGGGTCTGGGAAAGGTCAATCATTCGTCTTTCCTAACATGATTAACCATACGGAAGAAACTATTATTGTGACAGACCCGAAAGGGGAAATATATGAAGCTACCCATCAGATCAAAAGGGACCAAGGATACAAAGTCTATCAGGTGGACTTTATCAATTTCGTCAATTGCGATCGATACAATCCATTAGACTACGTCGAAGATGATGAAGATGCTAGGACAATTGCTAATACGATCGCTTCTAACTCGGTTGACGAAGGAAAACGCGATTTCTGGAGTGAATCAGCTGTCGCCTTTCTGTCAGCATTCATCCTGTACGTGAAGGAAAAATACAAAGACAAAGCCAATATGCGCCATGTCGTTGAAATGGTGGCAAGAGCAGGAAAAGACGAAGAATATTTGGATGAAATCATTAAAAACATGTCTCCAGACCATCCGGCTTATCATATGTTCACCCTTGCAAACATGAGCAGTGGGAACACTAGAGCCGGCATCATGGCGACCTTGGCGCAACAAATCTCCATTTTTTCGATGCAAAAGATCGCAAAAATGACCGCCAAAAGCGATTTCAAATTTCATGACTTGCAGAGAGAAAAATCCGTTTTGTACATCAAGATTCGCATGGATGAAAATCCTTTTGTGCAATTGACCGCCACGTTCTTTGAACAGTTGATCGCTGTTCTGTACGACATTGCTGACAAGAATCACTCGAAGTTACCGATTCCCACTATCTTTCTGTTGGACGAATTCGCCAACATCGGCACGATCAACAAATATCCGCGAGTATTGGCAACCTGTCGCGGACTTGGTATGGCCATGATGACGATTATCCAGGACATCGGACAGCTAGAGGACAAAAACCGATATGGCCCGGAAATGGCTCGTTCGATCATCAATAACCACGATACTCAGTTGTTTCTGCGAACGAAAGACACGAAAACAGCGAAATACTTTAGCGAACTCGCCGGAGAGACTACGGTGAAGCACAAACAGAAAAGTGCTTCCTATGGACGTAAGGAAGGCAGCAAAAGCATTTCAGAGCAATATGTAAAGCGCTCATTGATTACGCCGGGCGAACTTATGAACATGGACAAAAACACTTGTTATTTATTCGTATCTGGGGCTTACCCGATGAAGCTAGAAAAAGCGTGGCAGTTCGATATTTACGGCGATTTATTGAGCAACTATGAAAAATACCGAAGCCGTTTAGGATATACTGCGCCGTTGTGGAATGGAGAATGGGTATGGGATGAAGAAGATTCGGCTGCCCAAGACATCCAAGAAGTCAAGCAAGAGTTAGAAGAGTCGGATGTGGTATTGCTTAACGAAATGATCGATGAGATCAATAAGATTGACGAAGAAGAAGAGGACGAAGAGATTACCGAAGAGGAATTGAGGGTATTACTTGGCAACGTTGAGGATGAAAACGAAGATGAAGAAAACGAATCCGAAGAAGTGGGAGAAGCAGAAGAACTACAATCGATTTTAGATGAAATTGAGGAAGAATTAGACGCATTCGATGAAATGGAAGATGAGATCACCGAGGAGGACTTAATGGAGATCATTGAAGAATTCAGCGAATTCAGCGATGACAGCGAAGGAGAGCAAGAAGAAAGCAATCAGAAAATCGCCGACGAGCTGCCAATTTGAAATCGATAGGGGGATGCTTTCATGATCGTCATTCTTGCAGAAAAACCCGACCAGGCACGAAAACTCGCATCACCGTTTCCACATACCAAAGGAAACGGTTTTCTTTCTATTCAGTCGTGTAAAGAATTTCCGAACGGGGCAACAGTGACCTGGGCAATTGGCCATCTAGTCGAGCTAAAAGAGCCAGAGGAATACCGTCCGGAATGGAAAAAATGGGACTTGGCCACTTTGCCGATTATTCCTGGGCAGTTTGAGTACAAAGTGTCGAAGGATAAAGCCAAACAGTTTCAAACCGTTAAGAAGCTGCTTAAAGAGGCTGATGAAATCATTATTGCGACCGATCCAGCCAGGGAAGGAGAAAATATCGCTCGTCTGCTTATCCTCATGGCCGGATGCTCAAAAAAACGGATTAAGCGCTTTTGGACATCATCTCTAACCGAAAATGCCATTCGAAAAGGGTTTGCTGAACTGAAAGACGGGAAAGAAACCATCCATTTGTTTCATGAAGCCCAGGCGAGACAGATCGCCGACTGGCTAGTAGGAATGAATGCTAGTCGGCTCTATACGCTGCTTCTTCAGCAAAAGGGCATCCGGGATGTATTTAGCGTCGGACGGGTGCAGACTCCTGTTTTGAAACTGATTTACGATCGCCAAAAAGAAATTGAACAATTTCGACCGGAACCGTTTTACGAATTAGAGGGACAGTTTACAGTCAAGAACGGAACGTACCGAGGGAAACTGAACAAGCGTTTTTCGTCTCCCGATGAATTGTACGAAGCTGTCCGTCCCGACATCACGAAAGAGCAACAGACGTACCAAGCAGTGATTAAGAGCGTGCGAATCAGCGAAAAACGAACACCAGCTCCGAAACTGCATAGTTTATCGACACTGCAAAGCAAGCTCAACCGAACCAAAAAGTTCAGTCCAACGAAAGTATTGGAGCTTGTGCAATCTTTATACGAGAAAGGATATGTATCGTATCCTCGAACCGATTCGCAATATATCACCGAGGAAGAATACACCTACTTACAAAAGCATGTGGACCAATATCAACAGTGTCTAGGCATTCATGTTCCTATTCGTTCGCTTCAGCCTTCTAAACGCTATGTAAATCCAGAGAAAGTGAGCGATCACTACGCCATTATTCCAACAGAAAAAGTCCCTGACACTAAGGCGTTTGAAACTTTTTCGTCTGACGAAAAAGAAGTGTATTACGAAATATTAAAAAGCGCCCTGGCTATGTTCATGACTGATTATGTTTATGACGAAACCGTCATCATTACTTCTGTTGGAAAACAAGAATTTGTCACTAAAGGACAAACAGAGAAAGAGATGGGATGGAAGGCTCTGTATCAAAACGAAAAAGACGAAGAAAGTGAAGGGGAACAAGTAGCTATTTTACCTGAAGTTAAAGAAGGAGAATCGGCTAAAGCCGATATTTCCGTTAAGCAGGGGATGACTCAACCACCAAAGCCGTATACCCAAGGACAGCTTATCACACTAATGAAAACAGCCGGAAAGTACGTAGAAGATCGGGAGATGAAAGAAGCGCTGAATCAGGTTGAGGGGTTAGGAACCGAAGCCACAAGAGCAGCCATTATTGATACCTTGATTCAACGGCGACTAATCGAAGTAAAGAAAAACCAAGTGTTTGTGACGAAGAAAGGAGAAATCCTTTGCGAAGCAGTCAAAGGAACTATCCTATCCAAACCAGAAATGACGGCCAAATGGGAGCTTTTTTTGCAAGAAATCGGGAAAGGCAACCGATCAAAAGAGGTGTTTATTGAGCAGGCGAAAAAGCTATGTTATGCACTGATTCAACAGGCTTCTCAGGATGTTGAACGTATCGATGCCAAACAGGCGCTTGAAGAGATCAAGAAGGAAAATACGATCGCCCCATGCCCTCGTTGTCAAAAAGGATACATTGTCGATCGAAAGACATTCTACGGATGTACAGAGTATGCCAACGGGTGTAAGCAGACATTTCCGAAGTCCATTTTAGGAAAAACCATCACTAAGACACACGTTAAGCAGCTTTGTGAAAAAGGAAAAACCAATAAGATCAAGGGATTCAAAGGGAAAAAGACCTTTGACGCCTATTTGACACTCCAAAAAGGGGAAATCCAGTTCACATTCCAATAAACCAAGGACCATTTGAAGAAAGGATGACCAATTATGTACGAGTACCATGAAATCCTGGGCAGCGAAAAGCCGATTTATCGCACTAAGCCGCCGGGTCTTAAGACCATTTCTGAGATTCCTTCAGGAGAATTTCTCATTGATTATGAGATAGTAGGGTATCTGGAATATGAAGAGAACGGGAAAAAACTGTATGAGCCACTGTACGCCATAGTGAGGGATGAATCATGAGTTATTACCAACAATCGAATGAATACAAAGAAAAGCTGAACAAAATCCAAAAAGAAGTTGATCGAGCCATTGAGCGCATTTTCAAGAATGGAGAGTTTCAACGATACCTAGAGGTGGTTGCGAGGTTTCCAAAGTACAGCCTTCACAATGTCATGATGATTTTATCACAGAAACCCAATGCCACGTTGGTTATGGGATACAAAGCGTGGCAGGAGCTTGGCAGACACGTTCAAAAAGGCGAAAAGGCCATTAAGATTTTTGCGCCGATCTTCGAGAAGAAGTTGCAACCCAAAATTGATCCTGAAACGAACGAGCCTGTCCGTGATGAAAAGGGGCGAACAGTGATGGAAAAGAAAGAAATTCTAAAAGGTTTTCGCTTTGTCAACGTCTTTGATATTAGCCAAACCCAAGGAAAAGAGCTGTTTGATATCCGAAAATTGATTCGTGAAGATTTAAAAGAAAGCGAGCACATTCAGTCGCTTTACAAGCATTTTCTGGCTCATTTGAATAAAAACAGAATTGAGGTGAAAGAAGAGGTATTGGACGACCCGAATACAAAGGGGTACTATGATCGAGCAAAGCACCTTATTCGTATTAATGCGTCTGTTGAAAATACTTCATTGAAATTCAAAACGCTCATTCACGAATACGCCCACGCTCAATTGCATCATAAAGACAGTGACATGCAAAAATTGCCTAGAGGACACAAAGAAGCACAAGCTGAAGCTGTTGCATTTATCGTCTCCAAATATTACGGATTGGACACAGAACCATACAGCGCTGGATATATTGCGACCTGGGCTAAAGACATTCAGTTGGCGAAACAGGCCATGAAAGAGATTCAGCATGTCGCCCAGGGTATTATCCAAGAAATTGACGAGTTGATGAAAGAACGAATCAAAGAATTGCGTCAGATGCATGAGTCATCTAAAGATCAAGACAAAAACAATAAAAACGAAAAAGATAAAGAGATGCAGCTGCAACGTTAATAATGAGGTGATGAATATGGAAAAGACAAAACCGTTCTGCAAAATGACCCCAGACGAATATTATGATTTTTTATGGAGTTACACGACCTTTGATAAAACAAGAGAGCAACTGATCGAAGACTTAGAAATTACGGAGGAAGAAGAAAAGTATCTTGACGAGGCCTTGAACTATTTAAAATCAAGGGTGGAAATCCATGAGAAAGAGGGACGTCCGAATCCTTCGTATGCTTTTTACTTAGTTGAGTATTTAGAAGAAGCTGTAGATGAAGGAGTACCAGAAGAAACAGTGAGAGAGATCGAAAAAGCGTTGGACGAAAACGATGAAGAAAAATTAGCCGACGCCGTAAAGAAAGCGTGGGGAATCCGTGAATAAGAATGATTGGATGTCCATTCGTACAGGAGATATTGTGTTAGTGAGGGACTATCCCAATCTTCAATATAAAGAAGCACACGCCGCCCCTACGAAAACCCGTTTTGCTGTTGTGATCGGAAATTTCAGGGGCGGATACGCCACTCTTCCTGCCCACGCCATTGTCACTAAAGGAGGAAAAACAGAGCAGCACTATTATCGATTAAAGGAAAACGAATTAAGAGTACCTGCCAATATTATTAGCGATCGAGCTGATATTGCTTTAAAAGGGGTGATTAAAGCTCATCGTTTTCCCCTTATCCGAAAGGAACAAATGATATTAAAAGTTGGCAGCTTGCCCTTAGAAACGAAGATACAATTAATTGATATTCACGAAACGATCAGGAATCGCCCGATTCATGTTCTTGAAATGGAGAAAGAAAATCCTTATTATGCAAAATTCATGGGTTTTTTCAAAGAAGTCACACTGGCCGAGAAAATGCAGTTTATGCGAGATGATCGCGGGAATCATCAATACGAGTTTGTGAGAAACGAAGAATTTAGAGTGAAGGCGATTCAATTGTTGGGAAAGAGGAATCATTTACATATTCTATCCGTACAGTTAGAAGGAGATAAAGGCACTTTCACGCACACTTTTGCCACAAAGAAATCGTTGCAAGAAATTCGAGAAGATTGGAAAGAACCGAAGAAAGCCAAAGAATGGATTCGGGAGGATGTGAAATTTTATGCTTTATGGAAGAATCCGTTCTTGCAATTAAAACCTGACCCACAACCCCATCCCGATAAATATCAATCATTAGAAAAATTCCGAGAAAAATCAAGCGTACTAGAACGATAAGTTTCTATACTTAAAAGGATTATCGATTTTGTTTTATTGATTATTTAGAACATAGTTTTAAATAATATATTGTTATGTGAAAAAATCGTATGAACAAAGAAGAAACTAATGATCGAAGAAAAGAAATTGTAGATTTTATTTAAGGGAGATTTTTTGCAACTCGTGCAAAAGTGCTTGAATTCGTTTTGCTGTCCAGCCCATTACGACGCGTGCTTTTCTTAGTCTTAATATGCGAAAATGGATTACCTGCTTATTCAAATAATCATTGCATGTAGAATATTTAATTATTAGGTTACCGCTTTCATAAATATTTATTTTTTAACTTAAAAGGTTTACGTTAAATCAAATAGTAACTATTCTCTAGGTTTTTTTTCTCACGTTGAATAAATAAAACTATATAAGTTGCAATAAAGATTTTCCGATTGTTCGATTCTGTTTTCCTTCATAACAAGTCATTTTGATAGAATGCAGCGGGCGTTCTACTGGATGTAAAACAAAGTTTCAACTTATATAGTTTGTAGCAAACGATACACTTCCGATCACGCAATAATTAATAATTGCTCGAGAATTTTTCAAATCAAGTAGATTTACTTTTAACAAGCATAGCAATAGATTAAAAATAAATCACTAATCTCCCTTACTAACTAATAGACACCCAAGAATGTTGACCAATAATAACATTCTTGGGTGTCTGCTTCCAATTCCAGTATATTATTTAGGTAACGAATGTACTCGATTTGCTACTTCATTATAATATCCGTAAATGGAAGAATAACCGGGTGTATTGGATCCATTAATAAAATCCTGATGATCCCAGCCTTCCATTACAGGGAATGAATTCCAAACACCTTGTTTTATCTTACCGTCATATGGGCTATTTGGATGACCAAACGGATATTTTGCAGATACAACATTTACAAGTCCATCATTTGGTAACCAGCTGCGATCAATGACAGGTGCCGGGCTTTGTCTGGTATATGAGCCCATTTGCATACTAATCTGTTTATACAATGGATACATTGTTCTTATTGGATAATAGTTTCCGGTAACAACCCCGCGATAAGAAGCGTTTCCTGTGTAAGACAAATAATAAACATCCGGATACGTTTTCACCCATTGATTCAATTCTTGAGCCCCAAAGGTAGTTAAGTCATAGGCACTAATATCACTACTTTGCCAAATCGGACTTTTCATTACACGATTCATATATGCACGAAAAGATTCACCCGGTTGACGTTTTAATCCCCATTGGTCTAATTTAAAATCATAGATTAAACTTTCTTGTTTCTGCCCGGCTGCACTTGCCAGATGAATAATGAAATCTTTAATAAAGGAAGCGATTTGTTCTTGGTCTGCAAAAGTTGAACCATTATGCGGAGTTGCCAGGCTCGTTACACTGTGAACCCAATTTTTTCCACCTGTAAATAAAGGAGAGATTCCTTCTTCAGGATGTTGGCTGTAATATTCTTGTTCCTTTTGACTACCACTTTTCAGCAATTCTACTAACATTCTAGATGTTTGTCCACCCATACTGTGACCAATCAGATGAATTTTATTCGTTTCATCCCATTGGCCGTATATTCCCGGATATGTTCGTCCAAATCGAGCATGACCGTGTTCCTTTGCGTGAGCAGCACCATAATCAACCTTACCGCCTTTAATATAATAATAGAGTTCTACTGCACGGTCCCAGTTACTTGAAACCGGACCAACTGTTGCTACATACGTTCTATGACCGGTTTGGTTTAAATAAAACTCAATATCTTTCAATCCTCCCCAGTACCGATAACCTAAAAATTCACCTTTTCCCCACCCTCCTAAACCGTGAACGAGGACAATCGGATAATCATTTCCACTCGTTTCCGCACGGACTTGTTGTTCCGGCTGAATAGATAAGGAAACGGCAAAAACAGAAAAT
Organism: Aeribacillus sp. FSL K6-8394; assembly: GCF_038008865.1. Taxonomy (NCBI): domain Bacteria; kingdom Bacillati; phylum Bacillota; class Bacilli; order Caryophanales; family Bacillaceae; genus Aeribacillus; species Aeribacillus sp. FSL K6-8394. The sequence goes on from NZ_JBBPAA010000004.1 coordinate 19,522, forward strand.
AAGAACACAGCTGTAATGAATAGTTTCTGCAATGTTTTCAAATTAAAACCTCCTCTACTATTTTAATTTTTAGGATATACAGTACTAATAATAACTATTTTTGGAAGCGGTTTCAACATTAAATTTAACATCCACTTACAAAATGTATGCCGGAACATATGGAGCGTGAGCTTTTTATTCGGTAGGATGTAGCTTTCAATCATTCGCTGCATTCCCCTTAGTAAGAATTTCAGTGATCGTTGACTATAAAAGACATATGGAGATGCTGCAACATAAAGTTTCTTTTTTTGTCATTACCACTCGAAACTTCAACTAATCCTCTAGTTCGGCTAATAAAATCTTCCGAGATAGGTACTACTTTCATTATTTTGTCTACAATACGAATTCGTTTTAACTCGAGATTCAGGTCTGTTATTTTCAAATTGGAAATTTCTTCAACACATAGACACGCGTATGTACGAAGGTAAATGATTACATGGACGCATCGGTATTTATGTAGTGGGATTTTGGGGGATAAATCCAGTGAAAAAGTGGATAACTGGCTTGTATAATAGGGGTATCACTTGATATTTTGGGGGACGTGTTTTATGCCTACCTTTCAGTTTGGGAAGACAGCTATTGAGTACACATTGCAGCAGGTGAAAGGGAAAGAAGATATTTCTATTGTTGTAGAGTGGATGGAGGGGGTTACAGTGGTAGCTCCCGATCATCTAGTTCTGGAAGAAATAGACCGAGTTTTGCGTAAGAAGGCAACGTGGATTTTAGATAAGTGGAACTCTTTGAATAAGATTAAGCGACCACCGGCTCCGTTAGAATTTGTTAGTGGAGAGAAATTACCGTATTTAGGACGGTATTATCGAATTAAGGTGAAACAAAATCAAGATATCGATAAGGTAAAAGTGTTATTTCATCAAGGGAAATTTTATATTGAAACGCCAACATCAGCCAATGATATAGAGCATGTGCCTATGATTCGTGAAGCATTAAAATCTTGGTATATCCAGCGGGCGCAGGTGAAAGCGGAAGAACGGGTGAAACGTTATGCACAGCGTCTAGGGGTAACGCCGGCGAAGCTTGCGGTAAAAGAGCAGAAGTTTCGCTGGGGAACGTGCACACCACAGGAAGCGATTTATTTGAATTGGCGTCTTTTTCTGGCCCCAATGCGCGTTGTTGATTATGTGATTGTGCATGAATTAGCCCATCTGCGTTACGCGGATCATTCGAAAAATTTCTGGAATCTGGTACGTTCGATTTTGCCGGATTATGAGGAACGTAAAGAATGGCTGCGTGTGAACGGCCCGACGCTAACGATATAGAAAAAAGCACCCATGAAGGGTGCCTTATTTTTTGTAATGGATTTCCGCCAGTTCAACGATTTGCTGAGCAAGTGGCTCGATTTTATCGGACGGGCATTTGCTTGTCCGGAGCTGGCGCTTGATTTTTTTACGCATTTCGCGTTTGACGTCTTCTTTGTTAACCCAGTCGATGACGACGAGGCCTTCGATATGTTCCACAATGATCTGGGTGATTTCTTTTAGCCGTTCTTTCTCTTCTTCTTGATCGGTCCATTCCTTTTGCAACAATTGAAAAATCGGATAGGATTGCGGCGTCAGGCCTTCTTCTTCAATGGTTTTAGATTGTCCGCGCATCTCCTCAATCAATTTTTCCAACTCAAATGCGAGCTGGGCGTCATTTATTCGCTTCTCTTTTCTCGCTTGAATGAGCTGTTCGAGTCGTTCCTTCAGCGATGTGTAATACACCGGATTTTCGTTGATTTTCACTCGAATTTCATGGCGGATCGCGTGTTCCATTTCCGACGCTTTCGCTTGGTCAGTAGATAAATTTTTCACGTGAGCATCGAAATTTTTTTCTAGGATGCTGACTGGGCGATGAAGCGCTTTTATATCGGTTGCGTAGATGTGATCGTAAATGAGTCTCTTCACTTTTTCGCCGCAGTCAGAGATGTCCATCTGCTCGTCTCGGAAGCGGTTGCGCGCGTATTGACGCACTTTTCCTAAAAATTTAAGGTCCTCATGATATGGCTTTGCTGCTGGATTTGGCATAATCATGTCCATACTTTCGGAGAAGCGTTTAAACGCTCGGTCAAAGGCGTGTCTCACGTCTTCGGGTTCTAGGATTTTCATGCACGCTTCAATGTCGTCGCGATTGACGCCGTCAAAAAAGCGCATGGCGGCGCGATGTCGCGACTGCAGTCGCGGTATCTCTGACTGGATCGACGTCATCGCTCCCTGGATGTCCGTCGGGTTAAAAATGGCTAATGCTTGCTTAAGGAACGCGGACACGCCGTAATAGTCGACGATGAGGCCATATGTCTTCTTGTCGTAGGTCCGATTCGTTCTTGCGATCGCCTGGAGCAAGTTATGTTCCTTTAGCGGCTTATCGAGGTACATTACTTGCTCGATCGGCGCGTCAAACCCCGTCAACAACATATCGCACACGATAATGAACGCCAGCTTGTCCTCATGTAGCGGCTTTTTAAAGCGTTCGATGTAATGTTTTTGCTGTTCTTTGGTTAAATGATATTTTTTGAGCCTTTCATCGTCGTTGTTGTTAGGAGATATGATAACTACCGATTCTGGTCCGTTTAGTTCATCGAGAATTTCTTTGTACAGCACGGCAGTTTCGCGGTTAATCGCGACAATTTGTGCTTTGAAGCCATTTGGCGCGATATGTTTCTCGTAATGTTCAATGATGTCAAGACAGATCCGGCGAATGCGCTGCGGTGCTCCGATAATTGCCTCCTCTGTCGCGTATTTCTTCTTGATCTGTTCCCGTTCCTCTTTGGAATAGTCTTGGAAGACGCGTTCAAAAATTGCGTCCAGCGACTCGCCCTCAACCCGTAACTCCGGTAGGCGGCTTTCGTAATAGATCGGGACTGTCGCCCCGTCCTCAACGGCCTGTTGGATGGTGTATGTGTCAATGTACGTACCAAATGTTTGGACCGTACTACGGTCTTCTTTGTCAATTGGTGTGCCTGTAAATCCGATGTATACCGCATTTGGAAGAGATGCTCTCATATTCATCGCCAGTCCACCGTAATTGGTGCGGTGCGACTCATCGACGAGGACAAAGATATTGTCGGCGTCATTTAAAAGCAAATCTTCTCCGTCGTCAGCGTGATCTTGGAATTTTTGGATTGTCGTCATGATGGTCGCGCCTGTTGCGGTTCGTAATAATTCACGCAAATCTTTGACGCTTTCAGCACGTTGCGGATTCGGGAAACCGCAGCGACGGAACGTATTGGTGATTTGCTCGTCCAAATCGGTACGATCTGTAACGATGACAATGGACGGGTTACGCAATTCTTTCAGACGCCGCAACTTAACGGATAGATATAGCATCGTCAAACTTTTTCCTGATCCTTGTGTTGCCCATACGACGCCGCCCCGTTCCTTCGGCGTCTTTCCTGTTAAAATCCGTTCAACTGCTTTGTTCGCGGCGCGGAATTGCTGATAGCGACACACTTTTTTGATCGTGCGTCCGCCTTCCGCCTCGTAGACGACAAAGTTTTGGATCATATCAAGCAGGTTCTTCTTCGAGAACATTCCCGCCACTAACACATCTTGACGTGTCGGATTGTCACCAATATCGCTAACTTTGAGCGGATACGGGTCTTTCCATTCTCCAAAGTGTCGCAGTCTTGCGCCAATAGATCCGAATTTAGCTTGTTCATTGCACGTCGCCACGACGACATGGTTGTAGTGGAAGAGACGCTCTGCTTCTTGTTGGTAGCGAAGAAGCTGCTGAACCGCCTCATTGATTGGATGTGTCTTAGTAGGGCTTTTGCATTCAATGACGACAAGCGGCAGACCGTTGACAAACAAGACGATATCCGGAATGATGGTCGTCATCGGCCCACTGATTTTCAATTGGTTCACCACTAAAAATTCGTTGTTGTCAGGGTTGTCAAAGTCAATCAACTTGACCGTCTGGCTTTTCTTCCCTTTCCCGAGGTCTTGCTGAATGGACACATAGTTCACGACCATGTCGTAGAACTTCTCATTAGCCTCCATGACGCTCGCGGCGTTGATATGCGTCACCATGCGCACGACTTTATGCAGGTTGATGTCGTCGATCCACGGGTTCAGGCGCTGAATCGCCTGACGCAGTCGTCCTTCGAGCACGACATCCCGGTAGGACGCGCGCTCGGAATCCAGCGCGCTCCCCGGAAGGTACGTATATCCCAGGCCTTCTAGCTGTCTGATGAGCCGATACTCTACCGGCCGTTCTTTTGCCCATTCGTAACTCACGACGACACCACCTCGTCATCTACCTTTACTCGGACTTTACCGGTGAGTAGGACTTGCATGAGGCCTTGTTTTATCTCTATCAAGGGATTTAGCTTTTCTTTTTCTCTGTGAATTTTAGTTTCTATTGACTGTAATATATCTCCTATCTTCTTTTGTTCCTCTAGAGGAGGGACAGGGATTTTGATTTGTTTGATGTTAGTTTTTGAAATTCCGTATACAGTTGCGCCAGTTGCAATTCTTACAAATTGTTTTCTTACAAATGGATTAGAAAAACAGTATTGTTTATAACCTAAATCCAGTATAGGTTTTTTTTCTTTTGCAATGATGGTATGAAGACCTGAAACAAATAATTTCTTTTCATCATTTATGATTACTACACTTTTTCCGATTCCTTCTGTATCTTCGGAAGCATCTACAAAAACAATGTCACCTGTATTTAGAAGACTATATTCTTTGATTTCTCTCTTATCAATATCTAGTCGGGGAAGCCATTTGGAGTCGGAATATATGTTAAAAACCCTTTTATCAGTTTTGTGTATATCCCCATAGTGTAGGTAGAAAACACCTTCTTCTCCCAAAGCAGAACGTGAAAATGGCATTCCTCCATAAAAATCAAATATACTATCTAATTGTTTAACCTCCCACTCCTCCGGAATCTCGCCAATCTCCGTCTTTTTAAATTTCGTATGTCCGATTCCTTTGGTGAGGAGTTGCTGCATCAGTCCTTTTTTTACTTTTTCCGTTTGCTCGATGATGGCTTCTGTTTTTTCAATCGCCTCATCGACAGATGAAAGGATGGCAGCGATTTTGCGTTGTTCGTTAATTGGTGGGACTGGTATTGATACATTTGAAAAAGTCTTTTTATTAATAATAGGAACAGCAGTAGTACCTGCTAATGTTTGAAGATAAGGAATTTGGTTACTGATAGCATAATACAAAAACTCATGATTATAATCCTTGTACGGAATTATAGTATTTATTTGTTGATTAGTTATGCATTCTTGGCTTGAAATTGCTAATTTTCCGATGGAAGCAATACATGTAACCATAACACTATTTTTAGGAATTATTCTTCCTACTTGGGCACCCTTATACGTAACAGTCCGTTCTGTATTTTTAATATATCTTGTTCCCTTCATATCCGTTGGGGAAACAAAGGGTATATCTCCATTCCAATATTCATCAACATTTGTGTTTGGGGTTGAACCTGTAACAATTTCACCTAAATCTCCTATTCTTTTTAAATCCCATGTATTTGGAATTTTTTTGTTTTTAATCACCATACCCCAACTCCTTCAAATACTCATACATCACTTTTTCGATTTCCCCACGTTCCTTTTCCAACTGACGGAGTTGGCGAAGAGCTCCGGCAATGTCGATTTGTTCTTCCTCTTCAGTAGTGTCGACATATCGAGCGATGTTTAGGTTGTAGTCATTTTCTTTGATTTCTTCGAGAGAAACGACGCGACAATATTTGTCCTGGTCTTCCCATTTTTCAAAGGCAGATACAATTTTGTCAATGTCCTGGTCACGAAGGACATTTTGGTTCTTTCCTTCTTGATAGTCGCGCGATGCGTCAATGAACAGCACGTGTCCTTTTCGTTCCGGCGTTTTGTTGCGATTTAGAATAAGGATACATGCCGGAATACCCGTTCCATAGAACAAGTTGGCCGGTAGACCGATCACTGCTTCTAACAAGTCTTCTTCAAGAATACCTTGGCGAATTTTCCCTTCAGCACCTCCACGGAACAAAACGCCGTGTGGCATAACGACCCCAGCGATTCCCCGATGATTGAGAGTCGCGATCATATGCTGGACGAACGCATAGTCTCCCGCGTTTTTCGGTGGTAAACCGAATCGGAAACGACCGTACGGATCGGCTTCGGCTTCTTCGCGCCCCCAGTTTTTCAAAGAAAATGGCGGATTAGCGATGACTCGGTCATATAAAAGCAATTCTCCGTTTTCATCGAGCAATTTTGGTTCGCGGATCGTATCACCTTTTTCAATATGATGATCGCTTAAGCCGTGCAAAAGTAAGTTCATTTTTGCAATGGCCCATGTGTTTAAGTTCTTTTCTTGTCCATGTAGTGTGAGGTTGCGAGGGTTGCCGCCCTTTTCTTTGATGTAGTCTACCGATTGAATGAGCATCCCTGCGCTTCCTACCGTCGGATCGCATATACGCATCCCTTCTTCTGGTCTAATGAGTTTGACGATTAGACGAACAACTTGGGAAGGCGTATAGAACTCGCCACCTTTTTTCCCTGCGTCGTCGGCGAATTGTTTAATGAGATATTCGTAAGCACGTCCGAGAATGTCCGGATCGGATAAGTTTTCGTTGCGCAAGTCGATTTTGCTGAAGTGTTGAAGCAGCTGCATTAGCAGCTTATCCGGCAGTTTTTCTTTATCATTAAAGTCGATGCTCGCAAGGACGCCTTCGAGGGATGGATTTTCCTCCTCCAGTTCTTCGAATGCCTTATTGATTGCCGCACCGATGTCCTGAGTAAGAGAGGTGATATACGACCAGCGCGCACGTTCCGGCACAAAAAATTGGTGCTCGTCGCGGTCGTACCATCCGTAGTCTTCTCCTTCTTCGCGCTCGATGCGCTCCGCAGTTTCGACGAACACGTCATTTAGTCGTTTCAAAAACAATAGACCGAATATGTAGTTTTTATAATCGGAGCTATCGATTGACCCCCGTAGTATATTGGCAGATTCCCATAAATGAGACTCTAGTTGTTGCAGTGTCAGTTTCTGTTTTGTCGGTTCCATCGTGTACCCCCTGTGAGTAGTCAATATGGTCTAATTTTATTTTACAGATGATGTAAGGTTTTGTCTTGAAATAACGTGAAAAGTTCAATTTTCTAGTGAATGGTAATTTTTATATACATATTTTATGCTTGACATAAAAATATCGATATTTAAGAACACTAGAAATTGTGTTTAATCCACAAATTCACAAGTTGAGTTTTTTCGTTAGATTACCATATGATAGAAAATGAAAGTGTAATTTTTCGTCAATATCAAATTAATCTAATAAAATTAAAAAATTAAATTATAGGAGCATTTATATGGATTTATCTACTTTCATATGGTCTGTTTTAGCTGGTATTGTAGCTACTGCATTAATAGGAACTGCTACATATAAAATCATAAACAGAAATAAGAACTTAAATAAGATTAATCAGGAAGGGAATAATAATAACGCATACATGAATTCAACTATTAATATTAATTACGAGAAAGGTGAACGCAATGATAAACAAAAAGATAGAAACCATAAATCAAAAGGGCAATCGTAATATAGCCATCCAGAACTCTCATATTACTATTTATTATTACTCCAAATTTGACGAATTTAAGAGATTAGCTGAAAAAGGAGACTATAATGGTGCTGTACAGATACTGGCAGAATTACATGAAGAGGCAGGCAAAATGCATCCATTTTACCCACACTACAGATATAAATTTGAAAATATTGGTGGACGCATAGTTGCTGAGCACGAACCCCTTACTAAAGAAGCAAAAGAGAAATATCCTCTTACCTATCGAGGAAAATTTAAAATTCCAAAAGAGCGAATGAAAGGCTTTAAGGATATTCATGAACTTATTGAGGATGCTTTTTTCAAACAAGACGAAATTGAAATTGATATGGTCACATTGAATGCTTGGATAGGTGATGAACCAGTTCCTACTCCAAATCTAGGCGAATTTATCAAAGAAGGAAAATGGGTAATTAAACCTAAACAATTACCTGAACCAATGAAATTAAAATTCTATATTAAAGATGAACCAGAATTTTCTATTATTGACTGTAGATGAGCAAATTCACTAACATAAATTTACATCCATACAAAACAAAAAAGGAGACATGAACCCGATTCCTTGATTAGAATAGATGTGTCACCAAACCATTCTCAAGGAGGTTCATGTCTCATGAATAGACTACCACATCACCAAGGAATCGACAAGTTTTTCGCAATGTTGGGGCTGGCCCTTTATTTCTCTAAGCCGGTCATGAAGCATCTCATTCATATTATCGATGCGCTGACAACGAAAGGATTTGCGGGAACCTTGACCGATCTGCATCACGAGAGCTTTCATCCCAACCATCGAACGACACTGAGCCATTTTTTCACGAAAAGCCCTTGGGATGAAGAAATCTTGCTTCGCAAACTCCAGCAGTGGATGCTTCGTCATGTGGAACGAACGGCCAAGCGAGAGAATCACCCCATTTTTGTTTCGATCGATGATACGATCTGCCGAAAAACGAAGCCTTCGTCACAGGCGAAACACGCTATTGAAGGGTGTAATTGGCATTATTCTCACGCGGACAAAAAGTCGATTTGGGGACACTCTCTCGTCTGGCTCATGGTTCATACGATGACGCAAGCCTTTCCCTTTGCGTTTCGCCTCTACGACAAGGCGGATGGGAAAAGCAAGGGTCAATGGGCCATCGAGATGCTTTCTTCTTTGGATGTGCACGGTTCTGTTTATGTGCTGATGGATTCTTGGTACCCATCGAAAACACTCGTGGAAGCCTGCCTGAAAAAAGGATTCCACGTCATTGCGATGCTCAAGACGAATCGGGTTCTCTATCCAAAAGGCATTGCGATCCAAGCCAAGCAGTTTGCACGCTACATCGAACCGGAAGACACCCATCTCGTCACGGTGGGAGAAGAGCGTTATCGCGTGTATCGCTACGAGGGAGCGCTGAAAGGTCTCGATGATGCCGTTGTGTTGTTGGCTTGGAAAGCCGATCAGCCGATGACACCTGAACATCTTCACTGCGTCTTGAGCACCGACCGGGAGCTAAGCGATGAAGAGATCTTGCGCTACTATGCCCAGCGTTGGTCGATCGAATGCTTTTTTCGACAAGCGAAAGACCAGCTGAAGCTCGATGGGTACCGTGTTCGTCAGGTTCGGGCGGTGAAACGGTATTGGATCTTGGTGCAACTCGCTTATGTGTACAGTATGGTCGAATCCAACAGCGATTTCTCTACCGGGCTTGACTTCCTTCGAAAGAAGAAAGGACATAGCCTCGTGGAGTTTATTTACGATGCAGCGAAACAAGATATTCCCATTGATGTCGTTAAAAAACAGCTTCATGTGGCATAAGGGGTACTCCGTTTGTCTCTTTTTACATGGTAATTATTGTAATGAAAATTGCTCAACTACAGTTATTGATTATCTAGAAATGGGTATCAGAGGAATTGATCGAAATAACAATATTCTTACGCTAGATAACAGTAGACAAGAAAATTCAAAGCTTCTAGTGAGTATAACTTTCCCCTTAATCAATAATAAGAATGAGAATGGATTAATGAGTGTGCATAAAGCTAAGATTAATTTTAAGGTAAGAGATGAATATATCAATGATGTTGAAGCTAACCGAGATTTTTTAAAATTTTATATATATACAGAGGGTCAACAAGTAACTTTGGCATTCAAAGATTTAAAGTCTAATAAGGATTTTATAGTTTCTTCAAATTTTCATATTGATAATAAAGGTAATCATGATGACTTGCGTAAAAAATTTTCTTTTTTACAACATCTTTATGAATTAGAACAATTTTTTGGTGTTCGATTTACATTGCCTGACAAGATAACAAAGGAAGATAGGGAGGGTATTCGTGTATTAGATAGCATAAAAGAAAATACTACTATCAAAAAAAGATTCAATAATCTTACATGCACCATTACAGAAAAAGAAACTCTAAAAAACATTATTGATATTTATGAACAAAAAAATAATAAAGGATTAATACTAAAAGTAACTTCTTCAGGTGAAGAAGCAAGGGTTGAGCTATTCGGTGCTACTATTCCACTTGAAAAGATGGAAGCGACATATGATAACACAAAAATAGATGATTTGGAAAAATTAAAAAGAAAGTATGCAGACATGGAAGAAGGGGAAACAATTAAAGTTAAACTACTTCCAGATACTAATAATATAGTTGAGGAGAAATATTTCGTGAAAAAATAATCACTAATAATACTAATCGAGTAGGAGGGGGTGACTAACCACCGACCTCTCACACCACCGTACGTACCGTTCGGTATACGGCGGTTCAATTAAGATAATTGACGCAAGTCTTTATAACTTCCGTGAATAGCTGTTCTCTTTATGCCAGTGGTCACTCCACCCTCCAAGAGGTCTCCCACGGGATTCACCGCTTCCTCCCTCAAGTGAGGTACTACGTTTTCTGTGTTCATCATGACTCACTGAATGCCAAGGGCTATTCTCTCTTAATTGTTCGGTCCTTCTTAGTTGTTCTAGACCAACTAATACTATGACCTCTGCTGACTTCTGACTGTTCAGCTATCTATCACTAGATAGGTTACCAAGGTTACTTGGCGTGCCAGCCAGACCTCCCCGGGTAAGAGTGTAATCTTTCCTTCCATCCATCTGCTTCATTTACTCTGTATCACCTTCGGCAGAAAGGGCTTTGTTTTGTCTTGCAAACTCACCCAGTGATACCTAGCCTCATATGAAGTTCGTGTTCCTCAGACCGGAAGTTTGCCGCTCGCTTCCTTCAGATTCCGCGTCGCCACGGACACCCTTGCGTTAAGCTAACTGCTACTTCTGCCTTCGCAGCTCGGGACTTTCACCCTATAGATTACACCCATGCCGGGCGCACATGAAGAAGCTTCTCCCATTATTGGGAGAAGCTTCTATTATTTTAAAACGAAAGATATGTGCAATAAAGTAAATAACTAAATAATGATGTTTCCGGTAATTTAGTTTCGAATAATTAAGAACAGAACAATCATTAAATAATTTTACAGTTCACCAAATATGAGTAAGAATCATTTTGTTTTTGTGCTAAGCACTTATGTAGCGGTTTGTAGCCAGTAAAACACGTTTACTAAATAAAAATAGAATAAAGATAAAACACGGCTGTTGATTATCCAAAATTAGGAATACTTCTCCCGTAAAAATGGGCATGCTCAAATAAGACAGCTACCATCTCTGATTTCCAATCGAGAGGAAGTTGCCCAAATAAAACCCGACGAACGAAAGAAATGAACGTGAGGGTGGTTTGCGTTCGTTTCTCTGTTCGGTCATATAGCCATCTCAATAACACATAGGCAATGAACGCCGCAAACAGCTGATTGTAGACGGCGTTTTTTGTTGTCCCAAATAAGGTAGGTACATTCAAGTATTGCTTGATCCATCGAAAAAAGACCTCGACTGTCCAACGCTCTTGATACATGTCGGCAATCTTTTCTGCCGATACGTCAAAGACATTAGTTACGACGCGAATCTCCTTTCCATGGGCATCACGAAAGATGACCACTCGATGACGTTTCTTCGAACGGCATTGCTTCGTTCCTAGCTGACAAGTAAAATCAGTGATGACATTGGAATCGGAAGAAACAAGACGCTGTAAACGGTGACGACGATGAATCTCTACATTTTCTTTCATGCGAATGACAAAAAGTTGTCCATTTTCGGCAAATTGGTCGATCCGTTCGATTTTAAAATACGCCCGATCTTCCACAAGAATTTGCTTCGGATGTGTCAACGCTTCCCCGACAGGACCATCGTGGCGTAGACCGGTTGTTTCTATGGCATCCATTGGTGACTGGTGTTCAGGAGAATAAGCGACATGCAGTTTAATCCCTGACCGTTCCCCATGATAAGGCGCCCATGATAGGCGGTTCTTTCCGACTGTCACCGTTGTCGAAACATCGGCACCATGACGAAAACTCTTCCACTCATGGACAGCAGCGAGAAGGAAAAAGTCGATTAACGTACGTACGGTAAATTTACGAGATGAGTCGTGATAACCGACTGCTTCTGTGATGGTTTGCATGTCTTCGTCTGACACAATTTTTTGCATCAAATTCGGGAGTGTGGTATGCTTGTTCATAGAGAGCACCTCTTTCCTGGGTTTGTTGGTGTGGTTACTTACATTCTATAGGAAAGGTGCTCTTTTTTCTATGCTCTTTGGATTTTATTGGATAATCAACACGCCTGATAATATATTATGTATTTCCAACTGTTTCACATACTTGATGAATGCAATAAGTTTTTCGATAATTCATCGATAAAAGCTTTTTTTCTTGCTGTATCTAAATTTTGATCCAGGAATGCTTCAAATTTGCGTTTTAAACATAATCCTTTATCATGATAAATCCAGTCGAAAATTCCTTAATGGTTTTTCTGCCGCTCATATATAAACGAATATGTTTTTCGTTTTTAGTTAAGTACACTTCAAATCCTCGAGCTTTTAAATGATTCTCTAATACCGCCAAAAATCCAAAGCTTCAACCAAGCTGTTTCTGCATCTGTAATCGCCTGTCTCGTAGCCTTGATGCCTCTGTTGAAGATTGGTGTTCATGGTAGTAAGGAATTCATTTAAAATTCCAATCTTATTTCTTTTGCTTTACTGATGATTTTCTTGTTTGGGTCAACGACGTCACTCGTAATCATTTTCACCCATTGCACATCTTCCCCGTTCGGCTCTTTTAGAATAAACCCTAGATTACCTTGTTTCGTGCCGTTTCCTTCAATTTCCCCATGTAAGTTTTCAAGATAAATATCTTTTTCCCAATCAAACTTCTCGCCTGTGCTTGATTCCAATAAAGCTACCGGCGCGAAATTTACTTTCTGTGAAGATGTATTTTTGATCTCTACGAATACTTTGATAAAGTCGAACTGTTCCTCATGCGTTAAGGCGTGAAAATAATCAATAAGGCTGTAATCAGGAATTAAATGAATCACTTTCACGTCTTTAACTGTAAGTTGAATTGGTCCAACATTGTATGTCTTGTTTACGATTTTTATTTTCTTTAAAGTAGCTTCTCCCTTTTCATCTACATAATAATCACCTGGTCTTTGTAAATTCTGGTCATCTGTTACCTGCGGGTTTGAAATATATTCGTTTGTCTCTTTTGGTAGCTTATCTTGCTTTGTATCTTTGGTCGACTTATCCATTAGTTCGTTTTTTGTTTGCTGTTGAGTATTTGAATGAGGAGCCTTGTTTCCGTGATCTATATGTTGGCCGCATCCGACAAGCAAAGTTATCAGACTTGTAAGCAAAAATAGTTTTTTCATCATCGTTTGAACCTCCATATGCATATCAAAAAAGTTCCCGTTGCTTGAGTGGGCAACGGGATGGGTGTTCTTTTTCAATACTTTTTTGATCACTACTTATCTTCAATGACAATGTTTTGTTTTCCTTTTCCTAAAATATCAAAGATGATTTTGGCATGATCCGTGTTCTCTATTTGTCCAACGAAACGTTCACTTCCCGGACCGTATGCATAAACAGGAACGTCTTCCCCAGTATGGCCGCTTGTTGTCCAGCCAGTATGTGAACGTTTGTCAAAAATATGTTCGATCGCATCATCGACTCTTTTTACACCTTTATCCTTGTCCGCTTTCCCTTGTTCAGCGGCATCTTTCACAGATTGTATTTCTTCAGCCGTCAATTCCAAATCGATATACTTTTTCAACGTCTCTTCAACATCGGCGCCATTGGCAATCGCTTGTGCCATAAAGTCGGGCGTGCGTTTTGCCGCTTTAATTGGCGCACCGAACCAATTATAAATGCCGTCTGCTCCAATGGAGTAACCACCGGTAGAGTGGTCAGCTGTAGCGATAACAAGCGTATGCTTGTCCTTTTTTGCAAACTCTATAGCCGCTTTGAATGCTTTTTCAAAATCCTCCATTTCACTCATCGCAGAAACAATATCGTTGTCGTGTCCCGCCCAGTCAATCTGGCTTCCTTCCACCATCAAGAAGAAACCATCTTTATCTTTGCTTAAACGCTTAATCGCCGATTTTGTCATTTCTTCCAGGGAAGGAATGTCTTCAGTTCGGTCGATCATTTTCGGAAGTCCTCTTGCCGCAAACAAACCAAGAACTTGTTCGTTTTGATCTTTTAATAATTCATTGCGATTCGTCACATAGCTGTATCCGTCTTTTTTGAATTCTTCCACAAGGTTACGATCCTCACGGATAAATAGATCGGTTCCTCCCCCTAGCAAAACATCGACTTTATGCTCGCCATTGATTAATTCATCATAGTAGTCATTGGCAATAGCATTCATATTTTTACGATGTTCATCATGAGCACCGAATGCTGCAGGAGTTGCGTGTGTAATTTCAGAAGTGGCTACAAGACCAGTTGCTTTACCTGCTGCTTTTGCAGCTTCAAGTACGGTTTTTACTTCTGAACCATCATTATCCACAGCAATGGCTGCATTATATGTTTTAATTCCAGCTGCCATCGCTGTCGCAGCGGAAGCAGAATCAGTTATATTTTCTGCAGGGTCTTCAGGATAAGTCATCTGTTGACCGACAAGATATTTGTCAAACTCTGTTCGCTCAACGAATTTTGTGTTTGGGTTGTCTTTTAAATAACGATATGCGGAAGTATAAGATACACCCATTCCGTCACCAATCATAAAAATGATATTTTTTACTTTTCCATGGTCATAATCTTTCTTTTCTTTTGCATCTGTTTCTGTGACGCTTCCCATTCCTAATAAACTTCCTAAAGCAATGGTAGAAACAACTGCCAAGGGTAAGATTTTTTTTCTGAACAATTTTAAACCCTCCTCAAAAATTTTCAAGAACAATTGTATTGGAGAAATGTTAAGTCTTGTTTAATCGAGTTTAATAATTGTGTAAAAAAGGGAATAATAGGAATTTTGAATCACAAAAGGATTTCTTTTACTTGGTCTTACCCTGTCAAGTAGACAAAATAAAATATCGAAACTTTCTGTTTTACCAGATGGAAATATGAATTTTAACATGTGAATTTGCAAGGTGACAGTTCAGTTGGTGATTTCCATGAGTTTTCTTATGGCTGATAGTTAATTCCTAAGCCAAACCAAATCATTCCCATACAAGAAATGATTAGGATGAAGTGAAGGATGCCGCCTAAATAGGAGTAGAATCGATCTTCTTTTAGGAGGCCAAGCAAGCATATGAGCATTCCGAACAATGAAATCCAAATGAAACTGATATCAAAAACGGGAATCTCCGCTATAATTTGCACATTTAACAAAATAAGCAAAAATATAGCCACCAATGTATTTATATACATGCTCATTGAAAAGTTAACCTTCGCATAAGTGGTGCCCACTCCGGTTATACTGCTCCTAAGGAAAAGCATGGAAAAGGAGCGGAATCAGACATGAAACGGCTGAAAATCACCCATGATCACGGATGGACGCCTCGGAAACTCCGCAAGCAGGAACGGAAGATCAAAAACGCTCATCTCCGCCAACGTGTGATGGCAGTCCACCTTGTCATGGAAGGCTATTTGGGCAAAGAGGTTGCTTCCATGGTCAATGTGTGCCGCCAAACCGTTTCCCATTATGTGTCGCTTTTTAACGAAGGCGGCCTTGAACTCCTGCTTCATCGGGATTTTGCCCCTGGGCGGGAGCCGTTTCTCACCGAAGAACAGCAGGAAGAGATCAAACACCTCGTGTTGACCACGACACCCGCGGAGCTGGGCTGGGACATCGCTTCGGCGTGGAATACGAACATCCTTCAATCCTATGTGTACCACCATTACGGCATATCCATTTCCCGCGAAGCATTACGAAAGCTCTTGCATCGAAAAGGGCTTTCTTGGACCCGGCCGACCTACACGTTGGCGAAAGGAGATCCGAACCGGCAAAAAAACTTCGAGAAACAAATGGACCTGATAAAAAAAACTTAATGGATCCGGATTCCGTCCTGTTGTACATCGATGAAACGCATATCCGGTCGTATCATGTGTTGCGTACGACATGGTCAGAGGTTGGCCGTCAAAAGCAAGTGCCGACGTTCGGCCATCATGCCCACATATCGCTGTTTGGCGCCGTCAACGTCCACGATGGCGAAACGGTTCTTCATCAAGCAGGGGCAGCCAATGCTACAACGTTGAAGATAAAATACATCAGTCGTTTCAAGGAAACGAGTAAAAATTATGGAACGTATGAGGACGAATTTCAGTAACGAAATATCCTAATTAGTTTCATCATACTTAACACTGTAGAGTTAAAAATACTTGGATATATTCGGACAACAAGGCTGAGCCTCAATATCGAGAAAATATCCTAAAATTTACAAATTTAATTAGATATCCTCTTTAATATCAAACTGTTATCAGTCTTAATGTTAAAATTTCGGCAACGCCTCCACCGCATCCGCCAGATCGCTATAGCTGTCTTTTAAGTATCGAGACGTCGTGGCAATATTGCTATGACCTGCGAGTCTCCGCACTTTCTCGATATCGTTGTTCGTCGCTTTTAACATCCACTTACAAAATGTATGCCGGAACATATGGAGCGTGAGCTTTTTATTCGGTAGGATGTAGCTTTCAATCATTCGCTGCATTCCCCTTAGTAAGAATTTCAGTGATCGTTGACTATAAAAGACATATGGAGATGCTGCAACATAAAGTTTCTTTTTTTGGCCATTCCCACTCGAAACGGATCCAGTCCATGATCGACGCATTCGCAGCTGGCATAGAAACTTTTCATGTCGATACATAAAATTTTATTTTTTGGCAGACGAGAAATATCAAGCAACATCGACGCAAGACCCCCTTTTTAAGAACATATGTTCTATTTACGAATATATGTTCTTATATTTTGTTAAAAAAGTCAAGATGTTATTGGGAAAATAAGGTGTTATGATGAAGAGGAGCCATATGTTTATTAAAAAAGACCGGATACATCCGGTCTGGTGCTTATAGTACTTTATATCGGGAATTGCTTGTTTCGTATATGGTTCTGGTGCAAAGAACCTTAGGCTGATTGTAAGTAATTGTCAAACTTAGACATACTGATACTACTAATCTAAAAAAGGGCATGATTAGTATAGAAAAACAAAATTTATCCAAATAAAAACATCATCAGCCCTAAATCATCCATATTGCTCCATAATCCGTAAGTTAGCAGGAAATTCATGTCCTATGTTTTTTGTGAATTTTCTTCGCACCAGAACCGCATAATTCAATACATCCCATATATATGTTATTATTTTTGATAGAAAGATTACTGATAGTTGATAGGAGAAAACAGAATGAAACCACAGGCTTCAGAAGAAATTAGAACTATGGTGAAACCAAAACCAATATTGAAGTGGGCTGGCGGAAAGCAACAAATGCTAGACGTGTTGTTGCCACAAGTACCAAAACAATATAACCGATATATAGAACCGTTTTTTGGTGGAGGTGCTTTGTTCTTTGCACTCACCCCAAAAGACGCAATTATTGCGGATTCTAATCCTGAACTGATAAACCTGTATCGTGTCGTTGCTGACAATGTCGAAGAACTGATTTCAATTTTGAAAGAAATGAAAAATGACGAATCTTTCTATTATGAGGTTCGAGGTCTTGACCCAGATTTACTGTCTCCGGTTGAAAGAGCAGCTCGAACTATATATTTGAATCGGACTTGCTACAACGGATTATATCGAGTGAATCGAAAAGGACAATTCAATGTTCCTTATGGGAAATACAAAAATCCAAAAATCTGTGATGAAGAAAATCTTCGTGCGGCTAGTAACGCACTTCAAGACGTCCTCATTGTTGAAGGCGATTATAAAGACGTTTTGAGAGAACACGCGAGACCGGGCGATTTTATTTTTCTCGACCCGCCGTATCTGCCCGTTGGAAAGTATTCTGACTTCAAAAGATATACGAAGGAACAGTTTTACGAAGAAGATCATATTGAACTTGCCCAAGAAGTTGACAGGCTTCATGAGTTAGGGTGTTATGTAATACTGACAAACTCGAATCACCCTTTAGTTCATGAACTGTATGGAAAATACGCAATTAGCGTTCATAAGACTCGGAGAAACATAAATAGCGACGCTTCAAAAAGGACAGGAGAGGACGTCATGGTAAAGGTCGAACCAAAACAACGTATTTTTATCGTTCCAGAACCCGTCAAACTCCCAAGCCAAATGGACAAATATCCTCCGACTCGTTTTATGGGGAGCAAACAGAACCTTTTAGAACATATCTGGTCTGTTGCTTCTCATTTCCAGTTCGATAGCGTTCTGGATCTGTTCAGCGGAAGTGGCGTAGTTAGTTATATGTTTAAAACTCAAGGAAAGCAGGTTTTCAGCAATGACTATATGGCCTTTTCGCATTACTTTACAAAAGCGATGGTCGAGAATAGTTTTGTAACCTTAACCGATCAAGATATAGAGCTTTTGTTTGATAAGTCAACTCCACGTGATAACTTTGTTTCCGAGACATTCAAGGACCTGTATTTCAACGATGAGGATAATGAGTTTATTGATACTATTCGTGCAAATTTAGACAGATTAAAAAACGAATATAAACGAGCTATTGCTATATCAGCACTAGTCAGAGCGTGTCTTAAAAAACGTCCTCGAGGTATTTTTACTTATACGGGATATCGTTACGACGACGGTAGACGCGATTTAACTCTGACTTTACAGCAACAATTTCTCGAGGCGGTAACACAAGTGAATGGAGCAGTTTTTGATAATGGGAAAATGAGTAAATCTCGTTATGGTGATGCAATGGATTGTCGACAAAAAGCAGATTTAGTTTATATTGATCCACCTTACTACAGTCCATTGTCAGATAACGATTATGTTCGTCGCTATCATTTTGTTGAAGGAATCGCTCGGAACTGGAAAGGAGTAGAAATGCAATGGCATACAAAAACAAAGAAATTCAAGAGCTACCCTACTCCATTTAGTTCCATCAAAGGTGCTCATGATGCTTTTGATCTTTTGTTCAAACGCCATCAAAACAGCATCTTGATAGTATCCTATTCCTCTAACTCGTTACCTACAAAAGACGAAATGCTTGCTTTGATGGCTAAATACAAAAAAAGAGTCGAAGTTGTGTCCATAGATCATAGATACTCGTTTGGCAACCAAGGACATAAAGTTGGAGACAACAACAACCAAGTTCAAGAGTATCTATTTGTCGGATTTTAGGTTTTATCGGGGGAACAATTCATGACGCAAAAAGCATGGTACATCGGCAATACAACTGTGCGCAACGCTAAACGTTTGAAAGATGGATTGAGAGTCCTCTTGAACTCTCCACTGCATGGGAACCTAATCGGAAGAGAAAAAGAGCAGGAGTTTGCCAAACTCCTTCATAATGAAGGTATCGTTTTTGTTAAAAGACTCAATGATTCACCAAGTAGTGATGCCAGCGACGTAGGAAGAAAATGGCGTGCTGCTTTAATGCAGCTTGGATTTATCAAACCCTTTTTTGCAGATGATCCATTTACGATCACTCCAAATGGAATGAGACTCGTGGAATCAAGGACTATGCCTAGTGAACAGGAATGTTTTTTGCGAGCATTACTAGCCTATCAAATTCCTTCAGACATCGAAAGATCTTTTCACGAACCTATTTTTAGCCCGCTTCGCATAGTCCTGGAAATAATAGCTGCGTTAGAACGTCGGGGGTTAGAAGCTGAAATTAGCAAGCACGAGATGGCCTCAATTGTTCAACTAACAACGTCTTTAGAAGAAATTGATGATGTGGTCAATCGCATTGTTAGATATCGTGAGAAACTTGCTACAGCTACTAGTGCAAGGATGAGAAAAGAGTTAATTCGAGAACATCTACAATCAGTTGTAACTGCGAGTCAAAGCGCAAATACGCTTATGGATTATGCTGACTCGAACTTCCGATATTTGAAGTTAACCGGTATTTTTGTAGAAAAGGGAAACAAACTTCGTTTTGCAAGCCATAAAAAAACCATCATTGAGCAAATTCTTGAAGAACCGTACACTCCGATACCAGAAAGTGAGTATCTTGAGACACTTTGGAATGGAGCAAAGCTACCTACCGACAATGCTCCTAAGGCTATCGAGGTGATTCAGACAACAGCTCAGCTTCTCACAGAAAGTGGCCAAACAGTAGAACTTCCTAACCTTGAAGAGATGGGAGTACCTGATCTCTCTCGTTTGCGCCTTGAATTGGAAGATGATTGGTTGAAAGTTCTTGAAAAGCAGTATGCGCAAGATCAGGCTAATCAATGGCAGGATATATTGCAGTATCTTCAAGCCTTAACTCAACCAATTCGACGTAATAGTATAATTCCACAAGGAGAAGGTGCTGCATATTTCGAATGGTCAATTTGGCGAGCCTTTTTAGCAATAAATTCGCTTTGTAATGAGCCGTGGGAAGCAAGGAGATTTAAAGTTGACCAAGACTTTCTGCCATTACATCCAGCCCCTGGTAATGGACCAGATATGATTTTTGAATTCGATGATTTCGTTATAGTAGTTGAGGTCACTCTAACGCAGTCTTCACGTCAAGAGGCTGCGGAAGGGGAACCAGTACGTAGGCATGTTGCGGAAATAGTAGATCACTATGAACAACATGGGAAGCGAGTTTATGGACTATTCCTTGCAAATAAAATCGATACAAATGCTGCCGAAACCTTCCGAATCGGTGTGTGGTATCGACCAGACGATTCGCGAATGGCCTTAAGAATTGTTCCTTTAACCTTAGAACAGTTTATCCATTTATTTGAAACTGGATTCCGAATAAACGGACGATTGGATTATAAATTGTTAGAACAAGTGCTTCGTGACTGTCTCGTTGAAAGCAATAATGACGCTCCAGAATGGAAACGGAGAATACAACAACAAATCGATCGGACCGTACAACGCTTAAACTCCATTACTTAACAAATTGATCAAATCACAAAGAAATGAGAGCAGCAAGAATTGACGTTAGCTCTCATTTCTTCTTTTAATATTACACTTTATTTAAACTTTACTTATACAAAAATGTATACACTTTTCCATAACCAGTGGCAAATACTTCTTCTTTTAGAAAGATATCATCTGCTTCCTTACACCAAATATTTAAATTCGTTTGACCTGGCCGCGATGTATAACTAAATTTTTCACAGTAGATGAAATCATACGTAAGAGAATTATCAGGGACAGTACAATTCTTTAATGACACTGTTTCTCCTTCCCAGGAAGGTGAAACTTGACAAAATACAATATCCCCATTTTCTGAGATAATAAGTATCATCTCTATATCTGTAACAGAAATTAGTCTCGATGATAAGACACTCATAGAAATTCCCCATTTTTTTGAAAAAAACGATATATTGCTTACAAAATTGGATTGAATCCTTTTTAACTGCTTTTCTTCAATCGATCCCGTAGGTAATAACAAACGATGCGCAAAATCGTTTGCATCCCTTTCCCATTGCAGATTAACATATTGATTCCACGGTGTATATTGATTAGAAAGCAACTCTTCTACACGTTCATCCACTAAAACATTAGTTCCATTTGGAAAGGAGTGTTTTAGAAGATGACCGATCTCATGTGCTAACGTAAACTTTTGCCTATTTGTTTCTCGAAAATTACAATTCAGTACAATCATTCCCTTATCAGCCGATTCACTTTTGATAGTAAATGCTTCTATGTTATGAGGTAATTCTACTGTCTTAACCAATATATTTAATTGATCGCATAATTCAAACGGATCAATAGGTGATTGTACTTTTGTTTCTCTTAACAGTGATCTGACAATCATATCATTTGTAAATCCTTCTGGATATTGAAGTTTCTTTATACTGTGATTACTTTTTATTTCAGTATGAAAGGCATGAAGAATTTCCTTCCATACCTCAGGCTTGATTTGGCTGTAGTCTTCATTCATATAACGGTTTGATCGTGCTACCAACTTTAAAGGAATTGGAATATCCTCTGCCAAATCACTTATTTCTTTTGCTGTATTATATAATAAAGCTCCAAGGGGAGACGGAGCATCTACAGAAGAACTAAAAAAAACTCTGGCAATGTGTGATGGTTCAACTCGTTCTTTTATTTTTTTCATTGTCAATAGTTGAAAAGCTAACATACGTGTAGTTAATTTCAAATTATTGTTTGGAATTGCTGACAGCAATTCATTGATAAAATGATTACTAATTTCCTCGCTATTGTTCACTAAACCGATTATCTGTTTGGTAAGAAGGTTCAAAGATCGATCCAGTTCAGGTTTGAGAAAGTAATCTATCTGCTCTATTTTACATGTCTGTACTCCTTTTATCATGGTCAAACAAAGATGTAAGATAGTTTCTAAAGATGAATCTCCCCATTTTAATTGTATATCACCTTTGAATCGTCCATAATCAGTTAATATTTTTATCCATTCTTTACGATTTTGAGGGAAACGATTAAATACATAAGCCAGTACTTTATCGTCCTTAAAATCTCGTTGACACCAGATAGTCAATGCCCGTTGAGCGAATCCAATTGGTACAGGAGGATATTTTTCTTTTATTTCTGCCAATAATAAAAAAGCCCCAATTGAAGTTTCTTCTGCATTTGCTGATCGGAAAAGTTCCCACAACAAATCCTCATAAGATACTCCTCTTTCATCTTTTGCAAACCAGCTTGCAAATGGGATTATTCCATAATATATATATGTATATTTACATATATTGGATAATATCTTCTTTTTATCAATAGGATTCTTTTTATTAAAGAAATCATCAATAATTCCTTTTCCTGTTATCATTATTTTCTCCCCTCCTTTCTTACCAGTCTAAGTAAAGCTGAAACAAAACCCCATCATCTACACTTACCATTTTTTTATCACCTATTGTTTGTACTGTATGCTTGCAAGAACGCACAACCCCTCCGGTTTTATATATTTTTCGAAATACACTTTCATCAAGACAAACATATGTAGCGCGGTGTTTTCTATAAGAAATTCCGTGACTTTTTTTCACCTCTTCATGGGTAGCATTATCAAACAATTGCTTGTGTTGGGTCAAATATACACCATCGCCATAATGTGGTTCATCAGTTTGTAAAGTTTCCAACAAACATGATTCACATAAGTTCTTGAATTTTGCTTTAGGTGCGCTCCCGTCATCTATAAATTTTAAAGTATCTTCTTCGTAATAGTAGTACAGCTCTATACCCTTATACAACTCTGTTGCTTCTGCTTTATAGCTTATAGGATCAAGCATATTCAGATCACTTACTTTACCTGTTAATTCTATTTGTTCTTGATCAAAATCTATAGGTACTGTATGTCCACATGCACAAATTTTTGTTTGCTTTGCCAATCTTACTCCCCTCTCTATCTAACAAGTTAATTTCTTTATAATTATTACATTATTTCATCGACTTCTCCCTTATCTCCTTCACAGAAAGGAGAAAAATCTATTGAGGCGTCGGCTTATGATTCAGTAAATGACGAGTTTGGGTCATTCACCAGATTCCCTAAATGAAACACCGTTTTTCGCTGTTTATTCCTTTTCATCAAGCTTCTCCGCAATCATGAATAGCTCTTTTTTCAGCTGCCGATTGAGCTCCACAGGAACGTGGAGCACGGTGTTGGGACCTAGCGTGAAAGAAAAAGGCTCGTTTTCATCGATCAATCGTGCCAAGGAACGCAAGCCGGCGGCCTTGAAGCGACCTTCTAACGGAAATCCAGCCACGCTGCGCATATAAAACTCCTTATTGCTAAAATACCCGTCAATGATTTGCAATGAATCCATCATCGATTGGTTTTCTCCCTTCTGAAACAAATTTGCTTAGGTTAGAACTTCGGCAGCGCCTCGACTGCATCAGCCAAATCACTATAGCTGTCTTTTAAGTATCGAGACGTCGTGGCAATATTGCTATGTCCGGCAAGCCTCCGCACTTTCTCGATATCGTTGTTCGTCGCCTTTAACATCCACTTGCAAAACGTATGTCGGAACATATGTGGAGTTAATTTTTTATTCGGCAGGCTGTAGCTTTCGATCATTCGCTGAATGCCTCGGACCGAAAACTTCGGCGAGCGTTGGCTGTAAAAGACGTATGGCGATGCGGCCACATGCGGTTTCTTTTTCGCCATTTCCGCACGAAACTTCAGCCAATCCTCGAGTTCTGCCAGCAAGATATTCGAGATCGGTACCGTCCGAACCTTCATCCCCTTTCCCACGATCCGAATTCGTTTCATCTCTAAATCTAAGTCCGTCAATTTTAAGTTTGATAACTCCTCTACTCGCAATCCTGCATAGGTAAGCAGGTACACCACTGCACGGTCCCGACGATATTTCTCTTCAGGATCGACTCCCCGGCTTTGCACCGGTTTTTTCCGCATCCGATGCAATAAGTCCTCGAATTCTTCTTCTGTGAGCCACATGATTTTTTCGTTATCTTCATCGGCTGATTTTAAATCCTGGATGTCTTTCATTGGGTTCTGTTCAATCTTATGGTGTTCCACCGCCCACGCATAGAAGCTTCGCAGCGAATTCATACGGCGATTGATCGTAGAGATAGCCAACGGTTTCCCTTCTACCGGATTCAACATTTGCTGAATCCATTTGCGTATGTCGGCCGACGTGACGTAATCGCCTGGACGAAGATGCAAGTCTTTCAAAAACTGATTCACGTCATTGAGATAGGAGATCACGGTGTTAGGAGAAAACCCCTTCTCTTGCAAATATGTTTCATATTCGTGCAGCATCTTTTTCATCCTTTCACTTATACGACGAGTTTAAAAGGATTCGAAGAGCAAATAATCGCTTCGAAAAATAAAATTATATGACGAGTATATCATAAAAAAGACGAGATTGTTAGACATATAATGTATATTATATGTCTAGTTTAATCATATAAAAGAGACAAAGAAAAACCCAGTTTCGTTTTGTCAGATATCGATGAATGCAACATATTGTCAAAGTCTATTATTTTTTCCAAAAATCGTCCGTTTAAAATTCCTATGTTAAAGCCGATGATAAAATCCCCAATATAGCCGGAATAGAATTCCCCACTTACAATAGAACCATAGTGTCAATGAGAGGAGCTATGGTTCATGATTACGAGAGGGGAATTTTTTATGATCAAAGAGATGTATGAAAGGGGAATGAGTATTTCCGATATTGCGAGGGAGTTGGGGATTGATCGAAAAACAGTCCGAAAATATATTCACTCTAAATAGTCGATATCTTATGTTAATGTTATTGTATAAATAACTGTAGTTGAGCAATTTTCATTACAATAATTACCATGTAAAAAGAGACAAACGGAGTACCCCTTATGCCACATGAAGCTGTTTTTTAACGACATCAATGGGAATATCTTGTTTCGCTGCATCGTAAATAAACTCCACGAGGCTATGTCCTTTCTTCTTTCGAAGGAAGTCAAGCCCGGTAGAGAAATCGCTGTTGGATTCGACCATACTGTACACATAAGCGAGTTGCACCAAGATCCAATACCGTTTCACCGCCCGAACCTGACGAACACGGTACCCATCGAGCTTCAGCTGGTCTTTCGCTTGTCGAAAAAAGCATTCGATCGACCAACGCTGGGCATAGTAGCGCAAGATCTCTTCATCGCTTAGCTCCCGGTCGGTGCTCAAGACGCAGTGAAGATGTTCAGGTGTCATCGGCTGATCGGCTTTCCAAGCCAACAACACAACGGCATCATCGAGACCTTTCAGCGCTCCCTCGTAGCGATACACGCGATAACGCTCTTCTCCCACCGTGACGAGATGGGTGTCTTCCGGTTCGATGTAGCGTGCAAACTGCTTGGCTTGGATCGCAATGCCTTTTGGATAGAGAACCCGATTCGTCTTGAGCATCGCAATGACGTGGAATCCTTTTTTCAGGCAGGCTTCCACGAGTGTTTTCGATGGGTACCAAGAATCCATCAGCACATAAACAGAACCGTGCACATCCAAAGAAGAAAGCATCTCGATGGCCCATTGACCCTTGCTTTTCCCATCCGCCTTGTCGTAGAGGCGAAACGCAAAGGGAAAGGCTTGCGTCATCGTATGAACCATGAGCCAGACGAGAGAGTGTCCCCAAATCGACTTTTTGTCCGCGTGAGAATAATGCCAATTACACCCTTCAATAGCGTGTTTCGCCTGTGACGAAGGCTTCGTTTTTCGGCAGATCGTATCATCGATCGAAACAAAAATGGGGTGATTCTCTCGCTTGGCCGTTCGTTCCACATGACGAAGCATCCACTGCTGGAGTTTGCGAAGCAAGATTTCTTCATCCCAAGGGCTTTTCGTGAAAAAATGGCTCAGTGTCGTTCGATGGTTGGGATGAAAGCTCTCGTGATGCAGATCGGTCAAGGTTCCCGCAAATCCTTTCGTTGTCAGCGCATCGATAATATGAATGAGATGCTTCATGACCGGCTTAGAGAAATAAAGGGCCAGCCCCAACATTGCGAAAAACTTGTCGATTCCTTGGTGATGTGGTAGTCTATTCATGAGACATGAACCTCCTTGAGAATGGTTTGGTGACACATCTATTCTAATCAAGGAATCGGGTTCATGTCTCCTTTTTTGTTTTGTATGGATGTAAATTTATGTTAGTGAATTTGCTCATCTACAGATGATAATTTACAGTTAGGATTTACAAGAAATTCTTAACTTCATGGAGATAACTGATTGGGAGCCTGCTGTTCCATAATCTTCCTGACTTTCCGATGCGTCTACAAGTTGATTTTAAACATAATCAGGATGGTTTCCTCACATTTTCTGGACTTTTAGAAGTATTTAATAAGACTACCCCTCCAATTATTAATACTAAGCCAACTAATGTAATGATACTAAATGGATCTCTCCATAACAGTACACCAATTAACGCTGTTAAAGCTGTGCCCATCCCTGACCAAATAGCGTAAGCTAAGCTTAACGGAACTGTCTTAAGACATAATGATAAGCAATAAAATGATAATCCAAAACCAACAATCACTCCAATGGATGGGAATAAATTTGTAAATCCTTCCGACAATTTAAGCATTGTCGTACCAAATATTTCGCTGAAAATGGCCATTCCTAAAGCTATATAACCTTTCATACGATTACCTCCGACTCTCAAAGAGTTAATGAGAACTACTGAGTTTCAAAACAATAACTCCACAAATGATTAGAACTAAACCTAAACATTTTTTAAGATTAATACTTTCTTTATAAACGATAACACCAACTAATGCGGTTAAAGTCGTACCTACACCTGACCATATAGCATAAGCCGTACCCAGCGGTATTGCTTTAAGAGATAAAGATAGGAGGTAAAAAGCTGCACCATATCCAATTACTACTCCGATGGAAGGGAACAACTTTTTAAATCCGTTTGATACTTTTAGCATCGAGCTCCCAAACACTTCACTTATGATGGATACTGCCAAAATTACATATGCATTCAAAATGAATCCTCCCTCTATAAATGTTGATATATCAACGGTTGTAGCCGTTTCAGGGGTGTCAAAAAAATATTTTTCGACAAAGTTCCTAACATTATTTCTTAAATATGTGTATATCTTACATTGACTGGGTACGCTTCGCGGCCACTACTGGTTAAATTTGGTTGTAGTGGGGGAAGCGTATGGGATGCACCGTGGATCTCTGCATCGCTGATGATGACGAACCCTCCCATGTCTCTTGGCATCCTTGCGCCTACATTCCTTCGTTCGGTCTAGTCATCAGGCAGAGGCCGGCTAAGCTCCTTTAGGGACTCAAGGTCGAATGGATGATATCGCGCCAGCTTCTCCGTGTCATCCTTGTTGTCTAGAGAATCGAGACTATAGGCATCAAGCAGCCGTTTCGAGGCCAAAGATGTCCTGCATCATTCGCTTCGCATCGAACGCTTGGTGCTTCGTACATACAGCGTGCAATACCTTCAATAATTTTCCGCATAACACCACAATCGATTGCTTCTTCCGCAACGGATTATCAGGACGTGTCGTGTAATAGTCGTGCAGCTGCCGAAACGCTTCGTTGTGGCGGATCATCGGCATCATCACGCGGAAGAGGAGGGCGCGCAACCGCCTTCTTCCACGCTTGGAGATCCGTTTTTGCCCTTTGTGTTGGCCGGAGGAATGTTCCCGCAGCGTCAGGCCCGCTAATTTGATAAGCTGCCGCGGATCCTGATAATGGGAGAAACTCCCGATCTCTGATAACAGTTCTACGATGGTCGCATCGCCTAAGCCCGGAACGGTCTTCAGCCATTCGTATTCGACGGAGGTTTGAACTAGTTCAATCAGCTGTTCTGTCAATGCCTCGATCTCTTTTTCCAGCTGGCGATATCGGCGGACAAGCGTGGCAATTTCGATACGGGCCATCTGTTGTCCTTCCGTTACGCCAATGGAGTGTTGGGCCAATTCCATCAACTTCTTCGCTTTCGGTTTTTGTGGCGATTGTAATCCCTCACTTTGCCGGTAAAGGGCCAGCACCTCTTCCAGCTCTTTTCCTGCCAGATCACTCGGAAATGGCGTATATTCCAGCACCGCGAGCGCCATTTTCCCAAATGACGGGAAGACTTGGGAAAACTCTGGAAAATATCGATCAAGCCAGCGAATCATTTGATTTCGAATCGCTCCCTGTTCTTCCACCAATTTGGAGCGAAATGTCGCTCCAACGCGCAGTTCGGCCTCCATCCCTTTCAGAATGCGCGGATAGCTGAATCGGCCGTCTTTCACTAACCGGGCAATGACGAGCGCGTCTTTCGCATCATGCTTGGTTGGAAGATTGTCGTCCAGCTCTTTGGAGCGCTTCACGTGCATCGGGTTTGTCATGACGAGAGGAATGCCCTTCTCGTCAAGAAAGTAAGCGAGATTGAGCCAATAATGTCCCGTTGGCTCGATGCCAACGATCACTTCCGTTTTTTCAAATTCCTCCATCGCTTTCACGATGCACTGGTACAACCATTCCAACCCTTCTCTGGATTGCGGAACGGGAAACGATTTTTTCAGCACCCTCCCTCGCTCATCCACAAAGCAGGCGTAATGCTTCTTTTTCGCGATATCCATGCCAACGACGAGCGTTTGATCGGTGACTTGATTAATCTTCTTGTTTGAGATAGAATTCATGTATAGTCCTCCTTGGTATCCAAATTAGGGGTCAATTCGTGCGATTGACACCCCCGAATCATACCAAGAGGGCTTTTTTTATTCAAGTCCCCGAAAAAACTTCTAACAGGAATGCTCCTTTTTTGTCATATTTATTAATTGCTGGAATACTTTTTCACGTAATTTGTCATCCAAGGGAGCTATATTAAAAAATTCTGAGTAATAAAGACCATCTATTGCTAACCGAATAATAGTTGCTGTTACAGGGTTTATACCATCCTGATCCACTTTGTTTTGCATAAACTGATAAATTTGGGACATACTTTTTAATAAATCTGGACTTAACATAGAAGCAGCAATTATTCCCACATATAACTCGGCGTTATGTTCCAGATCCTTTTTTGTTACCTCAATTAAAGCACGGCACCATTTACCTTTTTCTAATGGGTCTTTCTTAGCCTGATCCTCAATTAGCGTAATGAATTCTTCGAAAATATATTGTGCTAGTCCTATCAATAATGCTTCTTTATTTGGGAAGTGATATAATAAACCGCCTTTACTGATTCCCGCCTGTGTTGCCACAGAATCCAAAGTTAATTCATTAAAACCATTTTTGAGAATGAATTCTTTTGCAGATTTTAAGATATGCTGACGCTTTATTGTAGCTTTTGATTCCACATGCCTCACTCCTTAAAATAACCGTCTGGACGGTTTTATTATACCGTCTGGACGTTTTTTTTTCAAGACGGTTTTTTTTCAAAACGAAGAAAAGCCAAGCAAGGATCAGGCATGAAGCCTGACTGTAAATTAGCACATTATTTCAGAATCCCTTTTTCAAATTATTTCAGGCGTATTCGGAAATAATGTGCAAAATTAAACTCATTCCATTCCTCACGAAGAATACCCATTCGGATGGAATCATAGTATTCACCATTATAGTAGCGGCATTTTCTCATTCTACCTTCTAATCGCATTCCCAATTTTTCCGCACATCTGATCATTCGTGGATTTCCAGACCAAGTCGTCAGACCCACTCTCTCGATGGTTAGATTTTCAAAGAGATACTGTAGATGAGCAATTTTCATAACAATAATTACCATGTAAAAAGAAACAAACAGGGTACCCCTTATGCCACATGGAGCTGTTTTTTCACGGTATCAATGGGAATATTTTGTTTCGCTGCACAGTAAATGAACTCCACGAGGCTATGTCCTTTTCTCTTGCGCAAGAGATCGAGCCCATCAGAAAAATCGCTGTTCGACTCGAATAGGCTGTATACGTAAGCAAGCTGCACCAAGATCCAGTAGCGTTTCACCGCCCGAACCTGACGAACACGGTACCCATCGAGCTTCAGCTGGTCTTTCGCTTGTCGAAAAAAGCATTCGATCGACCAGCGTTGGGCATAGTGGCGCAAGATGTCTTCATCGCTTAGCTCCCGGTCGGTGCTCAAGACGCAGTGAAGATGTTCCGATGTCATCGGCTGATTGGCTTTCCAAGCGAGCAGCACCACCGCATGGTCGAGACCGTTGAGCGCTCCTTCGTAACGATAGACGCGATAATGCTCTTCTCCCACCGTGACGAGGTGAGTGTCATTCGGTTCGATGGAGCGGGCCAACTGCTTCGCTTGGACGGCAACGCCGTTCGGATAGAGAATCCGGTTCGTCTTGAGCATCGCGATGACGTGGAATCCTTTTTTCAGACAAGCTTCCACGAGCGCTTTCGATGGATACCACGAATCCATCAGCACATAAACGGGACGGCGTACATCCAACGAAGAAAGCATCTCGATCGCGAGTTCCCCTTTGCTTTTTCCCGCCGTCTTGTCGTAGAGGCGGAAGGCAAAGGGAAACGCCTGGGTTGCAGTATGAACCATGAACCAAACAAGAGAATGGCCCCAAATCGATTTTTTCTCTGAGTGAGAGTAGTGCCAATCACATCCCTGAATCGCGTGTGTTGCCCGTGACGAAGGCTTGGTTTTTTGGCAAATCGTATCATCGATCGAAACAAACAAGGGTTGATTCTCCTGTTTGGCGATGCGTTCGACACGACGAAGGATCCACTGCTGGAGTTTGCGAAGCAGTGTCTCTTCCTCCCACGGACTTTTCGTGAAAAAATGGCTGAGTGTCGTGCGGTGGTTCGGATGAAAGCTCCCATGATGAAGATCGGTCAATGTTCCCGAAAAGCCCTTCGTGATCATCGCATCCACGATATGAACGAGATGCTTCATAACAGGTTTTGAAAAATAAAGGGTCAACCCCAACATCGTGAAAAACTTGTGAATTCCTTGATGATGTGCTAATCTATTCATGAGACATGAACCTCCTTGTGAATGGTTTGGTAGCACATCTATTCTAACCAAGGAATCGGGTTCATGTCTCCTTTTTTGTTTCGATGTAAATTTATGTTAGTGATTTTGCTCATCTACAGTAAATAATAAAGATTTATGGAGGAATTCAATATGAAAGTATTGGATTTAATTATCGATTTTGTTAACCGTCAGGATACATTTATTAGAATAGGATTTTATGTAGGGGCATCTTTTATTATTTTATTAGCAGGGTATTTAGTAGGAGGATTTATTGCTAGAATAACGGGGTAGGGGAAAGAAAGATGATTTGGGTTGTTGGTTTGATTTTTTTTATTGTTACTGTATTAAGTATTATCTTTTATTTTAAATGGAATGACAAAAAATATCTGATTTTAGGTGGTATTTCTCTTTTTCTAACCTCTTTTGTTATTGGTTATATAAGTAGTTAGTGGAGTTTTGTTTTATGGACTGTTCGAACGCAACACGATGGAATTTACTGCTTATAATCTTGATTATGTTGCATTCCAAGATTGAAAAAGTTTGTCTTTGCGCATTTTTAGGCCGTTGTATTTAAAAAAATGCAACAGGCTAAAAATGCGTTTTATTTTTTTACCTCCTTCCCAAGTACGCTCCTTCCTTTGCCTCACCCCATTATAATTTTTGCTTGTTAGGCGCGTAAAGGGTCTGCGCTCTTCGGACGGCTTAGGGAAGCCAAGTCGGCTAACCAAGCCTAAAAAGCATCGCTTTTAAGGCTTGCTAAGTCATTGGGCTTCCCACAAGCCGTCAACGAATCGCTTGATACTTCGTATGCTCCACTTCGTTCCGCACCCTTCTACCCACCTTCGCGCAAAAATTCCCCCACCGGCAAACAAAGAAAGGAGTGTTCAACCATGGAAAAAATCTACGAAATCCAACGCATCAAACAAATCGTTCAGGAGGTGGAAGAGCGATACAAAATCCGTTGTCCGGAGGATGCAGCAAAAGTGGCAGCACACTTCATCGGCGACGACGACAGAGAAGTGTTCTTCGTCATGTGCCTCAATACCAAAAACGAAGTCGTTGCCGTTCATCGCTGCCATATCGGTTCTCTCAACGCATCCATCGTTCACCCAAGAGAAGTCTTTAAGGCAGCAATCCTCAATAACTCAGCTAGCATCATCGTCGCACATCAGCATCCAAGTGGTGACGTAACTCCATCGAGAGAGGATGTTGAAATGACGAAACGGCTAGCAGAAGCCGGAAGGATACTAGGGATTGAAGTTCTCGATCACCTAGTCATCAACTACAAAGCAGAATACACTTCCCTCAAAGAAAGAGGGTTCTTTTCCTGAAGGAAGGTTTTCCTCCTTCCTTCTTCTTTTTCTTTCTTTCCCTTTCTCCATTTTTGAATAGCATCGAGCTTTTCAAAAATGGGCTGTTTTAAAGCGTTGCAATAAAACAGCCATTTATTTTAGGGAAAATGTTGTGATATACAACATTTTATGCTATTATTGTAGTAGCTTACAACAAAGAGGTGGATTAAATGAAAAATACTACACAAAAGATCATCAATCAATTTCCTCAATTAAAACCTTTACTGGATGAATCCAATAAAGAAGTATTGAAAACTTCCTCAACATTAAGTGAGTTAGAAAAAACATTTTTGCAATTGGCTCGATTCTTTGAAAAACATGAAGAAGCATTCTCGCTCCAATTACTATATCAGCACCTTGAAGATGAATGGCTGGAATTTGCGTTGCAACTAATCGTGGAGTTTTTCAGAAACGAAACGTATTTGATTAAAAACCCTAACTTCTCGATCATTAGAGACTCCCAGGACTACTACACCCAAAGTGATTTTGCGCGCTATCTAGAGGATAAAGGAATTCATTTCCCCCAAAACAAGATTGCTGTCTATCGCAAAAGAGGAAAGTTTCCAAAGGAAGACTTAGTAGTAGCCGGAACGCCATACTGGTCAAAATATACCGTTGAAAGCTTTGCTAAGCATTTATTGGAGCAACAGAAGAAATGATCAGGGAAAAAATATAGCAAAATTTTGATTGAACAAAAGGGGATACGTTTTAAAAAGCCATAAATGCCCTTTAGAGACGTTTTTCCTCTTCCGAATATAAAACCATTACTTTGTTATTTAAAACGCGTTATACGCCAATCTGAAAAGCCGTTTTTTTTAAAGGGGGCTGAAAAATTCAGGATATCTCCCCTTTTCGCCTTCCGTGAAAGTATCGCTCACAAGTCCACTACAAAACCATGAAAAAAGAGGGCCAATGCCCTCTAGATGACGAAATACAAATCATTCACTTTTCCTTTATCTTTCATCTTCACCCTTATTTTTTTTGTTTTCTGTTTGTCGATAGCGGCCTGAAGATAAAGACTCAACAGCAATTTTCATTTCCTTATCGCTTGTGGCCACGTACCTCCTGGTCGTATCTAAATCACTGTGACCCGCAAGATCGGCAACATAAGTAATAGGAAAACCTTTTTCAATAAGATCATGGCAAAAAGTGTGCCGTAGCACATGCGGTGTAAGTTCTTCAATTTTTAAGTCATGTCGAATCTTATTAAATAAGTTATTCACGCCAGATATGGTTAGATTGCCGCCTTTCTGAGAGACAAAGACTTTATTTGTATTCGTTTCTTTGGTTTTCCTTTCGCTTATCCATAGACTTAGGGCATGTTTTAGATCGCTGTTCATGGGAATACGTCTAGCCTTACCACCTTTACCATCACGTATATTGATATAACCATTTGCGAAATCAATATCCTCTAATTCCAGCTCTACAACCTCACTGACCCTCATTCCAGCGTGAAGCATACAGTAGATGATTGCTCGATTTCTCGCATAGCGCCACGGATTTTTCTTTTGCTTTTCCTTATCGTCAATGTAATGCAAAAGTTTATTTTTCTCAACACGTTCAAGCCAACGCGGTGATAATGGTGTTTGTTGTTTTTGTACTGAAAGAGAAGAAGCCGGATTATCTTTAATAATACCGGTATCATAAAGATACCGGAAATAAGCCTTCAGGCTCTCAATTTTGTTGTTAACGGTAGAAATCGTGAGTTTTTTCCTTTCCCCTGTTTTTGGATTTTCAATACGCGCAATATTTATTAAATAGTTCTTCCAGTCCTGGAGATCGATAGCAGACACATTTTTGGGATCGAAGGGAACTCCACCCGTCATTCCTTCGTACCATTGTTGAAATTCTTTTAGTACGGTTTTATAGCGACGGATGGTATGTTCACTTTTTCCTTGTTGCTGTAACCAATGAATGTATTTTTCCAATTTCCCTTCTCTCCTTTTGTAATTAATTGCCAGATATTCAAAATCTAAAAATTGTGATAATCTATTAGCGGCGGTTTCCTGGCAGGAGTTCGGCATAACGCCGATCTCTAATTTTCCGTTTGAGCGCTCTTAATAATCCAGGAGCCGCCTTCTTCATCTCCATATACCCACATTCATCTTTACCTACCTTTCTATCCCTCTTGCATTCTCAAATAACCTCATTAACTGTCTATCAGGCTCTCTGTTCACAATTGCTTTCTTTAATACATTAACTAAAGGCTGAATGTCAGTAATGGATCGTATTGAAGCACTTAATAATTCTTCACGATCAATTCGGCTCCATTCAAGAGAATATCCATTTTTAAGCGCTAAGGAACGAATAAACTCACGTTGTGTTCTTCCGTTTCCTTCTCGGAAAGGATGCAATACGTTAATCTCGGCCAAATAGTATGCTGCACGTTCGGAAAATTTTTCGAAGTCGTAACCCTTCAAATGCTTTTCATTGGCTAATTCCTTAAACAGCTGTTTCGCCGATTCCTCAATAAACTGTGCATTAGCAAAAGAAAAACCGCCTTTCGCAATGTTTTCATCCCTAATCTTTCCGGCAAAAGGATAAATGTCGCTAAAAAGAAATTTGTGTATTGCTTGTAAGTGTTTTAAATCAAACTTTCCATAAATCGGTTTTAGATATAGCTTTGCCAATCGTTCACCTGTAATAATACGCTCTAATGTTTCGAGTTTTTTAGGATCACGAATATTGAAATTATTGATCAATACTTCGGTCCCTGGATACCAGTATTTTGATTGCTTTGATTGCATCATTGGTTTTCAGCCAACTCTCTTGCTTTTTTTAGAAAGGTTGCTCGGCTAATATCTCCACTCAATGCAGCTTTAATTAGTTTTTCTTCTTCTTCAGTTATTTGCAAACCTTCAAAACTCAACGACGCTTTTACCTCCGGCAAAATTCCTTCAATTTTTTGGTTCATTGTATTCTTTTTCATAACAATCTCTCTCCTTTTAAAAAAATAGCCGAATTATCTTTCGTTTTTCTATTATATATTCTACCGAATTATCTCTCGTTTTTCAATGATTTCTAATAAAAAAACAGAAGATAATTCTTATTATCTTCTGTTTTTAGCAGCTGCAAATATATGGTATAATAGAAAGGCAATAGAACGGAAGAACTCAAGGGTGGGTCGGCATTGTACCCCTTCATATGAAGAAAGGGGGTGATGCCGATGACGGTATTTGAAGCGTTAATGTTTGCGATTGCTTTCGCAAGTCTCATCGTTTCAATACTGTCTTTCAACCAAAAGAAATAATCCACCCTTGAGTTAACGGCCGGTCGGGTGGATTATTTCCTCTCCGCTGCCGATCCCCCTTGTAGGGAACCGTTCTATTGCGAAGGACCGAGGGTGTTGCTGCACCGTCGGTCTTATTTTTATTTATATGGAGCTTCTATATATATTATACATGTTTGAATGATGAATGTATAGGTCTATTCGCTCAAAGGTGACTTCGCCAAACTAAAAATCAAAAATGTTGTAACTTACAACAATAGATGTTATAATAATTGTAGTAAGTTACAACAATATAGAGAGGGAGTCAGTATAAAATTAGTGAAAATCCAATTTTATGTAGAAAGGAGAGAAGGCGATTCCTCTCCAACTTTCGCTAACGCTTAGAAGTTGGAGTCTCCTCGCCAAGTTGTGATGAAAACTTGCCCGTACTGTGGAAGTGGGGTACAAAATCACCAACATCGTTATTATTGCGGCTTTTGCAAAATGAAGCTTGATCGAAACGAAGTTCAGGAGAACGGGAAAAGAAAAAATCTCCTTCCTCAACAGCACCCGACGATCGAAGACGCTAAAAAACCCACTCCTGAACTGATGAAACTCTCCACTGTCGAATTGCTTTACCTTCTTAAATTAGCTCGAAAAGAACGATCAGATACGTATAACAACCGGTACATTTTCATTCAGGCGATGAAGCAAGGAGCAAAGGAATTTTCCGATGCAGAACAATACACGTATAAGGAGTATGAGTACTGGACACGAAAATGCTTTGTCATCGAAAACCTCATTCGTGAACGAATCGGATTCATCCCTAAAAAAATCAATAAAGAGTTTATCCAAAACATGATGCAACGGATGCAGCAACCCGTGAAAGACATGAACATCCAGCCTCCCAAAAAAGAAGTGGAGAGGGTGAAATGATCGCCCCTCTCCACTTTTTTAGATGTTGTTGATCGCTGCTTCCAACTGCTTGATCTGTTCATTCAATTTTTTCACTTGTTCATCACGTTTTTTCACGTCTTTTTCATTTTTTTGCACCTGTTGCACCTGCATTTTCAAATCCTCGATTTGTTTTTTCTTCATCTCGAAATCCTGGACTTTCTGGCTCAGTTCAGGAGATTCCGCAGCCAATTTTTTAGCTTCATCCATTCTTCCCAAATGAAGATATGCGCTTAATAATTGGTTTTCCCGTCTGTCGGTCATTTTCACTTTGTCTTTTAATCGGACTACATCTTCCCATTTCTTATCTAAAAAAGCGACCTCGAAATTAACAACTGGATTATCAATTTTACTTTGCAGCGTTCGTAGATCGTCGTACTTTTGATTACTAACTAAGTCGTTCACGACTTTTTCTGCATATTCCGGCTTCAGCTTAATGGCTTTTTCGGGCTGTCCTGTCTCTTCATATAGACTCAACATCACTTTTTGGTCTTTCTTGCTTAGATTGTCATATCCGTATCGCTCTAACTGATCTAACGCTTCTTGTTCATTACCTGTTAATGCTTTCTGATAAACACCGACAAGCTTACTGGATGGAATGACTTCTGTTTGTTCTTGTTTAGCTTTTGCTTCTTCAGGTTTAGAAAAATCAAATGCCCCTGTTGAGTTTCCAATGAGAATGACAAAAGCGAGTGCCGAAG
Source organism: Aeribacillus sp. FSL K6-8394 (assembly GCF_038008865.1). NCBI lineage: Bacteria > Bacillati > Bacillota > Bacilli > Caryophanales > Bacillaceae > Aeribacillus > Aeribacillus sp. FSL K6-8394. The sequence goes on from NZ_JBBPAA010000004.1 coordinate 57,097, forward strand.
CAGAAAGATACACGTATTTATTATCCCAAATCGACTTTTTCTTTTCATATGGTGCCGAAAGATTCGATTTTTTCTTGGAGAAACGCCAGACTGGCTGTTCAACAGTAGCAGCCGTTTCTTTTTTCGCGTTCCACTTTTCCTTAAAGGCCGTAAGGACGTTGGATTTCGGCTGCTCTTTTTTCTCCTGTTCTAACTGACGTTCAATTTCCAAAATCGTATCTTCTACAACTCTCCCGATTTCACTAACAGATTTTCCGTGCAAAATGTTTTCCGCAAAACGGATGACGATCTCCCGTTGATCGATGAAATCAATCCGTCTTGGTTTCCCTAACACACGATGAAGCGTCGTCAAAGCCAGGATAATCGTTTCTTTTAGTCCGTCCACTGCATCTTGCGATACATGAATCGGGTGTTTATCGAACCCAAAGAGGAACGTTTTGATTTTTCCGTCCGTCAAGTCCACAAGAAGGCTATTTTTATCCCACAAAACTGGTATCTGTTCAATATTTTTCGCCAGTTCGACTAACGAACGAAGATAGTATAACTGTTCCTCAAACGGGAACTGCCGAATATAGTGAAAAGCCTTCATTTCCTCTAACTGGAACGTAAAACAGAAGCGATTTCGTACTAATTCGAGGTTGTTTGCAAACAAGTAATACGGGGAGTCCATTAGTTCTTTTCCTTTTCTTCGATATGCCTCTTCCAATTCATCTAGTTCACTGGCTTCTGTATATGCAATTGGAATAAAATACCGAAGTTCGTTTTGTTCCACTTCGACCTCGCCATATTTATTAATGGTGAATTGTTGCATGATCGATCTCACCTCACTCATTGAATATTCAGCTCTTCTTTGACTTCTTGTTCTATCTCCTTACGGTTGTACTCGTCATAATAGGCGTCCTCATCTTTTTTCTCCAAGTCCATTCCGATCAACATTGGCGCATCCAAAATTAAAATTTCTCCATCCGTCGTTTTAACGAAACGAACAAACGACTCTAACTCCACATCCTCTGGGGACGTATCAGACTTAACGATATATTTAATTGGCAATCTCAATTCATGAACATCAATGTACTTATAATAAATTTCTTTAAATTCATCGCCTAATTGAAAGCGATCTTTCCGAAGAATTAATCTACTGTCTTCTTTAGCATTATCATCAAATTTAGTGAGATTTGTGAACGAAGTTTCAGGATGAATCAACTTTTGTTCATCTGCCTTTTGGCTTAACTCCGCACGAACTCTCGCATTGTCTTCATCACTAAAAATGGAGCGACCATGAAATTCAGTGAGAAGAACGATAAATTTTTCAGCTTTTTCCTTTGCGATCTGACGATCTTTTCGAGTAAAGACGCTTTTTGCTTTTTCTTTCGAATTGTCTTCTTTCGCCTTTGTTTTTTCCTCTACCTTCGTACTTTGTACTTCTTTTTGATCGTTCTGACATCCAAACAGGAACATCAATGAAACAGCCGTGCCGATTATCATCCATTTTTTCATGTCTATCATCCTCCTTAGCGTCTAGCGTCTCATGGCTACTCTGGCGATGGTTTTCGCTCCTGACATTACAGAACGTGCTGAACCGGTGCTGAATCCCCATTGACCTAAAAGGGATGGCAACGTCACAGCGAGAATGAAAAAGGCGGTTCCGATAAACAAATTCGTTGTGTCACCGAAATACTGCGGTCTCTCAAAAAAGCGTTGCAGTCCAATGGCCGTAGCGATCAATTGTAACGCCAGCGTGAGAAACGCGCTGATGAATTGTTTGAGCCAGAAATCAAAGAAGTTAAAAGTATCATTGACTTTCGTAACAATAGCGATCGGGCCGATAATATACAAGATCGCAACGAGGGCGATGCGATAGAAAAACTGAAGTGTTAGAACCACTAGAATGATTCCAATATCTAATACTGTAATGAAAGCAAATACCCCCGGAGAAAGTAATATATTGGAGATCATGTTTTCGACCATTTTTTCTGTTTGTATCGTGTCAATGATCGCAGTCATGAGTTTTTCTTGGAAGTTTAGAATCCAGTGGATAATTGATTCGTACAAGAATAGGAACACACAGATCACGAAGATGCTTACGAGCTTTTCATTCATGACAATCGGTCCGTCATCTGCATCCGCCATGCGAAGGCTCATAATTTTTGTCATACTAAATACGATAAAAATCGCCAATACCGTTTTTGACAACGTGAACAATCCGTCCTGGTATCTTTCATACAACGGATTCTGGATGATGTCTGTTGGAGAAATGACCGTCTTTTTCATGATTTCTTTAATGAATTCCAACGCCGAAACTCCCGTTTCAAAGATGAATTTATAGATATGGCAAGTAACCTGAAATTTTCCGCACTCAATCGATTGACTGTCGTCATCGTAGTTTTTCAGAATCTCGATATAAGCACTTGACGATCTATTCTCGTCATCTGAGTTTTCCGGTTCTTCAAAGAACATTTTGTTTTTTTCATAAAAATCTCCTGTTTTCGCCAAACTTGACGTTGGAAAGATCACCAAGGACAACAGAAACGCAACGACTAGGACTCGAACAAATTTAGCCAAAGATTCTCCCCCCGATCTCTAGCAAAAGTAAAATGAAGATAAATAAGAGAACCGTCCACCCTACCGTCAATCGATATTGATACTCCCGAATTTCTTCTTCCGTCATTTCTGTGCGATACGTGAGGAAAAACTCTCTTTTCTTTCGCTCCACCGGTTTTTCATACAGCTTAAGTACAAAAGAGAAAAAACGATCGTAGACAGCGAGTATTTTTTGCGTAATCTCGTATATCTGTCTACGCCGTTCCGGCGTCAGTTTCACTTTTCCTCTCCCCCTTTTCTTTAATTTGCTTGACCAGCTTTCTGCAGCGCTTCTTCGGCTTGTTTCCGTAACATTTCATCCCGGCTGTCTTCAAGCAAAGCCATATCTATATGATCGACTTTCCATTCTCCGGAGTCTTTCACCCAATGAGAGTTGACCGTTAATGTATGAATGTAGTCATCCCCGTATTTATTAGGATCTCCTGTTTCATATCGGACCTGTACGATGGCATACGATTCCGCCTCATCATCTTTATTTTTCTGCTTTTTTGTGAACAGCTGATGAATTTTAAATTCGTTTATTTTCGCCATGTTTTTTTCTGTTGGTTCTCCATACTCTTTCAGGCCAGCTTCATATCGCGCCAGTTGTTCTCCGGTCAGATACTTTTTATGTTTCCCATAAACCAACGCTTCGATAAAATCCTCTGATCGTTGATTCAGCTTTTCGATATCTTGATACTTCTCAATCTTTTCCTTTGCTTCCTGAAGGTCCGTATACAAGAGGAAGCTAAAGCTTCCTGCAATCAATAGAAGAACGATTAACACAAGGTTAGTAACGGTGATTCTCATTCATCTTCCTCCTTCTTTGCTGGCTGGAAGTACGTCATTGGGTCTACTCTTTTACCATAGATGCCGTCTAGCTGAACCTCAAAATGCAAGTGGTATCCCGTTGAGGAACCGGTTGTTCCGCAAGTACCGATCTTCTGTCCTTTCTGCACCGTGTCTCCTACGTCTACATCCACATGTTCCATGTGGCCGTACAAGGTGAATATATCGCCGTGGCTGATAATGACATGGTGTCCGTATCCGCCACCATATCCGGACTTCACGGACACTACAATTTGCCCCCCATCGGCTGCATAAATTGCATCACCTCGCGAACAAGCGAAGTCTATTCCCTTGTGGAATTCCGTTCCGCCTCCGAACGGATCACTCCGATATCCAAAATTGGACGTGATGCTCATCGAACCGGTAGGCAGCGCGAATTCTCCTGTCCCCATGACTTCGCAGTTCATCGAGAGGCCGCCTAGTTCATTTGCGATATTGGTGACTACTGGCACCCAATTCGCGTTTAAGTTCGAGGGGTCATTATTCGCTCCAATTGGAGCGTACTTTGCCCCAATCTGTTGAATCGTTACTAATCCTTGAGATATATACACTCGATAGAGGTTTCCTGCCATAAAATCGATGCCGTCTTCCAGACTATCAAATACTTTCAGCTTTCCAGTGTTCGGGTCCATAATACCACCAGGATTGTTTTTGTTTTTCACGGCAGGGGATGTTCCGTATCCTGTTTCATGCAACGCAATGGCGATAAGTAGCACGGGATCAATGCCGTATTTTTCAGCTGCGTTCATAAATACTTCTTTTTTTCCAGTGAATACTCCGGCGTTAGATAGCACTTCTTCAATCCTTGCTTCATCCACTTTTCCCTTCGTACACATTGCTACTCCGCCTGAGATATTGGAGAAGCTCTCTTCTTCCCCGAAAATAGCGTTACTGATGGCACCAATGAGTACGACGATAAACAGAACTCCAGCCCCGATCCAAATCAACGGACTTGCTTTCCAAAGAAGTAGAGAGCGTATGACATCTTTCATACGATCAACTCACTTCCGTTCAAACCATAGTTGTTTTTCAACATCCGTTAGCTGCACTTCCAATTTGATTTTTTTCGAGCCGACAAAATAGATGCCCTTACCTGCTTGTTCGTCTTTTCGCCCCTCAACGACCGTTAATGTCGTTCGTTCCTCTTCAGAAAATTGATGTCCAAGTTCTTTCTCCAAGAAGTTGATTTCTACTTCTTGCATCGGGAGATATAAACGTTGAATAGCTTGTGAAATGACAGCTTCCCCATAGTTTCGTTTATCGTCTTTCGCGGACAGAAAGTCTTTAATCGACTGGGTAGCAGGAGTTACACCGCAATTAAACGACCGCAATACTTTCATCATGAAATACACATATTCCATCGCCAGAGGCACTTTTGGGTCAGCGATGATATGCGCCTCGTCAATATACACTTGTGTTGGATGCCGGTCACCGTTCAAGATGTCATAGTTGATATGAGATAATAAATTGAAGTACACTACTCGTTGTGCTTTTTCCCGGTTTTGGAGGTCAAAAATATCATAAGCAACAAGTGGATTCGACACATCCACGTTGGTATGCCCATTGAACACTTTGGCAAACATGCCTTTCGCATAAGCGTGCAACGTGGTATGGAAGTCCCTTACGTGCTCATACTCTTCAGGGGTTGTTTCCTTGATTTCTTCAAGAAAATGATAGAAGTCTTCCATGATCGGAACGTCCGTTACTGCTAATGCGTTTACGTCTGTTTCTTCCGTGATGCCAAACTTGGCGTACAGCTCAATTAATAACTTCGACAAGACATCTTCCTGCAAATCTGTCATCTGCGGATACATGAGGCGGAACATCGTCAACAAGGTGCTGATTTTAGCGATCAGTGGATTTCCTTCTTCTGTTCCATGTTGATTTTTCGGGATATCAAATGGATTGATGATGTTCCCGCCTTTTAGGCTGATTTTCACCCACTCACCGCCAAGTGTACGAAATACCTCCCCGAATTCTCCTTTCGGGTCGATCACAATGATTCTTCGTCCTAACATGTACTTCCGCATCATATCTTGAAAAATGTAAGTGGATTTCCCAGAACCGGAAATCCCAATGACAAATTCATGGCGGTTTAACAATAAATCATCGTCTACGATTACCACATTTCCGGTTGTCATGTTTCTTCCCTTGATGATGCCTTTCTCGTCGAAAATCTCATTTTCATGAAACGGAAAGAAATAAGAAACGGCTTCCGCATTCATCGGGCGATATGTAAAGTCATATACTTTGTTTTTGCCGATTGGCAAGAAGCTGTCAAAAGCGTCTTTCATTCTTGTAGTCGGCGTGAGTGTTTTTGAAAATGGGCCGACAATGGATTTCACCTGTTGAGTCAACGCATCCAATTCTTTTAGGTTGTTTGCGACAATGTGAATCAGCATTTGAAACATGAACATTTTTTCGTTCTTGAAACTTAGCTGATGGAGCAACATTCTAGCACTGTCGATCTGCGCTTGTGCTTCAGCTTTTCCTGCATCATTGACGTATTTGGAATATAGTTTTTGACTGTTTTGCTTAATGCTCTCCGATAGATGTCTCCGCACTTCTGAAGCATCGTACTCTGTGATATACTGAATGACGCTAATGTTATCACTCAGATCATTTAGGCGTTGAACATATTCCTGCACAATAATGGACGAATACTCTACAACCACAAGCGTTCGGGTATAGTTCGTACCCGAACGGACATAACTCTCTTTTTCTTCGATACTGTCAGGAGAAAGCAAATTCAAAATATGTTCATTAGCGTTGTAATACGATTCCTCCAAACTCTCTTCTTTCTTTTTTCGAAAAAAAGGAAGTGTAAGTCTCATCGTCTTTCCCCCTGGCTTAAATGATTTTCTCCGTTACTTCTTTCTCCCATCTCTTTTTCATCTCTCTATATGTCTCTTCTCCCAGCGTGATTGGGAATGTACTTGTTTTGATTTCCGCATTGACTTGTGCATTTTCGTAGTCAACGCAGGTGTAGATGAGATGGAATAACTCTTCGTTGTTTAAGATTTCTGCTTTCAGCTGAAAGCGACCGCCGAGCATATTCTCGATTTGAGAAACAAGGATTTTTGCCTGTCGATCAAGTTCCTCCAAGACACTGTCTCTGTTCTGCACCGTGAATGGTTTGGAAATAATGACATAACGGTTTCGGGACACCATGTTCTTGGATTTTTGGATGTTGTCAACGAAATTGAGATATCCCGCCGACAACAACTTTTTTGATATATCTCCTTCTTGGGATGTCTTCTCTTGGATGAACATGAAGTAGTTTTTTAGGTTGACTGGTTGTGCGATTTGGCTGATTTGGAGCGTCAGATTTTTTGGAAGGTCGTTGAGGAACGTTTCGTATGCTTGAAAAATCATGCGTTTCTCTTTGTTATTTAGCAACGAAAGATTAATGCTCGACACTTTAATCACTTTAACTAATCGTTTGTCCGTTGTTTCGTAGCAGTCGGAATAAATGTTAGAAATGCCAAGCTGTTCACGAACATCTTTTTCCTTCTTCTTTCCCATCAGATCACCCTTTGTGTAAACAAACAGTTTTTGACGGTTGTTGTACTTGATTCGCCAAACAATCCGGTGTTCGAAGAACGAAATGTTCTTCCGATCGGGATGTTGAATCGTCAGCAACAGCAAGAACGTCGCCCATGGCGCGAGGCAGACAATCACGTTCTGCGAATTAATGCCGATTCCCGTTCGATGGATGATATACAGTGCCACAATGCCAGCAATCAATAACGGAAGGGAGATCAGCACGTCTCGATAACGAATGAAAGAGAGTAAATACTTTCGTGTATCGACGTTTAAGGGCAACTCCACTTTACCCTCTTCTCGCAACTGTTCCTTTCGTTCAGCGATCGACTGTGTTTCGTATGCCAAATTCATTCACCCCTTAGAGGTTGTTTTGGAAGTAGTAAACAATCGGGCGGGCAAGCAAGAACACAATCAACCCAGAGATACACAAAAACAACCCCCGTTTGAACTTTGCTTGATTTTCTTCTCCACCAAATGCCGCCAATAGGCCACAAACAAGAATCCCAATGGCGAACAAGGTGATAAATGTAGACGTTATGTCTCCGAACAAAGAATTCAATAGCCCTCGAAGTTGGTCAAACACAATAATTCCTCTCCTTTCCAAATATGGATTATTTTTTTTATTTTGATTATATGGAAATTATATCATAATCAAGAAAAAATGTAAATAAAAATAGCGAATTTTCTCGCTATTTTTGTAAATTTCACAAATTGAAATCCTCACAGATTTGCAAAGCGACTAAATGTAGATAAAATTGCCTAGTCACGTTGATGTCACTACTTTTTTTATCTAGCATTTTTCTGGCGAGCGCATTCATGTTTAGATGCAGATATTCTCGTTTCTTTATTTGGAACGGGCGTATCTGCACATTCTTAGCCAAGAGATAATACGAAAACAAGAAACTCATTGCAATAGAGTTAGATTTGCAAAAATCAGTTATTTTTTTTTTAAGCTCCTCGTCCATATTGGTGTTGATATAGTCACGACTTAAATCGTTGTTTTTGGCTTCTGCTAGATCTTCGGAAGAGTCTAGGAGAAACTTTTCACTGTTTTTTTGGAAATAATCAGAAATCAAACATCCAAAAAAAGTTCTTTTTGATAAACCAAAACGATCAATTTGTTCAATTTTTCGCGCCATTTCCTCCGTCAAAAAAATCGTCGTCTGGGAATCAAGATTGATCTTTTCTCTCAACGCTTCCAGTTGCTCGAAACTATATCCTTTTTGCAGAACTTCTGCCAAGGCAAACGCGATAACGTTCCTCTTGCTTGTTCCCATTTGTTCGGCAATCTTCCGAATTAACTCATTGATTTCGCGATTGATGGAGATCGTCAATCTCATACCAATATACCCAACCCTTCGCCTTGAATTTTGACTAACTTTAAGTCCAAAGTTAATCTAAGTATATCAGTTTCCAAATGCATATACAATATTTACCTGTTTAATAGCGTACGAGATCACATAAAAATCGCTACATAACGCGCCCAAACCATTGTATAATAAGGAAAAACTATGAAGAAGGTAGCTGATAGCGCTATGTCAGACAAAATCGCGTTTTATTCGAAAGACGTGTCGGATAATTTGGAGATTGCCTCGTCAACTTTACGGAAATGGAGCGCCATGCTCGAAGACGCCGGGTACCCGTTTAAGAAGAACGACAAAGGACAGCGTCTCTATTACGAAAAAGATATCGTCGCCCTACGACATTTAAAACGACTCACACAAGACGAAGGAATGTCGCTTGAAAACGCGGTAAACGAAGTCGTTAAGCGTGTCAAGGAAACGGAGGAAATCGCTCAAGAGCTAGACGTACCTAGCGATATGACGCGCTATGACGACAAGCTAGATCAACTAATCGAGCGAATCGAGCGCTTGGAAATGGTGAATCGTCAATTGATTGAAAAGCTCAACGAGCAGCAACTCTACATCAACCAACGACTGGAAGAACGCGACCGAAAACTCATGGAATCTATTCGCGCCATTCAAGAACAGAAGCAGGCCGCGTTGGAGACAGCTGCGACAACGGAGGACAAGACAACGGAGGACAAGACAACGGAGGACAAGGGGACAAAAAAACGGGGATGGCTGTCGAGAATTTTTGGAAAATAGACCTTGTCGCGACTCGAAGATTAGTAGTACAATAGAGACAACATAATAGAACGGGACAAAATAGAAGAGCTTTCGAAGCGCGTTGTAGTCGGATTGGGGGTCCGCTACAACCGTCTGCCGTACTCACCCTACGGCAAACACCTGCTCGAAAGCTCTTGTGTTAACATATTTATGCCTTGTCTTCATTTTAATGCATAAATGTGTTTAACGCAAGAGCGAAACGCCTGGAAATTTTCGTTTTTCCTCCGATGAGAGCGTGTTTGCCTACGTATAAACGTACGGCGGCACGCTCTT
>NZ_JBBPAA010000005.1:0-41112 GCF_038008865.1 Aeribacillus sp. FSL K6-8394
AGTACTGTTAGAATAATGGGCATGCAATTTTCAACTCCCCTCAAATGAGGGGATTTTTTCATGCAAAAAATTTTAAAAAAGGTGTTGACTATACAATTTTATAATTATATAATTAAAGTACAAACAAGGGGAGGTAATGGAAATGAAATTAACCAAGAGATCCGTATGCATTTGAGGTGAAACATGGTAAAACGAGTTGACTCGAGACGTATTGATTTAACTGGTAAACGGTTTGGTGATTTATCTGTCGTTAAATTAAGTGAGAAACGCGGCCAAAATAATACCCTTTTGTGGGAGTGCAAATGTAGTTGTGGAAATACTGTTTATTTGCAAGGCTATAGTTTGATTCACGGGCATTACAAAAGTTGCGGGTGCAAGCACGATATAAAAAGGGATACCGGTAGAGACCAGCATATTAAACACGATCAAGTAGACGGTACTCGGGTAACCGCACTAAAAACTAAAACCTATAAAAATAACAAAAGCGGGCATAAAGGTGTAGCATGGATGAAGACCCGTCAAAAATGGCGGGCATACATCGGGTTTAAGGGTAAACAGATTACTTTAGGCTATTTTGATAACAAAGATGATGCTATAAAAGCTAGAAAAGCAGCCGAGGAAAAATATTTCAATCCAATTCTGGAGGACAAGCAAGATGAAAATGACTAAAGAAGAATTTTTGGATCAAATCATGACCAGGAGGGAAGCTGAAAGATATGTTGGTCTATCCAATGTAGCTTTCCAGCATCACATCAGAGAAGGTCGTATTACTCCTTGCAAAGAGTATGGTACTGGAAAAGGGAAAGTACAGTTGTTTTGGAAAGAAGATTTAGAAAGACTAAAAAGTTTTATAAAAAATAGTTGACCATATAATTATATAATTGTATAATTAAGATGTAAGGTTGATGAGGAACAAAAAACAAGGAGGAATTTAAAAAATGGAAACTAAAGTAAAAATCATGTATGAAGATGTTTTGGTAGGGGAAATCTTGACAAACCGCTCATTGACAGTCGATGAAGCACTTGAGATTATCGGATTTAATGAACAAGAATTTATTGAGGAGCAGGGATGGGACGACATCGATTATAACGAATTTAGGTTAGTTTACTAAATTTAGGAGGGGTTATCCCCCCTCCGCAAATAAAAAGGAGGAATTAAAAATGAGAGAAATTCAATTTACGGTTGACGCAAAAAAATACTTCGAGGCGGACGCTGATCGCCTCGAAAAAGTCAAAGATGGTGATGTATGCTTAGTCACCATCGACTTTAAAAATAAGAAGGCTGACTACATCTGGTACAATCCAGATGCAGACAGCGAAATTGACCGAAACCCAGCAAACTTCCCGGCTGAAGAGGATGATTATGAGGGTGTTCTCCAGCTTTGGGAAGAGCTGGGGAGACCACAAGATTAATCCTTGCTAGCATTGCCAACTTAGGTTGGCGGTGCGATGGAAGGATTAATCAAATAAATTAAGGAGGAATTAAAAAATGAAAAGGTGGAAAATTTCTGATCTAAATGCTGTTGTTGAAAAGTTCGGTGACAATGTGAAAGTGTTTTCGTTTGCCGGTTCTCTATACCGGAAAGCATTTGAAGGGATTCCGGAAAATGACGGTTTCCCATACGTTGCAGGAACATATGATACTGTTGCACATGGTACCCTTGAGAGATTTGTACCAGGAGCGCAAACCGTACATGATTTCGTTCGAATTGCGGAGCATTTTGTTCCTGGAAACGAATATGTTGAAAGCCGCTATGTTGCTGTATACGCGCGTCAAGATGTCATCCATGATGTTGTCAGAGCTTTGAATGACGTAGGTTTCTATTTTGAAATGCCGTCATTTGTAGAAGGTTCAACTGTTGATATTTATTATGCAGCAAACCCGCCATATACAGCATTCTTACAAGCCGGATCATCGACCGGTTATATTCGTAATAACACCGCTGATGAATACTTATTCGCAGCGGTAAAGGATGGAAAAATCACGAGCGAGTGGGGAACATTAGTTTACTAAAATTAGAAGGAGGAATAAAAATGATCAATTATAGTCCAGCTACACGATTGCACCTCGAATTCGAGGTGCACAATTTTCAAGAAGGAAAAGAAGCAGGTATTGAACTTCTAAAAGAATACCTACTTCAAGGAGAAAACATAATTACCCGCTTTTATTTGGCGGAAGAAACACCGGCCAGTGTTGGCGGGGAACACGAATGGGACAGCGTACCGTTCATAGCTAGGGGATTCTTCCAAGTGAAATCGGATTGGTACGGCATAGAGCCGTTCAATCTGTATGAAGTGGAAGGATCTATTGGTCTTGACCTTTGCTGCGGCGTAGGTAGTATTCAGATATCAATAGGTAATGAAGTCCGCAAAAGAAAATCGAAAAGCACGGTCTGATGACCGTGCTTTTTCCGTCATTCCACGTCTTTAAATCCGCTACCATTCGACGGATTATTCACGATTCCCGCGAGCACCAAAATCGTCAGCACCGCGTCAACATACGCCTCATATTTTTCGGGCGCGATCGGCAGTCCTGCGTCTTGCAAAATCATGCCGATTAGCGCAGCCACCGCCACCCATAAACCGTAGTTTTTAAAACGTGCTGGAATTTTCATACGATCAACCTCCGTTATTTGAAAAGTTTTGCAAATGTTTGTTTGCCGGCAACACCGTCAACCGTAATCTTTTTCGCGCGCTGAAACGATCGGACAGCTTTTTCTGTGTTGCTGCCAAATTTGCCGTCAATTCCTTTCGGGTCATGTCCGTTGCAATACAACGCAGCTTGTAAAATCCACGTAATGTTACCGCTTGCCCCACGTCTGACTGTAACGGTTGCGGCTTCCGTTTTCGGACCGTAAATACCGTCAACGACAAGACCAGCGCGAAATTGGCGGTTGAGTTCCGTTTGAAACGCTTTGATGAGCGCTTTTTTCGTTTGCGGACCGTACTTACCGTCGACTGTAATACCGAAGCCGTAACGTTTGTTTAACGTTGCTTGAATTTCGCTAATTGTTGCGTTGCCGGTTGGTTTCGTGTGTTTCGTCGGTTTCGGTATATCCACATACTTCTCACCGTTTAATTCCGCATTGACAGCATTTAAAAACGACTGCCAACGTCCTTCTGCAAGGATTCGATGTGGGCAATATTTACCGCTCCAATCTTGATGCTTTTTAACGCGATCAACGCCCCAACCACGTTCACGCAATAGTTGCGCAATTAGTTTGATTGCGTTAGCTTCCGCTTTTTTGTAGCGATCACCGCCCGATTTCGAATAACATATTTCAATACCGATTGATTTTCGATTGCCGGTACCGTTTCCGCCGTCTCCCGCATGCCATGCATTACGATCAAGTGGAATCGCTTGAACCGCTTCTTTATCGTCTACTGCGAAATGGTACGACACTTGATTATTGTTGCGAATCATATATGCAACTTCGTTCGCTGCGCTTGCGTCATTTGCCGTATTATGAACAGTGATATACTCCGCGCTCATTTTGTATGGACATTTTATCGAGTATTTATCGGAAGGAACGAAGTTTTTTCGAATTTTTATCGCCATTTTGTCGTCTCCTTTTCGTTTAGTTTTGTAAAACTGTATAAAAAATGGCGATTGCACCGCCTATTATTCCGGTACAAGTCGCCGTAATGATCGCACCGGTTATGGTGCGCCGAATCCATTTTGTGTCGTTTTTAATGTCGGTTATATCTTCGCGCATATCTTTTATATTCGATTCAGCGACGGCTAATCTCGTTTTAACGTCGACCATATCCGTTTCTAGTTTTTGTATGCGCTGTTCCATCGTTCGCCCATCCTTTCTAAGCAAAATAAAAAGCCCTATTTTTTAGGCTTCTCTTGTTTTTCCAATTCTTCAATTTTCTTTTTTAGTTCTGCAATTTCTTTTTCTCTTTCCTGCAAATCTTTCTTCATCTGTTCATTCGCCCTAAACAATTCAGTAATTTTCGAATCCCTTTCCGCAATTTTCATACTTGCTTCTGCCAATTGGTTTTGAAACGAAAAGATGATATATTCGGCGTTATGCTTCGTTTTTTCCATCCTTACCCCTCTTTCTCAATATTATTTTAATTTTTTGGCGCTTCCGCTTGTTTATGTTGTTTTTCTTCATCTAAGGAGATTGGAATAGGTTTTTGCTCTTTTACGTTCACGTCATTCACCCCCTACGCTTTCGGTTCGTAAATAATAATAAGTTGTAGTTGAATTTGCGTTGCGCTCGGCGTATCAGAAGCATCGTTTTTCGCAACATACACGTCAAAACCTGTACTAGAGATGTTATATGCTCTTGCATTGTAAAAAACCGAACTGCCTCCCATTGGTTGTACAAAAACTGCAAATATATTTTCAGCGCCACTCATATTGTAACGCCCGGATTGATACCGCACATTCGGGTCAACATTAAAATCCCAAATATCAACAAACAACAAAGCGTTTCCGTTCAACGAACCCCTTCTATTGATAACATCAGAATCAATACCGATTCCCAACGCATTATAATAATATCCGTTCTTATATTTTAGGTATGATTGGCTAGGAAGCCACGCTTCGTCAGTGTTCAAAAAAGTCCTAGATTCGGAAAAATCAATTTCAAAAAAAGTGTTAGCTGTTACTTCGTTTTGCATAAGTCCTATATAAAAGTAATCCTTGTATCCAACAATACCGAATCCTCTTTTAATAGGATTATCAATCTTCCAAGACGAACTTAACGTTGCGGTTACTCCGTAGTCGGGAGACGGCGATGCATTTCCCGGGTCATAAAAATAAATCTCATAATCATAAATTTTAACCATGTCTCGATTGTTAATTTTGCTAACCAAAGACCCGGATTCAATCGTTACGGAATTTCCTTGTCCGTCATCCGATATTATCGTAATTCCTCGCAATGTTCCTGCGGTGATTACGTCCGCAACGATTCCAGAACCAGTCATTGCTGTGCGGAACGTCTGTCCACCATCATCTGAAATACCGATTCCGGCTGCGTTAAACACGACAATTTTGTTCGGGTCATTTTTATCCACCGCCATAAGCCCGCCGTTTGGTGGCACTTTCAATTCGCTCATTACGCCTTGCAGCTCTTTCGTCGCCTGAATGACCGCATTATCGAGGACGGAAAACGGTATCTTTGTACGACCTTCCATTATTTCGTTTACACGTTCAACAGCCGTCTGTATATTCGATTGATAACGTTTCGTAATAGACGGCGTGCCGAACGTTAGTTTTAAGTCAATGACGTTGCCTTGCCAATCCTTTGTGATCGAAATCTGAACGACACGAACTTCCGTGTCAAGACCAATTCGTTCATCAATTAAGAAAACGCGATCACCCAATTCCGGCTGCGCCAACGCATAACCTTGCCGTCTTAAGTCGTGAATATCGGCTGAAACGCTAATTTTCAACGATTCGTCAACAAGTGTTTTAAGTTGTTCGTCCATCGTCTCGGCTTGCGTTATTCGTCCGTCCATAATCGGCGGTGCTTCACGGATACCGATTCCGGGAATTTGCGCAAGTGGAGACGTGTACTCACGAATCAAATTTGCCCCCTGCCAGCCATCCTCGTCCGAATAGTCGCCGTACCCTTTAGCATAGGTGTAAAACTCGCTTGCGTCGTTTTCCTGAACGATATTTGAAGCGTTCAGGCGGTGACGGTACATAAAACCCGTGTCGCGACCGATTTGTGATTCCAAATAGACGGTATTTCCGACAATACGAAACTCGCATTTATAGCGTTCAAGACCTTTTTTAAAAGCTGATAAACGTGTTTCTCCGCCACCTAACCCTTCCCATTCTACAGCTTCAAAAGAATCGACAAGAATGAAATCAAAGCCGGTATTGGCGAAAACAAGCGAGAAAAACTCACGTGCCGTCATATGTTCGTTGTATTCCGTATAAATACGCATTGTATCGAATTTGTCGAAAAATAAAGGAATCGCCTTGACTTCGACTGTCAGACGATTCCCTTTTCCTTGCTTTTTTGCGTATATGATTTTATGAGTAACTCCGTCGTGGTCAATGATTTCCCACATGCGGTCGATATTGTCGATAAAAAGATCGTTTACTTTGTTTGAAATGAACGTTGCCGAAAGCGATTGGTTGCCGTTGAGTTCTAACTCTTTTGTTGACGTTGCTTGCGCTGGGTATTCGTTTCCCTCCAAGTCTATAACGTACATAGATTCACCTCCAAAGAAACGGAGTTGGGCGACTTCTTATAAACGAATGGTTCCCGTTCAATTGATGTTCATATTCGCAAAATTATTACTTACATCGCACAGTTTTTCTAGTTTTCAGTTAAAAGCGTCATTTTAATTAGTTAAATATGTTACAGAACCCCAAAACGAAGAGATGTTGGTGATAGCAGTGTAGTCTAACAGAGAAAGTGCAGTATTGTCCCCTTGTAAAGCGAGACGTATTTCATTTGCACCAGGAACGACATAAGGCACAATTTGTCTTTGTGTATCCGGTATATTTACACTACTTATTACACAATTACCAACAAACATACTTTCTGTTTCACTAAAACTTACAACAGGAAAAGGAAGATTTTTTATTTTTACGAACCCCCCGCTTCCTGCTGATAATGCACTCAATTCAATACGGAAATGAACCGTTACTTCTTTACCTCTGCGTGTCCACGATCCCACCCGTTTATTGTATGTGTGGTTCGTATCGTTCGCGTCGTTAGATAACGTAGGTGTCCATGTTCCGAATAAATTGTTTACAATAGTTGAACCTGAATAAGCAGTTGCAAACATACCAATCTGGGTAATGTTTTCGATTGTTAATGTTGTATTATTTTCAATTTTTCCCCATTCATCTAACCCATTACCGTTTGATATAAATTCACAATCCTTGATGGTAACAGGGGTAGGGGCAGTTTGCCCTGCGCCTAAAGCCAATCGGTGTCCATAGAATTTATTCCCTTTATAAAGAATATTACAATGTTTTGAATACGTTCTTCCACTTTCGAAATAGTTATTTTTTACTAATATTTTATCAACGTTTGAAAATGATATCCCCGCTGTACCAGCTGTAGTCGTGTAAGGTCTAATAAATCGGTTGTCTTCAATAACAACATCTTCATGTTTGGCTACTTTAAATCCATCCAGTACAAAATAAAAGAATAACTCGTTAAACGTTGTGCTGTCAGTGAAATTAAATTCATTCCCCTTAATCAAAACACCGTTAGCATAATAAGTGTTTGGCGAGGTTTTATTTACAATAAAAACTCCAATATCAGTAGGATAAAAATATCCTTGCCCTATGAATGGAGTGTTTTGACATATATCTCTAAATTCGTTATTTTTAATAACTAATCCTTTGATACCTTTTTTTGCTTCGATTCTAATAACACCCGCATTAAATTTTCTAAACGTATTACCCTCAATAACTATGCCCTCTATATCTTTGTCTGCGCCACTTGTTATGGTTATACCTTGTGATGTGTTGAAATTAGTCATTTTATTATTAGAAATAGTGATATTACGAAATATCCTATCACCTTGCCCACCTGAAATAGCAACACCACTAACATTTCTGAAATCAGACATAATGTTATTAGAAATAATAACATTTTCAACATTTTCCTCTAACACTACCGCGCCTAATCCTGACCAAATTTGTGTGTCATCTTTTGGGTCTAACTCTGAAAACACATTTCCAGTGATAATCGTATTTCCAGATAGAGTAGGCATATCTTTCCAAGTATAAGGAACGTAACTTTGAAATGATTCACCATCAATTTTAAAACCAAAAGCGCATTGATAAACGATGTTATTAGCGATAACCGTATTTCTAGTACCGCCATATTTTGTAATCAAACAATGTTCACAACGTATAAAATGATTGTTCGTAATAATAGCATTGGCTCTTGTTGTATCTGATACTGAAAGTCCTGATTCATCGGGATAAGGTGATTGAGAAATAATAGTCATAGCCGAATCTGTGAACCCTCTAAACATATTTTTGGATACATGGATATTTTTTGTTTCTCTGGTGAATCTAAGGGCTACGTTTCCGGCATTTGAGTTAACCGCACCATCCCCGTTACCCTCAAAAATAAATCCTGTAACAGTAACGTTATTACAATTAACAAAATCAAACATACCGCCCCAAAATGTATTAGATACAGAAATAGTTGCACCACCATTTGAGTACATGTAGAAATTAGTAGCATTAACTATTCGTAATGCGCTCTTATCTCCATCTGGGTCACTTACTTTATAAGTTCCGTTCGGAAAAAACAAAGCCATATTCTTAGAAATTGCTTCATTAATGGCATTTTGTATGGAAACCGTATCATCTGTTACCCCGTCGCCTTTTGCTCCAAATTCTTTTACGCTGATAACACTATCTGTTTTTTTGTTTAAAATTCCAATTTTATCGTCGACATCATTCAATCTATCCCGCAAAACCGGAAACGTCGTGCCATCTGCTTTTGTTCTCGCCTGTACGACTTCTGCGTCAGACTGACCGTTTTCTATGATAATATTATCAAGTTGCGTCTGTGTACTTTCCGAATTTTGCAACGCTTGATTTGCTGTTTCTACCGCTTGACCAGCCGTAGCCACTGCGTATTCTGAATTTCTTAACGCTCTGTCTTGTACATCATACAATTCTTTGAAATTTTCGTTTATATTGTTGCGGTTTTCTCGATCCCATCTAGTTCCGATATCTCTTCGTGCCATTGACATCCCTCCGGTTATAAATAGTAAAATCTAAAGTCAAATTCTATAGTCGCTCTACTAGCGCCATAAATTTGAAAATCATTCCAACCAGGCGACAGCTCGATAAATCCCTTATTCGTTTTTCGTAAAAAATTAAGACCGTTTGATGTGATATTCGGACCGTCTAAAACGATTGTTTGCGCGCTTGAAACAGCTTCATTTACACGGAAAACTGTTCCGTTTGTAAGATTACGTAACTCAAAATAACCAGTCGAGCCTAAAACTTGTTTAATCGTAATCTTTAAATCTTGTTGGAATGGATGGATCGGCACGTTTCCAGCGTTGTAAATCCGAAAAGAAGTTTTATCATAAACTGTGTACATTGTTTGTTTCAACCTTGCAAATTCTGCCCACGTCGTCATGATTCAGCTCTCCAAACAAGCGTTATATTATCTGTCCCTGCCGGAAGTGCCGTTTTGAATGTAACTGTAATATTTGTAGCGCCGGCGGTAACGAAACTAATATCGGCAGCTCCAGCGTCTGCGCTTGCTTCTTGCACTTGATAAAACGATGGTACAACACCTAATCCATGTGCGATATTTACCGTCGTTGCCGATCCATCACCAGAAGTTGTAAATACTCCTTTCGCAATACTTAGTAATTTGTAATTAACTTCGTTGATTGCGTTAACAATACTCGTTTTATCGCTTGTATTTAGACTAGATAGAGTTCCAATGTTCGTTGTATTTGTATTAACTTCCTCTTGAACCTCGTTAACCGCTTCAACTAAACTGTTTTTATTTGTCGTTGTTAAATTTGCTAACGTTCCAATATTCGTTTCGTTTGCATCCGCTTTTCCTTTTATTTCATTAATTGCCGCTACCACCGTTGACTTATTCGATGTTGTAAGTGACGATAAATTGCCGATCTCGCTGTCATGCTCATTAATTGCAGAGACTAAATTACTTTTTGATGTTGTTGTCAAATTCGATAAGATTCCGATTTCACTTACCCTATTTTTTATTTGTGTATCTATCTTAGAAAAGTTATCACTTAGCGATTGAGCAACTCCTATATCATCATTTTCGTTTGGTAAATACAAGTTATAATTCGGTGTATAAGAAGCCATTAGATCTCACTCCATTTCTTAGACCCGACATGATACCATCTTGTAGGCACATATTCGACATCTCCCATTTCCTCGATCAACCCCATACCGAACCCCCACAACTCGTCATCTGCGTTAATTCCGTTTTCTTTAATGTCTTGTGTTGTGCCGATGGATTCAGCGAACGGGAAAAAGGACACAAATTGAACTGTAAAATCACCAAATGTGTAGGCCTGAGACGGTTCAAATGAACTTGCTACTTTAACAAACCAACGCTTAAACGGTATCCGTGAATCTATTAAATAAAATGCCTCTGTGCTTTGAAATAAAGCGAAAACCTCATCTCTCATTAATGGATAATCCGATAAATCATAAGCAGACATACGAAAAGAACAAGTTATTGTTCTAACGTCATATGTCGTTCCCATATCTACAACGCCATGTCTTCCGTCTATTTCCTCAGTTGTATGTCTTGGCGAAGGAGAGGATACGACAAAATCCTTAGTACGTATGCCAAATTCTTTTAAATCGTATCTAGTTCCGTTTTGCCTTATGATTATGGTCATTCCCTCACTCTCCTTCTAACTAAGACATTTTGTTAATCGCAACATTGACAGCATTGTGCGTATTGACGCTTTGTGTAATTCGCTCGCCATCAAGGTAAAAATCAAAGTTAAGATATTTCGACATTGCTTGCCCTAATTTTTCATAATCGATAGTACTAGTTTTTGAACTTTGTTCAGAAGCAACGATGGCTCTTTCTGCTATCGGAGCAGTCACGTAAGGAGAAACGTTTGCAACAAGCTTATCCGGCATTATCCACGACAACATTTCCTCTACTTTTTTCAGCGTGCTTGTTTTTTCGTCTTCTATCCCCAATTGCCATCCAAGCATCATATTTTTACCAATCATATCGCGCATCCATCTTGACGGAGAGTGAATTCCTAAAGCGCCCATGATTCTGTCTTTGATGTTACCGGCAACCTCAATAATTTTATCTTTCACAGCACCAGCCATACTACCAATACCCTTGATCAGACCTTTGATTATATCTTTTCCTACCTTAATCAAATCAACATTTTTTAGATTATCTACAATCTCAGGAATAATATCATTCTTAACAGAAGAGCCAAGTTGCCAGACCATTGAAATAATTCCTTTTATTAAAGCAAGAAGCAATTGAACCCCAGCTTTAATGATGGTAGGTAGATTTCTAATAATCGCACCAGATAAAGCGACAATTAGTCGCAATGCTGCGCTTATTAGTTGAGGTAAAGATTTTATAATTCCATTTACTAAAGCGATTAATAACTTTACTCCAGCATTAATAATTGTAGGTAAATTATTTATTAGAGTATTAGCCACTTTAATAATTAGATTTATTGCTAGATTAATTAACTGCGGCAACATTTTCACAATGCCATCAATTAATGATGTTAGAATCTTAACACCAGCATCTATAATTAATGGTAAGTTTTTAATTACCATATTGGCTACTTGTATAACTAAGTTAACAATTAAAGTTAAAAGCTGTGGTAAAATTTGTGTAATCCCATCGATCAAAGCTGTTAAAATTTGTATCCCAGCATTGATAATAATCGGTAAATTTCGGATTATCATATTTCCTATCATGATAATAAGATCAATGAACATATTAAGGAACGTCGGCATCATTTGGACAATTCCGTTTATAAGCGCAATAATGATTTGGATGCCTGTCTGTAACAGTATTGGTAAATAAGTAACAATGGTTTGTGTGATGGTCATGACTAATTGCATAAACATTTGAATGATCGTTGGTAGCATTTGAACGATGCCTTGAATTAACGTCATAACCATTTGAACACCGACACCCAAAATCATTGGCAGATTGCCCAAAATCGTGAATATCAAAGAATTGATCAGTTGCAATGCCGTTTGCATGACAATAGGTAACATTTGAATAATACCTTGAATTAAGGTAGTAATTATTTGAATACCTGCTTGTAGCAAAACAGGCAATAATTGAGTGATGATTTGAACTATTGAACCTAAGATGGTTAAAATTGCATTCGAAATTTGAGGGATAGCTGTTATTATACCCGAAATTATATTTTGGATAATCTCGATGCCTTTTTGTATAAAAACAGGCAGTTGAGTTGTTAAAAATGTGACAATTGTATTTACAACATTGTTTATGGTTTGAGTCAGCGTTCCTGTTCCGCTTAAAATTCCGTCTCTTATTGCTGGAATAAATCTACTGGCTGCAATAAATAACCCTGGGATTCCTCCAACCAACAAACCTATTAAACTCGGAATAATACTCGCAAAAATGGTCTGCAATTGAGAAAAGTCTCCATGGAATGCGGCGATAACTGCATCAAATAAGCTTAGAAAATGTTCTCGTATGGTGCTAATTGCTTGTCCAACCATTTGGGCGATATTTTGCAATCCTTTTGGCAAAGAATCTAACCAAGCATTCATGACATTGCCTGTTTTAACAATTTCTAGCAAATATTTGCCAAAATTAAGTACAGACTGAGCGAATGCCTGTAAGGCTGCAACGACACTTAAAACAGTATTTCTGAAACCTTCGCTATTTTTCCAAAGTGCCCTAATCCCAGCTACCAGCCCAACTATAGCTGCTGCAACTAATAAAACCGTTCCGCTTATAGCCGCCAATCCAGTTATGAGTGGCATTACCATTGGAGCAAGACTTGCCCAAGCTGCTAAAAAAGAATTTACCATCGTGGCACCTACAGCCAAAGGTGAAAGCAACAAAGTTAAAGCAGGAATTAACAACATAATTCCTTGAATAACCTTCGCCAGAATAGGATGCGCTTCGTTGAACCTAATCATCATCACAGCGATAGCATTTACAAAGTCATATACTTTTGTCATTACCTCTGCGAATACTTGGACCATAGGCTCAAAAGCTTTTCTCAAGTTAGCAATCATTGTTTTAAAAGACTCAGCATAACCCTTATTTGCTTTCATAGCTGCTTTATGCAGGGAACCATAGACAAGAGCACCAGTTACCATTGAAGCGAGAGCAACTTGTTGGAATCTCATTTGCCCTGCAATAATTTTCATTTGTTCATCTCGTAATGCCTTCATAGATGCATTAGGTCCTAACTCTTTTAAAGCTAACACCGAGGCGTTACCTGCGTTGGCTAATTTATTTAATCCGCTTGCAATGGATAAAGAAAGGTTATTTACAGTTCGCAAAGGATTACCCATACGATTGTATCCCTGAGCTATCTTTTCCGCCTGCGTGGACATATTCATCATATAGCCAGCCTGCTGAATCATGGAGGCAGCGATCATTTTGTTTGCGTTGATCATATTGTCAGAGGCTTTTTTGTATTGTGCCCCAAGCTGATTCACTTGATTCATAAATTCCTTTGTAGTTCCCGTATAGTTGCCCATCGATTGAGCAAGAGAGAACATATCTTTCTGTGTTTCTATGAGTTTCTTTTGGAATGGGAGCATTGCCTTCATGTTGGCTAACTTCATTTCGTTAGCCATATTGTTTAGTTCTCTTTGCAGAGCTCTTAATTCCCGCGTAACATTATTTCGATTGATCTGTGTATCTATTTCTATACGACCATCTGCTGGCACTTATCTCACCTGCCTTTCGGCTTGCTCTGACGTTTCAATGCATCGGCAATGGATGAAAGTTGTCTATTAACCTTTTCAGCCGCTTCTTCTTCTGTTTGCGGTTTATCCAGAGCATAGATTTGTTTCAATTTTGCGATGTTTCTCCGATATTCAGAATTGTATTTATCAGCTTTCGGCAACGGCATTTTGCGGATGTTTACGACTTCTTTAAATTTGGATTTGTCGTCAATGTGTTGCAGCAATTGAATAAACTTTTTCCAATGCAATTTTCCTTGTTGCTCGAATAGATCAATGTGATAGACATGCAAAAAAGACGCATAGATGATTCCAGCGTCTTGTATAAAGTCGAATGATTTTCCTGTTACCTCTTGACTTTCCGCATCCTCTTTGTCACTTTCAGGTTTGGTTTCTTCTAAATCCAAAAACTCCCTGAAAATAAACATCAGCATTTCTGCTTTTTCTTCAATAGAGATGTCTGCAATCAACTCATACTCTTCAACGAATATTTCAAGCGCTATGTCAACTTTTTCAAAGCCATTGAACATGTCATCTTCAAACAGTTCAAATGCCCGCAAGACATTATCGAAACATAAATTTAAGTGAAGTTTGTGCCCTTCATATTCCAAAAAATCGCCATCAAATGTATCTGTCAGCCGGAAACTCATTTTTTCTTCACATATTTTTTACGGGCATCTGATTTCAAAGAATCGGTTTTTTCTTCGTAAATATCACCAATAAACATGAGGAATTTCACAAAGTTCGCTGTTGATCTGCCGGCCTGTTCATAAAGTTTTTCAAAGGTTCCTTCACCTAGTAGGGTTTCTGTCAATTTCTTCATAGTTTTCTTTTGTTTTTCAAGGAGATCGGTTTGCTCTTCAATAGGCATTTTTTCAAAATCGGCTTCACTTATTTGTTGAGCTTCCTTATAAAATTCAGCAAAAGTTTTTTGATATTGTTTAATTTTTTCATCAGACATATCAACTCGGTACACTTCACCGCCGACTTCTATTTCTTCATACGACTTGTCAAATTCAAATTTACGCATACTATCAACCTCCTAAAATTGTTTTAAATGGCAAAAAAAGAGCCGTGAAATACGGCTCATTAAAATTAAGCCCCAGTTGTTGGTGGAGTGTATTGTGGCCGGCCATTGAAGTGAATTTCGAAACTTATCTCTCCCTTGGTTCCAGCGTCTCCACTAGGACCTGAAATATTAGCGATCGTGCAAGGTCCTTCAAATATTCCTCCATCCGGTTCTGTCCAACGGAAGTTGGTTCTTCGTGTAGGTCCTAACTCTAAGAGTTTTCCAACAATGTAATCTTGCGCAGGATCTCCATAATATCTATGTCCAGTAAACGTTAAAACAAGCTGTGCAGCTGTCACATCTGTTTCGCCGTATCCGTCTCCATCAAGATATTTGGTTTGATCAAGTTCTTCATTATTGTTAGGTTCAACATTTGTGATTCCTTTTGCAATCAGAGAATAAATAGGCTCTTGTGTTGTTGCGTCTGTTCCCGTTTGAATTTCAAACTTATGAGCATTCATCAATTCAAAAGCCATTTCATTATCACTCCTTTATATTTCTAATTCCGCATTGAAAATTGCATTGTAAATATATTCATTCTTGTCGTTTTTTTCGACAAAATTTGGCAATGTGGTACATTCACATTTGATAAAAGAAAAACTGCCGTCATTGCTCACGATGGAGCCTTTAGGCAGTCCGTCTAACGCCATGAAAATGGCTTGTATGGTGTTGTATGCTTTCACATGACTTGTGTCTTTCACAAGCACCTGAAAGCTGAAATTTGTTATTTTCCCTTCGACATACCGACTATTCATAGCAGAAGGTGTCTGCCGGATAGCAATAGAACTGGAATCCGTGCTAAGAATTGGCGTTGTTATGGCCGCATTCAGTTCGACATTTGTTGTCAGGTAATCTTTTACTCTTGCAAGAAAGTCCATGGCATCACCCCTTTTTATGGCATAATAAAAAGAGCCTTATTTGGCTCTTGTACGTTCAACTGGTCTAATTAGGCGTTTACCTCGGTCTCCCCTTTTGTATCTACCTTTCAAAGTTCCGTAATTAATACCTGTTTTTCTTGACCAATCCATTAATATTTTAGTTTCACCATCAATTGTAACTTTAATATTACTACTTCTGTTTTTAGCTTGTTTAGATTGCGGAATCCATTCGCAATTATCAGGTTCATAGTTCTTATTAATATCTTTACGCTCTATGGTTAATTGGTCATTATATCCATTATTGATAGCCCAATCATAGAAATTTTTGAACTCATGCCATTCATCGCAAACTTTAATACCTCTGCCGCCATATCTGTCATAACGTTTATTATGAGGATTTTCACATCTATCCTTCATGTTTGACCATATCTTGAAAAGTCTTGTATCAGCTTGGCCATGCTTAAAAGATAGATTTGACCTTATTTTTTTATGAATACAACCACAACTTTTAGTTTTTCCGTGCCTTAAATTAGCGCCCATAACAATTGTTTCATTACCACATTCACAAAGGCATCTCCAATAAGCTATTTTACCTTTTGTGTAAGTGTATTCTATGACAGTAAGCCTCCCGAACTTTTTACCAGTAATGTCAATTCTTTTACTTCCCATATTCACAACCTCCCGTAGTTGCTCCCGAATAATTTTAGGGCAGGGAGCCGGGAAACTCCCTTTCGGTTTGGGTAGCTAATCCAAACCTAGCCCATATACATATTATATCAAAATTTACCCGTTATCATAAGCGTTTTGGGCTATCTTAACCCATTCAGATCCATACCTAGCCTTTGCGTGTTCAAACCAAAGGGATGACGCATTTGGATTAACATCTTTACTAAAATTGAACGTTGTTCCATAGTACAAACGCCGGGCGTAAGGCGTCACCCATGCAAGATAGCCCTCACCAATTTGACTGTGAAGGAAACTCGATTTTTCGAGATTTCCTGTGTCTTTTGGAATAAAATAATTGCTATCTTTTAAGACTTGGTTATCTAAGGCATATTGCGCCTTATCAAGTCTCCTATCAATGTCAGATTGCAACTGATTTTGATTGATATTTACTTTTACATCCAACTTAATCATTTAAATCAATCCAATCTCATAATGATGAAGTTTGAAAGCATAAATCGGACTGACTTTTTCAACTATCATTGTTTTTCCTTCAAACGTCACTTTTGACTTTTCTTTGAATTCAAACGGTCCATTTGAAGATGAATTGACTACATCAAAAAATAAAACGGAGTTAAATACAAGTATTTCACCGTTAGCATTTCTTGTAATGTTAGGATTTGACGTATTGGAAGGTTGTATAAGAACGTTTGATAACGTGACGGGTGGTTTGAATCCATCCTCCGTTTCGAATCCATCACCTTTCACAAATTCCTCGTATATGCATTCATGAATCAATACGGATTTCGGGATTGGACGCACATTAGCCATGAGTATGCACCCCGGTATAAAGTAAACCGCTGTATTTGAGATAATCATATACAGCCGGGCTAATCCGATTATTTCCGCCGTTACCGGTAGAATAGCTGAAATTGCCGACAGAGACATTGTTTAAATCGCCGTTATCATGAATGATCGATTCTCCATTTTGAAACAAATATTCCGTCTGTGCAGCAGTCGCTTTTTTCACCATATCTTGCAGCACTTGTGCTAATCTATCAATCTCAATATTTTTTAAAACATATTGAGTAATTTGATCGATCATGTCAGATGCTCTTTCGGCCAAGCGTTCAAATTCGGCAGAATTATCAATCGGTGTTCCTTTGTAAACATTGTCATAAAAGTCTTTATCAATATAAGCCAAAAGAACAGCACCCCCTATTTTGAAGGTGCTTTAGTTGATTTCTTCTTTTCATCTTCAATGACTTCATAACCCTTATTTTTAAACCATTGAATAATCCATTTATCATCTGTTTTAGCTTCCCCTTTTACAAAAGGAACACCGGCGCTAATACCGGTGTAATCTTTATTTGGAGACTTAATTATAGCCAAAATAACCACCCCTTACGCTACTTTAATGTTCCGGAGAACTCCAGCTTTTCTAGTAGCTTTTAATGCCACCGCAGCAACCATTTCGACTTCCCCTTTTTTCACAGCTCCTGGTGCGTTGAAATCAGGAAGATATGTGCGAATAACACTATTACCTGTCGGAGAAACACCGTGGAATCCATCCAAACCGAGAGAAACAGCGTATAAGTCAGTTAAACCAGTTTGTTCAGTTCCTACTGTCCGAGTTTCAATCGGCACAACCGGAACAGTAGTAGTACCATTGTAGAAATATCCTAAGTCTACCAATGGAATACCGTCATATCCATCAATTTTACGTCCAAATGCATCCTCTGAGCTAGTTTTATACCCAGCACGGCGAGCGATAGATTTGATTTTCGTAATCAGTTTGCTATTTCCCATTAACATAGTAGGGCGTCCATCCAATTCAGCAAGGAAATTATCTAATTGGTCTAGAAAAGCAAATTTATTTGTTTCCAATGCAGATTCAGTGGATAAGTCAATAACAGCGTCTGTATTTAACTCTGTGCTTGACCCTGTCAATGCCTTGTCTAATCCGTCAAAAGCTTTGCTATCAACAGCTGAATCCCCATTAATAACCGTGTAGTGGAACAAGTTAGAAGCACCGATAATTTTTTGCTGCAATTGGAAGTTCATTTCGTCAATTTGACCGGAAGTGTCTTGAATAACACGGTCAATTTCAAATGCTCCACCAAAAATTTTGAGATTCACAAAGATATTTTCTCGATCTGCTTCGTTTGCTGCGTATTCTTCATTGATGTTACGGAATCCAGCAGTAGAAGGAGTTTTTAAACGAGTGTATCCATATGTTAAAGTGCTTCCGCCAGTTCCTGGAGAAACAGCATTATCGAAAGTTAATTGATCCAAAAGAAATGAAGCACGACGGAATTCATCAACCACCATTTGGTCAATTTTATCGGCCATTCCTACTTTTGCTTGTGCTAATGTAATCGGCATGAAAAATCATCCTCCTAATTAAATTTGTTTTTGTGAAAATTTTTGTGCTAACGCTTCTCTTAATGAAGAAGGTTCATGATTACCAGATTGTTTTTGATGCTGTCCTGTGGTAAAGGACGGCTTTTGTTCTTGTTGCTGTTCTTGCTGACCTTTAAAGTGCGGATATTTCTCAAGCACTTTTTGAATAGCTGCATCCATATCAACATCATCATTGACAAGATTTTTCGCCAATACAACAACATCCTCAACCGATTCAGCATTTACGCCGGCTTTTAGTGCTGATAGTTGAGCTTTCAGCGTTGCGTTTTCTTCGGCAAGAGTACCCTTTTCCTGCTCCAAAGCTTGCAATCGTTCGGCTTGCTTTTCAGCTTCGGTTTTTTGACTTTCTTGCCACTCTCGGAATTTTTGAAGGCCTTCTTTTGCGTTCTTGAAGTCATCAATGCCAAGCTGTTTTAAAAGCTTTTCTTGTGCCTTTTTCGCTTCTTTAGCGACGATGTTGTTGATATCTTCTTGAGTGAAAGTTTTTTCCGGTTGTTGTTCTTGTTGTTGCGTTTGTTCTCCCCCAGCAGGTTGTTGTTCCGGTTGCTGGTCACCGGTTTGTCCGCCTTCTTCGGCGAAAAATTGTAAATCTAATGGTAAAAATCTATTTTTAATCATATAAAACCCTCCATTACGGATGTATTCTCCCGTTTTATTTATTGCGTCGACTACGGGTAAACCGACAAACATATAAAAAAGCCCTCATAAAATTATGAGGACTTCCGATATCTTAATTCTGCTTCTTTTCTAGCTAAGAACCTACCCAAAATATTGAGGTTCTTTCGGCTTTTTCAATTCATTCACTTCTTGCTGCAGCTTTACTAGATGATTGATCATGTTGTTTATAATCTGCTCTTGCTCTTCAACTTTCTTTTTTAGTTCTTCGAATTCTTTTTTAGAAACAATCATAGAATTTGCTCCCTTTCCCTTCTTCTTGTCCGTCCTGTAGTACTAATAAATTCCCTCATAATAGCTTGACGATCTCTAACCTTTTTCTTGGCTTTTTCAATACCTTCCTTATCGCCCAGAGTTTCCATCATTGCTAGTTCTCGCTTAGCCTTCCGGATCTGCCTTTCAAGATAGCGTTGCTTTTGACTTTGCTCATAAGCTTTTCTGCTTTTCTCAACATCATAAGGGAAATATCTTTGTTTGCTTATACCTTCAATAAATGGATAAAGAACATGCCGACAGTTGATCCCGCCGATTCCCTCGATTGTTCCATATCCCGTTTCGCTAAGTGGAGGATATTTCGGATGTCTACCGCTTATAGAATAAATTCTCCCTTGATACGGTACATGAGATGGGCGAGAATCAGCATGACTGGATACTTCCACCAAGTCCACACCATATTCTTGAAACCGCGTCATTTGCATTTCATTTGCGACATTCGAAACGGTAGAGCGAATGACCATGTTCATATAGGCTTCGGTACTCCATTGCCTTCCTGCTTTGTCGACCAATGCAGGAATACCTTTATTTGCCCATTGTTTAGCTGCATCTGACATGGCCTGAAATGGGGTTTGAACACCTGCTAATACCTTGCCTACCGTTTGGTTAACAATGTCTAAATAGACATGTTGTGATTGCTGAAGCATGGTTGTATTTACCATGTTAAAAACATCTTTCGCCTGATTCTGATAGGCTAAAAGAATACTCCCTAATGCCACGCTTGCCTCAATAGATGGAGGCTGAATGAGTAACCCCATTTGAACAGCTTCTTGCAATGTTCCTTCAAATTGCCCTGCTGCCGTGTATCCTGCTTTTTCGAGTGCTTTTGATACTTCATCAATAGCCATTCCAGAATGTTTGGCAATCGTAATGATATTTTCTTGTGTAAGGCTGCCTAACATGCTTAATTGCGCTGTCTGCCATGCCATTATGTCATCTTCCGTTAACAAAGATTGATTCTTTTTCAATCGTTTGGCAATATTCATTAAAATCTGTTCTTCAATTGCAAGATAAACTTCAACAGTAGGCGTCGCTAGCTGTTGCTGTTTGAGTGGATCCATTATTCTTCAACCTTTTCATAGGTCTTTTCAAAAATATCAGGCTTACATGGATATAATTCATCTTTTACACCACGAATGATGTAATCACCTACATTTGCTGTCATAACACCTTCTAAGGTAGGTATTTTTAAGATAGGTGGAGATTGTGAGTAATCCACTCTTACCTCTCTAACACCTTTCATCCCACAAATTTTTTCGATTGTTTCTGTATCATCTTTAAATTGAATAGCTTCAATGACAACAGGTTTTTTACGATATTTTGGCATTTCTATCATCCCCTTGATTATTATTCATCCCGAAAAAATCAATCGCTTCGGCTGTTGCAGTCTGCTGTTCTTCCCGGATTTCCTGCAAAAGTTGTTCTGCTTCTTCTTCTGTCATTTTGTGAATTTTCATGATCGCACGTTTCTTGCTTGTTAATCCATTGGAAACAAGCTGAATTTGTTTGTTTATTTCGGCTCCTTGATCTTCAACAATACTGTCATCAAAAGCCACAGATACCTCATATTCATTTGGTCCGTTGTATAGACCATACAATTGAGCAACTGCAACAACAGAATCAATAACCTCTTTGATTCCTTCTTCAATTATGATCTCGTGAGATTTCTTAGACTTGAAGGTTTTGCTATTCTCTGAAACAACTTCTGTGGCTGTTTTGACCGACTTACCATCAAATGAGAACGTTCCCGCACTGAACCCCGTCTGCATAGCAAATAGATTGAGCAATGCATTTATAGCTGAAATGTGCTCTTCCACTCGCAATTCAACGGAAATATCCTTAATTTCGTCCTTGTCCATATTTCCGCTATTAAAAGCCTCGTACGTTTCGTCAGTAGGGTCAAAATATCGAACCATGTTCCCGCTTTTTGGATCAACAATCGTTTTCACCATATGAGCAGGAACAATGATTCGCTTTTTCCCAAGTCTAAATTCACGATTGAAGCTGTCGAATGCAGTATCTAGTGCTTTCATCGTGTCTAGCGCATTGGCATAAATACTGATACCCAACGGGCTTTGAGTGTCGATATTATTCGCTGTGTTCGGTTTAATATAGGTGAATATAGACTTTTTCAATCCATCGATTCGAACTTCTTCAGCTAGATTCTCAAAAAGTGTGGAGAGTGGAACTTTTACACCTAATTCAGAGCCGTTTGATTCGTACAACTCATTACGGATTAAATATGTGCTGCCTTCCCATAAATGCCATTCCAAATGAGTGTATGTTTTGTCTCCTTTTACATACTCTGCAACAAATATTCCCTCTGTAATCGTGTCATTATGCCAGCTGATCGGGATAAAACAATCTGCCGTCACGAATGACAGCATGACTTTTCCGTCTTTTACATACGGCTTGATAACAGCGCCGCCATAAGCAAACATATACTCGATATAGTCCTGAAATTCTTTATAAAACTTGTTATCTTTGAAAACTCCGTCAATGAAATCAGAAAGACTTTGGTCGCTAATGGATATTTCACACTTTTCATTGAACACAAGCCCTGCCATTTCAGAAGATACGATTTTCGCCATTTGCAGCGTGTCCATTTTGCGAGTTTTCCAACCGTCAATGGTTTTATATCTTAGTTTATGAAAAGGCTCGTAATAGCCCTTATAGAGGGCTTTCCAAACGTCTATTTGTTGGTACATTTCTTCGCTGATGTTGACATCTTTCAGCTGATTCAAATTCTGTATACCTTTCAAGATCCCCACCCTATATAGCCACCTCCTTGCCTTCATAATGAGGCTGTTAAACATGATCTCACCGCCTTAAATTACATAACGCTTATAGAAATAGTTGTTTGCATACCGCGCCTCATCAAGCGCATGGTTAAAGTCGTCTATTGGTTCTCCAGTATCAAGACGAACATATAAACCTAGTTCTTTTATAAAGTGATAATGGTCGTACTTATCGGATTCAACTAAAACAAATTGTTCATTGGTGATTGCATTTTGGAGCCGTTCAATTCCAACTTCAATGCCTTTTGATGTTCCTTGAATGTCATGCGCATTATTGTCGGCTCTAGTTGTTTGAATGCCAATTAGATGCAATTCTTCACGCAATGATTTACACGCAGGGTCAACAAAAAATTCGGAGTATCGCATTTGATATTTTTCGACGCACCACTTAACAAATTTCTTTATTTCCTTTGCATAAACGGACATAGCCTTAACTTGGCCTGTTTCTTTCCCGGAATGATAATAATGAGCCACACGATTAAGAATGTATTGGTATTTTCCATTTTCTCTTTTTCTTGTGACAATGTTGCAACTACATGAAGTTGCATCCGATTGTCCGCCATCAGCCACAAAATACATCTCAATCGGTTCACCTTGTAAAGAAGGCTTGATATTCTTTTCCATATCAAACATGGAGTAAATAACGCCCTCTGGCAGCACACGTTTCCCGTACCAGTCACGGTCAAGCAAGTACGGATTCTTTTTCAATGTTTCATAGATTTCTTGTTTTCGTTCTTCCGTAATGATTGGATTGTCTTCAATCGTCCAATGCAGCCAGCTTGTATCCTGAACGTCAAATACATCAGTAATGACTGGATGATTCGGCGCTGGCGGGTTTAAATCTGCTAAATGGTAGCGATCTTGCGCAGCAAAAGTACGTCTAAAGGTTTCCTGTATGAAATCCATATGAAGTAAATTGATTTCACAATAAACGACACTACCCAATGACATACCAGTAATGGCGCCGACACTATTCGCCTTTCCGCCGCCTTTGTAATAAACCTTTTTTACTCCTCTTGGCGTATGGACTTCTAAATGATCTCCGTGTTCATCATGTTTCATTTCGCAATAATTTGCGAATATATGCATTAATCCGGTTCCATCACCATCTATGAATAGACGGAATGCTTGCTCTTGGTTGTATGCAGAAATCAAATGGTTTTGATCTCTTGAATTAATTAAATACCTTGCGTACCGAAAATGGCCGGCGGTTGTCTTGCCACTTCTCGGCGTTCCCTCATTCACTTCTAAAGTGTGCTTAAAAGGCTGCTTGATAAATCTCTTTTGTTTCGGTGAAAACGTGACAATCTTACTCATCTTCGCTCACCACATCGATAAGGGCTTGCATGAGGGAAGTATCTTTAACATTGCCTTTAAGCATTTTAGCTTTTTCCTGAACAAGATCAGTTTCAGCCTTCGTTTTTTCAATATTTAACCGCATGTGTTCCAGTTTCAATCGGCGCTCATCATCTTCATGAGCCAGTTCATTGAATTGTTTGATCAGGCTTCGTAACTCACTCATGGCTCTTGATTGAGCATTAAGAAAAGTTGCATGCTTATCCCATGCAAATTGGACCTCGTATTCTTTCTCACTAACTTCCATGTTTTCAGTGAGTGTGTTCTTCTCTTTTCTTAGCTCTTTGGTCAAGTCGTCTTGATCGGAAACGAACATAATCTGTTGAGCCCGGATGATTGCAGCATACTGAATTCTGATCTGGTCATATATCAGATCAGCAGGCGATTTCTCTTCTAACATTCCCATGATCTCAAGAGTTTCCGCTGGAATGTATTTGGAGAAGAAGCCGTGTTTGACTGCGTTTCGGTTCCCTGTAGGCGCTCCTCCTTCATTTCCAACTGCATTCTTATTACCTAATGGCGCTCCCCTTTTCCGTTTGGTAACGTTACCTTTTGATTTAGTAACGTTACTATTCAAAGCTTCATCCCATTTATCTTGATTTTTCCATTTTCGAATTTGTGAATCTGAAACACCCAGTTCGGCGGCAATGTCTTTAAGCTTCTTTTTTCCGCCACTCTCTTTCCAAATCTCGAATGCTTGATCTCTTTTTGGATTTCTTGGTCTTGCCACGTCACATCACCGCCACCTCCGTCATATTTGAGTTGTTTTGGACAAAAGAAAAAGCACCAGGATGGCGCTATACTTAAAGGTCTTTAATGGTAATAGGAATTTTATTTTTCAACATATATTCTTTTAGTTTTATAAATAGCAAATAGTATTTATAAAAAGATTCTGCTATAACCGTTCCTTGCATTGTAATGTTATGATTATAGAATCCACCAATTCTTTTCGTTGATTCCATTATTTGATGATATTCTGACTTCTTAATATCGTCTAATATCTCAATAAGAGTTAAATCCAACTTTAATGGTACTTTATATATTTCTTCAATATATTCATTTACACGTGAAATTTCATAATCCAAGTATTCTCCATAAGTTGCATATCTTTTTA
Organism: Aeribacillus sp. FSL K6-8394; assembly: GCF_038008865.1. Classification (NCBI taxonomy): domain Bacteria; kingdom Bacillati; phylum Bacillota; class Bacilli; order Caryophanales; family Bacillaceae; genus Aeribacillus; species Aeribacillus sp. FSL K6-8394. Next base: position 24,647 of record NZ_JBBPAA010000005.1, read on the forward strand.
TATCAATAAAATATGATTCACTATAATCGTTAATTAGATCAACTTTTTTGATAGTTTCAATAAACTCATCTTTACTTAGGTTATAAAAATCTTTCTTTTCTTGTGCATATTTATTATGTATAGACATGATCGGTGTTTTTATGTGATTTAATAACCGACTTAACGGTACAGCAAGGCGTTCATTTATCTTATTTTTTTCTTTAATTTCAGGTATCCATATATCTATTAAATAAAATATGAATGCAGAAATATAACCAACACTTAAATCAAATAAAACATCTCCCGTTTCTTCTCCATACTCCCACCACTCGGGAGTATTTGCCCAAAAATACTTAATAACTAGAATACACACTATTGATAAAAATACAAAAAATACTAATAATTTACGCATAATGTACTTCCCTCCTTTTTCGATTATATCGGAAAAGAAGGGAATAAAAACACCACCGAAAGGTGGCAATCAAGGAGTTTTCATCCGCTCCGTCCTGCCTTCCATTCTAGCATGCCGATTTTTCCTTTGTCGAAATTGTATCCTTTGGAACATATGGAACATTTGGAACATCTCCTGCCAATTTCTCTACGATCGAATCTTTCAGCCTACGAATATGCGAATGGGAAAGCCCCATATGCATCGCAATCCATCTGTAACTTTTCCCATCTAACAACCAGTGCAGCACTTCAAATTCACGCTCATCCTGAATGACATGAATGCGATCTTGAATCATTTTCACTTTCCGTTCATACTGCTCGATCTTTTCCCAGCGCTTTTCCCGGCGCAAATATTCTCTATAAATCGGATCACCGGTTACACCTTTTGGTTTTGGAAGAGATGCTTCAACGCCATATTGAGCAGTCAAACCCTCCCCGGCATCTTTCATTGAATCTCTTAATATTTTTATAGAATTTATCATCCAATGATAATCTTTTAGGATTTGTTCGATTTCTTTCTTATTCATCCCGATCATCTCCTTGTTGATCATGAGTAAACCCATAACGCTTAACGCACCGATAAAATGGACATAAATGCCCTTTTTGTAGCCAAAAACATCCTTTGCAATGGTCATTAGTCACTCTAACTTTCATTACTTCATCTCCTTTCAAACAAAAAAGGACACCAATCCCGCTAATGCGTGATCAGTGCCCTCGGTTTTTCCGATAAGCTTATATATTAAAATTTAAAAGTTCGTTCTAACTTTCCATGACATGGCTTTCCGGCTTGCCAATTAATTATTTGTGCCCCATATCCATCCTCAGGTTTTGGAACTTCTTTTAAAACTCCGTCTTTGACTATATACGTTGCATTTTTCTTCAAATCTATTTCAGCCGTCATTTTCTCTGTATTTACGTTCACCGGAATCCCTCCCGTGCTATAATAAAGTTAGCCCACATTGCCGGGAGAGATCCTGGCTTTTTTTATTTTTCCTCCATCACTCCGGTCAATTTTTCGTAAATAAACCTTCTCGTACCTGGACCGCCTTCATTCATCCGTTCGATGCATTCTTTTATTGCGTTCTCATACCGTTCTGACTTGGCTTGCAATTGTCCAAACCGTTCTAACAACTCCCAATATTCTTGGTTAAATTTTCGAAATAAAGACAACACCGATTCTTCGCAGTCAATAACGGTTTTTTCATACATTTCATATCTTTCGGTTGTTGCATTTTCTGCATAGACTGCATTATGTTCAATCGATCCGAGATAACCATTTATTTTTTGTAATGCATCACTCATTTCGCCACCTCCACTTTTACACCAACCACTTCCAATGCCGCCAAGCAAATAGCGAGTGGGGCGGTTTCTGCAAATGCTGAATAATATTTGCCAAAAGGGCTATTGTCTATTTCAGCCAGATACCGCATCCATTTCGGAACACCGTCATCTTGTGGTATTACCGTAATTTTTAACTTCTCCACCACTTGCCAAGCGTCTTGAATCCATTCAGTAGGTTTAAAGGTTCCCCAATTACCTTTCTCGTCAAACACAGCTACAACATCATCATTACTTACTTGTTCATCTATCTTCCACCCCATCACTTTCTCAGCAACAAGCCGATCAATCTCTCTAAGGTTCATTCCGATCCCTCCAACAATCACGTAATAAATCACCGTCCTGAAAAATGTTGCCGATGACTTCTGTTTCAACATCTGATAAAAGTTCGTCAAGCAAGTCTCCTTTCAATGATTCAACGTAAAATGCGCCTTGTTTATAAACAATTTTATCTATTGATTCACCATTATCTGATTTCACAATATCGCCATCATAAATCTCCTTACCGTTCTTGTCTTTTAGACCCGTAAACGGCAACAAAACGATTTCATCTTCGCCAAATCGATACTTGCGTATCTCGTCACGATCAACCAGATATATTTCAACTTCGCTGTCTAAAAAGTCGATGCTCAATACATCAGCTAATTGTCCAAGATGTTTTACGAAAGCACGAAACTTAATCTCCATTTTTTTTCATCCTTTCCGACAAGAAATTCAGCAAATGCTCCCTGATTCTCCATGCCATCTTCTGCCCGATGCCTGGAATTTCTTCGAGTTTCCCTAGCCATTCCATCATGATTTCTGTGTCTTGTTTCATTTGCTGCTTGGCACCGGCAGAAAAGCCTTTATTCCAAGCTTCCATCAGTTTTGGATCTAAAGGAGAAGTATGTTTCTTCTCCCGTTTCAGTTTGCGGAGTGTGCTGCCCATCATTATCACCCTCTCACTTTCGGAATCTCGCTACCGCCCAACCTCTTGCAGTCCATCCCGAACCGGCTTGAGCACCTTCTGTAAAAACTGCAACGCAGCATGCAAGTCATAACCCTGTCTTCTTCCTTCATCCACGCCGGCCGGTCGTCTGCGATCAAGACGTTTTGCATTTCTCAATCACCCCTAAATAATCTAGTAAAATACCATTCTTTGATTTTACTAAGTTGCAGTTTTCAACGAACCATTCATACGGAATAGATTTTCTTCCGCCTTTTTCGGCTTCATTCCACCACTTTTCAAGTTCACTTAAAGTCAGAAAATAAACTTCCTGTTTCTTTGTAAAATCAATAAGCAAGAAGCTGATCCCACTATTGTTTTTCCACTGTTTAAGAAAATTAAATTGATGTTCCTCTATGTTTGAGAGAGGGAAGCGTGTCCTCTCTCTTGTGCTCTTTGCATCAAATGCGATTGCCCGACCGTTGTATATACCAATAAAATCCACCGTTGATTTCTTTTCTGGAAAAGCACTAACGATCTGTTTGCCTTTTCGGATAACTTTCCAAGGTGTTGCGACTTTTTGAATGGTTGCAATACCTTTCATGAAATATTGTTGGTTCGTTCTCTCGATCAGATGTTCAAAGCTCATGCCGCGGTTTGCATAGCTGACTGCCATTCCATCACCCTCAATAGTTAGAATCTTGCCTTCTATGATTCTCGGCATTCTTTTGCATGTATGCCGCCTCAATCTGTTCCCATGTGAAGCCGAGCATTTCGCCAAGAATATAAAATTCTTCAAATAAATTAATCCAATCGATAGGATGTACTAGTTTATTAACATTTTCGAAAACTAATAAAAATTGCTGAGTAATATCCGTTTCATCTGATGTTAATTCATCCCATTTAGTTTCCGTTCCGTAAATTTCTGGTATGTTCAATTCCAACCCAATCGACAAGATGAAGTGAAGCGCGTCTGCGAATTCTTCAAGGAGTGGGTTTTTAATATGCTCCGGGCCAATGTTTTTAAATCCAATGTCGTCTGTTGTGCGGTTCACTAACACGCGTGTTCTTGGAACTTGGTCATGACTCCAAAACTTAAATCCACGCCATTCTTGACAAAGTTCCCCAAGCTCCACCATCAACGCAAGGATTTTCTTCGCCAGCCGATCTTCACCGTCTTGTCGTGGGTGTTGTTGTTCTATTCGTTCATCCAGTTTTGCTTGTAATTCGAATAAGTGACTTAAGTTCATTTTGATTCCTCCAAAACTTGTTTTGCTGTTTTTCCGTTATCACGCAATATTGGTTCATAATCATATAAAGTCGCTCCATGATAGACCAACCATTTTCATATAACAATCCTCATTACAGGTACGAAATGTCGTATGATATTCGTCAGTTTTGTCTAACTCTGTTCCGCAATACTCGCATACAAATTCTTCACGCTCTTTATCATCCAATACAAACTCTCTGCACTCTTTATCACTCATTCCGCCGCCCCCTAAAATAGCATTCCGATCAAAAATCCCAAGATAAATCCTACCGACATGGCTAGTATTGAAAACACCGCATAAGTCAGAGTGTATGTTCTCACGATTGCACCGCCCTTTGAGTTGCGAGAATATGTTTCAAAGTATAGTAATCCAAATCGTATATTGATTGCCCTTGATGTTCATGAACTCCTAGATCAATTAGCTGTCTAATAACAATTTGCCGCTTCAACTCCTGGCTAAAAGAAATGGTTTCAATCCTCAATCTTTGACATCTCCTTCCCGATCTTGATTCTCTCTGCTATATACATGTGTTCTAGTTCTCCAAGTGAGAGCTCGTACAGCTGCCTGCCATCTTCCGCCTCGTAAATTTCGTGATTGATCAGCCAATCAATTAGATACTTCTTTCGCTTCTCTACAGCTTCTTTCGCTGCCATGCTGCGCCTCCTTTCTTTTCGTTAGTTCCATGAACCATTCACGATCATTCGTATCTAGCGCAATGTCAATCAATATGTTCAAATCATCGTCACTAATAGATTGATCAAGTTTTTCAACACGATAAGATTCAAACATGCCGAGATTGTTTCGATATCCATAGAAATATTTTTCATCGCTATTAATAAATTCCGTGTAAATCTTTCTTAGATAAACATTTTCAGATTCCGAAATATAATCAACGTACCCATAAACATAACGTTCATTGACCTTAACTCTCACCCAATCCCCGACATTGATCACCTACTACACCTCCTAAATCCGCCCTCTTCTCCCTCGGCAAATCGCTAATATCGCCACTTCGTCTGGATCACGCTCAAAATGTTCAGCAAGTTCTTGCACGATCTCAAAAGATGTTTTTCCATCCTTTTTCAGCTCTTTCCAAAGCCGGTCAAATTCCTGCACTTCTTTCGAATCCCAAACAAAATTGAGATTTTCGCAAGCTATATAAATGCCGTTCCTGCATTCCGTCATATACCGATTTTCAATCCCCGCAACAGCTTTCGCTTCTGATGCCAAACCGTTCATATGCTTTTTCAATCCTCCTTCTGTTTCGCTTCATACGCTCTTCAAAAGTGCTGTTTCTGCAAGTACAAGGCTGTATCTTCCATACGCCGGGAAACATCTCTGTATATGTTCGGCCTAAGCCGTGGCAGTGTTTACACATTTCCATCACCTTCCTGTCTAAGCCTCTTCTTTCTATAGTCATCCGTAAACAAATCAATAAAATCAGATTTTTCGTACATACGACTTGATGCACGTTTCCCGACTACTTCCGGCAATGTTATGTCATCAAAATTTGTTGTATATACTGTTGATTTTCCCTTTCTAGCATTTACAAGCTTTGTCCATTCGTTGACATGCCAGGAAATATCAGCTTGTTTATTTGTTTCTAACCCAACATCATCTATAACCATGACATCAAAACTCTTAAACTCTTCATAAAACCTTTGATAGTTTGTATCATTTCCGAATGTTTGTTTAATAAGACCGAAAAGGTCAACTGATTCAATGTAAGCTGTTTTAATTCCCTTGGATTTTGCTGTTTTGGCAATCGTCTTAGCAAGATGTGTTTTCCCAGTTCCTGTTGATCCCATTATCAATAAGTTTTTTGTTTGCTCATTAATGATTGTTTTTGTATATTTCATTGCTGTATCTAGCGCATTTTTGGTAATCTTGTTATATGTCTCGTAATTTTTAAAACCGCAAGCATCATCTTCATCTATGCGATACCATTTGTTGAGGATTAATTGTTTCTTCCGGTTTTCCAATTCTTGAGTAATCTCTTTTGAATATTTTCCTTTCATGCAATTTGAACAAATTTCCGAAACGCAATAACTATCTTGTTTATCTTCCGATATAAAGGTAAAGTACCACTTAAAAACATTCGGACGTCCACACTTAATGCATTTTTCATGTTTCATCTCAACATTTTCTATTTTTCCGACTAGTTCTGGCCGACATTTAAAAAGTAAATGTTCAACACGATGTAACCCTAATAAATTTAGAACTGTAGTGAATTCCATACAAACACCTCTTTAGTAAGGCATTTCTTCAATCATTTTTCTCAATTCGTTATCATCTATCATTTCAGCTCTTGCCTCAGCAGCAGCTTGTCTCCTTCTGCTTTCTTCTCCTTGATCAAATAGTGACCGTTTTTTATTTGAAGGGTATTGGATTATTTTCGATTGTTCGTAACGTCTTTTTTCTTTCATGACATCATCAACCGTAAACAATTTACGCCTGTACCAATCATTCAAAATTCGTTCTAAATATCTAAAGGGTACTTTAGGATTTTTTAAGGCTGTTTCTTTAATCGCTTCGCAAATAATTCCTTTATTTCCGTTGAAATCATCTACCCATTTCCATAAACTTTCCATCTGAATTGGCGTTAATGGATAAAAGTTTTTTTCGTAAAGTGTGATCGGGTTCTCTTCTTCTTCTTTCTTTAATATTTCTTTATCATTCTTTACATTCTTATCATTCTTGTTTGTGTGCATCTGATGTTCATCTGATGTGCATCTGTTGTGCATCTGATGTTCAGTTTCTTGATACTCATTCCAGTTAACTATTGATACAATGCTAAATTTATTTGTTTTTTTGATGTGCAACATTTGCATTTTTTCTAGATTATTTAAGTATCTCCACCATGTCGAATCATTCAATTTTAATTTAGGTTTTACTCCTGTGTTTAAATCATCAGATAATGACTTTCTACCTGTGATAAATTCTCCAGGTTTTAGCTTAATAACCTGATTCCCTATAATAACTTCTCTGTCCTTATGTGTTGCTTTCATTAAGCAATAGAGCCATAATTTTAAATAATAAGGGTCTTCCCATATAGGACTATCCACTATTTTCCTATGAAGCTTAATCCACCCTTGCATATCACCTCGCCTCCCTTGAACAAAAATTATTTCTTCTTGCAAACCGCCTTCATTCCATCAATCTTAATCAGTTCCAATTCTGGATGCGTAATTTTCAAGTAACCTATTACATAACGTTTGAACAGAGAAGGGCGATTTCTCGCTCCTTCCGTCAGCCAGACATAGCAATCTGGAATGTCAACAATACACTTCATGAGCTTTCACTCAATCGAATGGAAGTTCATCTTCATTTATTTCTATTTCTTCCCCTTCCAGCATTTCTGCAACTTTATTTTCTTCCTTAGGCTTCTCATTTTGCGTCTGTTCTTGTTGTACATGTTTGTTTTGCTCTTGTTGCTTCACAGCTTCAAACATCAGCTCGATGCCTTTCTTGATAACTGGATCCGTGCGGTCTTGTTTAAGCAGCCATTCGAGATAGTCCGGCTGTGCTTTGTAAATCTCTTTCAATGTCTTGCCTTTATGTTTTCCAAACGTTAATTTTATTTGTGCCGCATCCTGTGCGGTCATTGTTTCGACTTGTTCCGTCTGAATGTATTCCTGCATATCTTCTATGTCTTGTGTAAAAATTTCAGAAAGACTAGCAAGTGTTAAAGTAGCGTCAATCTGAGATCGTTTTTTCGCCATTTTTAAGCAAGTATTGGCTAGTGTATATGGGTCTTGATTGATGTATTTCTTTTCCTTTGTGTTGCAATGTCCAACCCCTTCCGTTATTTTTAAACCATTTTTGTAGATGAAACACTTAACGGTAAATGCAAAGAAGCCTTTCTGATAGTCTTGCACTCGCTCAACCACTTCAAATTCACTTGTAACACCGAACATCATTTGAATTTTCTCGGCTCCGGGCTTTAAAAGTGTTGGTTTTGATGTCCCTGGAATTATTCCGTAATCATGATTAGCTTTTAAAGTGTTTTGGATAACCATTTGAAATTGATTAATCTTAGAAAGCGTGTTTTGAACAGTTCCAATATCAACAGAGTCTATAATTGACAAAGAATTGACTTGGTTTTGGTTTTGAAGTGCATTTTCAGCCATATCATTCAACCTCCGTTTTGTAAGTGATTGTTTCTGGTTTAACCTCAACACCAGGAACAATTTGCCCGTTTTCATCAACGACAACTTGTTTTCCGTTCACTTCTGCAACTTGCAAGGTCTTTTTCAAATCAGCCCATTTCAGCGATGGCTTGATATATTCATCCATTTTGTTGTCAATTACATGCTGCAAGATTGCTTTTTCGTCTGCTTTTTCCGGCTGCGCTTTCGTTTTCCTTGCTTTTGACTTGCCGTATGGAGTACTCAATGTTTTGGCTTTAGGATCATCTTGCAAAACCTTCGCATGATATTCCGAAATGAGTTGCTCAAAAAATTCAATGTTTTGCTGAATAGATTTCTTTTGTTCTTCCTCCCAGCGATCGATGCGCTCACGTTCAGCTTTGGCTAATTCAGTGATTTCATTTTCCTTCGCTTTGTATGCAGCTAATTTTCTAAATGTCCAATTTAGACTGTCTATCCCAGTTATTTGGAAACGTTGTTTTTCTTCGTCACGTTCCATTTCCCATTCATTCAATTCAAACTCTTGTAAACTGTTCATTCGTCAATCCCTCCTATTGAAAATTGATCAGTGTACCGATATACTGTAAGTAACAACATATTTTTTGACATTGAACTCACTTTGCCCGAGTGAGTTTTTTCATGCTTCTTCGATGTTTAATCCATAAACATCATGCAAATATTCTGTTAAATTTTCCGCATGAATTTCTTCAAATCGGTTCCAATCGATAAAAACCCTCTCCCCTTCAAGAGGCGTACCATAACGGTCAACCTTCACTGGTTTTTCAGGCTCCGGATAGCCTGTCCGCAACGTTCTCGTGATCGCTGGATGTTCGATCATTTCATTTCCTCCTTCAAGATTTTTTTGTTCAATGCTTCCTTGTAATTCATAAGTCTTTTGTGACGATGAAACCATCGTTCATCCCTTTTGGTAGGATGTATTGCGCCTTGTTCTGCAACCTTTCTTGTGTAGTACGCAATATGTTTCACGTTTTTGTCCATTCAATTTACCTCCTTTCATTGAGTTTCCTTCCAAACAACCAACAATCCACCAGCTACAAACAGCAAACCCCAATATGCTAGAAGCTCGATCATTTCATTCCTCCAAGCACCCTGAAACCCGCTGATACCAATGCATCCAAGAATTGTTTTTCCGTATGGATTTTTTTCATAGTCTCTAATGATCGAATCATGTCGTAACATCTGGAAATTGCCATGTCGTATTTTTGATCAATTGCTTTTCCTTCGATCTCTACAAGAAGATCACGTACACATTCCATTTCTTTTACCATCTGTTTGTAGTAGCGTTTTTCGTATGCGTTCACAGCTTGCCCTCCTTCAAGAGTTCATCGATAGAGCCATACAGAATAGCACCTATTTCTAACACGTCTCTAAGCTCGTTTTGGACGTTTTTGAGCTCCGAGATACTTTTATCCTTCGCTGCAAAAACAACCTCATTTAGGGCTTGTACGGCTTCCTTAATTTCCTTAAACAAGACTTCCTTTAAAGCTGATGGATGCGGATCCACTTCCTTGAAACGGTTCCTAATCCACCCGCATGTTCTCTCGTCGATAATTTCTAAAGCTACCCGCCAGTTCATCCGTGATGCTGCCGGATCAAGATGTTCAGGCCATTTTCTTTCTCCTGATTTCATCTTGCTTAAGTATGTAGGATCAATGTGCAGTGAACTGGATATATCCTTTTGGCTCACCCCCATTTCCTTCCCGTAATCCAAAACTGCGTCAAGAATGCTCATCTCTCATCTCCCTTTCGTCATTTTTCATTGATTTATTGTTGTCTGGAATTGTTTTATATTTGTAACAAGCTATTTAACTAGCTTTATTAATTAATAGCCTGAAAGTTTCTCGCCCTTTTGGTGTGATCAGGGTTTGAACGTCCGCTTTTCCGTTACGCTCCCATTCTTTAAGTTGGAAAAGTTCAGGTACATATTTTGCATAAGGTTTTAACTTGCCTTTTTGATCGCGATAAACATATTTTTTACTAAGAAGCCAGTTAATAAATTCACTTTGCTTAATGTGCAATTCTTTTGCTGTGTCTCTGAAATTCGTAAGTAAGTTTCGGTCAACGAGAGCGTCAAAATATTCAGCTTTTGGCTTCATAACTTCGATTTGTTCGTTTTGCTTTCTGACAAGTGCTAATGTAGCTTTAAAAGTCATTTTTGTTTGTTCGTCAGCATGCGGTAGATAGGTTTCTATAAAAAGATCATCATTCGCTACATAGCCGCCTGTTTTTCGGATGGACGGTAGGACTTCTGATGTTACCCAATGCTTAAATTCTTTAGCTTTCGCTTGGATTTCTCTGTTATTGCCTTGTTTGGCAGCGCCGAAAATCAAACTGTAGAGACCTGATTCATTAATGAATTTCTTTCGTTGCTTTCTTCCCAGCCTATCGATGACCTCGTGGACCGCTAGGTCATCTTCATCAACATGGTTTTTGAGAGCATCGTAAGGATTCCCAAAACTTAATGATTTTGCGGCTTCGATACCGCCAAACCATTCAACATTGTTTACAACCAATATTGGCAATTCGCCAAATATTTCGTGATTGAACGTTTGCAACTGATTCATCAGATCGCCTCCTTTTAAAGTTTGTAGGAATTCACTCGCTTCCTGTCGAATATTGACAACGGAAGGAGGTGGAAATATGGCTAACAATAAACAAACGTCAAAATCTGTGGCCAAAAAGGCTAGTAAGATTCTTAGAGATGGCCGTTATAGTAAAACTTCTAAAAGTGTTGCTGGCAGTGCACTATCCCAAACTAAAAAGAAATAACTTGAATTTTCTCTTGCTGAAGTTCAATGGATACAATCATTGAACTATTGATGATTACTCGGAATGTGTCAGACTTCACGCCAATGAAATCTTCTGGCACATTCTTCTTTAACCACTCGGGAATATCTTTTGTTAATTCAACTTGTTCATATTCATCACCAGTAACAAGAACCAATTTTTTTACTTTTATTTAGATCGCCTCCTGTTCTTTTTTTGATGAATCTTTAAGGAAAAGCTTTGCTGATCTTTTAGACAAGAAGTCTTTGAATGTTTTGAGAGTGTGTTGCTTGTTCGTTTTGTACACAACACGACATCCATTAAAGACTTCTTCTTTGATCTTGTCGTGGTTCATTAGATCACCTCCCCGCAAGTAAGAAAGTAGTTGCGGCTTATTCATCTTGGTTAGGCCGAATTGTGCGTAACGCTTAATTTTTTGTTAAAAAAAATTCTTACATCAACATTTAAAGCTTTCGCTATTTTTTCAAGATCGTCTACAGTCAATCTGATTTTTCCTTTTGAAACATCTGAATACCAAGCGACAGTTTTATTACAAGATCGGGCTAAATGTGTTTTAGTAACACCTCTGGAAACCCGAACTTTTTCAACTCTAATATAGATTGGTTCCAAAAAAGCACCTCCTTAAAATTTAAGCGTTTCGCTTATTTGTCTTAAGTATATATTAAGCGTTACGCTAATGTCAACATCTTTTTAAGCTTTTCGCTTAAAAAATTTAACAATACGCTTAAAAATGTTATATTTATTTTGAGGTGGAAAACATGTCTGATTTAGGAAAAAGATTAAAAGAAGCAAGAAAAAAGAAAAAGTTAACGCAAATAGAAGCAGCGAAACTTTTAGGTATATCAAATGGAACTTTATCTGGTTATGAGCGAAATTATCGTGACCCCGACACTAAAACTTTAGAAAATATGGCTAATCTATATGGTGTTTCCACCGATTATCTATTAGGAAGATCTGAAAACAAAAAATCGGATTGGGATTCAAAGCTTCCAGAACTAACAGAAAAAGAAGAGCGAGATATCGCAAAACAACTTGAAAAAATACTCGAAAGCATGGATTCAGATACAGCTCTAGCCTTTGACGGTGAGCCAATGGACGAGGAAACAAAAGAATTGGTTAAGGCAGCGATCGAAAGCAACCTAAGACTAACCAAACAACTTGCTAAGAAAAAATTCACTCCCAAAAAATATCGTAAAGATTAGGAGTGAGTTTCTTGAATTGGATTATGCGGACATTAGATAGAGAGATTAAAAAACACCGGACAAATAATCCTTTTGAAATTGCGAAAAACAGAAATATCATTATTAGATATTTTCCTCTTGGTCAAACATTGGGGTTCTATATGAAAAATGTTCGCCATCAGGTGATTAGCATTAATAATGATATTAATGACCAATTAAAAAAATTTGTATGCGCCCACGAATTAGGGCACGCCATTTTACATCCAAACGAAAACACGCCGTTTTTAAGTAAAAACACATTAATTTCGAAAGATAAAATAGAGACACAAGCTAATTTTTTTGCTGTTAGGTTACTTTTATATGATAAAAATTTAGAAGATTATGAAACAAAATATGATATTTTGCGAGAAAACGGGATTCCGTTTGAGATGGAGAGATTTATTTAATGGGGTGAGGTTATTGTTTTTTAATTTTAGAAAAAAAGCTAAAGGATACTCTCATAAAAAATCAAATAATTATACGGAATTTTCCATAGAAGCTTTAATGGAAAAACAGAATTCACAGGAATTTAAATTAAAAAAGAAAATTGGTGATTTAAGAAATAAAGCAGAATCTATTAATGATAGAGTTGAAAAGGAATCTATTTTATTAAAATGTGAATCTATGGCACAGAACGATCCAATTGAATTGCATTTTACATATTCTGGATTAATCGAATTATATTACGGTCAGAGAGAAGAATGGGAAAATTCATTAGAAAAATGTATTCAATATTGTAAAAAAGACATTTCATTATTTCCATCATTTAAAAAAGAGTGGATTAATGACGAAATTTTTAGATTAAAATGTCTTTTAAGTATGTATGAAAAAGGCTCCGAGGAATATAAGAAAAGGGAAAAAGAATTAAACAATTACGAATGGAGGCCTCCAAGAATTCCTTCTTTTCAAAGGTTAGCCATTATATATGAAAAGTTAGGTAAATATGAAGACGCCATTAATGTTTGTAACATAGCAATTTCATATGGTTTACATGATGGAACAAAAGGAGGATTTGAAGGTCGTATTGAAAGATTGAAAAAGAAAATATTAAAAAATTAATTATAATAGGAGGAATATTACAATGGAAGCAAAAGGCGTAAATGGTCAATTAGAATTTACAGGAAATAAGGTTGTTATTAAGAGAAAAGGAATGCTTGCGAAAATGACACAAGGCTTAAAAGGCGATAAAGAAATCCTTGTTAAACAGATTTCATCTATCCAATTTAAATCGGCAAACATGTTGACAAATGGTTACATACAATTTTCCTTCTCTGGAGGAAAGGAAAATAAAGGTGGTCTTTTCGACGCAACTAAGGACGAGAATACCGTCATGTTTAACAAAAAACAGCAACCTGATTTTGAGAAAATAAAGGCAGCAATTGAAGAGAAAATAAACGAACTACATCAACCTACTGCACAATCAGCGCCTGTCGATGTTGCGGATCAAATCAAAAAATTAGCCGAATTAAAAGATTCAGGTATTATTACAGAAGAAGAATTCGAGGCTAAGAAAAAACAATTACTCGGTATTTAATCATGCCCTTTTGGGCTTTTCTTTTAAAATATAAACCGAACATATATTTCATAGGAGGAATTTACATGAAAGAAATTATTTATTTGGATACAGGAGTTATCCATTCGTATATTGCTCAACAATTCGACGGTTTACCTACTGAAACTAGTAATGAACGCGGAGAAGAAATTAATGATACAAACGAAAAGGAATATGGATACAAAAGTGGTACGTCTCTTGAAACAAAAATAAAATCTGGAAAATTTGAGATACCAGTGCTCTTAAAAACACCTGAAGGCGAATTAAAATTGACATTACAGCCTGGTAGATTTTCTTCTGAAAAAGCAGTTATATCTCAAACTGAAACTGGCAAAGAAATTATTTCAAAACAATTACATGATAATGCTCTTGAAACCTTTATTAAAAATAATGAGTTTTATTCAACAGAGGATCCAAATATAGAAGGAAAATTTGTTAAATGTGTCTCGGAGTTTAAAATTATTGACTTTAAATATTTAAAAAATATCTTACAATCTGATAAATTACTAGAATTTATGTTTATAGAGCAAGAAGAAGAAATGAAAAAAATGAAAAACGATGTTGACCAAGATAATGGTAAACATAAAACTATTTTAAGAGAAGCATTGAATCATTATAGAAGCGAACTTTCAAATTCTAAAAAGATTATGAAAAGTCAATTGGATTTTATTGAAAAAGCAATTAGTTATTTAAATGATATCTTACCAACTGAATCATTTATGATAATGCGAGATGCAATTGCCCCTCTAAAAAAAGAATATTTAAGAGAAACAGCTAAGGAATTAATGTTTAAATATGGAGCCTCAAGCTCAAGTATTCATGTAACAATAGTAGGAAAGGTTACAAACAAAATAAAAAGTGTTAAAATACCTGATTTGACCAAGGACCCATTTTTTGAATTTCCGAATATAATAAACGCTGTTCTGCATCCACTCGGTGTTATTAATGAAGGCAATTTAATTATTTCACCTATTGCTATTTATTTCGAATAAATTTAAATGATTGTCTTCTTTTATCCATGAGTTTCTTATGATCAATTATATCGTTGTGAATTTCATCAAACCTTTTTTGAGCTTGAAGTTCTTGTGCAATCAATTTTTTTGCTGCGCTCTTAAACGTATCAGTGTTTTTCTTTTTCATTTCGAACATAGTAAACACCTCCCAATATTAATATAAGCATACCACATAATAAAATATTCAAACAAATTCGTTTTTGTTAAGTTTTTTTGATATTAATCCTTTTCTCTTTGAAAAGGACTCTTTTTTAAAAAACTAACACGAACATACATTCTGAAAGGAGAAAAAAATGAAAGCAGCACTATATATTCGTGTAAGTACGCAAGAACAGGCTATCGAAGGGTATTCTATATCATCACAAAGACAAAAATTGACTGCATACTCCTATTCTCAAGGATGGGAAATAGTTGACTATTATGTTGATGAAGGGAAAAGTGCAAAAGACTTGGATCGTCCTGAGTTGAAAAGAATGTTAGATGACATCAAACAACATAAAATTGATGTTGTTTTAGTTTATAGGTTAGATCGTATAACAAGATCTGTGATGGATTTATATGAACTACTAGGAATTTTCGATAAATATCATTGTAAATTTAAATCCGCTACAGAGGTTTATGATACGACAAGTGCAACTGGGCGATTATTTATCACTCTCGTCGCTTCCATGGCGCAATGGGAGAGAGAAACTATTGCCGAAAGGGTTAGCATGGGTATGGCTGAAAAAGTACGTCAAGGTGAATGGCATGGCTCTGAAGCTCCATATGGATTTTACTATAATAGCGAAACGAAAGAACTTGTAATTGACGAAAGTGAAGCTCATGTCGTAAGGGATATATTTACAAAATATTTGGACGGTTTGAGCGATCGAAAAATAGCGATATATCTAAACGAAAAAAAGGTTCCGACAAGAAAGGGTGCGAGGTGGAGAGAAAACCGAATACGATACATACTGACTAATCCAATTTACATTGGAAACTTACGGTGGGGCGTTCGTGTGAATCGAGAACAAGCGTTTCAAGTGGAAAATGCAGTTCCAGCTATCATCGACAAGGAAACGTTCGAAAAAGCTCAAATGATCCGGAATTCGAGAAGACGATTTCACGGGAGACAAGCGACTAGCGATTTTATTTTTTCAGGAGTTTTGAAATGTGCTAGATGTGGATCCCCAATGAAAGGACATACACGCAAATGGAAAAATAAAAGGAATAAATCATATAGATGTATAAAAGTTCTGTTCAATGAATGTGACATGCAACTTATTTCCGAAAGAATCATTGAATACCAGTTTTTGAAAGCTGTCAAAGAACTGATTTTCAAAGAAATCAAGATTGAGACAAAATCTTCCGATCAACATATAGACAAAGAAAAAATCATCAAAAATTTGCAAACTGAGCTAAATAAAATAGAAGAGCGCCGCAAAAAGTGGCAATATGCTTGGGTTAATGAGATGATCGACGACAATCAATTTAAAGATAGAATGAATGAGGAATTAATCAAAGAACAAGAGATTAAACGTAAATTAGAGGACATCAATGTTGAAATAGAAGAATTTGAAATGGATAACGAACTAAAAGAATTGATGTCTGATGCACTCGAAAATTGGATAAGACTTGATGATCACGAGAAAAAGCAGCTTATTCAAATTGCAATTGCAAAAATTGTTGTTGAAAAAGTGCCGGCCAAAAAAGTATTAGAGAGGGCTAAAATTCTTGAAATAGAGTTTAATTAACTTTTTTACTGTCTATTATACAAACAGGC